>NZ_PQWB01000169.1 GCF_002924365.1 Chromobacterium alticapitis | reverse complement strand
CAGATGCGTCACCGCACGCTGGCCAAGAGCCTGCACTGCGACGAGATCAATCCTTACATCGACCTGCAGGACAGCCCTTTCTACATCGTGCGCGACACCCAGTCCTGGACGCCGCTATCCGATGCCCGGGGCAAGGCCTTGCCCCTGCGCGCCGGCGTGTCTTCTTTCGGCTTCGGCGGCGTCAACGCCCACGTCGTCCTGGAGGAATACCGGCCGCCCGCCGCGCCGGCCAACGCGCCGGCGATCCGGCCGCAGGCGTTCGTGCTGTCGGCCAAGACTTCGGAGCGACTGCGCGAGCAGGCTGCCCGCCTGCTCGCCGCGCTGGCCGAATACGGCGAGGACGATCTGGACGCGCTGGCCTACACCCTGCAAACCGGCCGTGAAGCCATGGGCTTCCGTCTGGCCTGCATGGCCGCCAGCCTGGACGAGCTCCGTGGACAATTGCAGGGCTATCTGGCCGACGCCGCCGAGCTGAACGCCGTCTACGCCGGCGAGGCCAAGCACCACCGCGAGGCCATGGCCGCCCTTGGCGGCGACGAGGAGCTGCAGGCAACCCTGGGCCGCTGGCCGCAACGCGGCAAGCTGGGCAAGTTGCTGAGCCTGTGGAGCAAGGGCTTGGACGTGGACTGGTCTCGGCTGTACGGCAATGAGCGGCCGCGTCGTCTGGCGCTGCCGACCTACCCCTTCGCCCAGGAGCGGTATTGGGTCGCCCCGCGCCTGGCCGGCGGCGCCGCCAGCACGCGCACCGCG
>NZ_PQWB01000168.1 GCF_002924365.1 Chromobacterium alticapitis | reverse complement strand
GTCGTCGAACTGGGGCTTGGGCAGATGCGCGCGGCGCGCGTCGGCGCGGCTGCGTGAGCGCTCCACCTGGCCGGCGATGTCCGAGAGCAGCTTGTCGGCGGGCTGATTCTTTTTCAGGCGGTCGGCGGCGTCGGCCAGTTTGCGGCGCAGAGGGTGGCGGTCGCGGATCAGGCAGCAGGACAGGGCGGATTTCAGGTCGGCGAGGCGGGCGGCAGATGTCATCGGCTTAAAGATCGGAGGATTGCGCAAAGCGCCGATTATAGCAGAGCGGGCCGCCTCGCCGGGCATCAGGCTTGGTTCTGCTCCTCGTCCACGGCCCAGCGCGGGAAGGGATCGTCCAGCGTCTGCCAGGCATCGAGGCCGCTCGCCATCTCGGCATCGTTCAGCAGACAGGCGTCGAAGCCGGCCGTCAGCGCCTGCCGGTCCATGTCCATGCCGATCAGCACCAGCTCCTGCTGGCGGTCGCCGAACGGCTCGGCCCAGCGCGAGCGGATCAGCGCCAGGCTGTCTTCGTCCTGGGGCCATTCCGCTCGGGCCAGCGCCGCCCACCACAGCCCGGCGCAGGAATGGCGGGCCACCGATCCGGCTTGCGACCACAGCGCGGCGAACTGCGGCCGGCTGGCCAGCCAGAAATAACCTTTGGAGCGCACCACGCCGGACCATTCCTGTCGCATCCATTGCCACAGCCGCTGCGGATGGAAGGGACGGCGCGCGCGGTAGACGAAACTGGCTATGCCATAGGTCTCGGTTTCCGGCACATGCTCGCCGCGCAGTTCGGCCAGCCAGCCCGGCGCTTCCGCGGCGGCGTCGAAGTCGAAGCGGCCGGTATCGAGCACTCTGTCCAGCGGCACACGGCCGAACTCGCTACGCACGATGTCGGCGCGCGGATTCAGCGAGCGCAGAATGCCCTCCAGCTCAGCCAGCGCTTCGGCGCTGATCAGATCGGTCTTGTTCAGCACGATGACGTCGCAGAACTCCACTTGTTCGATCAGCAGATCCACCACGGTGCGCTCGTCCTCATCGCCCAGGCTGGCCTGGCGGTCGGTGAGGCTGTCGCGCGAGGCGTAGTCGCGCAGGAAATTGCAGGCATCCACCACCGTCACCATGGTGTCCAGCCGCGCCAGATCGGCCAGGCTGCGGCCATCGTCGTCGCGGAAAGTGAAGGTTTCCGCCACCGGCAGCGGCTCGGAGATGCCGGTGGATTCGATCAGCAAGTAGTCGAAGCGGCCTTCCGCCGCCAGGCGGCGGATTTCCAGCAGCAAATCCTCGCGCAGCGTGCAGCAGATGCAGCCATTGCTCATCTCCACCAGCTTTTCCTCGGCGCGCGACAACTGGGCGCCGCCTTCGCGCACCAGGCGGGCGTCGATGTTGACTTCGGACATGTCGTTGACGATCACCGCCACCCGCTTGCCTTCGCGGTTGGCCAGGATGTGGTTCAGCAGCGTGGTTTTGCCGGCGCCGAGAAAGCCGGACAGCACCGTTACCGGCAGCTTGTTCATGTGTGTTCCTTGAAATGAGGGAAAGAGGGGGCTACCACACCGCGTCCAGCGCCAGCAGCACGCGGGTTTCTTCGGGGGGCGGGGCGGGCGAGCGGTGGATGGCGCCGCCCTTGGATTCCGGCCATTCGGCGCCCTTGAGCAGCAGCACGGCGAACGGCGGCGCGCTGCCGATGGCGGAGGCGTCGAGAATCAATCCGGATTGCGCATCGAGCATGCCCTGCGCAGCTGCGCCCAGCCGGGAGCGGTTTGCCGCGGAGGACGGCAGCCATTCGGTGCCTGGTCCCTGGTAGCAGCACAGCAGGCGCAGACCGACGCGGTCTACATGGAAGCGCGGGCACATCGGGCGGCTCAGCACCTCCAGCCGGGCGCCTACTTGCGGACAGCCGGTCAGCGTGGCGTACAGCTCGCACAGCCAGTCGATGTCGGCTTGCAGCGCGTCGCGGCCGGGCAGGTCGGCCAGCGGCAAGTCGGCGCTTTCTCCTGGCGTCACTATCCGCCGCCAGCCCAGACCCAGCAGGCCGTTTTGCTTGGCGCGGCGCAAATAGCCGGCGATATCGGCGTTGGGCGGGCGGCGGTACAGGCACAGCTCGGTGTCGGCGTCGAAGATGGCCGCAAGGCTGGCCAGGTTGTCGGAAAGATGGATGGTTTCGGCGGTGGCGTCAGCGGTCATGGCGGGGAATGATGCGAATGATTTGCAGAATGTTATAGCATTACATAAAATAACGGGCAAGTTATAACATAACAAAAAAGCACCGGCGCCAACCGCCCCCTTAATCATGGAGATTGCAAAGATGAAACGATTCCCCCGCCTCGCGCTTGTTGCCGCGCTCGTTTGCTCGCCGTTGCTGGCTCATGCCGCGGTCAATGTCGTCGCCGGCGAAAACTTCTACGGCGATGTGGCGCAGCAGATCGGCGGCAGTCACGTCCACGTCACCAGCATCCTGAGCAATCCGGACCAGGACCCGCACCTGTTCGAGGCCAGCGCATCCACAGCCAAGGCGCTGAGCGATGCCCGGCTGGTGGTTTGCAACGGCATAGACTACGACCCGTGGATGGAAAAGCTGCTGTCCGCCGCCAAGGCTCCGCAGCGCAAGACGGTGGTGGCCGGCGAGCTGCTGAAGCGCAAGACTGGCGATAACCCGCATCTGTGGTACGACCCGGCCACCATGCCGGCAGTGGCCAAAGTGATCGCCAGCGAGCTGGAAAGCGCCGATCCGGCGCACAAGGCCGATTACGATCACAATCTGCAGCATTTCCTGGCCTCGCTGCAGCCGCTGAATGCCAAGGTGCAAGCCTTGCGCGGCAAATACGCCGGCAAGCCGGTGACCGCCACCGAGCCGGTGTTCGGCTATATGGCGGAGGCGCTGGGGCTGAAAATGCGCAATGAAAAATTCCAGCTGGCGGTGATGAACAACACCGAGCCGGCGGCCAGCGATATCGCCGCCTTCGAAAACGATCTGAAAACCCATGCGGTGAACGTGCTGTTCTACAACAGCCAGGCATCCGACCAATCCGCCAAGCGGGTGCAGAAAGTGGCGCGCGCCGCCAAGGTGCCGGTGGTGGGCGTGACGGAGACCGAGCCGGCCGGCAAGCATTACCAGGAATGGATGCTATCGCAGCTGAACGCGCTGGACAAGGCGCTGGGCGGGTCCAGCAAGTGAGCGCGGTGTCGCTGGCCGACGTCAGCGTCGGCTATCGCCAGCGCCAGGTGCTGGCCGATGTCAGCCTGGAGATCGGGCAGGGGTTGTTCATCGGCGTGCTCGGCCCCAACGGGGCCGGCAAGACCACGCT
>NZ_PQWB01000020.1 GCF_002924365.1 Chromobacterium alticapitis | reverse complement strand
CCGGTAAGCCGGGTCCGCCAGCAAAGCCCGCTGGCGCTGCCGATTGGCCTCTACGTCGTCCATCTTGGCGCGGACGGTGGCGTCGTCCGGCGCCCGCTCCAGGTAGTCCAGATAATCGGCGCGCGGCCAGCCTTGGTCCACCTGCAGCAGCGCCCGCCGCCACTGCGCCAGCGCCGCGCCGCGGCTGTCGTCGAATCCGCTCAACGCTTTCAATTCGTCCAGCACCGCGCGCGGCGCCGGCGGGTGCAATAGATAGAGGTTGGCCAGCGCCAGCCTGGCCTCGTGATTGGATGGGCTGCGGTTGACGATGGCCTGTAGTTCGGCCCGCGCGCGCTCCCAGCCGCCCGGCATGCGGGCCGTGACTTGCCAGTACTCCAGCGCCAGCGCGCCATCCGGCGGCCGTCCCTGGTAAACCTCGTTGAAGGCGGCGTAGGCCTCCTCCACTTTGCCGATGGCGAACAGCTCGTGCGCGCGCAGCAGCTTGCCCCGCCCCGCCCCCAGCACCCGCCGCATCTGCTCCACCCGATCTATGCCTGGATGGCCGGGATATAGCGCGCGCAGCTTCGCCAGCGTCTGCGCGGCCAGCTTGTCCTGCTTCAGTTGCAATTCGCCGAGGGCCTGCAGCGTCAGCCCCTCCGCGTTCAGCGGCGAAGGCCCCGGACTCAGCCGCAACAAACGTTCGATTGCCTGCTGCGCCTCCAACGGCCGGCCCAGCTCCTGCCACTGCCTGGCCTGGCGCAGCAGTTCCGGTCCAGGATCGACCGCTGCCGCGAACAGCGGACCAGCCAGCAGACTCAGGGCGATGCCGTGTGCGATGCGGGACATGCGCCCTCCCAGGCGGGCAACACCGCGCCATTGGCGGCAAAACGGTAGCGCGCCTGCTGCCAGCCCAGGCCGAACAGCATCAGCACGTGGTCGTAATAGGCATCGGGCCGCTCCGGCATGGACGCTATCCGGCGCAACTGCGCCTGCAACGCCGCCTGATCGCCCAAAGCCTGCAGCATGGGCAGCATGGCGGCGGAAAAGCCGGCCGGACCGCTGCCTGCGGCCTGGCCATTGCGACTGTCCACCTGCTCCGGCGGCTCGCCGCTTTGCGCCACGCGATGCGCCATGGGCCGGTAACGCTGCAGCAGTTCCGCCCGCAGCGGCGCGTCCGGCGCCAGCATGCCGGCCCACAGGTAGACGCGGATGGCGCCATAGCTGCCCTGCGCCTTGCTCTCCTCGTCCAACGCCAGGCCCTTGCCCGGATGGTAGGCCAGCCAGTCCGGCGCGAACCCCGCCGGCGCGCCGCCCAGCAGCACGCGCGCCGTGCTATGGCGCAAACCGCCCCAGCCGGTGTCCGGCAGGGCGTCGCCGAGCCGCGCCACCAGTTGCGGCGGGAGATAGCTGGGGTTGAGCCTGGCCTCGCCGCCATGATGGAAGCCCACTCGGCCGGGCAGCAGCGTCGGCCCCAAGCCGGGCAAATCGGCGGTTTCGCCCTCCAGGATCCGCAGCGCCAGTTGCCGGCCCAGCGCGGCATAGCGCGGTTCCCGCCATAGCCTGCCCGCCTCCAGCAGATCGTAGGCTATCCACATGTCGGAGTCGGCCGCGCTGTTGTCGTCCAGCACGCCCCAGCTGCCGTCCTTCTTGCGTCCCCATAGCCAGGCCGGCAGCCGCGCCGCCAGATCGCCCGCCGCCAGATTGTCTCGCGTCCACGCCAGCATGCGCTCGAAAGCCTGCCTATCATTGGCGACCAGAGCGAAGAACAGCCCGTAGCTCTGCCCTTCGCTGGTGGTTTGCCCACCTTCGCGGCCCGGATCGATCACCCGGCCGTCCGGCGACAGGAAATGTCCGCTGAAAGCCCTCCACTGCGGCCAGCCGTCGCAAGCGCCGCCCTCCGCTTGCGCCAGCAAGGGCAAGGCGCACAACAGGCCGGCGCACCATGCAGGCAAGCGCATTTCGCTACTCCCGCAGCCGGCGCGCCGCCAGCATCCGGAAAATCCGTAGAATGGCCAGCGCGGCGATCAGCACCGCGAAGGCCGACAAGCCGGCCAGCAACAGCGGATGGCCGGACAGATACAGCCAGAGCCAAGCCCACAGCGGCAGACTGCCGACGTGATAGACCGGCCCCAAGCGCTCGCTGTCCACCGCGTCGCCGCGCAACAGCGCCACGCTGCCGCTCATCTGCGCCAGCTTGGCGTCGTCGCTCAAGGCGTCCGATACCTCGCCCATCGCTTCCGCGCTGGTAGCGGTGACGATGATGGCGCTGCGGCCCTGCTTCAGCGGGGACTCCAACCCCAGCAGCGCGGCCACCTTGCCGCGCGCGGTGAAGTCCGCCACGCCGCTGACCGGGTTGTCGCGCTTGCTGAGCAGCTTCAGGCTGAGCTCTCGCTCCTGCGGCTCGTTCAGGCCGTCCGCCACGCGGCGGTTGTCGCCGTCCAGCACGGTGGGCAGCAGCTTGCGCCAGGCTTGCAGCAGTTTGAGCCGCTTGGAGTCGCCTATGATCAGCAGATCCGCGTCCAGCCCCGGCGTCAGTTGCTCCTCGCCCACCAAGCGGAAGCGCAACGCCGGAAAGCCGGTGGCGGCGCCGATGAAGCCCAGCGTGGAAAGATAGGCGCCGATGTCCTCGCGCGCCGGCTGGGGCGGCATCGCCACCACGGTGTCGGAGAGATCCGCCAGCCGGCTGAACGGGAAGGCGGAGTTGGCGAACAGCGCCAGATTGGGCATTTCCGCGTAGTGCGGGTACTGGCTGAAGTCTATGGTGGAATCCGGATCGATCTCGGCGCGGTTATTGTCCACCAGGCCGCCGCTGCACTCGCCCTGCTTGTCCGCGGCGAAAGTAAACTGGAACTGCATCTCGCTGCGGCTGCTGACACGGAAAGGCGGCAGCAGGATCTGGTCGATATTGCTCAGGAGACCATTTTCCAGCACCGGCAACCGCAGGCTGGTTTCCACGCCGCCTATGCCGCTGGCCTTCAAGGCCAGGCTCTGCACGAAAAAGTCGTTGATGCCGATATTGAGCCGGGAGTCGCTGGCCTTTTGCGGCCCGGTATAACGGAATTTCAAGTTCAACGGGATGCCGCGGCTGCCCCAGGTGAACAGGTCGGCCGGCACGCGGAAGGAGACCTTGATCGGCGCCAGTTGCTGGCCCACCACCTCTAAATCCTGCTGCTGCGTCACCAGGTCGCCCAGCCGGGTGGGACGCGCCGAGCTGACCCAGTTAGGCGCGTCGTAAGGCAGACGCGGCGCCACCAGCTTGACCTGGCGCACGCTGACCAGGCTGCCGGTCATGCCGGCCTGGCCCAGCACCATGGCCCGCACCGCCAGCTGCAAGTCGGCGTCGTCTCGCCCCAGCACTAGCAGCAGCTTGCGCTCCGGCCGCAGCGGATGGGGCATGACGGCCAGCATGGGCCCTTGCGCCGGCGGCAGGCTGGCCAAAAAGGACGGCCTGTCCTCGTTGCTGGCGAACACGATGGCGTGCTGCTCGGGCGGCAGCTTGTCCAGCGAAGCCTGGAAAAGCGCGCCGCGCCAGCTGGCCTGCGCGCCGAACCAGGACGCCAGCTCGCCAGCCGCGCGCAGCGCGCCCAGCGACGGCCGCGCGCCGAACACCATGGGCAGCTTCAGCACGGAGAAGTCGCGCTTGTCGAAGAACGGCTCGGGGAAGAAAGTCAGGTCGTCCGCCAGCGTCAATGCCTGCACTGTCAGTTTCATATCGCTGAAATTGCTTATCTCGGCCCAAATGCTGCTGTGCGCCTCGTTTTCGCAACGGTTGGTGTAATGGCCGATCAAGCGGAACTGCAGGCGGTTGAAATCGGCCAATAGCCGCGGATTCAGCGTCAGCGTGGCCTCCAGCTGTTTGCCTCCGTCGCCCTTGGCGAAGGGCAGCACGGTGACGATCTCGTCGTTCAGCATCACTTGGATGTGAGACAGATCGGTCAACAGCGCCGGCGAGAAGGTGTAGCGCAAATGCAGGGTGATGCCGGTCACCAGTTCGTCGGTGCGGCTGCCGAAGCTGACGGTGGCCACACTGTTGCCGCCGCGCAGCTTCAAGGGCGCATGGATGCCTATCTGCTTGAAACTCAAAGTGCGGGTGCTGATCCATGGCGCAGGCGCGGCTTCGCCCTGCGGCGCGCTGGCGTCGTCCGCGGCGCGGCATGGCGCTGCCCACAGCGCGGAGAACAACGCCAGCAGCCACAGCAACCGTTTCGCCGCGCCCATGCTCACTCCCTGACCGGCTGCGGCGGCCGGGGCAGCAGGCTGGCCAGCCACTGCAAACCGCTCCAGCGCGCGCGCAAGGACAAAGGCAGCACCAGCAACAACAGCCCGCGCAGGCTGTGCCAGCCGAAGCGCATGATGTCCACCGCGCTGCGCATCGGACTCTCTTCTTCCTGCCTTTCCTCCCTTTCCTCCCAGGCGTCGGAACGGCCAAAGGTGCATTGCACCAGATCGCTCTGCTGCGGCAGCGTCAGATCGACGAAGCGCACGCTGAGCCGGTCTCCCTTGGAAAAAACCAGCCTGCATGGAAAAGCGTAGCTGCGCCCCTCCACCCGCAACGACAGGTCGAGCTCGGTGTCGCGCGGCAGCTTGAGCCGCGACTGGCTGGTCAGCTGCAAGGCCATGCCGCCCTCGGAATAGTCCAGCGTGTGGCAACGGCACGCCCTGCCATCCGGCAAATGCAGAGTGACCGGCAGTTTGGCTCGCACCCGGTGCGTCACCCGCACCTGCCGCAGCTCCCGCGCCACCGCCAGCGCCACGCCCAGCAACATGGCGTTGTAGCCGGCCCAGATCAGGTTGACGATGACGGTGCCCACCTCCGAAGCCAAGCCATTCCACAGCCGGTAGGCGCCGAACCCCATCCCGGCCAGAATCACCGCCAGCAAGCCCAGGTAAGGCCAGGAAATGCTCCAGTCCACGTAGTCCTCTTCCATCACCCCGCCCTTGGCCGTCACATTGAAGCGGCCCAGTCCCGGAAACAGCAGCGCCACGGTAGTCGGCGGAATGATGTAGCAGGCCAGCACGGTTTCGTAGACCTCGCCCCAGAACGAGCGGCGGAACTGGCTATGCATGCGCGAGTTGCACAAAACTGAAAACACCATATGCGGCAGCACGTAGAGCACGATGCCCAACGCCGGGGCGTAGATGGTGTAGGCATGGAAAAACAGGAAGGCCAGCGGCGACAGCAGAAAAATCAGCCGCGGCATGCCATTCAGAAAGTGCAGCATGGCGTTCAAGTAGCACAGACGCTGCGCCCAGGTCAGCCCCTTGCCGAACAGCGGATTGTCGCAGCGGAAAATTTGCGCCATGCCGCGCGCCCAGCGGATGCGCTGGCCGATATGCGCGGACAGGCTCTCTGTGGCGAGGCCGGCCGCCTGCACACGGTTGATGTAGGCGGAACGGTAACCGCTGCGGTGCAGCTTTAGCGAGGTATGGGCATCCTCGGTCACCGTGTCTGTGGCGATGCCGCCCACCGACATCAGATGCGTGCGTCTGAGCACCGCGCAGGAGCCGCAAAAGAAGGTGGCGTTCCACAGATCATTGCCATCCTGCACCCGGCCGTAGAACAGCTCGCCCTCGTTCGGCACCTTGCCCTGGGTGTCCAGATTGCGCTCGAACGGGTCGGCGGAAAAGAAATGGTGCGGCGTCTGCACCAGAGACAGCTGGTCGTCCTTGAGAAAACCGCCCATGGTCGAACGCAGGAAGCTGTGGGTGGGAATGTGGTCGCAGTCGAAGATCGCGACGAATTCGCCGTCCGTCACGCCCAGCGCGTGGTTGATATTGCCGGCCTTGGCATGCTTGTGTTCCTCGCGCGTGATGTAGTTCGCGCCTATCCGGCTGGCGAACTCGCGCACCTCCTCGCGGCGGCCGTCGTCCAACACATGCACGCGCAGCTTGTCGAATGGCCAATCCATGCGCAGCGCCGCCATCACCGTCGGCCTCAACACTCGCAGCGGCTCGTTGTAGATGGGAATGAGCACATCGACTGTGGGCAGTTTGCTTTCGTCTTCTGGCAAGGGTTCGATCGGACGCTGCAACACCCAGGACGACTGAAAGAAACCCAGCAGCAGCACGATCCAGGCGAACAGCTCGGCCGACAGCAAAAGCAGGCCGAAAGTCAGGTTCATCCAGGTATCGTCGTTGAGCGTGCTGGTGACGCGCCACCATACGTAGCGGGTGGACACCACGGCGGAAAACACCATCAGGATCAGCGTGGTCACCTGGCCCGGCACCCGGCGCACCCACAGCGCGATCAGCAGCAGCACGCCGGAGAACGCCGCCTGCGAGCCCTCGTCGAACGGCGTGGTGACGCAGATCGCCACCAGCGCCAGCGCGGAAAGATAAACCAGGCTGCGCATCGCCGCGCTTTCCCACCACGGATTGGCCGCCAGGCTCTCCTCCCAGCGCCGCAGCCGCTCGTAGTCGAAAAGCGCGGGATAGCGCTGGGCGAACCATGCCAGGCCCCGGCGCAACGCGGCGAGCAGCCAGGCCAGGCCGCCACGCAGCCGGCGCCACGCCGCGCGCCAGCTATCCAGCGCGCCGCCGCCGTCATTGCGCCTGGGCTGGGCGATCAGCGCCAGCCACAGCAATTGCAGCAGGATGCGCAGCGGATCGGCCCAGCCGAAACGTTCGAAATCAATATGAGGGAAGTAGCGCCGCGCTCCCTGCCCCCAGTTGAGCCAGCCTTGCGGGGGCGTCACGAACAGCAGCGACAGCAGAAACAGCCATGGCCGCCGCGCATCCTCCGGATGCAGCAGCTTCAGTCTGACGGCGTAAGCCGGCCATGGCGCGCGCGTCAGCATAGGGCCTCGCTCTGAGTCTCGCTCAGCCGCACCGACAACCACAGGGCCAGTTGGCGCAAATCATCCACCGCCTGGCTGTCCGGCGCGAACGCGGCTACCGGCAAGCCTGCCGCCAGCGCCTCGCGCATGGTCTCGTCCCACATCACGGGCAAGGGCGCCAGCCGGCTGCCCAGCATCAGCCGCAGCAGCAGCTCCACGTCGCGGTCCAGCCGGCGCGCCGGGTCGAACTGATTGATCAGGAACAAGATGCGGCCGCGGTCCATGCCGCGCTCCAGCAGCTCCGCCTCCAGCTTGGCGGCCAGCGCATTGCTGATGGGATCCGGCGGCAGCACCGCCAGAACATGGCTGCAGGCGGCGAAAGCCAGCTCGCGCCCCATGCCTTCCGTCAAAGGCGTGTCCAGCAGCGTCATATCGTCCGCCGGCCGGTCCAGCGCGGCCAGTTCCCGCCGCAGCCAGTCGGCGCGCAGGCCGGGGGCATGCGGCGTGCCGCGCGGCAAATCACCGTGCGGCATCAGCATCAATGCCTCGCCGCCTATGCGCCAGGCCGCCTGGGTCCAGTCTCGGCCTGCCAACAGGCTGGCATGCCAGCCCGCCTCATCGCTCCAGGGCACGCCGAAATGCAGCCGCAGCAGATTATGCGGGCATAGATCGATGGCCAGGGTGGATTTGGATTGTTCCTGACGGTGCCAGGCCAAGGCCGCGGTTATCGCGCTGGCGCCGCAGCCACCCTTGACTCCGCAGACCGACAATATGGTCATGAAAGCCTCTGTCTACAGGCTGCGTCCTGTCGGCATCACAAAGTGCATGGCCGCGCGAAGCCCCGCGCTGCTCGCTGCGCCAGCCTGCCGCGCCGGCTCTGTCTCCGGCATCGCGCTCTGACGGCGCATCTGGCTTGCTGGCATTGGCCTTGCACTTGAACCGGCGCCTGAAACCCGCCGGCTCTCAACACAGACTCATCCCGATACGGTTATTCTGCTCAATCATGTCAAGCGTGCGAATATGCATGCTTAACCATTCCATATTGGCACATGAGATGCGCTTGTACAGGCGAACGGGACAATCGCGTACGGCAGAGCGTGATCAGTGGGCGGAACTGCCGGAAAACAGATTGATCACCGCCACGCCGGCGATGATCAGCGCCATGCCGATAATGGCCGGCAAATCCAGTTTCTGGCCATACAGCAGCCAGGCGATCAGCGAAATCAGCACGATGCCGATGCCTGACCACAAAGCATAGGCTATGCCCACCGGGATATGCCGCAGCGTCTGGGACAGCAGGTAAAAAGCCAGCATATAGCCGCCAGCGGTCAGCAGCGAAGGCCACAAGCGGGTGAAGCCATCGGAGGCCTTCAAGGCCGAAGTGGCCACCACCTCGGACAGGATGGCCCCCATCAGAAACAGCCAGATTTTCATCTATCACTCCATGGCCGCAGCCAAACCGCGGCGCGCCAGCAAACGGCCGCGCAGATGGTCGTACAGCCAGTTAAACACATAGGTATATGGTAGGAAGAACGCGAGGAAGCCCAATTCCAGCATGAAAGCCTGCCAGTAGCCGGTCTCCATCCACCAGGCTACCAGCGGCACCAGTATGCCCACCAGGCCGCCCTCGAAGCCCAGCGCGTGCAGGCAGCGGATGCCGGTTGTGCGCTGCCAGTTGAAGCGCCGTTCCAGCCGCTCGAACAACATATTGAACACCATGTTCCACAACATGGCGCCCGTCGACATCATCAGCGCCAGCACGCCCATGTGCCACACGTTCCGCTGCATCAGCAAGGCCGAGGCCGGCACCAGAATCGCCATCGCGCAAGCCTCGTACATCACGGCGTGCAAGACGCGTTCACCCACTTTTTTGTCTGTCGAATGCATGGACACTCTCCCGCAAGCAAAATGTAATGAGCGCGATTATGATTGGAAGTTCGGATACTATAAAAATATCAACCATCGGAAAATCCGATATGACATTTTCCCTGGACTCGCTCTCCGCCTTCGTCTACGCCGCCGACCTGGGCTCCTTCTCCGCTGCGGCAAGACGGCTGGGCAAGAGCCAGTCCACCATCAGCGAGGCCATCGCCAATCTGGAGATAGACCTGGGCAGCGCGCTATTCGACCGCGCCACCCGCTCCCCCACCCTGACCGCCGCCGGCCGGCTGCTGCTGCCCCAAGCCCGGCAGATCATGGCGGCCAGCCAGGAGCTGCGGCAGCAAGCCGCCCATCTGAACGCAGGCGTGGAAACTCGCCTGACCATCGTGCTGTCCGACACCTTTCAGTCGCAAACGCTGGAAAGCGTGGCCTGCCGACTGGAGGAGCGCTATCCCATGCTGGAACTGGAATGCCTGGTAGGAGAGCAGGAAGACGTGCTGGACCTGATCCTGTCCGGCCGCGCGCAACTGGGCCTGGTCGGCGCGATGGACCGCTATTCGCCTGACATCCGCCGCCAGCGCCAGCGCGACGCCAGCGAACTGGCGCTGTACGCCGCCCACCGCCACCCACTGGCTGGACTTGCGCGCGTGGACGAGCCGCTGCTGGGCCAATATCGCCAGTTGCGGCTCAACACCTATGGCGACAAGACGCCGGCCAGTTCCGGCCAGCGCCAATGGTACGCGCCCAGCTATCTGATGCTGCTGGACATGGCGCGGCTAGGCGTGGGCTGGGCAGAACTGCCCAGCTGGCTGGTCAGGAGCTTCGGCGGCGGCGAACTGAAGCAGCTGGAAGCGCCAGGCTGGCCCAAGCGCATGCCGGTAGATCTGGTATGGGCCGCCAACCGGCCATTGGGCGCGGCGGCGGAGTGGTTGCGCTGCTGGCTGACCGGACAGGATTCGATCTAGCGCCCTCCTAAAGATCAGCTCTTCTCTCCACGCGCTTTTCTATGATTGCCAAGCCTGGCGCTTGGCCAGGCGCCAACCGCCAGGAGCGCGACATGAGCCAACCCATCGTCACCGTGCAGAACCACTCCAGCCAGGATATCTACATCGACGGCGATCCCAACTGGGATGACCAGGTTCTGCTGCTGAACAATCAGCCGCTGCATCGCAGCTACGTCCTGGAGCCAGATCAATCGGCGCAACTTAGCGTAGATTGGTCCGGACCCGGCACGGCCTTCATGCTGGGGGTGATCTTTGCCGACGGACCCGATTACGACTACGGTGGGGACGGATTTTACCAACTGACGATAGGCCAGGAAGAGAGCAACGGGCTGCTTGATGTGACCGACGGCGGCGGCGAAGCCAAAGTTTCCTATAGCGTAAGCCAGCAGGCCGCCTGGAGCATGGCCATGAACTTTGCCGACAGCTGAGCCGCCCAAAACAAAACCGGCCCTCGCGGGCCGGTTGGCTTTGATCCGGATCAGGCTTGCGCTCAGGCCATGGCCAGCGTCGGGCTCCAGCCCTGCGGAATCGCTCCCAGCAGCTTCTTGGTGTACCCGTCCTTAGGCTCCCGGTAGATCACGTCCGCGTCCGCCTGCTCCACCACCTGGCCCTGGTTCATCACCAGCACCTGGTCCGAGATGTGCTTCACCACCGCCAGATCGTGCGAAATGAACAGATAGGACAGCTTGAATTCGTCCTGCAGGTCCTGCAGCAGGTTCAGCACCTGCGCCTGCACCGACACGTCCAGCGCCGACACCGACTCGTCGCAGATCAGCACTTCCGGCTTCAGCGTCAGGCA
>NZ_PQWB01000167.1 GCF_002924365.1 Chromobacterium alticapitis | reverse complement strand
TCCCTTGGGCTACGTCACCGAGCGCCAGTACGACGCAGCCGGGAATGTCACCGGCAGCGTGCGCTACGCCGACAAGCTGGAGGCGACGCTGCCGCGGGGCTCGACCGACCAGACCCACAGCGGCCAGCAAGCGGCGCAAGTGTGGTATCAGGCGGGGACGAACAGTTCCATCTCGCGCGGCGCGGGCCACTTCCAGGCCGGCGACACGGTGACGGCATCGGTCTGGTACAAGAGCGACAGCCAGACGATGGCGCAACTGTTCC
>NZ_PQWB01000166.1:7589-13178 GCF_002924365.1 Chromobacterium alticapitis | reverse complement strand
ACGCCGCCGGAGGCGCCGCGCACGCTGGCGCTGCCCTTGCCCGTCAGCGTGGGCGAGCTGTCGCTGGCCAGCCTGACGCTGGAGCCGGCCCATGTCAGCCTGTACCGGCTGCGCGCCGGCTATGATTACGACGGCGTCCGCCACCGCTTGCAGCTGCGGCAGCTGGAAACGCCGTGGGGCGAGGCGCGCGCCGGGCTGACGCTGGCCGCGGCCAGCCCGTTCGCGCTGTCCGGAGAGTTGCGCGCCAGCGGCCAGCTGGAGCAGGCCGCGGTGCAGGCCAGGCTGGACTTGTCCGGCAATCTGCTGCAGCCGGCCTTCAAGGGCGAGCTGGACGGCAAGGGCCTCAGCGTGGACTTGGCCGGCGCGTTGCGGCCATTCGACGCCAACCCCTTCAACCGGCTGGCGCGGCTGGACGCGCGCGTCGGCAACATCAATCCGCAAGCCATCCTGCCCGCCTGGCCCAAGGCGCGGCTCAGCTTCGCCGTGTTCGCCGAGCCCGATGCCGGCCAGCGCATCAAGGGCGGCCTGACCCTGGTCAACGCCGAGCCAGGCGCGCTGTCCTCGCACAAGCTGCCGCTGTCGCTGCTGGTTGGCGAATTCCGCGCCGACGAGCAGGCGCTGGAGCTGTACAACAGCCGCGCCGAGCTGGCCGGCGGCAAGCTGGCCCTGTCCGGCGAGGTGAAGTCCAGCCAGCTCAAGCTGGCGCTGGACCTGGACAAGCTGGCCTTGCGCCAGCTGCACGCCGACGCGCCGGACGACGCGATCAGCGGCCGCGTCACGGTGGAGGGCTCGCCGGCTGAGCCGCGCGTCGCCGCCTTGCTCAAAGGCAAGCTGCTGCGCGCGGACGCGCTGGCGGAGATCAGCGGCGGCAAGCAGCCGGCGCTGTTGCTGAAGAAACTGGAGCTGGGCGCCGATGGCGGCGCGTTCAGCCTCAACGGCAAGCTAGGCCTGTCCGGCCGCCAGCTGTTCGAGCTGAACGGCAAGCTCAGCCGCGCTGACCCGGCGCGCGTGCTGCCCAGCCTGCCCAAGGGCGATTTGAACGCCACGTTGAAGATGGCCGGCCAATTGGCCGAGCCGCTGGAGGTGGGCGCCAAGCTGCAGTTCGCGCCCAGCAAGTTGTCCGGCGCGGCGCTGGCCGGCAGCGCCAATCTGCTGTTCGGCCAGCAGCGGCTGAAGCAGCTGCTGCTGGACCTGAAGCTGGCCGACAACCGGCTGCAGGCCAGCGGCAGCTACGGCGCGGCCGGCGACAAGCTGAAGCTGGCCGTCAACGCGCCGAATCTATCGTTGCTGGGGCCGGGCTTCGCCGGCACCGTGCAAGGCCTAGGCGAACTGGCCGGCGTGCCCAAGGCGCCGCTGCTGGATGCCAAGCTGCAGGCAGACAAGCTGAAGCTGCCAGGTGGGGTGTCGCTGCAAACGCTGCGCTTCGCCGGCAATATCAAGGCCGACCAGGCCAGCCCCTTCCAATTGAGCCTGGACGTGGCCGCCTTGCAAGCCGGGGAAATGCGGGCGGAGCAGTTGCATGCGCGCGCCGCCGGCACCCGCGCCCGCCACAGCCTGCAATTGGATGGCCGCTTCCAGCTGGAGCAGCTGTCCTACGGGCTGCAGTTGGCCGCTGCCGGCGGACTGGGCCAGAACAACAACTGGCAGGGCAGCCTGCAGAAGCTGGAGTTGTCCGGCAAGCCGGGCCTGAGCCTGCTGGCGCCGGCCTCCCTGGCGCTGGGTGCGGACGGCCAGGTCAAGCTCGGCGCGACCAAGCTCGCGCTGCTGGGCGGCAGCCTGAATCTGACGGACTTCAGCCGCCAGGCCGATGGCGGGCTGGCCGGCCACGGCGCCGCGCGCGGCATCAAGGTGTCCGAACTCGGACCGTTGCTGAAGCTGCCGGTGGAGCAGGACTTGCAGTTCGACGCCGATTGGGGCCTGGCGCCGGGCGGCCATGGCCAGCTCGCGCTGTGGCGCAGCGGCGGCGACGTGCAACTGCCGTTGGACAAGAACCGCCGCGCCGCGCTGGGCCTGAAGACCGCTAAGCTGGACCTCAGCCTGGACGGCCGCATGGTGGCTTTCAATGTGAACCTGGACAGCCGCTTCGCCCAGCTCCAGGGCCAGGGCAGCCTGCCATGGAACGGCGGCCGCATAGACGGCCAGACGCCTGTGTCCGGCGCGGTGCGCGCCAACCTGCCGGCTTTGTCCGCCTTGGCTGAGCTGGCTGGGCCTGGCCTGGAGCTGGGCGGCCGTGTGAGCGCGGACCTGACGCTCAACGGCCCGTTGGCCTCGCCTCAGGCGCAGGGCCAGATCCGCGGCGAGCAATTGAAGCTGGAAGACCATAAAACCGGCATCGCGCTGGTGGATGGCAGCCTGGCGGCGCGCATAGACGGCCGCAAGCTCATCATGCAGCAACTGCGTTTCGGCGGCGGCAAGGGCGAAGTCAGCGCCAGCGGATCGCTGGACCTCAGCGACTCGCAGCCGGACGCCCGCGTCAAGGTGACGCTGCAGCGCTTCAGCGTATTCGACAAGCCCAACCGCCGCCTGGTGGTGTCCGGCCAGAGCGAGCTCGCTTTCGTCGGCGGCAAGCTGTCGCTGAGCGGCCGCATCCGCGCCGATCAGGGCCGCGTCGGCCTGCCCAAGCTCGGCGCGCCGGACCTTGGGCCGGACGTGGTGGTGGTGGGCCGCGCGCCGCCGGAGCCGTCTGCCTTCGCCAGCATGCCGTTGACCGTGGCGCTGGACCTGGACCTGGGCGAGCGCTTCCGTTTCACCGGCCAGGGCCTGGACGTGGAGCTGTCCGGCCTGGTGCATGTCAGCGCCAATCCGGGCGAGGCGCCGGCGGCCAAGGGCCAGGTCAAGGTGGAGAAGGGCCGCTACAAGGCCTATGGCCAGGATCTGGACATCAGCTTCGGCGCGATTACCTTCAATGGCCCGCTGGATAACCCGCTGCTCAATGTGCAGGCCAAGCGCCGGTTGTCGCCGGTGGGCGCCGGCGTGGAAGTCACCGGTTCGGTCGCTTCGCCCAAGGTGAGGCTGATCGCGGACGATCCGATGACCGACAAGGACAAGCTGGCCTGGCTGGTGCTGGGCCGCGCCGCCAGCGGCGATCGCGACAACAACGATCTGGCCGCCTCGGCCGGCATGATGCTGGCCGGCTCGCTGAACGACCACATCGGGTTGTTCGACGATCTGGGCGTGTCCAGCCGCCAGGAAAAGACCTTGTCCAACGGCACGGTCAGCCCGGCGGAGCAGGTGGTGACGGTGGGCCGCCAGCTGACGCGCGAGCTCTACCTCGGCTACGAGTACGGCATCAGCAGCGCCGACCAGGCGGTGAAAATGGCCTACCAGTTGTCTAAGGGCTGGTCGGTGATTCTGCGCGCGGGCAATGCGCTGTCGGCGGAGTCGCGCTATACCTTGCGCTTCGACTGAGGACAATCTGAAAGCCTGACGTCATCCGCCGATGCTAGAATGAGGAACGATTTCGATTCGCCTTGGCCGCCAATGGCGGCCATTTGCTTTATGAATGGTTTCCCATGCGAACGATGCATAGCTTCTACACGGCGGCGGCTTGCCTGCTGGCGGCGACGCTGGCCGGCTGCGCCAGCCCCGGCGACAGCGGCGCGCGCGCCAAGCTGTTGGACCCCAATAGCCTGGAGGGCGGCGCGGCGATCGCCGCCGCGGCGGACAAGGCAGGCTGGCCGCGCGGGGACTGGTGGCGCGAGCTGCGCGACGCGCAGCTGGATGGGCTGATGTCCGCCGCGCTGGCCGGCAATCCCAATCTGCAGGCGGCCGAGGCCAGGCTGGCTCAGGCCCGGGCGCTGGCCGGGGTCGCCGAGGCGGCCACCCGGCCGCAAGCGGCGGGCGAATTGTCGCTGACCCGCCAGCGTTATTCCGAGCAAGATTTCATCCCGCCGCCCGAGGCCGGCAATTATTCCTGGTACAACCACGCCAGCCTGAACGCCGGCTACGATCTGGACCTGTGGGGCCGTCAGCGCGCCACGCTGGCCGCCGCGCTGGACCAAGCCGAGATGCTGGCGGCAGAGGCGCAGCTGGCGCGGCTGAACCTGGCTGCCGCCATCGTCCGCGATTACGCGCGGCTGGCGGTGCAATACGAGGTGAAGGACTTGCTGGGGGACAGCCTGGCCCAGCGCGAGCGCTTCCTGCTGCTGGCGAAGAAGCGCAAGGCGGCCGGCTTGGGCACCGAGGCCGAGGTGGTGCTGCAGGAATCGCGGCTGCCCGCGCTGCGCAATCAGCTTGAACAGGTGGATGAAAACATCTCGCTGCTGGGCAAGCAGCTGGCCGCGCTGGCCGGCAAGGGACCGGGCTCCGGCGACAAGCTGACGCGGCCGCTGCTGAAGCTGAGCGACGGCGAGGCGACGCTGCCGTCCGCCTTGCCGGCCGAACTGATCGGCCGCCGGCCGGACGTGGCGGCCCGGCGCTGGCAGGCGGAGGCGGAAGCGAAGAAGATAGACGCCGCCCGCGCCGCCTTCTACCCCAATATCAATTTGTCCGCCTTCATCGGCTTCCAGGCCATAGGCTTCGACAACTTCCCATCCTCGTCCACCGCGATACGCGGCGTCGGTCCGGCCATCACGCTGCCCATTTTCGAGGGCGGCCGTCTGCGCAGCCAGCTTGGCGCCCAGTCCGCGGCTTACGACGCGGCAGTGGCCGGCTATAACGCCAGCGTGGTGCATGCGCTGAACGAGATCGCCGCCGCCGTGGTCCGCTCGCGCTCGCTGGCCGAGCAGCAGAAGCAGGCCGAGCAGGCCCGCGCCAGCGCGGAGCGCGCGCTGAAGCTGGCGCAGCAGGGCTACCGCGCCGGCCTGTCCGAGCAGGACGGCGTGCTGTCGGCCAGGCTGTCGCTGCTGGACGCGCGGCAGCAACTGGCGCGCATCCACGGGGAGCGACTGGACAGCTACGCGGCCTTGATGAGCGCTTTGGGCGGAGGCGCGCAAACGCCGGCGCCGCAGGAAGCGCGCCGATGAGCGGCGGCCTGGCCGCGGCCGGCCGGCGCATCGCCGCCGACTGGCTGTCCAGCGAGGGCGAGAACTGGAGCTTTGTGCTCAAGACCCTGCTGGCCGCCTTCGCCGCGCTGTGGATAGCCTTCCGCCTGGGTTTCGATTCTCCCAGTTCGGCGATGATTTCGGTGTTCATCGTCGCCATGCCGCGCAGCGGCGCGGTGCTGGAAAAGAGCGTGTACCGGATATTGGGCACAGCCGTCGGCAGCGTGGCCGCGCTGGCGCTGGCCGGGCTGTTCGACGGCCAGCCGGTGCTGATGCTGATCAGCATGGCGCTGTGGGTGGGCGTGTGCACCAGCGGCGCCACGCTGTACCGCGATTCGCGCTCCTACGCCTTCGTGCTGTCCGGCTACACCGCCTGCATCATCGGCCTGCCGGCGTTGAACCACCCGCTAGCCATCTTCGGCCTGGCGGTGACGCGGGTGTCCGAAATCTCGTTGGGCATACTGTGTTGCGCGCTGGTCAACGACTTC
The DNA here is from genome assembly GCF_002924365.1 of Chromobacterium alticapitis. GTDB lineage: Bacteria > Pseudomonadota > Gammaproteobacteria > Burkholderiales > Chromobacteriaceae > Chromobacterium > Chromobacterium alticapitis. The sequence continues at coordinate 7,708 of NZ_PQWB01000166.1, read as the reverse complement.
ATCCTGCCCAAAAATCAGGCGGAACTGGTGGTGCGCACCGTGCGCGGCCGCTATCACGGCTTTGTGCTGCTGTGCCGGCAGGCGCTGGCGCAGCGGCTGGACCGGGCCACGCTGGAGGC
>NZ_PQWB01000166.1:0-7579 GCF_002924365.1 Chromobacterium alticapitis | reverse complement strand
CGGCCGCCTTTTTCGAAGCCGGCAATGTGCGCGCGCGCAGCAATCAGCTGCACGCCTTCAACGCCACCTTCATGGCGGCGCTGACCACCTTCCACACGCTGCACCGGCAGATGGAGCGGCTGCGCGCCGACGCCGCCTCGCCGCTGCCGGGCCTGCTCTATCCCTGGTTCGGCCAGGCTTCCGCCGCGCTGGAGCTGGATGACGGCCCGGCGCGCACCGCCCTGGAAGCGGGCGAGACATTGCGCCGGCTGGAGGCGATGCGGCCCGAGCTGGCGCGCGGGCTGGACGAGGCGCGCGAGACGCTGCTGGCCATGCCGCACGACGAGACGCAGCGCATAGAGTTCGACACCGCGTCCGAGCTGCTGCTGCGCTTCGTCGATGAAATGCTGGCTTTCACCTCCGTCTACCACGGCCTGAAACAGCGCAATCCGCGGCAGGTGGAGGCGCTGGCCTATTCGCCGCGCACGCCGTCCGCCATCGCCTTGGCCAGCGGCGCGCGCGCGGCGCTGACGCTGCTTGCCCTGTCCCTGGCTTGGTACTGGCTGGCCTGGCCCAGCGCGCTGGGCGCGGTGCTGCTGGCCACCATCTTCTGCGGCCTGGCCTCGTCTTCGCCGCGGCCCACGGTGATGGTCAAGCAAATCCTGATCGGCTTCGCCGTCGGCACGCCCTTGGCCTATGTCTGCGCCTTCATGGTCTTGAGCCAGGCGGGCAGCTTCCCGCCGCTGGTCTTGGCGATGGCGCCTTTCCTGGCGCTGGGCTGCTATCTGAAGTGCCTGCCCAAAACGGCCGGCATAGGCAGCGGGGTGGCGCTGGTGATCGCGCAGGCGGTCGATCCGCAAAACATGATGCGCTACGACGCGGCGGCCTTCTTCAACGACGGCATCGCCCGCCTGCTGGGCCTGGCGCTGGCGGCGCTGTTCTTCGTGCTGGTGTTGCCGGAGCACACCATGGGCTCGCGTCGCCACATCGCCGCCGTCTTGTGGCGAGAGGCGCGCGCCACCTGCCGCGCCGCGCTGCCGCATCTGAAACAGCGTTTCGGCAACCGCGTGCGCGATTTGCTGAACCAGCTGAACGCCGCGCCCGGCCCGCGCGACGATCCGGCGCGCCAGGCTACCGTCAGCCAGGCCGTCACCTTGCTGGAGCTGGGTCTGGCCATCGTCGATCTGCGCGAGCAAGAGGCGGAGGCGCACGCATCGGTGCGCCAGCCGCTGCGGGACGCGGTAGCGGCGCTGGACGGCTATTTCGCCGCCCCGGACGAAACGACGCGGCGCTCGGCGCTGGCCGTTTTGCGAGCCGGCGGGCCTCGCATCCGAGAGCGGCAGGCCGTGGCGCTGCCGGATGAGGCGGCGCGGCTCAAACGCATGCTGGCCACACTGCATCTGATCCACACCTCGCTGCTGGACGCGCTGCCTGATACTGGAGAACACCATGCCGCGTGAAATCGCCGTCTACGGCATTTTGCTGCCCACCCTGCTGCCGCTGTTCGTGCTCAGTCTGCTGTTGCAGGCCGGCGCGGACTGGCTGCTGGGCAAGCTGGGCGTTTACGAGAAGGTCTGGCACCCGGCGCTGTTCCGCTGGTGTCTGCTGGCCGTGATCTTCGGCGGCCTCGCGCTGCCGCTTTACCGTTGAACCCGTTTCCTGGACTTACGCCATGCGCGCCAATACCGTCATCCGTTATCTGATCACCCTGGCCCTGCTCGCCGCCGCTGTCTGGATAGGCAAGGCGCTGTGGGACCGTTACATGCTGTCGCCGTGGACGCGCGACGGCCGGGTCAAGGCCGACGTGGTGTCGGTCGCCGCCGACGTGTCCGGCCTGGTGACCGAGGTGGCGGTCAAGGATAACCAGGCGGTGCGCAAGGGCGACGTGCTGTTCGCGATAGATCCGGCGCGCTACCGCGCGGCCTTGGCCCAGGCCGAGGCCGCGCTGGCAGGGCACAAGGCGGACAAGACCCGCCGCGGCAAGGAGGCGGCCCGCCGCGCCAGCCTGGACAGCGCCATTGTCTCCACCGAGAGCCGCGAAAGCGCGGACTTCGCCGCCAGCGCCGCAGACGCGCAATACCAGGCCGCGCTGGCCGCGCGCGATCTGGCCGCCTTGAACCTGAGCCGCGCCGTGGTGCGCGCGCCGGCTGACGGCTATGTCACCAACCTCAACGTCCATGTCGGCGACTACGCGGCGGCCGGCGCCGCGCGGCTGGCGCTGATAGACAGCCACTCGTTCTACGTGGACGGCTATTTCGAGGAAACCAAGCTCGCCAACCTGAAAGTAGGCGAGCGCGCCGAGGTGACGCTGATGAGCGACGGCCGCAAGCTGGGCGGCCGCATCGCCAGCATCGCCCGCGGCATCACCGACCGCGACGCCGCCACCGGCCGCGAGCTGCTGGCCGACGTCAATCCCACTTTCAACTGGGTGCGGCTGGCGCAGCGCGTGCCGGTGCGCATCGAGCTGGACGCCTTGCCGAAAGACCTGGCGCTGATCGCCGGCCAGACCTGCACCGTGGTCATCGCCGGTCATTGATCCGGCGCGGTGGCCGTCCAGGGGGGCGGCCTATTTCATGAATAAATTGCTATATAAAAATAGCTATGTGAAAATAGCTATATGAATGAAATAATCTCTACGAAAGACGCCACCCGGCTGCGCCAGCAGCTGATGAGCATGACGCGCCGGCTGCGCAGCCAGGGCAGCCAGGATGTGCTGCCGTTTGGCCTGCTGACCGTGCTCGGCGCGATAGACCGCGCCGGCGGCGACATCACGCCGTCCGAGCTGGCCCGGCAGGAGAATATGCGCTCGTCCAATCTGGCCGGCGCGCTGCGCGAGCTGGAGGCCGCCGGCTTGATCCGAAGAAGCCCTGATCCGCAAGACGGCCGCCGCGTCCGCGTGGGCCTGTCCGAAGCCGGACTGGCCGCGCTGGGCCGCAACCGCCGGCTGCGCGACGGCTGGCTGCAGCGCGCGCTGGACAGCCTGAGCGCGGAGGAGCGCGCCGCGCTGCTGCGCGCCGGAGAATTGCTGGAGCGGCTGGCCGCCGCCGATTGATACCGTCCTCCCTCAATTAAGGAAACGCCTATGAAAACCGCGCTGCTGACGCTGGACTACATCCACGACATCATCCACCCGCAAGGCCGCATCGCCCGTTGCGCAGGCCATGCCGCCGAGCGCGGCGTGGTGGCTGTCGCCAACCGCGCCATCGCCTTGGCGCGCGCGCGCGGCTGGCCGGTCATCCACGTCAAGGTGGGTTTCTCGCCGTCCTACGCCGAAATGCCGCAGGGCTCGCCCATGTTCAGCCGCGCCCGCGAGTTCCAGGCGCTGAATCTGGCAGGCGAGGGCACGGCTTTCCATGCCGATCTGGACGTGGGTCCGCAGGACGTGGTGGTGGTCAAGCACCGGGTCAGCCCGTTCTACGCCACCCCGCTGGACGCGGTGCTGCGCGCGCAGCGCATCGAACGGCTGGTGATCGCCGGGGTCAGCAGCACCTGGGCGGTGCAGTCCGCGGCGCGCGACGCGCACGACCGCGACTACCAGGCGCTGGTGCTGGAGCCGGCCTGCGCCGCGGCGACGGAGGAGGAACATCAGCTGTCCATGCGCCAGCTGGCCGCCATCGCCGGCATCCTTTCGCTGGAACAGCTGGAAGCGCTGTGACGACGCGGCTGCGCCGGCTATGGAGCGAGCATTGCGACGGCTATCTCGCCGCGCGGGTGTCGGCTCTGATCGGGCCGGCGCTGTTGCTGGGCTTGGCCGGCGGCGGCGAAAGGGCGCTGCAGGGCGGCATGCTGGCCGTGTGCTGCCTGATCGCGATGGAGCGCGGCCGGCTGGATTGGCGGGGCGGCCTGGTTCAGGCCGCGTTGGCGCTGGCGGGGTGTCTGCTGTTGGCCGGGCTGTGGCCTTGGCCGATCGCTTTCGCCCTGGCTTGCGGCGCGGCCGCCGAGGCGGCGGGCAGGCTGGGCGCGCGGCGGGCGCGCTGGCGCTCCGTCGCCAACTTCACCTTCATTCCCGCGCTTTACCTGGGCTATGCGGCGGCGCAGCCCAGCGGGCGCGGCGCGGCTGCGTTGCTGCCTTCTCTGCCATGGCTGGCGGCCGGCGCGCTGGCGGCTTGGCTGCTGCATGGCCTGGCCGGGCGAGGCGGCGCGCCGGACGGCAAGCCCGGCGCGGCGCCGCAAACCGGCGTCGCTTTCGCTTGCGTCGGCCTATTGGCCTGGTTGGCGGCTCATTTTCAGCTGGCTTGCGGGCAATGGCTCATATGGTCCGGCGCCAGCGTGTGCGTCGGCGGCTTCGCCGCCATCCGCGCCAAGTGCTGGCAGCGGTTCAGCGGCGCCCTGGTCGGCGTGCCCCTGGGCATGCTGCTGGCGTTGGCGCTGCATCCGTGGCCCGGGCTGCTGATGCTGCTGGGCGCGGCCGCGATGCTGACGTTGGCCTTGTTCCGCGCTTATCGGCCGGCTTTTGCCGCGCGCAGCGCCTTGGCGGCACTGCATCTGAGCCTGGTCGGCGGCGCGGCCGCCGTCCGTTTGCTGGACGTGGGCCTGGCTGCCGCGCTGGTGCTGCTGGTGTTGGCCGCAGGCGCCTGGCTGGCGGATCAGCCGCCTTAAGCCGGCAATCTGTCCTGCGATTGAACCAGCCGCTGCGTCATCGCTTCTTCGCTCAGCGGCGAGCCCAGCAGATAGCCTTGCATCGCCTCGCAGCCCAGTTTTTTCAGGAAGGTCTGCTGTGTTTCGCTTTCCACGCCCTCGGCCAGGGTTTCCATGCCCAGCGCGCCGGCCAGATGGACGATGGCGCTGACGATGGCGGCGTTTTCCTCGTCGCCGGGCAGGTCGGTGATGAAGGAGCGGTCTATCTTGACCGTGTCCGGCGCGAAGCGCTTCAAATAGGCCAGGCTGGAGTAGCCGGTGCCGAAGTCGTCCACCGACAGCCGCACGCCCATGGCCTTGATCACCGCCAGTTGGCGCGAGGCCAGGTCGGCATCGGTCATCAGCGTGCTTTCCGTCACCTCCAGCTCCAGGCAATGGCCGGGCAGCTGGTTTTGCTGCAACGCCTCGCGCACGTCGTCTAGGAAATCGTGGCGCATCAACTGGTGGGCGGACACGTTGACCGCCACCCGCAGCGGTCCCAGTCCATCCGCCAGCCATCGACTGGCCTGGCGGCAGGCCTGGTTCAGCACCCAGCGGCCCAGCGGCACGATCAGGCCGGTGTCTTCGGCCACCGGAATGAAGCGGCTGGGCATGATCAGACCCTGTTCCGGGTCGCGCCAGCGCAGCAGCGCCTCGCAGCCGAGTAGGCGCTGGCCCGCCATATCGTATTGCGGCTGGTAGACCAGGTAGAGTTGTTCCTGCTCCATTGCCCGGCGCAGCCGGTTTTCCATCAGCAACCGCTCCGCCACCTGGGTGTTCATCTCGCGGGTGTAGAAGCGGAAGGTGTTCCGGCCATGGGCCTTGGCGTGGTACATCGCCAGGTCGGCGTTCATCAGCAGGGCCTGGATGTCGCTGCCGTCGTCCGGCATCAGGCTGATGCCTATGCTGCAGCTGACCACCAGCGAGTGGCTGCCGATCTGGAACGGCTGCTGCAGGGCGCGCAGGATGCGCTCGGCGATCTGCGCGGCCTCGCTGGGCTGGTTGATGGACGGCAGGATCAGCACGAATTCGTCGCCGCCGGTGCGGCCGACGGTGTCCACGCCGCGCACCGAGGAAGCCAGCCGGCGCGCCACCTGCTTCAGCAGCTCGTCGCCGGCGCTATGGCCCAGCGTGTCGTTTATGTTCTTGAAGTGGTCCAGGTCAACGAACAGCACGGCCAGCTGATTGTGCAGCAGCTCTGCCTGGCGGATGGCCTGGTGCAGCCTGTCGTTGACCAGCACCCGGTTGGGCAGATCGGTCAGCGCGTCGTATTCGGCCATGTGCTGCACCCGCGCCTCGTGCTCCTTGCGTTCCGATATGTCCGAAAACAGTGCGATGATGTGGCTGACCGCGCCCTGCGCGTCCTGCAGGATGCTGATATTGACCCAGCACGGGTAGCATTCGCCGTCCTTGCGGCGGTTCCAGATCTCGCCGGCCCACTGGCCGCGCTGCTGCAGCGTTTGCCACATTTGCTGGAAGAAGGACGGGTCGTGGCGCTCGGCGAACAGCAGGGACGGTTTTTCGCCCTGCACTTCGGCCTCGCTATAGCCGGTGATGTGGCAGAAGGCGCGGTTGACGGTCAGGATGCGGTTGTCCGGATCGGCGATCAGGATGGCCTCGTTGCTGGATTCGAACACCTGGGCGGCCAGCCTGAGCTGGCGCTCGGTGGCGCGGCGGGCGCTGATGTCGCGCGCGGTGGCGCACAGGTAGTCTTCGCCCTCGTAGCTGAGCTGGTTGACGGTGATTTCCAGGTGCAGCGCGGCTTCGCCATCGGGGTGGAGGGCTTCGAAGGTCAGCGGAAAGGCGCCGGCCGGGTGGAGGAAGAGCGCGTCGGTCAGCGCCGGGCGCTGGCGCAGCGCCAGATTGCAATACACGATCTCGCCCTGGCTGTTGCGCAGCGCCACCATGTCGGTGGCGTTGTCTATCATGAAGTGGCTCAGCCTCAATTCGCGCGCCTGCTCCTTCAGCGACAGATGGCTCTGCGCCAGGTCCTGCTGGTAGCGCCGCACCAGATTGCCGACCCAGCGCACGAAATACCAGCACAGCAGGCCGGCGCTGAGCATGGCCACCAGCGTCATGGCCAGCGTGGCGGCGATGCGTTCGGCCAGGCGGCCGCGCAGTTTTTGCGCGGCGCGCTGGCTATCGTCTTGTATGGCTTGCACCCGCATGCTGGTGACCAGGGTCCAGTCCCAGCCCTGCAGTTGGCGGGAATAGGCGAGATAGCGTTCGCCGGCCAGGCCCGCTTCGTCGCGCCGGCTGTATTCGATAAAGCCGCCGCGCTTGCCCAGTTGCACCAGCTGCAGCACGCGCTGCCTCTCCTCCGGCGGCAGCACCTCGTAATGGCGGCCCACCAGCGAGGGCTGGCTGGGGTAGAGCCGGATCAGGCCCTGACGGTCTATGATCATCAGTTCGCCGCCGCTTTGCTCCAGCCGCATCCGTGCCAGCGTGTCCAGCCCTTGCTGTTGCAGCGCGGCCTCGACATTGCTGATGTATTCGCCGCTGCCAATCAGCCAGTTGTAGTGTGGAAAGCGGCGGGCGTAGGTGATCTTGTCGTCCATGTGCTTGCCGCCGGGCAGATACCAGCGATAGGCGGAGAAGCCGCGGCCGGAGGGGCCGGACACCGACTCGATCAGGCTTTTCATGATGTAGCGGCCGCGGTCGTCGCGGTTGTCCAGCAGCGAACTGCCCTCGCGCTGTGGCGCGGTGGGCAGCAGCACGCAGCGGCCGTCCAGGGTATCGATGAAGAAATAGCCGCGGCCGTCGAAATAACGCAGCGGCCTGAGCGCCGCGATGATCAGTTGCTGAACTTGTTGCGGACTCTGGCGGCCCTGTTCGCGGCGCCAGATGGCGTCCGCCAGTTTCCAGGCCTGCTCCACCTGCTCCTGCAGCTGGGCGCGCATGGTGTCGTTGGTGCGCTCGCGCAGCGCGGACAGCAGCAGCGCGGCGTGGTCGGTGTAGGCCTGCAGGCTGCCGCGCGCGCGCG
>NZ_PQWB01000165.1 GCF_002924365.1 Chromobacterium alticapitis | reverse complement strand
TGCACATCACGCCGCCGGCCATGCGGTGCTGTTCGACGATGTGACGGTGAGCAGCGCGCAACAAGGCGTGGTGGTGCAGGACGGTTTCGAAAGCGGGCTGGGCGCCTGGCAGGGTTCGGGCGAGCCGATCACGGTGACGATGGCCGGGGTGCCGGTGAACGGTGGGGAGTGGACGGCGGACACGCTGAGCGCCTATTTGCGGCAGCGGCCGGCGAATACGCAGGATCAAATCCACCGCCAGACCTATGACGCGGCCGGCGATCTGCTGTCCGTCAGCCAAGGCAATAGTGCCGGTATGGCGCAAGTTGCCCGCTACGAACTGGACGCCTACGGCAACCGGGTGAAAGAGTGGGATGGCAAAGACAACCTCACCACCCGCGAGTTCGACGCCCAGGGCCGGGTGCGCAAGGAAACCCACGGCGAAGGCGACGCCACCGTCACCGACTACGACGCCTTCGGCAACGCCGTCAAGATCACCGACCCGCGCGGCAACGCCGGCTACTTCTACTTCGACGCCAGCAACCGCCGCATCCTGCAAGTGGACCCGGAAGGCAGCGTCACCCGCACCGACTACGACGCCTTCGGCAACGCGCATCTCGTCACCCGCTACGCCAACGCCATCGATCCGGCGCAAGTGGCGGCCGGCACGCCGCCGGCCATCGTCGCCGACACGAGCCGCGACGCGGTGACCACCATCGAGCACGACGCATTGGGCCGGCAAACCCGGATCACCGACGCCGAAAACGGCGTCGAAGCCATGGAATACGACGCCTTCGGCAACAAGGTGAAGTACACCAACCAGCTGGGTGCGGTGTTCCGCTACGCCTACGACGGCACCGGCCATGTGCTGAAAGAAACCGGCCGCGACGGCGACCGCGATGACAGCGCCGTGCTCAGCGCCAAGCGCTTCGAATACGACGCCTTCGGCAATCGCACCCTGCAAGTGGAAGCGGACGGCCAGCCGGAACAGCGCAGCACCCGCTATGGCTACGACAGCCAGAACCGCCTGCTCAGCCAGACCGGCGACACGGTGCACACCTATACCCTGACTGGCCCGGACCTGAAGCCGGTGGAAGCGGATGTCGCCCCCACTGAAACCCGGCGCTACGACGCGGCCGGCAACCTGGTGGAATTCATCGACGCCAACGGCAACGTCACCCGCACCGCCTACGACAGCCAAAACCGCAAGATTCGCGAGCGCAACGGCGACGGCTACGTCACCACCTGGACCTACGACGGCAACGGCAATGTGAGCGAACAGCGCGTGTATGCCACGGCGGCGGGCCTGCCGGCCGACGGCAGCGTGCCGACGCCGACCGCCAGCGCGGACGACCGCGTCACCCGCTACGAGTACGACAAGAACAACCGGCTCAAGCGCACCATCGTGCCGGGCACCCTGCATCCCGAGGACCCGACCGATCCGGGCGCGATCCAAGTCGTGAAGCTGCACCGCTCGGCCGACCACGCTATCGACAACGGCGACAAGAGCAACTACGACATCCTGACCAGCGACCTGGTCACCAGCCGCGACTACGACGCCAATGGCAACGTGATCCGCGAAACCGACGCCAACGGCAACCTGGCCCAGGCTCAGGCCCGTGATAACGCTAAGCAGGCCGCCGCCTCGTCGCCGGGCGCGCACCGCTACTACGACCGCGCCGGGCGCAAGGTGCTGGAAGTGGACGCCGCCGGCTACGCCGTGGCCTGGGCGTACAACACGGCTGGCAAGCCGGTCCGCGAAACCCGCTACGCCGCCGCCATCGGCGTGCCGGCCGACAGCGACACGCTGGACACGGTCAAGGCGCGCCTGAAAACCGACGCCCAGGACCGGACCAGCGAGTTCGACTACGACAAGCTGGGCCGGGTGAAGGAAGAACGCCGGCTCAACGTCGCCTACTACCAACAGGCCGACTTCGCCGGCGCGACGGGCGACGCCCTCCCGCAAACGCTGCAAACCGGCGCCGTGCGCACCCAGTACCACTACAACCAGATGGGCCTGGTGGACCAGAAAACCGACGCCAAGAACGGCGTCACCGACATCGGCTACGACAAGCTGGGCCGCGAGACCCA
>NZ_PQWB01000164.1:30233-30452 GCF_002924365.1 Chromobacterium alticapitis | reverse complement strand
CAGGCCGGCCAGCTTCAGCGTGCGGTTCAGCGCCGCCAGCTGCGTGGTTTGCGCCTGCAGCACTTCGCGCGCGCTGTTGTTGGCGGCCAGCGAATCCAGCGCGTCCTTGAACGCGGTCTGCACCGTCTTCTGGTACTGCGCCAGCGCCTGCTCCTGGCCGGCGCTGGCGGCGTCCACGTTGTAGCCGGTGGCGCCGAAGTTGAAGATGGGCGCGGCGGC
>NZ_PQWB01000164.1:0-30223 GCF_002924365.1 Chromobacterium alticapitis | reverse complement strand
TCCCTGTTGGACAAGGCCGAGGACTACAGCGGCAAGGCGGCGAACTATCTGGGCCGCACCGGCGATGCGCTGAAAGCCTACCGCGACACCCAGGGCAGCACAGCCAAACGGCTATTGGCCGCCGGCGTGGCTTTCCTGAAGAACGACGAAGCGGATGCGGCGGCCGGGGACAAGACGGCTGACAAAAAGAGCGGAAAGTCGGCGGGCAAGAGCAAACGCGGCGCAACCGTCGCCGACGCCAAGAAGAAAGCTGCCAAACCGGCAGCCAAGGCCAAACCGGGCAAGGCCGTCGCCGACGCCAAGAAGAAAGCCGCCAAACCGGCAGCCAAGGCCAAACCGGGCAAGGCCGTCGCCGACGCCAAGAAGAAAGCCGCCAAGCCGGCAGCCAAGGCCAAACCAGGCAAGGCCGTCGCCGAGTCGAAGAAGCAAGCCGCCAAGCCGGCGGCTAAGGCCAAGCCAGGCAAAGCCGTCGCCGAGTCGAAGAAGCAAGCCGCCAAGCCGGCGGCCAAGGCCAAGCCGGGCAAGGCCGTCGCCGAGTCGAAGAAGCAAGCCGCCAAGCCGGCGGCCAAGGCCAAGCCGGGCAAGGCCGTCGCCGAGTCCAAGAAGAAAGCCGCCAAGCCGGCAGCCAAGGCCAGGCCAGGCAAGGCTGTCGCGGAAGCCAAGAAGAAGGCGGGCAAGCCCTTAAGCAAGCTGGACCGAGTCGAGCACGGCATCAACAAGCTTAAACGCGGCAGCGACATGGCGCAGAAGGTGGCTGGCGGCGCTTCCCGCTTCTTGGGAACGGATACCGGACGCCAGTTGTACGAGTCGGCGCGGGCCAAGCTGAACCCCATGCTGGGCAACCGGCTGCCGGATGCGGACCGCGCGCAGGAGATGCTGGACAAGGCGCAGCAGTACGGCGAAACGGCATCGCATTATCTGGGCAGCGTCGGAACGGCCATGCAGCGTTTCCGCAATGCCAAGGGCAGCACGAAGCAGAAGCTGCTGAAGGCGGGCCTGGGCTTTCTCAAGGACGAGCTGACCGGCGGCGAGGGCGAGGCTGACAAGCCATCTAGCGGGAAGGCGGGCGCCAAAAAACCGGCAGCCGCTTCATCCCGCCCGCGCGCCGCGGCGAAATCGGCGCCCAAGCCGCCGGCTGTCAAACCCTCCCTGAAACCCGGCGCGGCCTTGAAGGAGGGACGCGCGGCCAGCCAGGTGGGCAAGGTCGAAAAAGTGCTGTCCGAGAGCAAGGCGCTGACGTCTGGTGCACGGGAGATCAAGGCCTTGGGCGGCGCCAAAGGGCTGCTAAAGGGCGCGATGCATAAGGCCGGCGTGGTGGGCGACGTGCTCAGCCTGGGCATGGATCTGGCCGAGATCCAGAAATCCAAGCTGAGCCCGCAGGCCAAATCAGCTGCTTACGGCAAGGCGGTGGGCGGCGCAGCGGGCTCGGTGGCCGGCGGCGCGGCAGGCGCGGCGATAGGCAGCTTGCTGGGGCCGGTAGGCACGGTCGTCGGCCAGCAGCTGGGCAGTTGGGCCGGGCAGAAGGGCGGCGAGTGGCTGGGCGAAGCCATCGGCAAACAGTGGGCGAAACATGCGACGCCGCCCAAGCCGGTCGCGGTGCCGAAGCCTACGGCCAGCGCCAAACCAGCGCCTGCGGCTAAGCCAGCGCCGAAACCGGTTCCCAAGCCTGTGCCCAAACCCACGCCCAAACCCGCGGCGAAAGCGCCGGCGGCCCGCTCCAGCGAGCAAGCCCGACAGACGCAGCAACTGCAGCGCATCCAGCAAGCCGTGGCCAAGAGCGCCAAACCCGCCAAACCGGCAGGCGGCACCTTCCACATCGCCTTCTCGCCGCAGATCACCGTGGGCGGCGGCGCGCAGGGCGGGACCAAGCAGCAGGTGCAGCAGGCGATGCAGACCTCGTTCGCCGAGTTCGAGCGGCTGATGAAGCGCTACGAGTCCGACCGGCAGCGCCGCGGCTACGCGACGCAAGGTTGAGGAGAGCCACATGACACAAGGAGCAAGCGATGTACGCGGTACTCGGTGACATCGAATTCGATCTGATCAGTTATTGGGACGGCATGGAGCAGCGCGCCGGCAGCGACTACGCCGAGCACGGCCGCATAGGCGGCAAGCCGGTGCTGCAGTTCGTCGGCGACAAGCTGGACGAAATCCGCATCGACCTGGTGCTGCACGCGGCCTACTGCCAGCCGGACGCCGAGCTGCAGCGGCTGCAGTCGGCGCGGCAGCAGCACCAGGCGCTGGCGCTGGTGCTGGGCAACGGCGACCACAAGGGCATGTTCGTGATCACCGATCTGACCAGCACCGGCCGTCAGACCGACAGCAACGGCAATCTGATCGCGGTGGAGGCGCAGCTGTCCTTGCGCGAGTTCGGCGGCCAACCGGCCCTGGGCGCGCGGCCCGGCCTGCTGGGCAGCGTCAGCGGCCTGGCCCAGGCCAAGCTGACCCAGCTGGCGCCGGGCGCCGGCCTCAAGCCCAATCTGAGCGGGCTGACCGAGGCGGTGTCCAAGGTCAAGAGCCTAACGGTGAAGGCGCGCGCCGTGGTCAACGATGTGCGCGAGCTGAGAGACCTGGCGCGGCGCGATCCGCTGTCCGCCATGGCGCGCGCGCCCAAGGCGCTGGACGACTTGGATGTGGCGGCGCCGGGCCTGGCCGACGGCGTCGGCCGTCTGAAGGAATTCATCCAGCCGTACGCCCACCTGGCTGAGACCATAAAGCCCTTGGTGCAGCCGCTGCAGGACACGGCGGACAAGCTGGGTCGCCTGGCCCAGACCATGCGGGGCTGCACCCAGGACAATGTGGCCGGCAAGCTGGAAGAGGGGGCCGCCATCATTCAGGACATAGACAAGGACTGGGCGAATCGCGACCTGACCCTGGCCAAGCTGGCCGCGCGAACGGCGGTGCGCCGCATTCTGGAGTGAATCATGTTTCTCAAACACACTTGCAAGGAAGGCGAGCGCTGGGACCAGATCGCCTGGCATTACTACGGCGACGTGGGGCAGATGGTGATGCTGATCGCCGCCAACCCGCAAGCGCCCATCAGCGAGACGCTGCCCGGCGGCTTGCAACTGGCTATCCCGCTGCTGGAGGCCAAGGATGACGCGCTGATCGACCAGCTGCCGCCGTGGAGGCGCCCATGAGCGCCGCGCGGCAGGACGTGCCGGCGCCGGCCTTCGAGCTCAGCTACAACGGCAAGTCCATCACCGCCGACATCGCGCTGTACGCGCTGAACATCAGCTACACCGACCACCTGTCCGGCGAATCCGACGAGCTGGAGGTGGAGCTGGAAGACAGCGACGGCCGCTGGCTGAACGCCTGGTATCCGGACAAAGGCGCGACGCTGGGCTTCAAGCTGGGCTATCGCGGCCAGACGCTAGTGGATGTGGGCGGCTTCGACGTGGACGAGGTGGAATACAGCGCGCCGCCTTCCGTGGTGCGCATCCGCGCCTTGGCCACCGGCGTGCAGAACCCGCTGCGCACCAAGCAGGGCCGCGCCTACGAGAAGAAAACGCTGCAGGAGCTGGCCCAGCAGATCGCCGGCCATCACGGCATGAAGCTGGAAGGCAAGATCGAATCGGTGCTGATAGACCGGCTCACCCAGTACCACGAAACCGATTTGGCCTTCCTGCAGCGCGTGGCCGGCAATTACGGCTACATCTGCAAGGTGATGGACAACAATCGCAAGCTGGTGTTTTGGAAGCGCGGTTCGCTATTGAATGAAGCCGGCGTGATGACGTTCGGCCTGGGCGACTTGATCAGCTGGCGCGCCCGCGACCAGCTGTCCCAAGTGCCCAGCGCGGTGGAGGTGAGCTACCACGATCCCAAGACCCGCCAGTTGCTGACGGCGCGGGTCGGCGCCGACGCCAAGGCGCCGGGCGGCAAGGCCAGCAGCGCCGACGTAGTCAAACTGACGCGCAAGAGCGGCGGCAAAGGCCAGGCGGAGCAGCAAGCCAAGGCGGAGATGGAAAAGCGCCAGCTGGCGCGCACTTCCTTGTCCATCACGGTGGACGGCGCGCCGCAGCTGGCGGCCGGCCGCAATGTGGAGCTGAGCGGCATAGGCAAATTGTCCGGCCGCTACCTGATAGAGCGGGCCTGCCACCGGCTGTCGCGGCAGGGCGGCTATTTGTGCGAACTCGATCTGAAGCGGGCCGCGCCCGCGGAAAAGGCTTTGTGATGAACGACGTTTCCCTGAGCAACGCGCTGGCGACGCTGAAATTCGGCAGCGTGTCCGATATGGACATCCAGCGCCACCGGGTGCGAGTGACCCTGCCCGAGCTGGGCGGGCTGGAAACCGCCTGGCTGCCGGTATTGACCCGCAAGAGCCTGCAGGACAAGGACTACTGGATGCTGGACAAGGGCGAACAGGTGGCGGTGCTGCTGGACGCGCGCGGCGAGGATGGCGTGGTGCTGGGCGCCATCTTCTCCGATGTGGATACCAGCGACGTCAACAGCCAGGAAAAATGGCAGCGCCGCTTCAACGACGGCGCGATGTTGGAGTACGACCGCCAGGCCCACAAGCTGACGGTGAACGGCGGCGTGCAACACGTGGTGGTGGAGACGCAGGCCGACATCACGCTCAAGACCAAAAACAATCTGACCGGCGACTCCGGCGATGCTGTGCTGATCAAAGGCGGCAACACCATCACCATCCAGGCGGGCGGCAAGGTCAGCATCAATGCGCCGGCCACCGAGATCAGCGGCACGCTGACGGTGAAGGGCGCCATCACCGGCCAGGGCGGCATGGCGGTGTCCGGCGGCGGCGGTGCCACCGTGAGCGGCAGTGTCAGCGTCAGCGGCGACGTGACGGCTGGCGGCAAGAGCCTGATCGGTCACAACCACATGGGCGCGCACGGCCCCACCAGCCCGCCGCTGTAACGCGGTATTCGGCGTTTTCATCGGGGTGCCGATATCCGCAGGCGGCGGCGCATCGGATCGGTTCGAAGCGTTTCCCCGTTCCGCCTGCGCATGATTTTGCCGAACGCCCCTGGCCGTGACATTCACCGCCAGGGGCGTTTTTCGCGGCCGCCGCCGGGCCGCCGTCATGAACAAGCGCTGTGCGGCGCTCTCTCCCAGTCTTAACGGGCGTCGCGAGCCGCCCCGGCGCCGCTCGGCTTCACGATATTTCCTAAGTCAGTTTAAAAGCCGCGGCCTGCGGCATTTGAGATGATTTTGTCATATTGCGATGGGCCGGCTGGCTGAGCCGCCCCACGCGCTCCTTCCGACGCGAATCCCCGACATGGACCAGAACATGAGCCTGAATCCCGCAGAGCCGTTCGCGCCGCCGGCCGATCCCGCCGCCGCGGCCAGTGCCCTGGCCGACGCCTACCTGCAGCAGGGCGGCCAGGAGTTGTACCCCAAGCAGATGGAGCAGTTGTTGGCCGAAATGCTGGCCAACCGCCAGCCCAGCCTCGCCTACGCCGATCTGCCCAAATTTGTCGCCGACGAACCCACGGCCATCGTCGCCGAAATGGCGCGAACCTATGAGCAAATGGCCGGCAAACCCCTATATCCCGGCCAGGTCGAGCAGTTGCTGATCAATCTGTTCGCCTACCGCGAAAGCCTGGCGCGCGCCGCATTCAATGACGCCGGCAGGCAAAACCTGGTGGCCTTCGCCCGCGCGCCGATGCTGGACTATCTAGGCGAACTGGTGGGGGTGTCGCGGCAGCCGGCCCAGCCTGCCATGGCCCAGGTCAAGTTCACTTTTCCCGCCTATGCCGATGCCGGCGGCGCCAAGCAATTGACGCTGCCGGCCGGCGCGCGCATCGCGGGCAACAGCGAGGTGCAATTCCAGACCACGACGCCGCTGGCGATCCGGCTGAGCGACAAGGCGCAGGAACAAGTCTGCGATGTCGTGGCCACGGCGCCGGGCGAGGCGGGCAATTTGCTGCAGGCCGACGATTTGAACCAGCTGTTGGACGATATCGGCGCGCCGGTGGCGGTGGCGGGGATGAGCACGCCGCGGGGCGGCGCCGAAGCGGAGGACGATGAACGCCTGCGGCAGCGCATCCGGCTGGCGCCGGAAGCCTATTCCTGGGGCTCGGTCAATCGCTATCGGCTGGCGGCGATGTCCGCGTCGGTCGATGTCGCCGACGTGCGGGTGATCTCGCCGCGGCGGGACGGCACGGTGCAGGTGGTGGTGCTGGGACGCGCCGGTTCGCCGGAGGCCGTGACCCTCCAGCGCGTCCAGGCGGCGCTGGAGGACGGCAAGGCGCGCATGATCAACGACCGGATCGAGGTGGTGCCGGCGCAGATCGTCGACTACGCCATCCGCCTGGAAGTGGATGTGCTGAGCACCCGAATTCCCGAGCTGGTGCGCCGGACGGTGGCGGAGCGTTGCCAGGCGCATGCCGACAAGCTGGCGCGCCGTCTGGGCGGCGACATCGTGCCGTCGCAGATCAAAACCGCCTTGCACGACATCGACGGCCTATACGACGTGCGCGTGCTGGAGCCTGTCGATACGCGGGTGCTGTCGGCGGCCGAATGGCCGCGTTGCGTCGCGGTGGAGGTCAGCTTGGGCAGGGTGGTGAACGATGTCTGATCTCCTGGTGCCGCCTTTGGCGCGCGATGCGCGCGCGCCGGTTTTCGATGCGCTGGCCGCGCGCAGCGGCCGGATCGATCTGACGCCCGTGCTGCTGTATCTGATCGACCAGGCGCCGGCCGGCTTGTTGCCGCTGCTGGCCGAGCAATTCAATGTGCTTGGCCCCCTGTGGGCTTATCTGCCCGACGACGACGCCAGACGGCGGGCGATCAAGGAGTCGACTGCCTGGCACCGGGCCAAAGGCTCGCCCTGGTCGGTGGAAACCGCCCTGTCCTGGGCCGGATACGCCGCCCGCGTGGAGGATGCGAGCGATTCAGCCTGCCGCTGGGCGGAGTTCCAGTTGGCGCTGGCCGCGCCGGTGGGAAGCGAGGCGTTGCCGACCGTGCTGGAGCTGGCCCGCTTCGCCGCGCCGGCGCGTTCGCATCTGGCGCGGCTGCATAGCGGCTATGACCGCCGCCTGCTGCGCGCCTCGCAAGCGGGGTGTTGGTCGGATGCCTTCTTGTCCGACGATTCCGGCGTGTGGCGCGACGACGTGCAGCTGAGCTTTGGACGTTTGCTGCCGCTCGCCGCGGCGAGGGAGGAGAGCGGCGTGTTTTCCGCGCGCGGGCGGCGGCATGTCTCCCGCGTGTTCTATCCCGACGTGCTGCGCTACGGCATCTTCCGTTTCGGCGACGCGCCGGTGCTCAACCACCCGGTGATGCATAGCCGCTTGATCGGTTTGGGCAATGCCCAAGGCTTGCGCAATCCGGTCATCCTGGCGGGCAATCCGCCCGCGCCGGCCTGGCGCGGCGGCTGGGACGCCCGGCAGTGGGGACGCTGGATGCCGATGACGCCGCACCGCCGCATCGCCCGCGCCGCCCTGGTGCTGTCGGCGGACACGCGTTTGGGCGAGCCGAACACCCGTTTCGGCGGTTATGCCGAAACCTCTTCCAAGCGCTTCCTCTGGTCGGACCCGGCGTCCCGCCTGTCCGACTTCGACCCCGGCCGCGAACGCTTCCCCATCGAGGCGGTGGAGGTCGCCGCGCATGGTTTGGCGGCTGTCCGCCAAGACCATGCGGCCGTCAGCGGCGCTATCCATGCCCGCCGCGCCAGTTTGGCGGATTGGCGTGGCCCGGTTCGGCTGGGCGGCGGTTTGCGCTGGTCGGACCTGCCGTTCTCCCTGCCGACCGGCAGCGGCGCGACTTATCGCTTGCATGGCGGCGACACGCCCGGCATCGGGCCGCGGGCCGGCGTCTATCGCTGGCTGGGCGCCTGGGACGACCGCAGCTGGCGCGGCGACAGCAGTCTCACCCATCACACCCTGAACCCATGAGGAGAAACAAGCAATGGCAACTCTGACCCTTAGCGGCCGGACGGCGCTGGCCGCCGCGCTGGCGTCCCAGACGCTGCATTTCGCCTGGGGCGTCGGCGACGCCGCCTGGGACGACAAGCCGGTGCCCGAGCTGGTGGACGCCACGGCGCTGCTGTCGGAGGTGGGCCGCCGGCTCATCACCGAAGTGCGTTTCGTCACCGAGGACGCGGCTGGCGAAGTCGTGGTGCCCACCGGCCGTTACCGGATATCGGCCGATCCGACCCGCCACCTGCTGCTGCGCATCGCTTTCGAGTTCGGCGACGCCGCGGCCTCGGTGATCCGCGAGGTCGCCGTCTTCGCCGGCACCCGCACCAAGCCGGACTTGCCCGCAGGGCAGCGTTATTTCACGCCTGACCAGATGGTGGCGCCCGGCACGCTGGTGGCGCTGGAGCGCATCACGCCCATTCATCGCTCGCCTGCCACGCGCGAGACTTTCGAACATGTCATTTCCCTGTAAGGACAGCAGCCATGTCTAATATGCCCGACGGTTACTACAACCGTTTCGATCCGGCCAAACACTTCGACGCGCATCTGTTCCGGGTGGGTTACGCGGTGCAGGCGGCCGAATTCAATGAAGTCCAGTCCGGTCTGGCCGCCCGCATCCAGGGCGTGGCCGACGCCATGTTCCGCGACGGCAATGTGGTGCGCGACGCGCGCATCGTGGTGCAGGCCGACAGCGGCGCCACCGTTTGCGAGGCCGGCGCCGTCTATCTCAAGGGCGCCGTGCGCGGCGTGGCGCCGAAACAGCTCACCCTGCCGGTGGTGGGCGTCATCGCCGTCGGCTTGTATCTGCAAGAAAGCGTGGTGACGGAGCTGGAAGACCCCAGCCTGCGCGATCCGGCCGTGGGCGCGCGCAACTACCAGGAGGCTGGCGCCGCCCGTCTCAAGGTGGAGGCGGTGTGGGGCTATGCCGGCGATGGACAGCCGGGCGAGTTTTTCCCGGTGTATCAAGTGGAAAACGGCGTGCTGCGCGCCAAGGAGCCGCCGCCGCAGCTGGATGGCGTCACCCAGGCGCTGGCGCGCTATGACCGCGACAGCTCTGGCGGCTCCTATGTCGTTTCCGGCCTGACGGTCGCCGCCGCCGCCGATTTGCCGACCGGCGAGCAGGTCTACACGGTCAGCGAGGGCCGCGCCCGCGTCAATGGCTATGGCGTGGAATTGAACACCTCGCGCCGGCTGGTGTATGCCGCCGCGCCCGATTTGCGGCAGATAGACAGCGAACCGCATACCAGCGCCAGCGGCGACGCCCAGCGCATCAATCTGGATCGCTCGCCGGTGGCCGCCATCAGCCAGGTGCGCATCACCAAGGAAGTGACCGTCACGCTGACGCATGGCGGCTACACCGGCGCGCAGGACCCGTTGCCGGACACCTCGGTCATTTCGGTGCTGGAGGTCAAGCAGGGCGCGACGGTTTACGCGGCGGGCACCGATTACAAGCTCAGCGCCGGCAAGCTGGACTGGAGCCTGCCGGGCAACGAGCCGGCGCCGGGCAGCACCTATACGGCGCGCTACCAGTTCATCGCCGCCGCGCAGCCGGCCCAGGCCGATGCGACCGGCTTCACCGTGGCGGGCGCGGTGCCGGGCAGCCTGGTTTTGGTCAGCTATAGCCAGAAGCTGCCGCGGATAGACCGCCTGGCCATCGGCGCCGACGGCAAGCTGGTGTGGATCAAGGGCGTGGCGGCGGACTGGAATCCGCAGCCGCCGACCGTGCCGGCGGCGCTGTTGCCGCTGGCCTCGGTCGCGCAGAACTGGAGCGGCGATCGCCAGGTCGGCAATGACGGCGTGCGGGTGGTGCCGATGTCGGACCTGGCCGGGCTGCAAGGCCGGCTGGACCACATGGCTGAGCTAATCGCCCAGCAGGGCCTGACCGCCGATGCCCAATTGCGCGAGGCCGGCACCAAGAAAGGCTTGTTCGTCGATCCCTTCCTGTCCGACAGCATGCGCGACGCCGGCATCGCCCAGAGCGCGGCCATCGTCGGCGGAGAGTTGACCCTGCCCATCCGCGCCAGCGTATCGGCCATGCCCGGCGATGTGGCGACGCGCGTCAGCCTGGATTTCAGCCTGTCGCCGGTACTGGAGCAGCCCATGCACACCGGCAGCATGAAGGTCAATCCCTACATGGCCTTCGACCCGCTGCCCGCCCCCGTCACGTTGACGCCGGCGGTGGACCGCTGGACCGAGACGCAGACCAGCTGGGCCAGCCCGATGACGGAGCGCCTGACCATAGGCTATGGCAACCGCTCCAGCATCAGCCAATCCACCGACGACATGCTGCTTTCCACCAGCCGAAAGCCGATCGAAACCCTGCGCGCGATCGACGTGAGCTTCACGGTGTCCGGCTTTGGCCCCAACGAAGCCCTGTCCAGCCTGAAATTCGACGGCATCAGCCTCGCGCCCGCCGCCCAATAAGGAAAAACCATGTCTCTCAATGCCAATAGCGCCGGCGTGCTTGCCGGCAAGTTCACCATCCCGGCCGGCGTGCCGGCCGGCGCCAAGCGTGTGGAGTTCGTCGGCGCCGGCGGCAGCCGCGGCGAGGCCGTCTTTGTCGGCCAGGGCGAGCTGCAAACCGATTTGCGCCGCTTGGTGACCCGGATTACCGAGACCCGTTGGCAGGTAGACCCGCTGGCGCAAACCTTCACGCTCAATGCCGATACCCAGCTGGGCGGCGTCGAGTTGTGGTTTACCGCCAAGGGCGCCAGTCCGGTGGCGGTGCAGATCCGCGAAACCAGCAGCGGCGTGCCTACCCGCGCCGTGCTGGCGGAGGCGCGCCTGCAGCCGGCGGACATGTCGCTGGCCGGCCCCACCCGCATCCAGTTTTCGGCGCCGGTGTGGTTGCAAGGCAGCGTGGAATACGCGCTGGTGGTGCTGTGCGACGATGCCGACACCGCGCTGGCCATCGCCGAACTGGGCAAGTGGGACAGCAGCGCCAGCCGCTGGGTGACCAGCCAGCCCTACCAGGTGGGCGTGCTGCTGTCGTCCAGCAATGCCAGCACCTGGACGGCGCACCAGGACCGCGACATGGCGTTCCGCCTGCTGGCCGCCAACTACTCCGTCACCGTCAAAACGCTGGATCTGGGCAAGATCGCGGTGCAAAACGCCACCGACCTGATGCTGCTGTCGCTGTCCGACAGCCCCGCAGCTTCCGCCCGCGTCGAATACAGCCTGGGCCTGCCGGACGGCAGCGTGGTGCAAGTGGCGGACAGCCAGCCGGTGCGCTTGCCCGCGCCCTTGAGCGGCCAGATCGGCGTCACCGCGCGCCTGCTCGGCACCGAGCAAGCGTCTCCGGTGTTGTTTCCAGGCACCCAACTGGTCAGCGGCCAGCTGGCGCAAACCGCCGACTACGTCAGCCGCGCCGTTCCCGCCGGCAACAACGCCCGCGTGCGGGTGGTGTTCGAGGCGCTGATTCCGGCCGGCGCCAGCGTGGCGGTAGCCGCCGCCGGCATCGATCCCAGCGATGTGTTCCAGCCGGTGGCCTATCTGGGCAGCAAGCCGCAGGGCGACGGCTGGATGGAGATGACGCACGAACTGGCCTCGATCAGCGAAGCCATGGTGCGGGTCAAGCTGACGCTGAGCGGCAATAGCGCCGCGCGGCCGCGCGTGCGCAAGCTGCGCGTCATCGTGCTGTAGGAGGCGATATGGCGGAAATCCTGACGACGCCTCATCTCAACCTGCCGCTGCCGCATCCGGCCAACAGCCTGGCCGAGGACGTGCTGCGCATCCGCGACGCCTTTACCGCGCTGGACCAGAAGATCGCCAGCCTGGACGCATTGTTGGCCAGCGACGATCTGAATCTCGACACCTTGCAGGAGCTGGTGGCGGCCATCAAGCGCGAACGCGGCGATCTGGATCAGGCCGCCGCGCAATTGGTGGAGCAGAAGAATGCCCTCAATGCCCGGCTGGCCGAGCATGACGCGCAATTGAAAACCTTGGCGGCGCTGGCTTGCGCCGGCTTGTAGCCTGGAGGAATCATGTCAAAAGACTTGCAAGACTACCGCGGCCAGCTCTTGGCGCGGATCAAGAGCCAAATGCTGGCCGCCGACTTCGGCAATGCCGGCGCCAGCGATCTGGTGATGCAATCGGCGCTGCTCAAGGCGTATAGCTTTGTCGGCAATCTGGACGCGCTGGATATCGATTATCTGCTGGACATGACGGCGGCGGATCTGGACAACCATCTGCAAGACGCGGCCAACAGCGCGCGCTTCGGACAGCTGCTGATGTCCACCCGCGCGGTCAAGGCGCTGGCGGCCAGCGCGCCCATCATGGCCGCCATCGCCGGCAGCGCCGCCGCCATGGCCTTGCTGGCCGCCAACGGGCCGGCCACGGCGGCGATCGCCGACAATGCGCAGGCCATCGGCCAGCTGGCGCTCAGCGCCACGGCGATGAAGGCCTTGGCGGGCAGCGCGATTGCGATGTCAGCCGTGGCGGCGTCCTCTACGGCGATGGCCATTGTTTCCGCCTCCACCATCGCCATGACGGCGCTGGCGGCATCGACGCCGGCGATGAACGCGCTGTCAGCCTCGGCCTCGGCGATGTTTTCCATCGCGTCTTCGGCGACGGCGATGGCTGTGGTGGCGGCTTCTGCCACGGCGATGGCGACGGTGGCGGGATCTTCTGTGGCCATGACGGTTTTGGCGTCAGTCGCCGCCGCCATTGCGGCCCTGTCGGCCTTCCCCGCTGCGATGACCGCCATCACTTCATCCACCACTGCGATGGGTATATTGGTTTCCTCGCCGATCGCGATGCCCATTCTTGCGGTCTCTACCACCGCAATGGCGGCACTGACGGCCTCAACGGTGGCGATGACAGCGCTGGCTTCGGCCTCTGCCGGCCTAGCCATTGTGGCGGCCACGCCGACTGCAATAGGGGCAATCACGGCTTCCGCCGCTGCGATGAATGTCTTGGTCGCCTCATCTATAGCCATGGCGGCGCTTGCGGCCGTCAGCGTCGCAGTTACCGCAATGACGGCTTCTGCCACTGCGATGACGGCGATTGCCGCGTCCACAACGGCGATGAATGCGTTGATCGCTTCGCCAGCAGCCTTGTCGATCTTGTCTGCATCGACAACGGCTATGGCGGCAGTGTCGGCTTCTACTGTGGCGATGGCGGCGGTAGCGGCTTCTTCGCCGGCGATGGTTGCGCTGGCGGCGTCCGCGACGGCGATGAACGCCCTGAACGCATCGGACATCGCCATGAACGCGCTGTACGCATCGCCTCTGACGACAAAGATCAGCTACAACTCCACCCAGATTTGGAGCGGCGTAAACACCTTGCGCTCCGGCGTCACGTTGTTTGTGCGCTTGACCACTAAGGCGGGCGTAGCGGGCTGGGGCGAGGGCAATAGCGTCAATGAATGGATGTTGTTCGACGGCGCCCAGATCAATTTCGCGGAGCGCAACGCGAACCCGTACAACCACACCGCGATGGCGTCATCTCCGCGTCTGCCGATGCGCCGCTGCGCTTCCACTTTGCAAATCCGCGTCTACCAGGCGTGTGAGATCGCCTATATCGCGCTGCCGGCATAAGGAATATCCCCATGAAACAATTTATTTTCGACAAAGTCACCCGTCGTTGCATCGGGTGCGTGGAAGGCGTGTTTGACGGATACAACGGGCAAGGCTTGTTGGTGGACGCGGACCACATCTCCCCAGACGTGGCCACCGACGATATGGGTGGTTTGTACCTGTCCGATGATGGCGTCACGGTCAAGCAAGATAAGGCCGCGCAGCTGTCCCAAGCCAAGTCCGGCCGCAAAGCCCGCGTCAAGGCCGAGGCGGCCCGGCTGATTGAGGCGACCGCCTGGAAGCTGGAGCGCGCGCGCGAACGCGAAACCGCCGGCTGGGGCACCCTGGCCGAAGTGGACGCGGCGCTGGCCGAGCGCGAGGCGATACGCCGCTCGTCCAACGCCGCCGAGCAGGCTTTGGAGGCGTTGACCGACGTGGCCAGCGTCCAGGCTTTCGCCTGGTCGGTCGATGTCCAGGTCGCCGCGCCGCGGCGGCTGACCCACAAGCAATTCATGGCCCGTTTCAGCGACGCCGAAATCCAGGCCATGCTCAAGTCGTTTTCCGACAACTCCCCGCTCAGGACCTGGTGGGAGCGTTTCAGCCTGGCCAGCGACATCAGCCTGGATGATCCGGCCACGCAGACGGGCGTGCAGGCCTTGGAGGACGCCGGGCTGATAGGCAAGGGCAGGGCAGCCGAGGTGCTGGGCAAGGCGCCGGCCAAGGCGTAAGGCGCTTGACCGCGCCCTCGTCCCTGCGCCTGGGGGCGAGGGCGCGCGCAGCCGCGAAGCGCCCCGGGCTGGCGCGCCCCGCGCGTTTTCCTGCCTATCGATTGCGCCAGCCTTCCCTCGATCGCCTTTCCTCCCCGTTTTGCCGGGGGGCGGGAGGCCTCCCTCGCCAAAACGTCCCATCCGCTTCCCTAACCCTGTTTACAAGCCTCCGCCCACGGCGGTTTGGCACCATGACGCCATGACGAAGCTAAGCGAAATCTCCTCCCTGCGCTAAGCGCGCGCCGCCGATGGATGGCTTCGGCGTCAAGGCGGCTGTCATTGGCATGGCCGTGTCCGGCGACGTGACGGTTGGCGGCAAGAGCCTGACCGGCCATACCCACATGGGCGCGCATGACCCCACCAGCCCAGCGCTGTCAACCGTGTTTGGTTTTCACCCGTCTTCTTTCATTCAATCGGAACGCATGATGAGCAACGACTTTTTCACCATCTTGACCGCCGTCGGCAAGAACAAGCTGGCGGCGGCGACCACCGGCGGCGCGCCGCTGAAGCTCACCCAGATGGCGGTGGGCGACGGCGATAACGGCGGCTACTACACCCCCAGCGAGGCGCAGGCCGCGCTCAAGCATGAGGTGTGGCGCGCGCCCTTGAACAATCTGGCCACCGACCCGCAAAACCCCAACTGGATCATCGCCGAGCTGGTGATCCCGGACACTGTCGGCGGTTTCACCATCCGCGAAGTGGGCGTGTTCGACGCCGACGGCGCGCTGATCGCCGTCGGCAAATTCCCGGAAAGCTACAAGCCGGTCTTGGCCGACGGCGCCAACAAGCAGCTCTATGTGCGGCTGATCATGGAGGTGAGCAACGCCGCCGCCGTGACGCTGCAGGTGGACCCCAGCGTGGTGCTGGCCACCCGCGCGGCGGTGGATCAGCGCATCGCCGAGGAATTGGCCAAGCTGGACGGCAAACCCTCGGTTCGCGTCGCCACCATCGGCGCCATCGCGCTGGCAGGCCTGCAGACGATAGACGGCGTAGCGCTGCAAGCCGGCGACCGCGTGCTGGCGAAGAACCAGGCCAATGGCGCGGACAACGGCATTTACGTGGCCGCCGCGGGCAACTGGGGGCGCGCCGCGGACGCCAATGCCAGCATGGAAGTGACGCCAGGCCTGTTCGTGGCGGTGGAGCAGGGCGCGGTCAACGGCGGGGCGATCTGGCAATTGCTGGACGCCGGGGCGCCGGTGGTCTTGGGCGTCACAGCGCTGGTGTTTGAGCGGGTGTCCGGCCGCACCGGCGTGTCAGCCGGCAGCTACAACCGGGTGACGGTGGGACCGCGCGGCGAAGTGCTGGGCGGCTCGCAGTTGGTGGCCTTCGATCCGGCGCAGACCTTCCCGGTACAGGCCTATCGGCGCAATGCGCTGATCAACGGCGGTTTCGATATCTGGCAGCGCGGGGTGAGCCAGACGACAACCGGATACGGTTCCGCAGATCGCTGGCTGATGGATCTGGGTAGTGGCTTGTCTGGGGTGACGATGTCAAAGATGGATGCCAGCGTAGCGGATACCGAGGCGCTTGGCGGAGCGACTTCTTTCCTGCGCTTAGCCTTGACCAAGGCCCCCTCATCCAAGGTCCGAGAGTACTGCCAGATCAACCAGCGCGTCGAGAATTTGCGCCGCTTTTCCGGCAAGCAGCTGACGCTGAGCTTCTGGGCTAGGGCCGATAAGCCTTGCTCCATCCTGGCTTATGTCGAGCAGTGGTTCAGCGCGCCTTATGTCGAGGCGCTCAAAAACCGGGCGTTGAATAGCGCCGCGGCAAATCTGAGCAGTGCCTGGCAACGTTTCAGTTTCACATTCACCTCGCCCAGTTTGCAGGGGCGTGCCATCGGTAGCCAAGGCGATGATTGCCTGAGCGTGTTTATCGGTCTTTCGTATAGCGATGCGCTTCCTGAGTTGAATGCCATTGCCACCGCGCAAACCGGCGTGTTCGACATTGCCCAGGTGCAGTTGGAGGAGGGGCCGGTCGCGACGCAGTTTGAGCGGCGCTTGTCTGGAGAGGAGTTAGCGTTGTGCCAGCGTTATTACGAGACCGGCTACGCGGTGGCCCGCTATATGGGTGGGGATGACAGTGTTGGATGGGTGTCTTTCAAGCAAAGCAAAAGAACTTTTCCCGCCATTGCATTCAGACATCCGGTTACTGGAGTGCCAGGTCAAGGGATTGCTACTAACAATGGATCGCCCACTCCGGATGTGGCTGGCATCGGACTGATTTACAACACCAATCAAGACAAGCTGACGGATGGTTTTACTTGTGGTGCCGCAGCTTTTATTCCATCGAATGCGAATGATGCAATCATACAGTCCCGCTGGACCGCCGACGCCGAACTGTAAACGGAGAACACGACCATGTATCGATTGACCGAACAAGCGGACGTGATCGTCCGCATCGCAGACGGCGCGCACATTCCGCGCGGCCACCGCTTCTGGGACGAATACGAAGCCTGGCTGGCGCAGGGCAACGCGCCGCAGCCCAGGGAAGGCCTGGCGCAACTGCGCCAGCGGCTGCTGTTCAGCCTGGACGCGGCGGCGGATGCCGCCAGCCAGCCTTACGCCGGCAGCGAACTGCGCGCGCAGGAGTATCAGCGCGCCGCCGCCGAGGCCCAGGCGTATAAAGACGCCGGTTACAAGGGCGACGCGCCGGCCGGGGTACAAGCCTGGGCGGACGCCAAGGGCCTGAGCGGCAAGGACGCGGCCGACGGCATCCTGGCCAAGGCCCAGGCCGCGGATCAGGCGCTGGCGGCCATCCGCGCCATCCGTCTCAAAGCCAAGGAGGCGGTGCGGGCCGCCGCTAGCCTGGACGCCGTCCAAGCCGCCGCCGATGGCGCGCTGGCGCAGCTGCAGGCGTTGGAGCCGGGTGCGCAGGATACCGCCGCGCCGTCCGCCGCCGCCAAACCCAGCCTGTGGCGCGCGCCGCTGCAGCTGTTCTCGCGCTAAGTCCCCGCGCGGCGCCTCGCCGCGTCTTTCCCGCCCGCGCGGCCGCTTAGGCGTTCGCGCGGCGCCCGCGGAGCCTGATCCATGATCGACACCACCCCCAATCTTGTGGCGGGCGATGGCCGGCTCGCGCCCATCGCCGAGCTGAGCCGACGCTTTCAGCAGATAGCGCTGCCGCCTTTCCTGGTCTACCTGATAGACAACGTGCAGGCCGAGTGGCTGCCCGCCCTGGCTGCGCAGCTGCACGTGGCCGGCGACGAAGGCTGGCTGCTGGCGCGCAGCGAGCGCCAGCGGCGCGACCTGATCCTGCAGGCCATCGCCCTGCATAAGCGCAAGGGCACGCGCTGGGCGATGAGCCAGGTGCTGGCCACGCTGGGCCTGAACGGCCGCATCAGCGAGTGGTTCGAGTACCAGGGCGAGCCCTACCGTTTCCGCATTGACCTGGACCTGTCCGCCGGTTTGCCGGAGGACACCTACCACGCGCTGCGGCGCATGCTGGGGCAGTACGGCAATGCCCGTTCGCTGCTCGAGGGGCTGAGCCTGCGTTACCAGCGCCATGACATTCTGCCGTATTTGGCTTCCACGGCGGAGGGCGGCGAGCTGGCCTCCGTCTATCCCTTCCGTATCCGCCAGTTGGAACAGCGCCAGGCCTGGTATCCAGTTGCCGCGGCGGGCGGCGCGGAGCGCGCCACCGTTTATCCCTACCGGCAGACCCGCTGGCAGGGCGGGCAGCCCCTGGCTTGGGGCGGCGCGCCCCTGGCGCGGGAAACCGTCACCGTTTATCCGTTCCGGCCCGCGCGTTTCGAGGGCCAGTCTCCCCTGCGTTGGGCCGCCGGCTTGCTGTGCCGCGAAACCGTCACCGTGCCGCCGTTCGGCTTCAACGCTTTTTCTAAAACGCTTTAAAAGCCTCCGCCTACAGCGGTTTGGCACTATGACGCCATGACAAAGCTAAGCGAAATCTCCTCCCTGCATTGGCAGCCGGCGTTGCAGCCGCGCGCCGCCAACCCCGGCCCCAACGGTTTTCCGGACATTGTGGAGAACCTGGACGACATCCATCAGGCGCTGCGCATCATCCTGGGCACGCCCAAGGGCTGCGACCCGCTGCGGCCGGAGTTCGGCAGCGATCTGCACCGCTACCTGGACTACCCGGTGGACCGCGCCCGGCCGCATGTGGTGCGCGAGGCGGTGGCCGCCATCGGCCATCCGCAATACGGCGAGCCGCGCGTCGAGCTGGTGCGCGTGCTGTTCAGCGTGGAAGCCGACGGCAGCGCCCAGCTGTGCGCGCAGTGGAAGCTGGCCGACGGCGTGGTCCGCGAGACCGAGCTGAAGCTGTAAGCCACCCGACAAGGACCCAACCATGAGCCAGATAACGACCGACTTGCCCAAGTTCATCAACGACGATCCGACGGCCATCGCCCAGGAAATCGCCGCCTACTACCAGGAAAAAGCCGGGAAAAAGCTGTATCCCGGACAGGTGGAGCAGCTGCTGATCGACCTGATCGCCTACCGCGAAAGCATGGCCCGCGCCGCCTTCAACGACGCCGGCCGGCAAAACCTGGTGGCCTTCGCCCGCGCGCCGATGCTGGACTATCTGGGCGAGCTGGTGGGCGTGACCCGGCTCAGCGCGCAGCGCGCCACAGGCAAGGCCAAGCTGACCTTTCCGGCCAAGGCCAGCGATTCGGGCATGACGCAGGTGATTCTGCCCGCCGGCAGCAAGATAGCCGGCAACGCCAATGTGCAGTTCCAGACGGTGGCCGAGCTGGTGGTGACGCTGAATGCGGGCGCGCAGGACTTTACCGTGGATGTGGAGGCCACCGTGCGCGGCGATATCGGCAACGGCTTCCAGCCGGCCGACCTGAACCAGTTGGTGGACACCCCGGGCGTCAAGGTGGACGTGGTGGGCGTGGGCGCCACATCGGGCGGCATAGACGTGGAAGACGACGAGCGGCTGCGCGAGCGCATTCGCCTGGCGCCGGAGTCGTTCAGCGTGGCCGGCAGCGTGGCGGCCTACCGCCACCACGCGCTGAGCGCCACCCAGGGCGTGCTCGATGTCGCCGTGGTCAGCGCGTCCAATCTGGGCAAGATCGCGCCGCCGGGCGACCCGGTGCAGCCGGGCGAGGTGCGGCTGTTCCCGCTGTTCCGCGGCAACCAGCCGGGGGCGGGGCAGCTGGACCAGGTCAAGAGCGCCTGCAGCGCCGACCGGGTGCGGCCGTTGACCGACAAGGTCACCGTGGCGGCGCCGCCGAACTATCCCTTCCAGGTGACGGCCAGGCTGCAGCTGTACGCCAACAGCGACAGCCAGCAGACGCTGAAGGCCGCCAACGCCTCTCTGGACGCCTATCTGGCCGGCCGCGACGACAAGCTGGGCTGCGACATCGTGCCTTCGCAGCTGGTGGCCGCGTTGTCCGTGCCGGGCGTGTACCAGGTGACGCTGAGCCAGCCGGCCGCCGCCATGGTGGTGCCTTACTTCGGCTGGTCCAGCTGCACGGCGCGCGACGTTCAGCTCGACGCCGCCGACCTGGACGGAGTGGACCATGACTGAGCGTTACGACCGGGTTTATCCGCCCATGCTGCGCGGCGATGCCCGCTTCGGCGCGCTGGCCGAACTGACCCGCCGCCTGGGCGCGCCCTATGCCGATCCGGACAGCGCGGCCACCCAAGGCCAGTTCGAAACCGGCGAGCTGCTGGTGTACCTGGTGGACAACGCGCAGGAAGCGCTGCTGCCGAGGCTGGCCGAACAGTTCCACGTGAGTGGCGACGAAGGCTGGCTGCTGGCCAGTGATGACGCCAAGCGGCGCGAGCTGATCAAACGGGCCATCGAATTGCATCGCTACAAGGGCACGCGCTGGGCGCTCACGGAAGTGTTCCGCGTGCTGGGCATACGCATCGAGCTGAAAGAGTGGTGGGAGGCCGATGGCTCCGGCCAGGCCTACACCTTCGACCTGACCGCCTGGGCCAATGACAACCTGCTGCCCGGCCAGGCTGTGCTGAACCCGCGGCTGTACCAGCGCCTGCGCGGCATGATCGAGCAAGTCAAGCCGGCGCGCAGCGCCTACGGCTTCAAGATCGGCGCCGCCTTCCGCCAGCCGCTGCGCTGGGTCGGCGCTTTGCAGGGCAGGGCGCTGAACCGCGCCGACGCGGCCTGCCGGCCTAATCCGGCCAAGCCGCTATCGCAACCGTTGCGCCTGGCCGCCGCGCTGAAACCGCGGGCCGTGATGCGCGCTTACATGGAGAGCAATCGATGAGCAGCACCCCCTTGATCCCGCTGATCCTGGATTGCGGCCTGGCCGCCATCCAGCTGGCCGGCCACGACGGCGTCCAGCTGCGGATCACCCATATCGCGCTGGGCGACGCCGGCTATGCGCCGGATGTGGCGCAAACCGCGCTCAAGCATGAAATCGTCCGCTACCCCATCGCCGACGGCCAGAGCCAGGGGCCGCGCCAGCTGCACCTGACCGCGCTGGCCAGCGACCAGACTGAATTCTGGGTGCGCGAGGTGGCTTTCATCCTGGAAAACGGCCAGCCGCTGGCCATCTGGTCCGACCCGAGCCAGGCCCTGGCCTACAAGCAGGCCAATCTGGAGTTGCTGCTGGCCTTCGACCTGGCCCTGTCCGGCGTGCCGGCCGATAGCGTGACGGTGCAGTCCACCGGCGCCGGCCTGAACCTGGCGCTGGGCGAGGAGCTGGCCAGCCTGGGCGCGGCGCAAGTGGACGAAATGACGCGCGGCCTCAAGCGCGACGACGCCCTGCGCGGCCAGCAGGCGCGCCAGGACCAGGCCGAGCAGCGGCTGGCCGGCCACGACGACCGCCTGAACCGTTATGAGGGCCGTTTGAACGGCCACGACGACGCCTTGTTAACCCTCGATCAGCGCGGACAGCAGTACCGCGACGATCTGGCCGAACTGGCCACCGCACAGGCCGCGGCGCTGATCCAGCTGCAATGCCTGACCCTGCAACGCAGTGTTTTGAATCCCAAGTGAAGGAGAGATCATGAGTTTGGAGCAACAAGTCGCCGCCCTGGTGACGGCATCGAACAATCTGACCGGCGTCGTCGCCGGCAAACAGGCCGATATCGACGCCAAGGTGGCGGCGAAGATCAACGATCTGGAGCAGTGGCGCAGTCAAAATATTGCGTTGATGCCGCCGAATCTGATCGACAATGCGCACATGATGAATTTGAATGACAAAGGTGTGCCGATTGGGTTCAGCGTATATGGCGATGGCGCAATCATTCAAGCCGTCCATCCGTATACCAAGGGTTATGAGGGACCGTATGTCGATACTAAGCCGGCCAATGCCGCGAATAGCCCGGTAGAAGCCACACAAGATAAACCATATTGGTATGGTTCTTACAATATGGGCGCGCGTAGCGGGCGAGGTGGGCTGTCCGGAGGCTGGGGGGGACTGACTACCGGTCATATTCTAAAGGTGACAACACCTAATACAAAAGGTGTGAATAATCAATTTAGATCGGTGTTCACGGGGGCAAAGCTTCCAGTAGAGTTGAGCGCAGTATATTTTTCTGCCTGGTTTTATATAGAGAAAGGTAGTATCGGCATTGGCCAAGATGCAGGCTATACGGGTAATAATATTTTCTATCCTGGGACTGTTTTGATTGATAAGAAAATGACTGCTGCTTCGCAGGATGGGTGGTATAGATACTCTGGCATTATCGGGACGTCGCAAATCACGACTCTAGGGGCTAATCAAATGTGCATAGGGTTTGGCGAGGGCGAGACAGAGTTTTACATGGCTCTCCCCTATATTGGCGTCCCGTTTAATGCTAATTTCATGGTGGGTTGATAGGAGGGGTTATGTACGTTTTCTTTAAAGGACAGCCAAATGGTTTTATTCAGGACCGAACCATTGTCGATGATATGATTGTACGCGGTGGCTTGAGTCGTGATGACTTCAGCTATGTCTGCACGGACCAAGAAGCCAGGGAGCAGTGCGAGGCCTACATTCTGAAAAACTACCCATTATGGAAACAGGCCAATATCACACGAGACGGTCCTGATGCGAGTCGCAACGCAATGGTAGACTTCATCAACTCTTGCCGAGCTTGGAGTAATGCTCAGCCATGCAATCCCCTGGTGTTAGAAGGAATAAAGCCAAGGGTGTAAGGTCTTGATGACCGATTCTATAGGTAGATTTGGTTGAAATTCAGTTCTTGGTGTTTTGTTTTTTAGTGATAAGAGAAAATTGAACTGACATAGTAATGTTTATTCAATTTGTCATAGATTATATTCAGTATCAGTCATCATGTTATGCCGGGCTTCGCCCGAAGCTCGGCAGCTTCTCCTCCTAGTGCTTCCCCCCGCGTCTTCCGTCATCGCGTCCAATCTGCCTTCCATACGCTCTTTCATCGCTCCAGCTTCATCCCCGTCTATTTCCGCCTTCGTTCGCCGTGCCTGCGGTTCATCCCATCTTCTTCTCCCCGTTGGTCTCTAGGGCACCTCGAAAAACCCTCCTTTTCGGCAAAAATCGCCTTGTAACTTGCTGATTTTGTTACGCCACAGTTTTGGAGAGTGAGGTTTTTCGAGGCACCTTCTAGCCCGCCGCGCATCGGCAGCGTCCACCTTTCTCCTTTCCGGAGCCTTTCCCCATGTCCATCTTCTCCGCGCTGGTCCTTCCCCTCGAATCCCAAACCCCTTCCCATGCCAACGTCGATACGCCGCGCTTGGCTGAGGCCATGCCGTCTCCGCGCCTGAGCGCCGTCTTCCGTCCGCTGGCCGTATTGCGCTTGTCCATGCAGGCCGAGCGCCGCTGACCCCTCGCTGTTTTCCTGTCTATAGCGGGCCGCTGCCCACGGCCCGTCCCGCCCCTTTCCCTTCACCCAGGAGGCTGTATGCAGCTCCATTCCCGCGTCCGCCCGCTTGCAGCGGCGACGTCCTTTCCCGCGCCAGCGGGGGGAGGCGGCCATGGCTAACGCCGTCTCTCCCATCCTGAAACAAGACGCCCGCTTCAGCCCCTTGGCCGCGCTGACCGAGCGGCTGACCGACATCGACCTGACGCCTTTCCTGGTCTACCTGCTGGACAACGTCGACGCCAAGCTGCTGCCGCAGCTGGCCGAGCAATTCCACATCGGCGGCGACGAGGGCTGGGCCCTAGCCGAGTCCGACGAGGCTCGCCGCGCGCTCTTGCACAGCGCCAACGAGCTGCACCGCTACAAGGGCACGCCCTGGGCCATCCGCGAAGTGATACGCCGCCTGGGCCTGGGCGAAGTGGAGCTGATCGAGGGCCTGGCCGGCCAGCGCCGCAACGGCCTGATCCAGCGCAACGGCTACTACGTGCACGGCGATCCGGGCAGCTGGAACCAGTACCGGGTCTTGCTGGGCAAGCCCATCACCAACGACCAGGCAGCTCAGCTGCGCCGCATGCTGGCGCTGTACGCGCCGGCGCGCAGCGTGCTGGCCAGCCTGGAGTACCAAAAGGTGGCCAACCGTCACAACGGCGCCATCCGCCGCAACCGCCAATTCAACCGAGGGAGTGCCTAATGGCCAATCTGCAAGAAAAACCCGTCTGGGAGACGGGCATCTATCAACTGGAAACCACCGACCCCGTATTGGGCGGGGCGGACGGCGTGGACAATCTGCAGGCCAAGCAGCTGGCCAACCGCACCACGTTTTTGAAGAAACAGATAGACGATATGGTGGCCGGCGCGCTGATCGCCGAGTACGCCGATCGCTTGAAGACGCCGCGCAATATCGCCATGACCGGCGACGGCGGCTGGAACGTGACATTCGATGCCGGCGGCGATGTCAGCGCGCAGATGACGCTGAAGGACAGCGGCGTGGCGGCCGGCAGTTACGGCCAGGTGACGGTGGATTCCAAGGGCCGCGTCACCGCCGCCCGCGCCATCCAGCCCGGCGACGTGCCGCCGCTGGACTGGGGCAAGATCGCTAGCGGCAAACCGACGACTTTGGCGGGGTATGGCATCGCGGACGGCCTCACGATTCGGCCGCAGCTGGGCGATAAAGTTGACCTGAACACTATCACCGACGATGGCCTCTACCATAACCCCGGCAATGCCTATGCAGCTAACGGCGCCAATTATCCGGCGCCCCACGCGGGCCTGCTGTTTGTATTTTCCGACGACAATATGGTCTACCAGCGCTACCAATGTTATGACGACGCCGGCTGCTGGTATCGCTGCCGTTACCGCGGCAACTGGCAAGCTTGGCGCAGACATGCAGACGCATCGACCACGCTGGCGGGCTACGGCATCACCGACGCCGCCAGCAAGACCGATCTAGCCAGCGGCCTGGACGCTTCGCGCACCTTGCGCAATGTCGAGTACCTGAAAGCCACCTCGACCAGCGGCGCGGCAGGCCGCATCGCCGGCATCAACGCCAGCAATCAACTATTCATAGGCGACATCGACGGCGTGGCCAACCTGCTATCCCTGCAAGTGGCCGGAGTGGCCGTGGCCAGCGCCACCAAGGATGGCCTGCAACTGAACGGCGCGCCGACGGTGCCGACGCCGGCGGCCAATGCCGGCGGCCAGCAGGCGGCCAATGTCGCCTATGTGAAGTCCGCCATCGACGGCGTGGTGGCCGGCGCGCCCGGCGCGCTGAATACCTTGAAGGAGTTGGCCGATGCGCTGGGCAGCGACGGAAACTTCGCTGCCACGGTCACCAACAAACTGGCCACCAAGGCGGACAAAGCGACCACTCTGGCGGGCTACGGCATCGCTGACGCGGCTAGCGCCGGTGACTTGGCCAAGGTAGCCGCCAAGGTCAACAATCGCCGGCTGATATGTGTGCGGGCCGGCGGCTATTCGGCGACGAACGGCTCGGCTGGCGTGGAGATCGATGGCGTGACTGTCGGTTCCGCGGCGCGCAGCTATAACATGTTGCAGTTGGATGTTAACGGCTCGGTCAGCCGCTCCGCTACTTTCGATGTGTCCGGAGGCGTAGACCAGGGCAAGGCTGCCGCGAACTGGCTGAATGCGGCGCCGAACAGTGCCGTGGTGATCGTTTACACCTGGGACGAGCCACAGGGCAATCGTTTGAGCGGCGGCTTACCGGAAGCCTTGTATCGCTGCGGTGCCAGCAGCGCGGTTTTCGCCAGCGACCAGTTCCAGTACCGCAGCGCCTATCTGCTGATTGGCAAGGCCGGCTGCGGCGAGGGGCAGGGTTTGGAGCGCTATCGCGGCGACAAGGGAAATAGTCCCGATGCGCAACTCGAGGTGAGTTTTGAACTGGTCGGCGGCCAATTCATGCTAGTTGGCGCGCAGGGTAGCGACCAAAACTGTGTCGCCACCGTTACCAATAAGCTGGACGGCAAGGCGGACAAGGCAACCACGCTGGCCGGCTATGGCATCGCCGATGCAGCTTCCATTAATGGGAATAGCTCAAAGACCTTCAACGTGGCCAACGCCACCGCCGCGGCGCACGCGGTGGCGCTTGGACAGTTTGGCAGCTCGCTCGCGCAGAATGGTTATCAGTATCTGCCGAATGGATTGCTGTTGCAGTGGGGGAAGTCTGGAGTGATAGCCGGCGCATCCTCAGTGACCGAAAAATTCCCTATCGCCTTCCCAAACGGAGTTTTTTCCATGACGGCAAGCTCGTACCTGGATACGAATAATAGCGAGACATTCAACGTATTTATTGTGAGTAATTCACAATATAGAGTTACAAGCGGGTTTGCTGCGGCGGTAGCTGCGCCAGTCTGTTGGATCGCAATTGGCTATTAATCGCCCGCGTAATCAGCTTGATTGCATTATTTCGATTTTTATATCTTGAGGTCTGAAATGGGACAGAAACTTGCTGCATATGATGCGCATGGAGAAATTACAGCATTTTATGATTCGATTGAATCTCCGCCCGTTGATGGTGTAGATGCCATCCCGATTACCGACGCGGAGTGGCAGGCATGTTTGAGCCAGCCAGGCTGGGCGGTCGCTGACGGCAAGCTGTTTGCGCCGCGCCTGCCATCGGCGGCGGCGCAGCTGCGGCAGGCTCAGCGGGCGCAGTGTCAACGGCTGCAGGCGGCATGCGAGTCGGCCATTACCGCCAGCTTCCCGTCGATGGCCTTGGGGCCGCAGCCATGCGTCTACGGCAGTCAGCTGACGGATCAAAACAACTTGTTGTCTGCGTTGTCAGCGGCGCAGGGACAGTCGGCCAACTGGACCACGCTGCTGTGGTGCGCTGATGGGAAGGGTGACTGGTCGTTCTTGCCCCACACTGCCGAGCAGGTTATGCGGGTGAATCAGGATTGGGTAGCATTCCGCACCATGCAGCAGCAGAAATACGCGTCGCTGATGGCGCAAGTGGCGGCGGCCGCCACCGTGCAGGCTGTTCAGGCCGTGGACTGGCGCTAGCGATGCCTTTTTCGGTCTCTTAGCCATGAACAAGTTCTGAGTTGGCGAGGTTTGTTCATCTCTGGAGTTTGCCTTTTATCAGTTGTTTGGGGTCGTGGCCCAAACAGCCGGCTTGGCCGTCTTCAAGCTACTTCTTAAACCGCCTTGCAAGGCGTGCGCCGCGCGCCCGGGCACCATGTCGTCCTGACCGGATGGCCGGCTTCGCATGAGGCCGGCCGTCTTCGCGCGTTTGCGCGGCGATGGCGTTGGCTGGCCTTTTCTTGTCGGCGTTATCTCGCTATTGCCCGGTCATGCTTTCGCCGCTGCCGCCCGCGGGCCGGCAGCCCATCACCGCTCAAGCAAGCGAGGAACGACATGGCTTTTTTGAAGGAAACGAACAGCTGGGAAACCGGCATCTACCAGCTGGAAACCACCGATCCGGTGCTGGCCGGCCCGGACGGCATCGATAACCTGCAAGGCAAGCAACTGGCTAACCGCACAGTCTATCTGAAAGACCAGATCGATCAGCTCGCCAGCGGCAAACAGGCGGCCGGCAATGCCGCCAAGCTGAGTACGGCGCGCAATATCGGCATGAGCGGCGACGGCAGCTGGAATGTGATGTTCGACGGCAATGGCGACGCCAGCGCGCAGATGACGCTGAAAGACAGCGGCGTGGCTGCCGGCAGCTACGGCCAGGTGACGGTGGACGCCAAGGGCCGCGTCACCGCCGCGCGCGCCATCGTCGCTGATGACTTGCCCCTGTTGGATTGGAGCAAGATCGGGTCCGGCAAGCCGACCACCTTGGCGGGCTACGGCATTGCCGATGGCGCGAGCAAAACCGATCTGAAAACGGCGGTGGATGGCTTGGTGGCGGGCGCGCCAGGGGCGCTGAACACGCTGAAAGAGTTGGCCGATGCGCTGGGCAGCGACCAGAACTTCGCCGCGACCGTTACCAACAAGCTGGCCGGCAAGGCGGATAAGGCGACAACGGTGGCTGGCTACGGCATTAGCAATCTGTCGCATACCACGGACGGAACCTTTTCAATAGGCAAGACCACGCCGAACACTTATGACGGGACGATTTATGCTCGCGGTACGATGGAGTTGAGGTCGACCGGCAGCGATTTTCCGTCTATAGGCCTGCATAGGCCAGGCATCAGCGCTGTGGCGCTGGTGCACAAGGGCTATGGCGCGGACACGTTGGTGCTGAAGGAATCCAGTGGCGGAGAATATCGTGTATGGCACAGTGGAAACTTCAGCCCTGACAGCAAAGCGGATAAGGCTGGGACGCTGGCGGGATATGGCATTACCGATGCGGTGCCATCTGCGCAAGGCATGATGCTGAGAGGGACTATTGACCAGACTCAGTTGGATGCCGCCTCCGATTCTGGGTTTAGAGCGGTGAATCGTTCAGGCTTTACCAGCGCTCTGGTTACGATGAATGCGGGAGGATCAGTTGGGCCATTCCAGCTGGAGGCATTCTACTCTGGTGATTTGCGCTGGCGTAATCAAACCGATAGTAAAAGCTGGACCGATTGGAAGAGAATTTGGCATGCGGGTAATTTTCGTCCAGATGACAAGGCAGATAAGGCTAGTACTTTGGCCGGGTATGGCATATCGGATGCTGTCAGTAAAAATGACTTCTCACTGCTAGTTAATAAAATCGCGAGTAGGAAGCTGGTTAGAGTGCGGGCTACCGGCTATGCTGTGCCTAATCGAAGCAGCTGGCTGGAAATAGACGGTGTGGTGAAGAGTTATGGCGCTCGCAGCTATAATATGGCGCAGCTCGATAGTCTAGGCAATATCGCCCGGGATGCGGTTTTTGATGTGTCGGGCGGAAATGGACAAGCGCAGGCTGCGGCGGATTGGTTGAATGCTGTGCCCGATGGCGCATGGGTCATTGTCTATACTAGCGACGAACCGCAAGGAAATAGAGATCCCAGCGGGGCCTTTGGTCAAGCCTTGTATCGTTGCGGAGCTAGTCATCAAATATTCGGTTCCAGTTCTTTTTTCTATCGAAGCGCTTATATCTTAATTGGCCAGGCTGGAAGCGGGGAGGGAAAGGGGCGGGAGTATTATCGTGGCGATGGTCCATCCAGCCCAAATGCCCAATTGGATGTTAATTTCGATCTGATAAATGGCGAGCCTGTTTTGCCGGCGTTGGCCGCCAGTGATGCTTCGTTTGGTACTGCAGGTTATCAAAGGTTGCCTAGCGGATTGATTATTCAGTGGAATAATAGCGCTGCGGCGGCGCAAGGCGGGGTGGATGGCATTGTCAATAATTTCCCTATAGAATTCCCCAATTTTTGCCTTGCGGTACTATCTGTGCACTCGGGGACGGATACTTCTGTTAATGTCGTGGTGCAGAGGTGGAATAATACCAGCGTTGTGCTTCGTAGCAGCTATGCTCCGGCAGGCTCTGGCGTTCAAGCGCCTTATTTTGCAATTGGCTATTGAGAGGAATAGGGATGAAATTCAGCAAGAAAACGGGTTGTTTCTATCCTGATGATATTTTCTATTCAAATATGCCGGGTGATTTGATAGAAGTTTCCACAGAAGAATTCAATGCCGCGCTGGCTCGGAAGGCGGGAGCTACGTTAGATGTACAAAATGGGAAATTGTTGATTGGTGAGGCGCCGTCTCTTAGCGATGGGCAATTGTTGGATCATGCCAAGCAAAATAAAACCGCTTCCATTGTCACTGCAATCAGTCAATTGGAGTCTGAGCAGCATCGTGCGACGCGTGAGGTGTTGGCGGCGATATTGGCGGGCAGGGCCGTGGCCGATATCTTGCATGACGAGGCTGGGGCGCGTTTGCTGCGGGTGGAGTCTGATATCAGTCAATGGCGCGCTAAGCTGTCCGACGTGTCCAAGGCCCAGACCATGGCGGAGTTGGCGGCGATAGCTGCATAAGCGTAGTCCTTCAGAGCAAAAGCCCATCCGTTTTCGGATGGGCTTTTGCATGAGTGGCGGCAAGGAGAACGTTTAGGGCTTCCCTGCCTCCCATCCACCGCCCAGCGCCTTGTAGACGCCGATGGTGGTGTTGAGCCGATCCAGCTTGGCGCTCACCAGGTTCAGCTCGGACTGGAAGCTGTTGCGCTGCGCGTCCAGCACGTCCAGATAGCTGGCGTAGCCGTTGTCGTAGCGCAGGCCGGCCAGCTTCAGCGTGCGGTTCAGCGCCGCCAGCTGCGTGGTTTGCGCCTGCAGCACTTCGCGCGCGCTGTTGTTGGCGGCCAGCGAATCGAGCGCGTCCTTGAACGCGGTCTGCACCGTCTTCTGGTACTGCGCCAGCGCCTGCTTCTGGCCGGCGCTGGCGGCGTCCACGTTGTAGCCGGTGGCGCCGAAGTTGAACACCGGCGCGGCCAGGTTGCCGGCGAAGCTCCAGGTGCGGGTGGCGCTGGTGAACAGGCTGTCCAGCGACAGGCTTTGCGAGCCCAGCGCGCCGGTCAGGCTGATGCTGGGGAAGTAAGCCGCGCGGGCCACGCCGATGCGGGCGTTGGCGGCGATCAGCTGCTGCTCGCTGGAGGCCACGTCCGGCCGGCGCTCCAGCAGGCTGGACGGCAGGTCGGCCGGCACGTCGGGCGGGGTGGCCAGGCTGTTGATGTCCTTGCCGCGCTTGAGCTTTCTTTCCGCCAGCTGCTTGGGGCTATGGCCCAGCAGCACGCCCAGCGCGGTTTCGGTCTGCTCCAGCGAGCGGGCGATCTGCGGGACGGCGGCGCGGGCCGAGGCGGCCTCGGCTTCGGCCTGGCGCTGCTCCAGCTCGGAGATCAGGCCGCCGTGGAAGCGCTTGGTTTGCAGCTTCAGCGATTCCTCGCGGCTATGCAG
>NZ_PQWB01000163.1:19605-32211 GCF_002924365.1 Chromobacterium alticapitis | reverse complement strand
AGCCGCTTACGGTGGTTTGCAACCTGCTCCTGCAAGCCGATTGCGAGGGGCCTACCCTCATCTCCTACGCCGCTTGCTGCGGCACACTGATATCGCTTGTCCAGACCTGATTCGGGCGGGGCGGCTACCCCACCCTGATCCGGCTGCACCATGCCCGCAGGACCGGGTCAACCTCAGCGCCGTGGTTTGGTTGTCGGCTCCCCCCACTGCTACTGGCTGAACACCCGTCCTGGTCGGTCCTAGCTGGCGCTCATTGACCTAGCGGCGGTGTGCGCGGTGGGATCATGCGCTTGTTGCCGGTGGCTTCAAATGCGCCGGCGAAGCGCAGCAGTGCGTTGTCGTCATAGGCGCGCCCCGCGAAAGTCAGTCCCACCGGCATGCCGATATCAGCCATCACACCCATCGGTACCGTAACCGTCGGGACGCCAAGATGGCGGATGGCGAGGTTGCCATTGGCTACCCAGATGCCGTTGCTCCAGGCGATGTCGGCGGAGCGCGGATTGACGTCTGCATCCGCCGGGCCGACGTCGGCCACGGTGGGGAACAGCACAGCGTCCAGCTTTAGCTCGTCCATCCAGTCTTCCAGATCCAGCTTGCGGGTCTTTTCCAGACCGCGCAGACCATCCGGCACGCTTTCAATCCGGTCATAGGACTTGAGGCCCCGCTTGGCCATGTTGACGTACTCGTCCATGCCGGCGGCCAGATCGCCTTCGCGGTTGGGCAAGGTGCCCGGATCGTGCGGGAAGATCTTCGGGCCATCCACGTCAGCCAGTTGGTTGAGCTTGGGGTCGCCGTTGGCGCGCAGGAACTCATCGAAGGCCCAACCTGACAGCTCCCACAGCTCGTCATTGAGGAACTCAGGCGAGACGATGCCGCGGTTGAATACGGTGGGCGCGCCGGGACGATCGCCTTCACAGTTGGAAACCAGCGGAAAGTCCACTTCGATGACTTCTGCTCCGGCGGCTTCCAGCGCCTGGCGCGCGGCTTCCCAAAGGTCGATCACCGACGCGCGGGTATGGATGTGCTGTCCGGTCGGGCCGCCGATGCCCGGCGCCTCGCTGGTGCCAGCCAGTTCGTCCTTGTTGATGTACATGCGCGGTATGCCAAAGCGCTTGCCTTTGAGTATGTCGGGCTGAGCCAGCAGGGCGGGATAGGAATCTGGCCGGACTTCCGAGGCTTGGGGAATCTCCACCCAGGGTTGCAGGCGCCATAGGTCGCCACGGCGAATCGGGTCGTCCGCGACGATGACGTCGAGCACTTCGAGCAAGTCTGCCATGGTGCGGGCGTAGGGCACGACAACGTCCATGGTCGGCGTCAATGGCCAGTTGCCGCGCACCGAGATGACCCCGCGAGACGGCGTATAGGCGCACAGGCCATTGTTCGAGGCCGGGCCGCGGCCACTCGACCAGGTCTCCTCAGCCATGCCGAAGGCGGCGAAGCTGGCGGCCGTAGCGGTGCCGGCGCCATTGGAAGAGCCGGAGGCGAACGGCGCCGTCAGGTAGTTGGCGTTGTAGGGGCTTTCGGCGCGGCCGTAGCAGCCGCGCTGCATGCCGCCATTGGCCATGGGCGGCATATTGGTCTTGCCCAGGCAGATGGCGCCGGCTGCGCGCAGGCGCGCGATGGTGAAGGCATCGTGTTGGGCTACCAGATCCTTGAACGCCGGGCTGCCAGAGGCGGCGGTTAGCCCCTTCACCAGATAGCTGTCCTTGGCGGTATAGGGGATGCCGTCCAGCGGGCTCAGCGTTTCGCCGCGGGCGCGACGGGCATCGGAGGCCTCGGCTTCCTGGATCGCATCCGGATTGCGCACCACCACCGCATTGAGCCTGGTCGCCGTCGCGGGGCCATCGTAGGCCTCAATCCGAGCCAGATAGGCCTTGACCAGTTCAACCGCTGTCGTACGCCCGGATTCGAGCGCCGCGCGCAGCTCGGCAATGGATAGCTCGGTCACCTCGATCATGCTACTACCTCCACTAAAAAGACGGATTTCACTCCCATCGCGATGACCGTTTCCTGCATGCGCAGGCGGGTCAGCGCGCTCAGGCGTCGCACGGCAGCCGGCGTACGCATGGGCTGTTCTGTAATATGGCGGCTAATCTACAAGAGATAGCGTTATGCGGGAAAATGATTCATTTTAATGCGCTTATTCATGCGACGAATACCGGGGCAGCGCAGCATCATCGGATTCGATGAGCTTGCGCATCAAATCGCGCAGCCAGTGCAGCGCAGGATGACGATCCTGCACCGGGTGCCAAATGCAGTTAAGGTGATAGCCTGGCAACTCTTCCGGCAACGCCACCATCTTCAACGGCCAGTAGCCTGCCATCATCGCCGCGACTTTTTTAGGCAGGATAAATAAATGATCGGTGTTGCTGACGATGGCGGC
Source organism: Chromobacterium alticapitis (assembly GCF_002924365.1). GTDB lineage: Bacteria > Pseudomonadota > Gammaproteobacteria > Burkholderiales > Chromobacteriaceae > Chromobacterium > Chromobacterium alticapitis. The sequence continues at coordinate 29,828 of NZ_PQWB01000163.1, read as the reverse complement.
TGCGGCCATATAGCTTTGGCTGTGCACCGAAATCTGGCGCTGCAAGCCGCGCTCGGCAAGAAAATCATCCATTGGCGACCCCAGATTGCCCAGCGGTGCGTGGAAGACATGCGGCAAGGCAATCAGATCCGATAGTGTCAGTCTATCGTTCTGGATAGGGTGGTCATGGCGTAAGATGCCGATCAGCGGTTCGTTCAGCCAGGTTTCCCGGCACAGATAGCTGGGAATGGACATGTATTCGTCAAACCCCAGCAGGAAGTCGATTTCACCGTCGGCCAGCGCCAGTTCCGGAATGTCTTCCCGCAGGATGGTGATGTCGATATGAACGTTAGGCGCTTCCTCCGCCAGTTTTTTCACTAGCGGCGGAATCAGCACGCACTCTACATAATCCGTGGTGCACAGGGTGAAGCGGCGCGCCGATGTTGCTGGGTCAAAGGCTTCCGGCTGGCTGAAATGGCTTTGCAGCAGGCTGAGCGCCTGATGGACGCCCTGTTGCAGATAGAGCGCTTTTTGTGTTGGCAGCATGCCATGCGGCGAGCGCACCAGCAGCGGGTCGTCGAAGAATGTCCGCAAGCGATTGAGCGAGTGGCTCATCGCAGGCTGGCTGACAAACAGTTTCTCTGCCGCCCGCGTGACGCTGCGCAGGCTGATCAGGGCATCCAGCGCCAGCAGCAGGTTCAGATCCAGTTGATGCAGTTTCACACTATTCACCGTATTTATGAAAGTATTCGTATTGTTCATTTGCTGAATAGTTTGGCTCTCCCTAGACTGCGTCTGTCAATCACTTCGTCGTTCATGGCAGAGGAAATCTGCAGTTCCTGCAGACTGATCCGTCCGGCGAATGTGCATTGGTCGAGCCTCCGCATCGCGCAGATCGGGAGACGCGCCGAGTCTGTCATCCGCAAATGCACGATCTATTGAATACTTCTGATGGCATTTATCAAGCCGATGGTGATCAAAATGAACATTAAAACGCACAATAGTCTACCTGCCGCCGACGGTTTTCACATGCCGGCCGAGTGGGCAGAGCATCAGGCGGTATGGATGATCTGGCCGCAGCGCCCGGATAACTGGCGCCATGCCGGACGCGAGGCGCAACAGACCTTTGCGGCCATCGCCAAAGCCATTTCGGCAACCACGCCTGTGTTCATGGCCGTGCCCGAACCGTTCATGTCGCAGGCGCGCGCAGTCATGCCGTCCGAAGTCACGCTGGTGGAAATGAATAGCGATGACTGCTGGATGCGCGACAGCGGACCGACCATGGTGATCGATCAGGCGGGCCATCTGCGTGGCGTGGACTGGAAATTCAATGCCTGGGGCGGCTTCAAGGGCGGGCTGTACCATCCCTGGGATCAAGATAGTGAAGTGGCGAGCCAGGTGTTGGCCCAGCATGGCTTTGATCGCTACGAAGCCCCGCTGGTGCTGGAGGGCGGCTCGATTCATGTCGATGGTGAAGGCACGCTGCTCACCACCGCAGAATGTCTGCTCAATCCCAATCGCAATCCGGATTTGTCCAAAGCCCAGATCGAGGCCTTGCTTTCCCAGTATCTGAATGTGACGCACTTCATCTGGCTGCCGGAAGGCGTGTTCATGGATGAAACCGACGGCCACATCGACAATATGTGCTGCTTTGCCCGTCCTGGCGAGGTTGTGCTGCACTGGGTCGATGATGAACAGGATCCGCAGTATCCGCGTTCGCAGGCCGCCTACGAAGTGCTGTCCCAAGCGCGCGATGCCAAGGGCCGCCAGCTCAAGATCCATAAGATGCTGGCCCCGGGCCCCTTGTTCTATGAGCAGGATGAAACGGCTGGCGTGGTGGCTAGTGGGCAGGCGGTGCCACGCGAGGTTGGCGAGCGCATGGCTGCTTCTTATGTCAATTTCCTGATCAGCAACGGACAGATTATTTTCCCGCTGCTGGATGAGCGTACCGATGCCGCGGCAGCCAGCCGCTTGCAGGAGATCTTCCCGGAGTACCGAATTGTCGGCGTCCCGGCACGCGAAGTACTACTGGGTGGCGGCAATATTCACTGCATCACCCAGCAGATTCCGGCAGGCAAGGCTAGTTGAGGCACTATCGTATACGGCGGGTGAATTCCCGCCGTTTCTGTCTGCCATGAACCGCAATGGCCGGTTTGCACAGAAATCCAGATATACCCGGCCTACCCGTTCCACGTCTTCTATCTGGCGCTTGGCAGTGGCCGGTTGCAAACTGCCGCAAGACCAGGCCTGCCACGCCGTTCACGGCCATCATCCCGATCCGACACCATTGCGTTTTGCTGACGCCAGCACCTAGCTGGTCAAACAGAAGTCGAACGACGCGCAAACCGCCTCCGTGGCCAATCGACTGGCTAAATCGCCAATGAGATCTGCACCAATGCCCAGAGGCGCATCATGGCGCAATTCCACGGCCCGGGCCCGAGCGGAGATGGCCTACTGATATTGTCCGCATTAATACCTATAACAGTACCAAATCCGCTGCTTGAGGGGCGGCTTCCCACGGTTGAGCAAGAGGTGGGGTTGGTATGAAACTGAGCATGAAATCCTTGCTGACGGCGAGTGCGGCGCTAATGATTATGCTGCTGTCACTGGTTCTGCTGTGCACATTGCGTTTGCAGCAGGCGCTGGGCACGCAGGCGAATGCGGAAGCTCAGCGCTATCAGAGCTATCTGCTAGCCAATGAGCTGAGACAAAGCTCGGATGATTTGACCCGGCTGGTCCGCACGTATGCCGAAACCGGCAATCCCATGTATGAACAGCAATACTGGGCGGTGCTGGCCATCCGCAATGGCCAGTTGCCGCGTCCCGAACACTACAACCGCATTTACTGGGATTTCATGGCTGTGGATGGCCGCAAGCCGCAGCCGGATGGCGATACGGTGCCGCTGCAGATGCTGATGGGACAGGCCGGCTTCACGCCGCAGGAGTTCGCCAAGCTCAAGGAGGCGCAGGCCAATTCGGACAGGCTGGTGAATACCGAAACGGTGGCGATGAACGCGATGAAGGGCCGCTTCGCCGATGGCCGCGGCGGCTTCACGCGGCAGGGGGAGCCCGATGCCGCGCTGGCGAGACGCATTCTGCACGACCGCCAATACCATCTGGACAAGGTGGCCATCATGCGTCCGGTGGATGAGTTTTACCAGTCGATGGAGCAGCGCACCAACCGCGCGGTGCTGCAGGCTCAGGCACAGGCTGGCTTGTGGCTGGCCGTGCTGATTGGCTTGCTGCTCGCCAGTTGCACCTTGAGCGCGCTGATGTTCTGCGCCATTTACCGCAAGTTGTATCGAATGCTGGGGGACGAGCCGTTGCATGTCTCAGGCATGATGCGGGCGGTGGCGGGGGGAGATCTGACGGTGAGGGCGCGCGAGGGGGGGTATCCGGCGGACAGCATGGCCGGCGCCATCGTCCAGACCATAGCCGGGCTGAGCGCCTCCATCGCCAGCAGCCAAAGCAGCGCCGGCCGTCTGTCCTCCTTGGCGGTGGAGATCAGCAGCACATCCCAGACCCTTTCGCGCAATACCGGCGAGCAGGCGGCTAGCCTATCGGAGGCGGCGGCCTCTTTGGAGGAAATCTCCTCGTCCATCAGCCAGACCAGCCACAACGCGACCTTGACGGAAGACATGGCGGCTCGGGCCGCCGTCGACGCGCAGCAGGGAGGGGAGATCGTCCAGCAAACCGCGGGAAGCATGAAGCGCATCGCCGAATGCATCATGGCCATCGACGATATTGCCTACCAGACCAATCTACTGGCGCTCAACGCCGCGATCGAGGCCGCCCGCGCCGGCGAGCAGGGCAAGGGTTTCTCCGTGGTGGCGCAGGAGGTCAGGAAACTGGCCGAGCGCAGCCAGCTGGCGGCTCGGGAAATTTCCAGCGTGGCCAACCAGGGCGTGGAAATGGCGGCTCGGGCTGGTCTGCAGCTGGAAGCTAGCGTGGGCTCCAGCCGGCGCACCTCTGATTTGATCCAGGAGATCGCTAGCGCCGCCAAGGAGCAGGCCTGCGCGGTCGGGCAGATCAACGCCACGATCCAATTGCTGAGCGCCGCCACGCAGCAGAATGCCTGTTTGGTCGAGGAGCTGGCGGCCATCTCTGAAAAAGGCAATGGCTGCGCGGACGAAATGCAAAGGCTGATGCAGCGTTTTCAGACCCAAGCAGATATCGGCGCGGCCATTCCCAAAGCAGCTGCCGGCCTCGCGCATGCCGTCGTTGCCGGAACGGGTCCGGCACCCCATCTCTGATCCCGCCGCCATGCTTGGCGACAGGCCTCATCGCAAGGATACGCCGCCATGAGCCAAGACAAGCACATTCGCCAGCGCAATCATGTATTGACTGATCACCGGCCGGAGCGATACCAAGCGCTGCTGGATCACGCACGCTGACTCAAGCGGAGCGGGGGCTGATTAGACCGTTCGGAACGATGGTGCGCGGTGCAGGGGGCAGCCTTCCCTATGCCGTCCGGCAGGATATCGCTGCAATCCGCGTTTGCGTTTCCGCTTATCAAAGATTCCGTTCCCGTTTTCAAAAATGCATTTTTACTAGTTAGGGTATTTTGGGCTAATTCGACTTCACTTACCTTTATCATGCACCGTCACGCTAGCCACAATCGCGCCTACTCCTTGGTCTGGAACGAAGCCTCTCAAAGTTGGGTTCCCGCCCCCGAAAACAGCAAGGCGCGCGGCAAGCGAAGCGGGATGGTCGCCATTTCCGCGATCGCTGCCCTGCTGGCGGCGACCAGCGCGGCCCACGCGGCGCCCAATACTCTGCCTGGCGGCGGCCAGGTGACTCTGGGACAAGCCAGCATCAACCAGTCCGGTAATATCGCCACCATCCGGCAAAGCAGCGACAAGGCCGCCATCGACTGGCAGTCCTTCAGCATTGGCCAGGATGCCAAAGTCAACTTCTTGCAGCCGTCCAGCCGCGCGGTGATGTTGAACCGGGTCATCGGCAACGACCCGAGCCAGATTTTTGGCCAATTGAACGCCAATGGCCAAGTGTTCATCGTCAATCCTAATGGCGTGTTGTTCGCTCCGGGCGCCCAGGTCAGCGCGGCCGGCATTCTCGCTTCGACCCGGGACTTGAGCACGGCCGATTTTGCCGCCGGCAATTACCGTTTTGCAGGTCAAAGCCATGGCACGGTGGACAACCAGGGCAGCTTGATCGCCGCAAATGGCGGTTACGCGCTGTTGATTGGCGCGCAGGTGAGCAATAGCGGCAGCATCCAGGCGCCTCAAGGCGATGTGCGCCTGGCTGCGGCTAACGAAGTCACGGTCAAGCTGGATGGCAGCCGCCTGGCGGGCTTTACCGTCACCCAGGGCACGCTGGACGCCTTGGCCGCCAATCAGGGACTGATCCGGGCCGATGGCGGCCGGGTCTATCTGACGGCCCAGGCGCTGGACCAACTCACCCGCGCGGCGGTGAACAACGACGGCATTATCGAAGCCAACTGTGTAGTCGGCCAGAACGGCCGTATCGCGCTGCAAGGCGACTTGGTCAGCAATACGGGCAGCCTCAGCGCTTCGGCCGGCAGCGGCGACCGCGCTGGCGCCATCGATCTTGCTGGCGGCAGCGTGCTGCAAGCGGGCCAGATCCATGCAGACGGTGAGCAAGGCCGCATTACTATTCAAGCGACTCAGGCCTTGCTGCAGACGGAGGCCGCCATCGTGACCGCCAACGGCGCCGGGCAAGGCGGAATAGTGCGTATGGACGGCGGCGGCTCGGCGCTGCTGTCCGGCGCGGTGTCGGCCAAGGGCACCATCGGCGGCGAGCTGCGCGTGACCGCCAATAAACTGACGCTGTCCGGCGCCCGCTTGTCCGCCGACGGCAGCGCCCAAGGCGGCAGCCTGCTGCTGGGCGGCGATGCCCATGGCGCCAGCCTGGCCGACGGTGGCCCTGGATTCGCTAATGCGCAGACCACCCAGGTCAACACGGCCAGTACGTTGTCGGCGGCCGGAGCAAACAGCAAGATCGTGGTTTGGTCCGACGCGTCCACGCGCTACGCCGGCCAGGCCAGCACCGGCGCCCATGGCTTTATCGAAGTTTCAGGCAAGGGCGATTTGCTGTATCAGGGTTCAGCCAATCCTGGCCAGGGTGGCCATTTGCTGCTGGACCCGACCAATATTGTCATCAGCAAGAGCGCTGCGAGCGCCACCGACTATATCGAATTGGCAGACCCCAGTCCGGCAAGCAATAACAACCATGGCAGCGGCGGCGCCGTTTTGAACAATGGCAATATTGTCGTGGCGTCATCAAGCGATAGTTTCGGAGGGGCGCAGGCTGGCGCGGCTTATCTTTACAATGGCACGACCGGCGCGCTGATCTCGACGCTATTTGGCACGCACGCCAACGACCAGGTAGGTTCCGGCGGTGTCACGACGCTGAGCAATGGCAACTACGTCGTGCTTAGCCCCAATTGGACGTTTGGCAGCAACGCCAAAGCGGGGGCTGTGACCTGGGGCAGCGCTGGCAGTGGCGTTACCGGTTCGGTCAGCGCCGCCAACTCGCTGGTAGGCGTGCAGGCCAACGACCAAGTGGGGTTGACGGGCGTGATCGCGCTGAGCAAGGGCAATTACGTGGTGGACAGCGCCAACTGGGCGAATGGCGGCAATGCCAAGGCCGGCGCGGTCACTTGGGGCAATGGCGCAAGCGGAGTGACGGGCCAGGTCAGCGCCTACAATTCGCTGGTGGGCTCGCACGCCATGGATCAGGTCGGTTTGCAAGGCATTACCGCGCTGAGTAACGGCAACTACGTGGTGGCCAGCCCTTCCTGGTCGAACGGAAGCAACGCCAGTGTCGGCGCCGTCACCTGGGGTAACGGTCTCTCCGGCGTGCAGGGCTTGGTTAGCGTCACCAACTCGCTGGTAGGTTCGCAGGCTAACGATCAGGTGGGCACTACGGTTACGGCCTTGACCAATGGCAATTATGTGGTGGCGAGCGCCGACTGGTCGAATGGCAGCAACGTCAACGCCGGCGCGACAACCTGGGGCAATGGCAGCTCGGGTCTGATCGGCACGGTGAGTCCATTCAACTCGCTGGTAGGCTTGCATGCCAACGACCAAGTTGGCGCAGGCGGCGTCACCGCGTTGAGCAACGGCAATTATGTGGTGAGCAGCCCTTATTGGACGAACGGCGCTAACGCCAATGCAGGCGCGGTTACCTGGGGGGATGGCTCTCGCAGCATGGTCGCAGCGGTGAGTGCCGGCAACTCCTTGGTGGGCTCGCACGCCAATGATTATGTCGGAGTGGAGGTGTACCCGAATAATTCCGTGAATAACGGTGTGACCGCATTGACCAACGGCAACTACGTGGTTGCGAGCCCTAATTGGGCCAATGGCGGCGTGGCCAATGCCGGGGCCGCCACCTGGGCGGACGGTACCCGCGCCACGGCCGCAGCGGTGAGCGCCAGTAATTCGCTGGTAGGCAGCAAACCCAACGATCAAGTGGGCGAGTGGGGCGTCACCGCGTTGAGCAATGGCAACTATGTGGTGGTTAGCCCCTATTGGGCAAATGGCAGCCTGGCCAAAGCCGGCGCAACGACCTGGGGAAACGGAGCCGCGGGCACAACAGGCGCGGTTAGCACTGCCAACTCGCTGGTTGGATTGCTGGCTGGCGACCAAATTGGCTCCGGCAGCGTTACAGCGCTTGGCAACGGCAACTACGTAGTTATTAGCAATGGTTGGAACAGCGATATCAACGATGCTGTATCCGTCGGCGCCGTTACCTGGATGGATGGCAGCCATGCCGTGGCTGGCGTGGTCAGCTCCAGCAATTCGCTGGTAGGTTCGCAGACCGGTGATCAAGTCGGGCAATGGGGCATTACTGTCCTGAGCAACGGCAACTACGTGGTGGACAGCCCCTATTGGTCGAATGGCAGCAATAGCCAGGCTGGCGCAGTGACCTGGGGGAGTGGCAGTACCAACACGGTCGGCGTAGTCAGCGCGGCCAATTCGCTGGTGGGCTCGCAGGCGAAGGACCAGGTGGGTTCAAGCATCACCGCGCTGAGCAACGGCAACTACGTGGTGGGCAGCGCCAATTGGGCGAATGGCGGCAAGGCCAGGGCCGGCGCGGTGACCTGGGGAGATGGCACCCTCGGCGTGGCCGGCGCGGTAAGCGCCGGCAACTCATTGGTGGGCGCTCAGGCGAATGACCAAATGAGTTCTGGCGCGGTGATTGCGCTTGCCAATGGCAACTATGTTGTGAGCAGTCCCTATAAATCCAACAATGGCTTGGCCGCCGCTGGGCAGGTGTTGCTATTGAACGGGAGTCACCAGGTTCAGCCACAGGCGGCGCAGGCCGGCAGTTATACGCCGGACCAAGTGGCCGCGCTCGCCCCTGCCGGCGCCAGCACGACTTTGAGCGCCAGCAACAACATCACCGTCAATGACGCCGTCTCGGTAGCGGGAAGCCTGACGCTGCTCGCCGGCAACAGCATTACGTTGAACGCCGGCATCAGTTCCAGCGCCAGCGGAACCGCGCTGGTGCTGGCGGGCAAGAGCTTCATCAATCGTGCCGGCAGCTCGGCGCTGAGCACCCCCAATGGCAACTGGCAAGTCTGGTCTACCGATCCTGGCGTCGATAGCCGCGGCGGCTTGGCGTATGACTTCAAACAGTACAATGCCAATTTCGGCAGCAGCGCGGTGTCGGGACGCGGAAACGGCTTGTTCTATAGCCTTGCGCCCCAAGTGACTGCTTCGCTGGTCGGCAATATCGGCAAGATCTACGATGGCACCGCCAGGGCCAGCGTGACCGGAGGCAATCTCAGCGCGGTCGGCGCCATCGATGGCGATAGCGTATCGCTGGGCGCGGCTTCGGCAAGCTACGATAGTGCCAATGCCGGCAGCAGCAAGACCGTTACTGCGAATGGCGTCGCCGTTGTCGGCGCCAACAATGGCTATGCCACCGTCTATGGTTATGGTTTGTCGACGACTACGGCGGCGGCGGCGGTGGGCACGATAGGCAAAGCCATAGTCAATGTGAGCAACGTTGCCGTTGCCAATAAGGTTTACGATGGCGGCATTGCCGCAACCGTTACCGGCGGCACGCTCAGCGGCTTGTTCGGCAGCGACACGCTGACATTGGCGAGCAGCGGCGCGCAATTCAGCGACAAGAATGTCGGCGTAAACAAAGCGGTCAGCGTGAGCGGGCTTACCTTGGCCGATGGTACTGGCCTGGCCAGCAACTACCAGTTGGCCAACACCACGGCTAGCGGCCAGGCCAGTATCAGTGCCAAGCAGATTAGCGTTAGTGCCAGCGCAGTGGATAAGGTTTACGACGGCGGCACGAGCGTCAGCGCCGCCTTAAGCAGCGCCGGGCTGGTGAGCGGCGATGCGGTCAGCTTCAACGGCAATGCCGCCTTTGCCGACAAGAACGTGGGCAATGGCAAGAGCGTGGTGGTAAGCGGCATCGCCAGCAGCGGCGCCGACGCGGCCAACTACACTCTGGCCAATACCCGCGCCAGTACCCAGGCTGCTATCCGCGCCAAGCAGATTAGTGTCAGCGCCAACGGCGTCAACAAGGTTTATGACGGCGGTACGACTGCTCAGGCTGCCTTCAGCAGCACCGGGGTGGTGAGAGGTGATGCGGTCAGTTTCAGCGGCAACGCTGCCTTCGCCGACAAGAACGTGGGCAATGGCAAGAGCGTGGTGGTAAGCGGCATCGCCAGCAGCGGGGCGGACGCCGGCAACTACACGCTGGCCAGCACCACCGCCACTACCCAGGCCAATATCAGCGCCAAGCAGATCACGGTCAGCGCCAGCGCGGCGAACAAGATGTACGACGGCAGCACCGCCGCCAACGCCATACTGAGCAGCGACGGTGTGATCAGCGGCGACGCGGTTGGTTTCAGCGGCAACGCGGCCTTTGCCGACAAGAACGCTGGCACAGGCAAGACTGTGAATGTGAGCGGCATCGCCGGCAACGGCGCCGACGCGGGCAACTACACGCTGCTCAATAGCACTGCCAGCACGCAAGCCAATATCGCAGCCAAGCAAATTACGGTCAGCGCCAGCGGCGTGAACAAGGTGTATGACGGCAGCACGGCCGCCAGCGCCAAACTGGCCAGCGCCGGCATCGTCAGCGGTGATGACGTGAGCCTCAGCGGTACCGCCGCCTTCGCCGACAAGAACGCTGGCACAGGCAAGACTGTGAATGTGAGCGGCATCGCCGGCAACGGCGCCGACGCGGGCAACTACACGCTGCTCAATAGCACTGCCGGCACGCAAGCCAATATCACC
>NZ_PQWB01000163.1:19473-19595 GCF_002924365.1 Chromobacterium alticapitis | reverse complement strand
TACACGCTGCTCAATAGCACTGCCAGCACGCAAGCCAATATCGCCGCCAAGCAAATTACGGTCAGCGCCAGCGGCGTGAACAAGGTGTATGACGGCGGCACTATCGCCAGCGCCAAGCTGGC
>NZ_PQWB01000163.1:19010-19463 GCF_002924365.1 Chromobacterium alticapitis | reverse complement strand
GGCAAGACCGTCAGCGTGACCGGCATCCGCAGCAGCGGCAGCGACGCCGGCAACTACCAACTGGCCAGCAGCAGCGCCACCACCCAGGCCGACATCACCGCCAAGCAAATTACGGTCAGCGCCAGCGGCGTGAACAAGGTGTATGACGGCAGCACGGCCGCCAGCGCCAAGCTGGTCAGCGCCGGCATCGTCAGCGGTGACGACGTGAGCCTCAGCGGTACCGCCGCCTTCGCCGACAAGAACGCCGGCAGCGGCAAGACCGTCAGCGTGACCGGCATCCGCAGCAGCGGCAGCGACGCCGGCAACTACCAACTGGCCAGCAGCAGCGCCACCACCCAGGCCGACATCGCCGCCAAGCAAATTACGGTCAGCGCCAGCGGCATCAACAAGGTGTATGACGGCAGCACGGCCGCCAGCGCCAAGCTGGTCAGCGCCGGCATCGTCAGCGGTGAC
>NZ_PQWB01000163.1:0-19000 GCF_002924365.1 Chromobacterium alticapitis | reverse complement strand
AGCGGCGTGAACAAGGTGTATGACGGCAGCACGGCCGCCAGCGCCAAGCTGGTCAGCGCCGGCATCGTCAGCGGTGACGACGTGAGCCTCAGCGGTGCCGCCGTCTTCGCCGACAAGAACGCCGGCAGCGGCAAGATGGTGACGGTAAGCGGCATCGCCAGCAATGGCGCGGACGCCGGCAACTACGCGCTGGCCAGCAACACCGCCAGTGCGCAAGCCGACATCAGCGCCAAACAGATCACGGTCAGCGCTAGCGGAATGAACAAGGTGTATGACGGCAGCACGGCCGCCAGCGCCAAGCTGGCCAGCGCCGGCATCGTCAGCGGTGACGACGTGAGCCTCAGCGGTGCCGCCGCCTTCGCCGACAAGAGCGCCGGCAGCGGCAAGACCGTCAGCGTGACCGGCATCCGCAGCAGCGGCAGCGACGCCGGCAACTACGCGCTGGCCAGCAACACCGCCAGTGCGCAAGCCGACATCAGCGCCAAACAGATCACGATCAGCGCCAGTGGCATCAACAAGGTGTATGACGGCAGCACGGCCGCCAGCGCCAAGCTGGCCAGCGCCGGCATCGTCAGCGGTGATGACGTGAGCTTCAGCGGTGCCGCCGCCTTCGCCGACAAGAACGCCGGCACAGGCAAGACCGTGACGGTGAGCGGCATCGCCGGCCGCGGCGCGGATGCCGGCAACTATGCGCTGGCCAGCACCTCCGTCATTACCCAGGCCGATATCACGCCCAAGCCACTGGGTGTGGCCTTGGTAGGCCTGGTCAGCAAGCTGCAGGATGGCAATGCCGATGCCGCGCTGAGTGGCGCCAATTACCAGCTGACAGGTCTGATCGACGGCGAGCGCGTCAGCGTGACGCGCGCTAACGGCAGTTACGACACCTTGACGCCGGGCACGGGCAAAACCGTGCGCGCCAGCCTGAGCGCCAGTGACTTTAGCGCGGAGTCTGGCACCCGCTTGGATAACTACGCGCTGGCTATTGGCCCGCTTGCCGCCGCCATCGGCGAGATCAAGCCATCCGGCAACCCCGCGGCGGTGAACGCGGCGGTCACCAGTAATCCGGGGCTGCCTAGCGGCTCCAGCGTGGTGCTGGGCTTCGTCGAACCGGCTAGCTGGATGGGAGCCGGCTCCAGAGCCGAATCGGGCGAGCCTGGTGCCGAGGCGACGAGCGCTGGCCGGGGGGGCAAGCCACACCGGACGGCCAGCCTGGCTTCCTCTCTCCCGGTAGAGCGCAACGGAATTCTTCATGCCTTCAGCATTGATGAAGGCGGCCTGCGCCTGCCGGCCGGCGTGAAAAACGACGATTGATCCCTTTTATATTCTGATACGACTGCTTCATGATTTCCGTAAACCAATGCGCGAGCCGGCACCTGATGGCTGCCGGTTTTGCCCTCGCCGCCATTCCGGCGGCCTGGGCCCAAACACTTCCCGCCCCGTCCGCGGTTCCCGACGCGGGTCAAACCCTGCGCGAACTGCAACGTTCCGCCACGCCAGAGTCCAAATCAAGCGCCAGCCTCAGGGCGCCGGCGGAGGCGGGCGAGGCTGCCGACAACGGCCTGCGTTTCCCGGTACGCCGGGTACGCATCGAGGGGGCCGTGCATATTCCGGCCGCCGAGCTGCAAGCTCTGGTCGATACGCTCATCGGTCCACAAATGGGCTTGAACGATCTGCGCGGCGGCGCCCATCGCATCACCGCCCTCTACCGCGAGCGCGGCTACCTGCTGGCGCGCGCCTACCTGCCGGCCCAGGAATTGCAGGACGGCATCGTCACCATCCAGGTGCTGGAGGGGCAATTCGGCAAGAGCCTGGTGAGGAATGGTTCCAAGCTGCCGACCGCGCTGCTGGAGGCCACCTTGAACGCGCAGTTACCGGCGGAGGGCATCGTCCGCAGCGCGCAGACCGATCGCGCTTTGCTGCTGCTGGCAGACCTGCCCGGCGCCGGCCCGGTGAACGGCAGCCTGCGTCCCGGCGATCGCGTCGGCAGCTCGGACCTGGCCGTGCAAGTCGAGCCGGGCAAGGCGGTGGAGGGCGAGTTCAGCGCCGACAATTACGGCAATCGTTATAGCGGCCAGGAGCGCATGAACGGCCGGGCGGCTTTCAATAGTCCGCTGGGGCTGGGGGACCGGCTGGAGTTGCGGGCCACCTATACCAGCGAGAAGCTGGCTTATGGCCGCATGGCTTACGACGCGCCGCTCGGTCGCGATGGTCTGCGGCTCGGAGGGGCGTTCTCCATCAGCCACTACGATCTGGGGCAGGAGTTCGCCAGCCTGGAGGCGACGGGCAGCGCCCGCACCGCGACGCTCTATGGGAGCTACCCTTTGCTGCGCAGCCTGGCGCGCAATGTCTGGCTTGCCGGCAATGTCGAGCATCGCAATTTGCGGGACGATATCGGCGCGACATTGACCGATAGCAAGAAGTCGGCCGATGTCTCCACCATAGAAGCCTATGGGGATTGGGTGGATGGCTTCTTGGGCGGAGGCTATGGTTCTTGGCGCGTTTCTATCCTCGCCGGCGAATTGCACATCGATAGCGACATCGCTCGGCTTGTGGATGGGATGGGGCCGCGGACGGAGGGCGCTTACCAGAAATACAACTTCAGCCTGAGTCGCACCCAGCGTTTGCCGCTCAACAACGAGCTGGCGATTTCGTTGACCAGTCAGATGGCCAATAAGAATCTGGACTCGTCGGAGAAGTTCGTGCTGGGCGGCGCTTACGGCGTGCGCGCCTATCCGCAAGGGGAGGGGACGGGAGACGAGGGCTGGCTGGGCAATATCGAGCTGCGCCATGCCATCCTGCCCGGCCTGCAGGCAGCGATCTTCGCGGATCAAGGGCATGTGCAGTTCAGCCACTCGGCCTATGCCGCCGGCGCCAATGGCCAGACCCTGCGCGGCTACGGCTTAAGCCTGGGCGCGAGCACGGGGGGCTTCAGCGCCAAGGCCAGCGTCGCCTGGCGCGATGGCGCCGCCGCCGCCAGCGCGCCGGACCACAGGCCGCGCTTGTGGCTGCTGGCTGAGTACCGGCTCTGAGGCTGGGGATGGCATGCGAGCGGTTCCGCTTGGAACCGCTTGCGCCCAGTCTGGGTTGAGGCGCGAATCCGAGAGGCGATATCGACGGGCTCGCGCGGTCAGACGCGGACGAGTTGCTGCAGCGCATCCATATCGATCAGCGCCGCCGCGGCGGCCACTTGGAGAGCAAAGCCGCGGCAGGCTGGTTGCGCCCGCGCCAGGCCGGCGGCCCAAGCTTCGATGGCGCTGATCTGCCCGTTGTCTATCAGCGCTTGCAGCCGCGCCAGTTCGGATGGCTCAGGATACGCGGGCCTGGCCGCGGGCAATCGGGTTTGCAGCGCTGTTTCGACGGCATGCAGCAACTGCTCGGGTTCGGCCGGTTTGAGCAGGACTTTATCGAAACGGTGGGTAAGATTGGCCGGTGCTTGTTCCGGCGCGGCCGAATACAGCAGGGCTGCCTGCGGCATTCCCCGGCCGCGCATGGCGGACAACAAATCCCAGCCATTGAGCCGCGGCATATGCTGGTCGCTGATGACCGCGTCGATGGGATATTGGGCGAGCAGCCGCAAGGCTTCTTCGCCGTTCTCCGCCTGATATGGCTGATGGCCGGCCGCCTCTAGCCAGTGCGCGGTCAGCGTGCGGCTGTCGGCAACGTCATCGGCGACCAAGACGCTGTAGCGGCGGCCAGACGCCGCGAGCGGGCCGGGTCTGGCCGGCGCCTTGGCTAAAAGATCGGTTTCTGCGCCGACATCCAGGAGCAGGGTGAAGGAGAAACAGCTGCCTTGGCCTAGTTGGCTTTGCGCCGTCAGTTCGCCTCCCAGCTTGCGCACCAGTCTTTGGGCAATGGACAGTCCCAGGCCGCTGCCCTGAACGCCGGAGCTGTTGTCGCCGCGCTCAAACGGCTGGAACAGCCTGAGCTGTGTGGCCGCCGACATGCCGACGCCCGTGTCTTCCACCCGAAAGGCCAAGCAAATCTTGCTCGGCTCATCCCCGCGGTCTAGGCGTTCGATGTGCAAGGCCAGCCTGCCTTGCTCGGTGAATTTGGCCGCATTGGACAGTAGGTTGGACAGTATCTGGCGCAGCCGCTTGTAGTCGGTATTGAGCACGGGCGGCATATCCATGGCTTGGCGCAGCTCAAACTGGTTGCCATGCTGCGCGGCGAGCTGACGGGCGTCTGCGGCAATGCCATCGATAAAGGCATACCAGTAACCCAGCCGTGGGCTCAGGGCGACTTCGCCGAGTTCGGTGCTGGAGTAGTCAATCAGCTCGTCTATGAGCTCCAGTTGGTGCTGGGCATTTTTCTCGATGGCGCGCCTATATTCCGCCGGTTGCAGCAGCCTGGCATAGGAAATGATGACGGAGGCCGGCGCGCGCAGGTCGTGACTGATGTGCGCCAGCAAGGCGCTTTTGGCCTGGTTGGCCTGCCTGGCGGATTCGAGAGCCTTATTGAGCTCCTGAGTGCGAACGGCCACCAATTGCTCCAGCGCATCCCTTTCCTGTTCCCGGAAGGCGAGCAGCGAGGCGGCGGCTTCGTCTTTTTGCTGCCGGATGCGCCGCATTTGCTGGGTAAAGGCGATCAGCAGCAACATGGTGCACAGCACCCCGGCCAGTGGAGCGCCATAGGAAGAGAGCCGATCCGGCGCGCGCAGGCCCAGCCCCTCGAGCACGCGGGTGAGATTGCCGAGCGAAATCGTGAACGTCGCCAGGGCGTAGGCCCAACTGATGACGGGGCCGCGCACCAAAGCCCAGAAGCAGAGCAGCGGCAACATGATCGTAATCAGCAGGCCAAGCTGGGTGCCCAGGCGCGCGCCCATGGTGTAGTCGATGAATTGCGACAGCACGGTGGAGACCGCCAGGCCGGCCATCAGCGCCAGCATGAGCGTGTCCCAGCGCGGCATGCGCTTGCGGGTGTCGAGGAATTCGCGGAAAAACAGCAGGAAGCAGATGAGCGAAATATTGATGCTGAGTGAAATCAGCCGGGTTCCCCAGACGCCTGCCTCCGGCCACAAGTAGCGAAACCCCATGCCGCTCATGCATAGCTCGTAGACGACGAAAGTCAGGGCGGAGGCGCTGTGGAAGGCGTAGCCGCGTTGTCCGAGCGAGAGGAACAGCATCAGGCTGTAAAGCCCCAGCACCGTTAAGGACCCCAGCTCCAGCCCACGCGCCAGGTTGGCGGTGGCTTCATCGGCGCGAAACTGTTCCGGCGTCCAGATGCGCGGCACGATGGAGAGCGCGGTCGTTGAGGCGACGCGCCACAGCACTGGTTTGCTTTCGCCTGGCTGGAGAGTGATGGGGAAAACCGGCGCGGCGGTATCGAGCGGGCGAGCAGTGAATGCGAGCTTGGTGCCGGCCTGCTGTCGCTGCCAGCGCTGGTCGGTGAGTTGGTAGAGCGTGACTTCCTGCAGCCTGGGAGTGCCGACTTCCAGCCATACCGTGCGGAGATGCGGCGCTGGATTGTAAAGAACGGTCCGCAGCCAGAAAGCTGAACGAGAATAGCCCGGAATCAGTTGCGCTTGGGTGGCCGGAGCGAAACCTTGGGCCTTCAGCGCATCAGCCAGCGTGGCGTTGCCGCTGCGATCTTCCAGCAGCTCGACATAAGCTTGTATGGCGCGGCCATGTTCCAGCGGCTGCAGCGGTGCCGGGCTGGCGATGGCAAGCGGCCTGAGGCACAGGCTCAGGATGAGTAGGCAGATAAAGCGATACACGTTAGCCCGCATTTCAGACGTTCGCCGTCTGCTCGGCCCGCATGGTTTTGCGGTAGGTGCTGGGGCTTAGCGCGAAGCGATCGCGAAAAGCTGTCGCGAAGTTGCCGGCATTCTGAAATCCGAGCTGTTCGGCGATGGTCTGTATGCTGCTGTCTGTTTCAGCCAACCAGCTGCGTGCCTGCTTTAACCGTTCTTCGCGCAGATAGGCGAACACGGTCAGGCCGGTGCGCTGGCGGAATACCGCAGACAGTTTTTTTTCGTAGCTGCCCAGCCGGCTGGCAATGCTTTCTACGGTAAGCGGTTCGTGCAGATGGTTGCGGATCAGCTGGATGCCGGCCTGCAATAGCACTTCATCTGGATTGTGCTGCAAGGTTAGGCCGGGGGCATCCGTTGTTGCTTGGCTATGCGCTGCCAACTGCAGGTGTATGCGGATGCGCGCCAGCACCTCCTCCGCCAAAAATGGTTTGATCACATAGTCGACGCCGCCGATGCTCAGGCCGGTCAGGCGTTCCTGCGCGCTCTGCGCGGCAGTCAGAAAAACGATAGGGATATGGCGGGTTCTGGGGTCGGCTTTCAATAGCCGGCAGGCGGCGAAGCCGTCCAGCCTCGGCATCTGCACATCGAGCAAGATCAGATCGGGCAGTAGCAACTGGGCGCGCTGATAGCCTTGGTGGCCATCGAAAGCGATCGATAGCTGGAAGTGATGCGCATCCAGCAGTCGCTTCAACAAGCGCAATTCATCGAGAGAGTCGTCGATGATCAACAGTCGTGCGGGAGAGGGGGCGCACTGATCTTGGTGCATGATTCATGGCGCGGGGTGATATATTCAGTTGTAATTGTAACAGTTTTGATTGGAACCCATAGTCAGGCCTTGCCATGCTGTGCACGCCTGCAACAAGGCGGAGCGTAAGCGCGGGAGCCGGAATCCCTGCGCATGCGCGGCTGTCATTAGCGACAGGCTGCCACGCGAGCTGAGATTGGGATCACCTCTTGATTTGGGGTAGATCAAGCTCGGCTAACTATTAGCGCCGCATACCGCCAATCCATTTCTATAACTGAAGCATTGCCCGTCACGCTGCGAGGAGTATCAAATGCGTTTGGCGTATCTGCTGAAGTCGGTTTGGGGGCTCATGGCCATTGCCATGCTGTCATGGTCTGCCGCCGCATGGGCGCTGCCAAGCTATGCGCGGCAAACGGGAGAGGCGTGCATCGCTTGCCACGTCAGCTTTCCGGAGCTGACGCCTTACGGCAGGCTGTTCAAGCTGTCCGGCTACACGCTGGGAACGACCAAGCTGTTTCCTGTGGCGGCCATGCTGCAGGCCTCCGTTTCCCACATTGGAAATACGCAGGGCAATGATGGCGCTTATCCCAGACAGAACGACGGGGTGATCGAGGGCGGCAGCCTGTTCGTGGCGGGCAAGCTGGGCGATCACGCCGGCATGTTCTCGCAATGGACTTTCAATGCGCTGAATCAGAACCCGGGCGGCCAGGATTTTTCCGGCCACACGGTGGCGGACAATAACGATTGGCGCTTGACGGACCACATCGCCAAAAGCGATCTGGACCTGATTTACGGCCTGACGCTCAACAACAATCCCACCGTCCAGGATGCGTGGAACTCCACCCCGGCCTTCGGCTACCCCTATCAGAGCAGCCATCTGAGCGGCGCCTGGGGGATCGCCTCTCCCGCCACGCTGATCGAGGGCGGGCTGGCGCAGCAGGCAGCCGGGCTCAGCGCCTACGCTTTTCTGAACAAGGCCTGGTATTTCGAAGTGGGAGGGTATCGCGTGGCCAAGGGCGGAACCTCGCTGTTCAAGAATGGCGTCACGTTGAGCAACCGCCTGGACGGCACCAACCCGTATTGGCGTTTCGCCTATAGCCATGATTGGCGCGAGCATTCGATCGAGGCCGGCATCTTCGGGCTGGACGCCCGGGTTCACACGGATCCCTTGGATCCCGGCTCGCCGAACAACCATTTTCGGGATAGCGGGGTGGACGCGCAGTATCAGTATCTGTCAGACCCGCATGTCTTTACCGCGCAAGGCTCTTATATTCATGAGCGCACCGATTGGGACGCTTCGCAGCTTGGCGCCAGCGTGCAGAGTCCCAGCAGCGATCTCAATTCCTTCCGCCTCAAGGGCAGCTACTGGTATCAGCGTAGGTACGGCCTGACGATGAGCTATTTCTCCGAAACCGGTTCGGCGGACAACATCGCCTATCCGGTCACCGGCAGCCCCAATACCAGAGGTTATATCGCCGAGCTCAACTACATGATCCAGCCTAATTGGCGGGTGGGGCTGCAATACGCGGGCTTTCTCAAGTACCAGGGCGTCAGCGCCAACTACGACGGCAACGGCCGCAATGCCCGCAACAACAACATCACCTATCTCTACACCTGGTTTGCATTTTGACGAGGAATGCCATGAAAGCGATATGGATGACGATGCTGTTGAGCGCATGGTTGCTGAGCGGCGCGGCTTTGGCGGAACGCGGCCCGGAAACGCTGGCGCGCAGCTGGTGCGCCAATTGCCATGGCGCGGACGGCAATAGCGTCTCGCCGCTGTTTCCACGGCTGGCTGGGCAGCAGGCCGCTTATTTGCAGCAGCAGCTGAAGCTGTTTCGTGAGCAAAGCCGCAGCGATCAGGCGGCGCATGACTATATGTGGGGCGTGGCCGGCGGTTTGAATGACGCGGAAATCGCTGGGGTCGCCGCTTACTTTGCCGCGCAGCAAGCCAAGCCTAATCCCGCGGGCTCCGGGGTGGGGGGCGGGATGGCTGCTGGGCGGGAAATCTATTTGCGCGGCAAGGGCGATGCGGTGCCGGCCTGCTTCGCCTGCCATGGGCCTCGCGCGGAAGGCACGGAACAGGCGCCGCGGCTGGCAGGCCAGCATGCAGCCTATCTGCTCAAGCAGCTGCATGTGTTCGCCAGCAGCCAGCGTCCCTCTGCGGTGGCGATGCAAGCCATCGTGCATGGCCTCAGCGAGGAGGATTTGAATAGCCTGGCGGCCTATCTGCAGGGCTTGTAGCAAACGCGCGTCGGCATGGCCGCGCGCGCGGAGTGGGGAAGAGACGGCTAGCCAAAGATCAGCCGCCCGGCCATGGCCACGAACACGCCGCCCAGCAAGCCTTTTTGCAGCTTGGGCATGGCGCGGCGGCCCTTCAGCCGGCGGGCCAGGCCGCTGGCGGCGAAGGCGTAAGCGGTGTCGAAACAGAGTCCGGTCGCGACCAGAATCACCCCCAGCAGCGCGAATTGCGGCAGCACCGCGCCATGCGCCGGCGATACGAACTGCGGCAGGAACAAGGCGCAGAACATCAGTGCCTTGGGATTCAGCAGATTGGTCAGAAAGCCGCGCGCAATGGCGGCGCGGGTGGATTCGGCCGGTACGGGCTCGCCAGCCGCCGCAGGCTGGGAGCGGATCACTTTCCATGCCATCCACAGCAGATAGCCCGCGCCTATCCAGCGCACCGCGCTGAACAGCATGGGGTGAGTGGTCATCAGGGCGGCCAGCCCCAGGCCGGACATCATGACATGCAGAAAGCGCGATGCGGCGATGCCGAGCGCGGTCAGCAGCCCGGCGCCGACGCCGCGGCTGGCCGAGGTGGCCATCACCAGAGCCATGTCCGGCCCCGGCAACACATAGACGGCGACCAGGGCGGCAAGATAAAGCGATAACACGGACAAGGACTGCATGGCGGACTCCGGCGCTAGGGAAACAATGCGCCTAGTGTGCGCCCGGCGCGCTGAAATTGCTTTGCTTTCTCTTGCGTCATCAGGCTAGATTTGGAAAGACTCTTTCCTTGAATGTTAAATCTAGAAATGAATCCTTCAAAAATTGGGCTGGATGACGTAGACCTCGCCTTGATGGCGCTACTGCAGAAGGACGGCAGGCTGTCCAACGCGAAACTGGCCGAGCAGGTGGCGTTGAGCGAAACGCCGTGCTGGCGCCGGCTGAAGCGGCTGGAGGCCGACGGCTATATCGAAGGCTACCGGGCCGTGCTGAACCGCAAGAAGCTGGGTTATGGCGTGCTCGCCTTCGTGCAGGTCGGCTTCGGCAGCCATACCGGCGACGCGCCGCTGCGCTTCGAGGAAATGCTGCAGGCCATTCCCGAGGTGTTGTCCTGTCACAACCTGACCGGCGAGTGCGACTACTTGCTGCAGGTGGTAGCGGAGGACCTGGAGGCCTTTGGCGTGTTCGTGCGCGATGTGCTGCGCGAGCTGCCCGGCGTGTCGTCCATCCGCTCCAGCCTGTCCTTGCGCGAAGTGAAAGTATCCGGCCGGCTGCCGGTGGGGGCGGCGGGACGCTGATTGCTGTCCCCGGCCTTCTCGCCTCAGCGTTTGAAGGCCAGCACCAGCACGCCGGCGGCGACCAGGGCGATGCCCAGCCATTCGCGCGGGGCGGGCCGCTCGCCCAGGAAGATCACGGCGAACACGGCTACCAAGACCAGACTGAACTTGTCCACCGGCGCCACTTGGGACGCGTCGCCTATCTGCAGGGCGCGGAAATAGCAGGCCCAGGACAGGCCGGTGGCGATGCCGGACAGGCCGAGGAACAGCCAGGTCTTGCCGGGCAAGCTCAGCGGATTGCTCCATTTGCCGGTCAGCCAGACGAAGAGCGACAGCACCAGGCCGATGATGCCGGTGCGGATCAGCGTGGCGAGGTCTGAATCCACGCCCTTGATGCCTATCTTGGCGAAGATGGCGGTCAGCGCGGCGAATACCGCGGACAGCGCTGCCCACAGAAACCAGCCCGATGTGGCGAACATGATGGCCTTTACATGCAGTGGAGGGATGCGGCCGCGAGCCTGGACTACGCGGCCGTCCCCACTTTACCGGCAAACGCGCGGCCGCGTCACAGGTAGCGCCAGGCGAAGCCTTCTTTCTGGCGCGACACCTGGCCGGCGGAGCTATCGGCGAAGTGCGCGGTGAACAGCGTGGCCTCGCGCTCGACTGCGAAGTCCAGCAGCCAGCGGCGGGAGCGCCGGGCCGCATCCTGCTCGCCGCAAAAGGCGGAATTCCACTCCGGCCGATACACCTGGATGGGCGTGTGCATGGCGTCGCCGATGAACAGCGCGGTCTGGCCGCGCGAACTCAGCGAGATCGACATATGGCCTGCGCAATGGCCCGGCGTGGGATGGAAGCGGAAGCCGTCCAGATAGGGGCCGCCTTCCGCGCTGATGGCCACGGCCTGTCCCGCCGCGATCACCGGCGCCACGCTGTCTTCGAACACCATGCGGCGGGCCGCGCCGGCCGGGGTGGCGAAGTGGTCGATGTCGCCCTGCGGCATCGCGTAGCGCGCCTGAGGGAAAGTGGGCACCCAGCGGCCGTTTTCCAGCCGGGTGTTCCAGCCCACGTGGTCCGCGTGCAGATGAGTCAGCAGCACGTGGTCCACGTCTTCCGGGCGGATGCCCAGCGCGGCCAGCCGCTCCAGGTAAGGCGCGCGCTGCATGTGGAATAGCGGGTTGAACGGCCGTTGCTTGTCGTTGCCGATGCCGGTGTCGATCAGTATGGTCTGGCCATGCCACTCCACCACCCAGCTGTGAATGCTCAAGGTCACGCGCGCGCCGCCGTCATCCAGAAAATCGCGCAGTCTAGCCTGCTCTTGCGCGGCTTGTTCCTTCCAGTCCATATACAGAAAGCCCGGCGTCAGTTCCGTGAGCAAGGTTTCCGTCACCTTGGTGATCGTGGCGTCGCCTATCCGGTAAGTCTTGGCGTCCATAGGGTCCTCGTGTCAAAGCGATGGAGTCGTCATGCGGACTCGATAAGCGCCACTATCGCGTAGTTTAGCGATGCATTCCAATGCTGTTTATTCATATAGTGATAGGATAAAGGCATCGCAAAATGGAGGACGCCCATGCAATTGCGGCATCTGCGCTATTTCGCGGCCACGGCCGAATATGGAAGTGTGCGGCTGGCGGCTGAGCATTTGCACGTGTCGCAGCCGGCCGTGTCGCGGCAGATTCAGGCTCTGGAGCAAGAGCTGGGATTTCCGTTGTTTGAGCGCTCGCCGCGCGGGTTGGCGCTGACACCGGCGGGGGGCAGTTATTTGCGCGACGTCGCCCAGGCGATGGCCCTGCTGGATGCCGCCGCGCACAACGCCAGGCGCATCGCCGATGGTTTGCAAGGACGCTTGCGCCTGGGCTGCGTGGAGAACGCCGGATGGGATGGCGCGGTGCCGCAGGCTTTGAGCCGCTTCCAGCAGGCGTTTCCGGGCACGCGGATCGAACTGTCAGCCATGAATAGTCCGCAGCAATGGCGTGCGGTGGCCGACGGCGCGCTGGACGGCGGCTTTCTCTACCAGTTCGAAGCCTTGCCGGATGAGCTGCTTGCGGTGCCGGTGCGGCAGAGCGATGCCGTCCTGGCCCTGCCGCGCGCCTGGGGGCTGGCGCATGACGAGGCGCAGCCGTTTGACCTGCGCGCGGCGGCGGGACGTCCATTCGTCATGATGCCGCGCGAAGTTTACCCGGCTTATTACGATCGCTTGATCGCCGAATGCCGGTGCCTGGGCGTCGCGCTGCAGGTGACGCAGGAGGCCGCCACGGAAACCGCCATTCTGTCGCTGGTGTGCGCCGGGATAGGCGCGGCCATCGTCAATTCCGCCAATCTGGGGCGGCCGCCGGCCCAGGCGCGTTTCTACGCGCTGCGGGATTTCTCGGTGCCCATGCCGCTGGTTTTCGTCCACCGGCGCGAGGCGAAAAACCCTGTGCTGGCGCGCTTTCTCGCCACGCTGCGAGCGGAACTCGGTTCTGGAGGCGACGAAGCGGCTTGAGCGCGCGGGCTGCTCGTGCCATGATTTGTGCAATGCAACAAATCGGAGCGGCGATGCGAGCGCGAGAGGGCGGCGGGACGGCGTTGAGCCTGGCACTGCAAGGCGGCGGCGCGCATGGGGCTTTCACCTGGGGCGTGCTGGACGCCTTGTTGGAGGCGGGTGTTTTTCGATTCGACGGCTTGAGCGGCACCAGCGCCGGCGCGATGAACGCGGCGGCTGTGGCGCATGGCTTGAGCGGCGGCGGTCCGGATGAGGCGAGGGAAACGCTGGCCGCCTTCTGGGGCAAGGTAGGGGAAAGCCTGCCGCAAGAAATGGCGAGGCCCTTGCCGCTGCGGGCCGATTCCGCCGTGCCGCCGGCCATGGCCATGGCTCTGCGGCTGACGCAATGGTTTTCGCCGTATCAGCTCAATCCGCTCGATTACAACCCGCTGCGCGGCATTATCGAGGCTTTGTTCGATTTCGAGCGCATCCGCCGCGTTTCTCCTGTGCAGTTGTTCGTGGCGGCCACCCATGCTAACAGCGGCCAGCTGAAGCTGTTCCGCAACGCTGATCTCAGCGCCGACGCGCTGTTGGCATCGGCCTGCCTGCCCACGCTGCAACAAGCGGTGATGATAGATGGCGAACCGTATTGGGATGGCGGCTTCGCCGCCAATCCCGCAGTGTTTCCCTTGTTCAAGTTCTGCCGCAGCGACGACATTTTGCTGGTGATGCTGGCGCCGATGGCGCATGGCGACACGCCGCGCACGGCAGAGGACATCCAGCGGCGCGCCACGCTGTTGGGCTTCAACAGCGCCTTCCTGCGCGAAATGCGATTGTTCGCCTTGCTGCAAGAGATGGCCGATGGTCCGGCGCTGTGGCGCGGCCGGCTGGAGCGGCGGCTGCGGGCCGCGCGCTTTCATCTGATAGAGGCGCATGAGTCCTTGGCGGGTTTGGACGCGTCCAGCCGCGCGCTGACTTACGGGCCGTTTCTGGCCTGGCTGCGCGATCAGGGCAGGGAGGCGGCCAAGCGCTGGCTGGCCGAGCGGGGCGGCCAGGTGGGGCGGCGCGCCAGCGTGGATATCGGCCGGCTGTTTCTACCGTTCTGAGCGCGCCATGCCGTTGACGCGGCTCAGGCTGCTCCGTACTATCGATAGCATGAATAGGAATGATATGCCCTTCGCCCGCCTGCAACCGTGTTGTCAAACACGGCCGGGGACCGCGCGCGTCTAGCATACGCTTTCCATACCCTCGGCCGCCGCGTGTTTTCACCCGGCGGCTTTTTTCATGTCCGGAGAAACCATGCAGCTGCATCTGTACGATACCTGGCACCGCGCCATCCGCCCGTTCACGCCCTTGCAAGCCGGAGTCGTGGGTCTGTACTGCTGCGGCCCGACGGTTTACGACTACGCCCACATCGGCAATCTGCGCACTTATCTGTTCGAGGATACGCTGCGCCGCGCGCTGGTGTTCAACGGCTATGCCGTGCGCCATGTGGTCAATATCACCGACGTCGGCCATCTGGTGTCGGACGGCGACGATGGCGAAGACAAGATGGAAACCGGCAGCCGCCGCGCCGGCGGCGCCTCGGCCTGGGACATCGCCCAGCGCTTCACCGAGGCCTTCCAGCGGGACTTGGCCATGCTGAACGCGCTGCCGCCCACGCTCTGGTGCCGCGCGACCGAGCATATCGCCGAGCAAATAGACTATGTCGCCGAGCTGGAGCGCAAGGGCTATGTCTATCGCACGACGGACGGCATGTACTTCGACACCGCGCGGCTGGACGATTACGGCCATCTCGCCCGGCTGGACCTGGCCGGCTTGCAGGCCGGTTCCCGCGTGGAGATGGGAGAAAAGCGGCAAGCGACGGACTTTGCGCTGTGGAAATTCAGCCCCGCCGGGCAGCAGCGGCAGATGGAGTGGGACAGCCCCTGGGGCCGCGGTTTTCCGGGCTGGCATATCGAGTGCTCGGCGATGTCGGCCAAGCATCTGGGGCCGTGGTTCGACATCCACTGCGGCGGCGAAGACCATATCCCGGTTCACCATAGCAATGAGATCGCGCAGAGCATGGGCTGTCATGGCACCCGCGCCGCCAATTTCTGGATGCACGGCTACTTCCTGCAGCTGGACGAGGCCAAGATGTCCAAGTCCAGCGGCGACTTCCTGCGGCTGCAGACGCTGCTGGACCGCGGCTACGACCCGCTGGCCTACCGCTACCTGAATTTGACCTCGCATTACCGGCGGCAGATGAATTTCAGCTGGACGGCGCTGGATGGCGCCAGCCAGGCGCTGGACAAATTGCGCAGGCTGTATGCGTCCTGGCCGGACGGCGGCGCGGCGGACGCGGATTTTGTCGAGGCCTTCGCCGCCGAGATCAATCAGGACCTGAACACGCCGCGCGCGCTGGCGCTGGTGTGGGGGCTGGTCAAGAGCGAACGGGACGACGCGGACAAGAAGGCCACATTGGGCCATTGCGATCAGGCGCTGGGTTTGGGGCTGGATGGTTGGCGACCGGCGGTTGCGGACGTCCCCCGCGAGGTGTCTGAGATGCTTAGGGCGCGCGAAACCGCGCGCGCCGCCCGCCGCTGGCGCGAGGCGGACGTGTTGCGGGACGCCATACTGGCTATGGGTTACGCGGTGGAGGATGGGCAGGACGGCGCAACGCTCAAGCCGGTTGGCTGACGCTGCGGATCGCAAGCGTGCCGTCAGCGCATAACTTTAAACAACTTCTTAAGCCCGGCTTAATGTCGGACGGTTAATCTGCGGCGTCACCAAGCAAGCGGAGGAAAACGTCATGACGAGCGTTAGCTGGCTTCGCCAGGCTGGCCGGGCGGCGATGATCGCGCCTATTTTCTGTTTCGTCCTGTTGCATGCGCCGTCAGCGCGCGCCGGCGAGCTGAAGTCTGTGATGAAGGATATGAAGGCGGCGATGAGCGGCGCGATGGGCAGCGCCACGTTGCCGGAATTCACCAAGCAATTGGAGCGTCTGCGCCAAGACGCGCAGATCGCCAGCCGCTTGTCCTATAGCGGCGACGCGGCGACTTATCGGCAAGGCATGCAAGACCTGCAGCGGAATCTGGAGGCGGCGGAGCGTGAAGCCAAGGCCGGAGACCTGACCGCAGCCAAGAGCGCGCTGCAATTGGCCAGCCGCACCAAGCGGCGCTATCACGACTTGTTGAATTGAAGGCGGATCCGAGAGCGATGGCGGAGAGATTTCCGATGAGCGCGCGTAAACATTACCCTTTATCCGTCAGCCTGCTGCACTGGCTGCTGGCTTTGGCCATTCTCGGCAATCTGGTTCTGGGCTGGTTGCTGGACGATGAGCCGGCGCTGATGGCGCTGCACAAATCCATCGGGGCGCTGATTCTGTTGCTGGCGCTGGCCAGGCTGCTCAACAAGCTGAGAAGCCGCAAGCGGCTGCCGTCGTCGGTCAATGCGGCCGGAACGGTATCTTATCTGGGCGAAAAGGCGGTGCATGGCCTGCTCTATCTGGGCATGTTCTCCGTCCCCTTGCTGGGCTGGCTCAAGAGCAATGCCGCCGGCCACGCGGTCAGCTTGTTCGGCCTAGTGAACTTGCCTACGCTGATAGGCCGCAACGCAGACTGGTCGGAAACGCTGGACGATGCGCATGGCGCGGCGGCCTATGGCTTGGCCGCGCTGGTGGCGGCGCATGTCTGCGCGGCGATCGCCCATCAGCTGCTGCGCCGCGAGAACGTGGTCGGCCGCATTCTGCCTTTGCTCCGCCGCTGAGCGCAGGGCATCTGTCGCTCGCCGCGATCAGGGACGGCTGGACGTGCCGAGCGCGATTTCGCCGTTTTCTATGACCTCGCGCACCGTCATGCCGCTGGCCAGAGTGAAGAACTTGTGCCAGTTGCTGTTCTTGTCGCCGGTGAAGCGGGTAATGGCGCCGCGTTCGCCGTCGTCCAGCAAGACCAGGGTGGAGACCCGCCAGAACGGGCTCTTGTTCATCTCCCCGATATCCATGGCCAGCAGCGAGCTGCGCATGCGCAATCCAGCGATGCCAATCAATAGCAGGAGGAGCAAGGTGGCGATGGCGGCGTTTTTCCAAAAACGGGATGACATGGGGAGAAGGTTCCTTATCGAGTGGGGCTTGCGGGGTTTTCCGCGTTGGGACTGTCCTGGCGTTTGTCGCCGGCGCGGCGGATGACGGCGATGCCCAGCGGCTTCTTGTCCAGTGCGCGGCCCAGCGCCTGGTTTTCCAGGACTCGCCTGCCGAGCCTCGGTTCATTGCCAGGCTGCGAGGCGTCTTTTTTGCCGAAGACGCCAGCGAGCGCCGGCGCGGACAGAATGGATAATCCCAGTATTGCCGCCAGCGTGTATCGGCTGTTCATGTTTCATTCCCAGGGAGCGGAGTGGTTTCGTGGTCGCGTTTCGGGCATTGCCCGTATGTCATGAGCTGTGACGAGAGGTGGGAGGGATTGGTTCGCGCGTTTAACGGAAGTTTGCAAAGAGCGGATTTGTCGCGCGAATCACGCCGAGCCGTTTTCATTGCCGTTGAGCTTGCTTGGCGCGTCTGGCAGGAAGGATGAGCGACGGACGGACGGGGGCTCGCATCGCCAGAAACGGCCGTGCCTATCTAAGGGCGGCCGTTTCTGGCGTCAGGCTTATTCGCCGCGGGAGGGCGGAGTCAGGATCGTTTCCTGGGCTTCGGCTAGCAAGTCCGGATAGTCGCGGCTGTAGTGCAGGCCGCGGCTTTCCTTGCGCAGCATGGCGGAGCGCACGATCAGCTCCGAGGTTTGCACCAGATTGCGCAGCTCGATCAGATCGTTGCTGACGTGGAAGTGGCTGTAATACTCGTCGATCTCGGTCTTCAGCAAGTCTATGCGATGCAGCGCGCGCTCCAGTCGCTTGTTGGTGCGGACGATGCCGACGTAGTCCCACATTGCGCGGCGCAATTCGTCCCAGTTGTGCGAGATCACCACTTCCTCATCGGGATCGGTCACGCGGCTGTCGTCCCAAGCCGGAATGGACGGCAGCTTGATGGACGCGGCGGCCTGGATGTCCGCCGCGGCGGCCTTGCCTATGACCATGCATTCCAGCAGCGAGTTGCTGGCCAGGCGATTGGCGCCGTGCAGACCGGTGTGCGCCACTTCGCCTACCGCGTACAAGCCTTCCAGGTCAGTGCGTCCGGCCAGGTCGGTGACGATGCCGCCGCAGGTGAAGTGCACTGCCGGCACCACCGGTATCGGCTGTTGGGTGATGTCTATGCCCAGCTCCAGGCAGTGGGCGTAGATATTGGGGAAGTGTTCCTTGATGAATTGCGCCGGCTTGTAGGAGATGTCGAGATAGACGCAGTCCAGGCCATGCTTTTTCATCTCGAAGTCGATGGCGCGGGCCACCACGTCGCGCGGCGCCAGTTCGCCGCGCGGATCGTGCTGCGGCATGAAGCGGGTGCCGTCCGGCAATTTCAAGATGCCGCCTTCGCCACGCACCGCCTCGGTGATCAGGAAAGACTTGGCGTGCGGATGGTAGAGGCAGGTCGGATGGAACTGCATGAATTCCATATTGCCGACACGGCAACCGGCTCGCCAGCCCATGGCGATGCCGTCGCCGGTCGCGGTGTCCGGGTTGGTGGTATAGAGGTAAACCTTGCCGGCGCCGCCCGAGGCCAGAATGGTGTGCTGCGCGGCGATGGTCACGACTTGGTCGAGATCCTTATCCAGCGCATACACGCCATAAGCGCGGTTGCCGGATACGCCCAGTTTTTGCGAGGTGATCAGATCGATCGCAATATGATGTTCCAGCTCGGTGATGTTCGGATGCGCTTTGATCTTCTGTCCCAGCGTGCTGGTCACCGCCGCGCCGGTGGCGTCTGCGGCATGAATGATGCGGCGATGGCTGTGGCCGCCTTCGCGCGTCAGATGGAAGCCGGTCTGGTGCTCGTCATCGCGAGTGAATGGCACGCCGAGCTCGATCAACCAATCTATCGCTTCCTTGGAGTGCTCGACGATGAAGCGGGTGGTGTCTTCGTTGCACAGGCCGGCGCCGGCGATCAGCGTGTCGCGGATGTGATCTTCTACCGAATCCTCGGTATCCAGCACGGCGGCGATGCCGCCTTGGGCGTGCGAGGAGCTGCCTTCCAATAAATCGCGCTTGGTGATCAGGCCAACCTTGCGCTTTTCCGCCAAGTGCAGCGCCAGCGTCATGCCGGCCAGGCCGCTGCCGATAATCAGAACATCGAATTTGAGCATATATAGAGTGTCCACGGCAGGCACGTCGCGTGCCAAATGCATGCCAGCGTAGCAGAATCGGAGAGATGGGCGTAGGCGTTTGCGTGGCGCAAGCCGTGGTAAGCGCGGATGATTTGCTGAATATCAAAAATGCCCATTGGCATATTTTCTTTTACTTCAATGGTTTGATTGATTTGGGCGACAGGTGGAGGAAGTTTTTTCAATTTTTCTCGCAAAAGGCGTTGACGGGGGTAGGGTCCGGGCGTATAGTTCGCCTCCTCAGCTGACGCAGCGAACGAAGCAGCGGAAACGAAACGGTTTCCGGTGCGACGAAAGCAGCGAAGGCACTGCTCT
>NZ_PQWB01000162.1 GCF_002924365.1 Chromobacterium alticapitis | reverse complement strand
TACCGCGTATTGCAGGCGGCCGGCAGCGTCGTAGAGCGTGTGGCTAGCTTGGTCTTGCGGATTCGCCGGCCGTTGCCCTAGGTAGGCGCTCAGCGTGTCCGCCGTCCACTGTCCGCCGTTCACCGGCACCCCGGCCAGCGTCGCCTGGATCGGTTCCCCCGCGCCCGTCCAGGCGCCCAGTCCGCGCTCGAAGCCGTCCTGCAGCACCAGGCCTTGTTGCGCGCTGCTCACCGACACGTCGTCGAACAGCA
This sequence comes from Chromobacterium alticapitis, assembly GCF_002924365.1. GTDB lineage: Bacteria > Pseudomonadota > Gammaproteobacteria > Burkholderiales > Chromobacteriaceae > Chromobacterium > Chromobacterium alticapitis. The sequence goes on along the minus strand of NZ_PQWB01000162.1, from coordinate 101 downwards.
CCGCGTGGCCGGCGGCGTGATGTGCACCGTCGCGGTCGCCGTACAGATAGACGCTCAGGTCGGCCGCTTCGCTCAGCGTCATGCTCACCGTCAGCTTGCGC
>NZ_PQWB01000161.1 GCF_002924365.1 Chromobacterium alticapitis | reverse complement strand
CACAATATCAAAGCGGCACGCGAACAACTGGGTTGGTCGCCAGACCAGTTACTGGCGCTATGCAAGCTGGCATGAGATAGCATTGAATGGCCCTGCTATGGAGATGGGCAAAGCGGAAGTGGAGGTTTATTTTTCATTTCTGGCATCAGAACGCCAAGTTTCCGCTTCCACGCAAAATCAAACCAAGGCGGCTTTGCTATTTTTATATCGAGAGGTATTGGGGCAGGCATTTCCCTGGCTGGATGAGGTCACATCCGTGCGGCAGGCACAAAAACGCCTTCCGGCCCATAGGGCGGGAAGGCGTAGGCTGATCGGCTAGTACAACTAGACGTGCAACAGCAGGAAGCGCCGCTCCCAGGGGCTGATCACGTCGAAATATTCGCGGTACTCGGCTTCCTTGATCGCGGCGTAGGTTTCGACGAAATGCTCGCCGAACAACTCCGCCAGCGGCTTGCAGCGCAGCAGCATGTCGATGGCGTCGTCCAGGTGGCGCGGCAGCTGGTGCGGCTGCTCGTAGGCGCTGCCGGTCAGCGGCTCGGACGGCTCCAGCTTGTCGCGCATGCCCAGGTAGCCGCAGGCCAGGCTGGCGGCCATCGCCAGATAGGGATTGACGTCCACGCCGGCCAGGCGGTTTTCCACCCGCCGCGCTTCCGGCCCGGAGTGCGGCACGCGCAGGCCGCAGGTGCGGTTGTCGTAGCCCCAGCTCAGGTTGATGGGCGCGGAGGTGTAACGGCTGAGCCGGCGGTAGGAGTTCACATACGGCGCGAAGAATGGCATGGACGCCGGCAGGTAGCGCTGCAGGCCGCCGATGAAGTGCAGGAAGGCCGGCGACGGGCTGCCGTCGTCCTGGCTGAAGATGTTGCGGCCGCTGGCGATGTCCACCACGCTCTGGTGCATGTGCATGGCGCTGCCGGGCTGGCCTTGCATGGGTTTGGCCATGAAGGTGGCGTACATATTGTTGCGGATGGCCACCTCGCGCACGGTGCGCTTGAACAGGAAAACCTGGTCGGCCAGTTGCAGCGGGTCGCCGTGGTCCAGGTTGATCTCCATCTGGGCCGTGCCCATCTCGTGGATCAGCGTGTCCAGCTCCAGGCCCTGGGCCTCGCACCAGTCGTACATCACGTCGAAGATGTCGTCGTATTCGTTGACCGCGTCTATGGAAAAGCTCTGCATGCCGGCTTCGGTGCGGCGAGTGCGGCCCACCGGCGGCCTCAGCGGCAGGTCTTCGTCCGGCTGGATTTCCACCAGGTAGAACTCCATCTCCGGCGCGATCACGGCTTTCCAGCCTTTGTCCTCGTACAGCTTCAATATCCGCTTGAGCACATTGCGCGGCGCCAGGTCCACCGCCTGGCCATCGAAGCTGTAACAGTCATGGATGATCTGCGCCGTCGGCTCCTTGTTCCACGGCACCGGCCGCAGGGTGCTGGCGTCCGGGATCAGCTTCATGTCCGGGTCCGCCACCGAGGTGAAATCGCGGTCCGGATAATCGCCGGTCACCGTCATCGACAGCACAGCTTCCGGCAGGCGCAAGCCTTCGGCGGGATTGTACTTGTGCCGCGGCACGATCTTGCCGCGGGCGAGGCCGGTCATGTCCGGGATCAGACACTCCACCTCGGTGATATGGTGTTCGTCTAGCCATTGATTGATAGTATGGGCACTGTCCATAAGGCCTCTATTACGTGTGTGCGCCCGAGCTGCCTAGCAGCCGGGCCGGGTTGGCCAGCGTGTTGCGCCGCCTGGCCTGAAGCAGGAACAGGCAGCGGTCCGCCAGCAGCGGCATGCTAGCCGCCGTTGAAAATACGGTGAATGACCGGCGCGGCCGGTTTCGAGACTGCAAAATCATCTCCCTTTCGTGATAAAGATTTGATCAATTCCGCGTTCAAGATTTTGAACACGGTTCCATCCTAGCCAGCCACCGCGCCGGCTAGCAACGGGCGCAGCGCTTTAAACGGTCAAGCATGGTCAACAATAGGACAAACAACGCAACAGGACGGCGGCCTGAAAGTGAATTAGAATTAAACGATATGAATACCGCTGCTCAGGCCGATACGGCCTCCCCCTCCCCCGCCCCTCGCAAATCCCGCCGCTGGCTGCGCTGGCTGGCTGTAGCCTTCGCCCTGCTGCTGGCCTGCTGGGCCTTTCTCGGTCTGGCCGCGCCCAAGCTGTTGCAACAGGCGGCCTCAGACTGGGCGCGCAAGCATGGCCGGCAGCTGGCCATCGCCGAAGTGCGTATCGTGCCGTGGAGCATGGAGCTGACGCTGAACGGCGTGGCCCTGCGCGAAGGCGACGGCCGGCCGCTGTTCCAGGCGCGCCGCCTGTATCTGAACGCGGACCTGCATGCGCTGCTGTTTGGCCGCTGGCAAGCCAGCGAGTTCACGCTGGACAGCCCGCAGCTGTGGCTGGACCGCGATTCCTCCGGCCGCTGGAACTGGGAAAAGTTCGCGTCGGACATCTCCGGCCCGGCGCGGCTGGACGCCGGCTCCACGCCGGAAAAGCTGCCCAGGCTGACGGTGAACGCCATCAATCTGCGCGACGGCCAGATCCGCCTGAGCGACCATGAAACGGGCCAGGCCGAGCGCTTCCGGCTGATGCCTATCAACCTCAGCCTCAGCAATCTGTCCACGCTGGCCGAAAACGGCCGCTACGCGCTGCACGCCGAACTGGAAGGCGGCGGCCGCTTCGATTGGCGCGGCAGCATGCAGCTGCAGCCGCTGCAATCGAGCGGCGAGGCCCATATCGGCGGCCTGCCGCTGGCCACCGCCTGGGACTACGTCAAGCCGTATTTCCACGCAGACAAGCCTGAGGGCGCGCTGACCGTGGACGCCCGCTACCAGTTGGACCTCAGCGGCAAGACGCCGGAGCTGACGGTGTCGTCGCTGAGCGCCAGCCTGCAAAAATTGAAGCTGAAGGGGCCGGACGGGGCCGAACTGACGCTGCCGGAGCTGAAAGTCGAAGGCGGCGCGCTCGATCTGTCGCACTCGCTGTTGACCGTGCAACGCGTGGAGCTGAACGGCGGCCGCCTCAGCGCCGGCCGCGACGCGGCGGGCCGCGTGAACTGGCTGCGGGCGCTGCCCGAGTCCACGCCGGCGCCCGCCGCGCCGGCCAAGCCCTCGCCCTGGATGGTCAAGCTGGAGAGCATACGCCTCACTGACTGGCGCGCCGCCTGGAGCGACCAGGCCTTTGCGCAGCCGCTCAAGCTGGAAACCGCCATTCCGCGCCTGCAAACCCGGCTGACGCTGGACCCCGAGCGCGGCCTGCGGCTGGAGCAAGCCGGGCTAAGCCTAGCCGACCTGACGCTGTCCGCCGCCGGCGGCCAGCCCTGGCTGAGCCTGCAAGGCGCCGAACTGGCGCCGTCCCTGCTGGACATGAAGCGCCATAGCGTCAAACCGGGCGACATCGCGCTGAGCGGCCTGAAGCTGTCGCTGCAGCGCGAGCGCGACGGCAAGCTGCAGCTGCAAAAACTGCTGGCGCAACGCCCGCGCGCCCCCGCCGCGCAAAGCGCCAAGA
>NZ_PQWB01000160.1 GCF_002924365.1 Chromobacterium alticapitis | reverse complement strand
ATAGCGAAGCGCAGACCTTCTTCCATGGCGATCGGAGCGATCAGTTCAACGCTGAATTCAACGTTGTCACCCGGCATAACCATTTCCACGCCTTCCTTCAGCGTGATCGCGCCGGTCACGTCAGTCGTACGGAAGTAGAACTGAGGACGGTAGTTCGCGAAGAACGGAGTGTGACGGCCGCCTTCTTCCTTGGACAGAACGTACACGGAAGCTTCGAAACCAGTGTGCGGGGTGATGGTGCCCGGCTTAGCCAGTACCTGGCCACGCTCGACGTCTTCACGCTTGGTGCCGCGCAGCAGCACGCCAACGTTGTCGCCAGCCTGACCTTGGTCCAGCAGCTTGCGGAACATTTCCACGCCGGTGCAAGTGGTCTTGGCGGTAGCCTTCAGGCCCACGATTTCGATTTCTTCGCCGACCTTCACGATGCCGCGCTCAACACGACCGGTCACCACGGTGCCGCGGCCGGAGATCGAGAACACGTCTTCGATCGGCAGCAGGAACGGCTTGTCAACGGCGCGTTCCGGAGTCGGAATGTAGGAGTCCAGAGCGTCGGCCAGACGGAAGATGGACGGTTCGCCCATTTCGGATTGGTCGCCTTCCAGAGCCAGACGGGCGGAACCGATCACGATCGGAGTGTCGTCGCCCGGGAATTCGTAGGAAGACAGCAGATCGCGCACTTCCATTTCCACCAGCTCCAGCAGCTCGGCGTCGTCAACCAGGTCAGCCTTGTTCAGGTAGACGATGATGTACGGCACGCCAACCTGGCGGGACAGCAGGATGTGTTCGCGGGTTTGCGGCATCGGACCGTCAGCGGCCGAGCAAACCAGGATGGCG
>NZ_PQWB01000019.1 GCF_002924365.1 Chromobacterium alticapitis | reverse complement strand
CGCCCTGGCGGCGCCACGCCACATCGGCCGCCAGCTTGTCGAAGGGCAGGCTATGCGGAAACACTTCGGGATACGTCACCTCGGCCTTGCCGGTATCCAGGCTCAGCCGCCCGCCGCGCTCGTCAAAATCCACGCTGCCGGACACGCCGGACACGCCCGGCAGATCCGCGAAGGGCTGCCAGGCCAGGCGCTCGAAGCGCGAGCGCAACTTGAAGCTGGCAGGCGACTCCACCGGCCCCTGCCAGCCCACCGTCAGGTCGTGCAAGGCCCCGCGCGGGGCGAAGCGGGCAAACAGCGGGTTGCTGTCCACGCCCAGAGCGTGCATGAATGGATTCAGGTTGCCGACGTCGACATTGTCCAGCGTCAGCTCGCCGCCGCCTTTCGCGCCGGGCCGCCACTGGCCCTTGATCGTAGATTTGTCGAATGCGAGGCCGCTGGCGCTGGCCAGGGTCAGATCGCTGGCCTCGATGCGGTAGCTGCCGTCCGCCTGGCGGTCCAATCGCAGCTTGCCGCGCAATTGCGGCAGCACCAGCTCGCGCGCGCTGGGCGGCGTGTAGGCCGCGTCGCGCACGCTGACATCGGCCCGCAAGCTGCTCACCGCGCCGTCGGAAAAAGCCATTTCCAGCGTGCCGTCACCCTCGCCGCTGCGCAGCACGCCCAGGTCGCGCAGATAGCGCGACCAAACGCTGGCGCGCGCGCCGTTCAGTGCCACCCGCAGCGAGCCGGACCAGTTTTGCCAGCTGGAAAGATCATCGCCGCGCCAGCCGGCGCTGAGTTCGAGGCCCTTGCCCAGCGTAGCCGCCGGCTGGCCGGACAGCTGCAGCTTGTGCCCCAGCAAGGTGCGCTCCAACAGCAGGCTGCCCCGCTGCAGATCCAGCCGCGGCAAACCCAGCCGTTCGTCCTGCCAGCTCAAGCTGGCGTTGCGGACTTCCAGCGCGGGCTGCCGCAGCAACCAGTTGCCCAGCGCATTGTCGCTCGACGGTCCGCGATTCAGGTCGAAGCCATTCAGATAGATCACGCCGTCCGCGGCTCGTCTCAGCTCCATCGTCGGCCCGTCCACCCGCACCGACAAGCGCGGCTCGCGCGCCAACAGCGAAGTCCAGGACGGCAGCACCGTCACCGTCCGCAGCGTCAACGCCTGGCCGGATACCGGATTGGCGACGGACACGCTGGAAAGCTCGAACTGCGGCCCCACGCCCTGCCAATGCCCGGTCAGCCGTCCAATCCCGACGCGATGGCCCAGCGCCGCAGACAGGCTTTGCTCCAATTGCGGGCGGTATTGATCGAGACGGGGAAGCAGCCAGAAGGTGAAAGCCGCGAACGCGGCGCACAGCAAGGCGCCGCCGATGGCCAGGGCCAGCGAGAGCAGCAGCAGGCTCCGCTTCAGAAGGCGCAGCACATGGATATGGGACAACGGCGACAAGGGCTTTTTCAACTATGGCAAACCGTTACAATGGCGTGTGAGAGAGATACGGCGCGAAACCGGTTGCAGCCCGCCCCTGGCGCAGCAGCCATGCCGCTCGCGCCAAGCCGTCGGAGCTATTATGCCAGCAAACACGAGTGATGCCATTGCCCGCAGTTGCGAGTTTTCCCAATATCTGCACCGCCTGCTGGCCGCCCGCCCGCAAGAGCGGGAGCGCCTGGAGCAAAGGCTGGCCCAGCCCTTCACCCAGGACGAGATGCAGTCTTTCGCCGACTGGCCCGGCCTGGCCACGCCCGAGCGGCAGGCGCCGGAACTGCGCCGGCTGCGCCAGGCGGTGATGGCGCGGCTGATCTGCCGCGACTTGAACGGCCTGGCCACGCTGGACGAGGTGATGGCCACCATCAGCCTGCTGGCCGAATTCGCCGTGCGCCAGGCGCTGGCCTGCGCCGCCGCCTCGCTGAGCCAATATGGCAGGCCGCTAGGCGAAGACAGCGGCGAGCCGCAGCAGTTGATCGTCATCGGCATGGGCAAGCTGGGCGGCGGCGAACTGAATGTCAGCTCCGACATCGACCTGATCTTCATTTATCCCGAGGGCGGCGAAACGGACGGCGAGCGCCGCCTCAGCAATCATGAGTACTTCACTCAGCTGGGCAAACGGCTGATCGCCCTGCTCAACGACATCACCGCCGACGGCCAGGTATTCCGCGTCGACATGCGGCTGCGCCCCTACGGCGACTCCGGCCCGTTGGTGATGAGCTTCGCCGCGCTGGAAAACTATCTGCTGAGCCAGGGCCGCGAATGGGAGCGCTACGCCTGGATCAAGGCCAAGGCGCTGACGGGCGACGCCGAGGCGCTGAACCAGCTGGTTCGTCCTTTTGTCTACCGCAAATACCTCGACTACAACGCCTACGGCGCGATGCGCGAGCTGCACGCGCAAATCCGCCGCGAAGTGGCGCGGCGCGACATGGCCGACAACATCAAGCTGGGGCCGGGCGGCATTCGCGAGGCGGAGTTCATCGCCCAGGTATTCCAGCTGATACGCGGCGGCCGCGACCGCACCCTGCAATTGCGCGGCACCCGCGCCACGCTGGACCGGCTGGCCGCGCTGCGGCTGCTGGAACCGGCCGCGGTGGCGGAACTGCAGGACTCCTACGCTTTTCTGCGCAATCTGGAGCACCGCCTGCAATACCTGGACGACCAGCAAACCCAAACCCTGCCCGCCTCGCCGGAAACGCGCGGCAAAATCGCCGCCAGCATGGGCTACGCGGACTGGGACGCTTTTTCGCTCGCCCTGAACGAAGTCAGGCGCAAAGTGGGCCGCCACTTCGAGCAGGTGTTCATCCTGCCCGCCGAGGAGCATCTGGACCACCCGCTGTCCGAGCTATGGCTGGACATGGCGGAACAAGCGCCGGAACAAAAACTGGCCGAGCTGGGCTATGCCGATCCGGCCGCCACCGCGCGCCAGCTCAAAAGCCTGGCGCAAAGCCAGCGCTATCTGCAGATGCCGCTGGCCGGGCGCAAGAAGCTGGACGCGCTGATGCCGGCCTTGATAGAAGCCGCCTCGCGCTTCCCCAATGCCGATGACACCCTCGCCCGCATCATAGGACTGATGGAGGCCATCAGCCGCCGCGCCTCCTACCTGGCCCTGCTGACCGAATACCCGCAAACGCTGCAGCGCCTGGCCTCGCTGTATTCCGCCAGCGCCTGGGTGTCGGCCTATCTCAGCCGCCACCCCATCCTGCTGGACGAGCTGCTGGACGTGCGCGTGCTGTACGCCGCGCCGGACTGGCCGCAGTTGGCCGCCCAGCTCGAAGCCATGCTGGAACAGGCTGACGGCGACGTCGAGGCCAAGATGGACGCCCTGCGCCACTTCCAGCACGCCCAAACCTTCCGCCTGGTGGCGCAAGACCTGGCCGGCATGTGGACCCTGGAAGCGTTGTCCGACGAACTGTCGCGGCTGGCCGATCTGGTGCTGGACGCGGCGGTGCGCCACGCTTGGCGCGATATCCCGTCGCGCCACATCGAAACGCCGCGCTTCGCGGTGATAGGCTACGGCAAGCTCGGCGGCAAAGAGCTGGGCTACGCCTCTGACTTGGACATCATTTTCCTGTACGACGACCCGCACCCGGATGCGGCGGACCTGTACTCGCGCCTGGCGCGCAAGCTGTCCACCTGGCTGACCAGCGCCACCGCCGCCGGCGTGCTGTACGACATAGACCTCAGGTTGCGCCCCAACGGCGCCAGCGGCCTTCTGGTCAGCTCTCTCTCCGCCTTCCGCCAATACCAGGAAAACCAGGCCTGGGTATGGGAACACCAAGCGCTGACCCGCGCCCGCTTCGTCGCCGGCGACCCAAGCATAGGCGCGCAGTTCGAAGCCGAGCGCCACGCCATCCTGACGCTGCAACGCGAGCCGGCCAAGCTGCGCGAAGAAGTGCTGGCGATGCGCCAGCGCATGCTGGAGAGCCACCCCGCGCACGATGAAGACGTCAAGAACGCTCGCGGCGGCATCATAGACATCGAGTTCATCGTCCAGTACCTGATCCTGGCCCACGCCCACCATTTGCCCGCCTTCACCGGCAATACCGGCAACATCGCCCTGCTGGCGGTGGCCGCCGAGGCCGGCCTGATAGACCCGGAGCTGGCGGAGCAGGCCCGCGACGCCTACCGCCAATTGCGGCGGCTGCAGCATGCGTCCCGGCTCAACGACAAGCAGAAAGTGAGCGCGGCCCCCGCCCTGCTCGCCGCTTACGACAGCGGCAAGCGGCTCTGGCGACAAATTTTCGAGCAAGCGCTCGATTTTTCCTGACAGCCGGTTCACAACAGCGCGCGCCCCGGTATACACTGGTCCATCAGCTAGGCCCGTTGGGCCTGGCAAAACACGGGCGGCAAACCCGAACAAAGCACAACACAGGAGAGAACCGAGATGTCGATGGCTGATCGCGACGGATATATCTGGTATGACGGCAAACTGGTGGACTGGCGCGACGCCACCACCCATGTCCTCACCCACACGCTGCACTACGGCATGGGCGTGTTCGAGGGCGTGCGCGCCTACGAAACCGCCGACGGCCCGGCCATCTTCCGCCTGCAGGACCACACCGCGCGGCTATTCCGCTCGGCCAAGATCCTGGGCATGGACCTGCCGTTCACGCCGGAAGAAATCAATCAGGCCCACCTCGACGTAGTGAAGGCCAACGGCCTGAAATCCTGCTACTTCCGCCCGATGGCCTTCTACGGCTCCGGCAAGCTGGGCGTGGCGCCGATGAAGAACGACGTGCGCGTGATCGTGGCCGCCTGGCCGTGGGGCGCCTACCTCGGCGACGAGGGCCTGGAAAAAGGCATACGCGTGAAGACCAGCTCCTTCACTCGCCACCATGTCAACATCACCATGTGCAAGGCCAAGGCCAACGGCAACTACATGAACTCCATCCTGGCCAACAACGAGGCCACGGCGGACGGCTACGATGAAGCCCTGCTGCTGGATGTGGACGGCTTCGTAGCCGAGGGCTCCGGCGAAAACATCTTCATCGTTCGCAAGGGCAAGTTATATACTCCGGACCTGACCAGCGCGCTGGAAGGCATCACCCGCGACACCGTGGTGCAGATCGCCGCTGAAATGGGGCTGCAAATCGTGGAGAAGCGCATCACCCGCGATGAAGTCTACAGCGCGGACGAAGCCTTCTTCACCGGCACCGCCGCCGAAGTGACCCCGATCCGCGAACTGGACCGCCGCCCGATAGGCGACGGCGTCCGCGGCCCGCTCACCACGGAAATCCAGCGCCGCTACTTCAGCATCGTCAAGGGACAGGACGCCGAACACCGGCACTGGCTCACTTACGTAAAATAAGCGGTAGAAGTAGAATCCGCATTTCGCGCGCCAGCAGCGAGCGGCCCGACGGCCGTCCTGCTGGCGGCGTTTTTGTCGGAACCGCCCGCCGCAACAAGGAACGACCATGGCAGAATTGAAAGAAAACACCGCCCGCTATATCGAAGTCACCCAGCACGACCTGCCGCTGCACTGCCCCATGCCGGACATGAAGGCCTGGAACTCCCACCCGCGCGTCTATCTGCCGGTGCACAAGACAGGCGAAGCGCTCTGTCCCTATTGCGGCACCCAGTACAAGCTGGTCGGTCCGGTCGGCAACCACCACTAAGCCGCTCCGCCGCCGGCGAAGGGTGTGGCCTTGGCCACACCTTTTTTGCTTGCCGCCACCAAACGCAAGCCGCGTTGCCCCAGCCGGCTTGCGTTTGGAACCGGAAGCACCCCGCATGAACAAAAAAATCCTCGTCATCGGCCCCTCCTGGGTCGGCGATAGCGTAATGGCTCAGCCGCTGTACCGCCGCTTGCACCAGCGCCACCCTGGCCTGGAACTGCACGTGTTCGCGCCGGGCTGGACCCTGCCGCTGCTGGCCCGGATGCCGGAAGTGGCGAAGTCGCACCTTAACCCCTTCGGCCATGGCGCGCTGCGCCTGGTCGAACGCTGGAAAGTGGCCAGACAGCTGGCCCGGGAAAGCTTCGACCAAGTCATCGTACTGCCCAATTCGCTGAAATCCGCGCTCATCCCGCTGTTCGCCGGCATTCCGCTGCGCACAGGCTTCCTCGGCGAATCCCGCTACGGCCTGCTCAACGACGCGCGCGAGCTGGATGAGCAGGAACTGCCGATGATGGTGGAGCGCTTCTGCGCGCTGGCGGAGGACAAGCGCGCGCCGCTGCCCCGCCCCATCCCCAATCCGCAGTTGAGCACCGATGCGGCTACGCAGCGCCAGGTCGCGCTGCGCCTGGGGCTGGACACCTCGCGCCCCGCCGTGGCTTTCTGCCCCGGCGCGGAATACGGCCCAGCCAAGCGCTGGCCGGCGCGCCACTTCGCCGAACTGGCCCGGCGCTTCGCGAACGCGGGCCATTCGGTCTGGCTGTTCGGCTCCAGCAAGGACAAAGAGATAGGAGACGAGATCGCCCGCCTGTCCGGCGGCAGCGCCGTCAATCTGTGCGGCGCCACCGGCCTGGAGGAAGCGATAGACCTGATAGGCTTGACCGAGCTCGCCGTCTGCAACGACTCCGGCCTGATGCACGTCGCCGCCGCGCTGGACAAGCCGCTGGTCGCGCTGTATGGCTCGTCCAGCCCGGACTTCACGCCGCCGCTGTCCGAGCGCGCCTCGGTGGTGTCGCTGAATCTGGATTGCAGCCCCTGCTTCGAACGCAACTGCCCCTACGGCCATACCGACTGCCTGGAAAAAATGCAGCCCGACATGGTCTGGCAGGCCTCCCAGGCCCTGCTGCCCGCGCTCGCCGCCCACCCCGACCAGGACTGACATGCGCCAAGTGGAAACCCCCAGACCGCCGGAAGAAAACAATCGCCGCATGACGCTGGTCCGCGCCGCCGCCGTGCTGTTCCGCGACCAAGGCTACGAACGCACCACGGTGCGCGACCTCGGCAACGCCGTGGGCATGCAGTCAGGCAGCCTGTTCTACCATTTCCGCACCAAGGAGGAGATCCTGGTGGCGGTGATGGCGCTGGGCATCACCAGCACCACAGAACAGCTGGCCCTCGCCCTGGCCGCCGCGCCCACGCTGCGCGACAAACTGGCGGCCCTGTTCCGCGTGCATCTGAACTCGCTGCTGGGCGACAACCAGGCCGCGCTGGAAGTGATGCTGTACGAATGGCGCAGCGTGTCCGAAGCGGCCAAGCCCGGCCTGGTGGTGTTGCGGGACCGCTACGAAGCGCTGTGGCAGCAGGTGCTGGAAGAGGCCGCCGCAGCCGGCATGGTGAAACAGGATACCGGCCTACTGCGCCGAACCCTGCTGGGCAGCCTGCACTGGACGGTGCAATGGTATCGCCGCGACGGCGATCTGGCAGTAGACGCGCTCGCCGAGCGCATGCTGCGCCTGGTACTGATCGAATAGACAGGAGAAAGTCAAGCCGCCAGGAGAAAAATGTACTAATATCAGCGATATAGGAACATTGGGACTGCAACCATGGCTAACATCGCCAACGTAGGCTACAGCTCGCAGCCGCCGTATGCGACGTTGAACACGCGGCAGGTTCAGTCGTCGTTGGACAACGCTCAGCCCTCGGTGCAACAGCCGACCAGCCAGCCGCTCACCCAGGCAGCCGTCCGGCAAAATCCGGACACCGCCCGCGTGGAGCAGCAGCTGCAGCAACAGCTGATCGTAGCCAGCCAAAATCAGCAAGCGCAACAGGCCCAGCAAGCCGCGCCGCAGGCGCAAGCGCCCGCAGCGCCGCCTCCTCCAGCCACGCCCACAGGCAACGCCGCCGTGCTGGCCACCAATCCGCAGCCGGAACAAGCTGCGGCGACGGCGCCTGCCGTCAACGGCAACCCGACGCCGGCCGAGGCCACCAACTCCGCGGCCAATGCAAGCAACAACACCGCCAACGCGCAGGCCGCGGCCGCCACGACAAACGCCCCCCAGCAGCAGACGGCGGGAGGAACGCAGGCGCAACAAAACCCGCCGCCCCAGGCTGCTCAGCAGTCCGCCCAGCCGCTGCAACAGGTCCTGCTACGCAACAACAGCAGCCAACAAGCCGTGACGCAATACCAGGTTAATCAATCTCTTTTACAGCCAAGCGTGTCCAGCCCCAACCTGAACGCAACCGCCTGAGGCGCGTCGCCTGGTCTGCGCCAAGCAGTTCCGGCTCAGCGTGGAGTCAGATTCCGCTTAGCCGCTCGAAACAACAGGCCCCGCCATTCGGCGGGGCCTGTTGTTTGATAAGGACCGCGTAACACCGCGCCCGGAAGTTTAGCGCTTGCGCCAGTGGCCTGGCTTGCGCCTAGCGCCATCCTCCCCGCGCGCGCCTTTGCGCTTTTGCGCGTTCTGCACTTGCAGCAGCGAGTCGATGCGCTCCGAGGTGCTCTGCATCAGCAACTGCGCCATTTCGCCGTCAGGGAAGGTATCCGGCAGGCGATAGCCCAGCCAGGCGTAAGCGGCGTACAGCTTGCAGCTGTCTTCCAGATACTGCAGCTCGTTGCGGCCGCCGGTTCCCATCATCCTGAGCAGCGGCGCCGCTTTGCCGCGCGCACGATGTTCCGCCCAATCGTGCAACGCGTTCTCCAGCATCGGAATCTTGGTGGAGATCGGGCACAGGCTGAAGGTGTAGCGGTCGGCCAGGCTCAAGGGCAGCGCATCCAGCCATTCGGCCTTTTCCATCTGATCAGACAGATTGGCCGGCAGGAAGAATTCGTCGTGCACATTGATGTGCTTGGCGAACAAGCTCAGCAAGGCCTTGAGTTTGATCTCGCCCGTCGCCTGGGAAATGGCTTCCAGATACTTCAAACTGGGCGCGACGAAGAAGCCGTTGTTGGGCAGCGGCTCGGCCTTTTGCCGCAGCAGCGCGCCTATGGTTTTGTGAGTCAGACCGTCGAAACCAGCCACATAACCGGTTTCATGCTTGCCAAAGCGCCCAGCCCGGCCAGAGATCTGCTTGGCCAGCGGCGCGGATATGATGCCCTCGGCGTAGCCATCCCACTTGCTGGCGGTTGTAAAGATGATGCGTCGAGCCGGGGTGTTCAGGCCCATGCCGATGGCGTCGGTAGCCACCACCACCTGGGTTTCGCCGGCGACGAAGCGTTCGGCCTGGGCTTGGCGCACTTCCGGCGACAAATTGCCGTAGATGGCGGACACCGTCAGCCCCTGCTCTATCACCTTGTCGCGCCAGTTCAGCACCTCGCGGCGCGAGAACGCAATCAGCACGTCGCCGGGTTTCAGGTTTTTCAAGGACAGCAGCGGCGCCTTGTCCATTTGCAGCGCGGTCTTGCGCTCCAGCGTGCGCACTTCCAAGGTCCCGCCGACGCGCGCCACCAGCGACTCTATCGCCTCGCGCGACTCCGGCGCGCCAACCAGGTAAATCGTCTGCGCCGGCACCCCGCACACGGCGGCGGTCCAGGCCGCGCCGCGGTCCGGATCGTCCAGCAGCTGGATTTCGTCGATCACCGCCACTTCCACCTGCCGCTCCGGATTCAGCATCTCTACCGTGCTGGCGACGTGGGTAGCCTCTGGATGCAGCTTGCGCTGCTCGCCGGTAATCAGGCTCACCGCCACACCGGCCTCTTGCAAGCGGGTGTAGTTTTCCAGCGCCAGCAGGCGCAGCGGCGCCAGATACACGCCGCTCTTGGCTTTTTGCAGATGCTCCATCGCGGCGTGGGTCTTGCCTGAGTTGGTGGGCCCCAGCACCGCGATGAAGTGCCGCTGCATAGCGTAGGCAGTAGCGAAGGATTCCGGATAGCGCGACAAGTTGACCGCATCGCGCGTCTTGGCGGCAGCCTTGTCGGCGGTCTGCCGGCTGCGCGCGGCGGCTACCCGGTCCAGCGCGATGGTGCAGCGCACCTTGGCGCGCTCGTACTTGGCCATGAAGGCGCTCAGCGCGCGCAGCGGCTCGATGCCATCCACCGCGAACACCTCGCGCGCGCAAGCTATCAGTTGCGCCTCCATCTTCAGCCGCGCGGCCTCGTTCCAGCGTTCCTTGACCAGAGCCAGCCGGTCTTCCGGCGACAGCTTGCGCCATTTGCCGCTCTTGCCCAGAAAACCCTCGTCCGGCACCAGATGGTAAGGGATGCGGTGGCCGTCCAGTGCCAGCTCGCCATGCACCGACACCGCGTGGCTGCCCTCGGTGGTGACGATGGTGGCCTGGTGTTCGGCCAGGTAATCGTCCAGCTGGATTTCAGCCGGCAGGGCGTCGGTGGATTCGGTCATGGCGTCTATCGTATTTTTTGTGCTAAAGGCGGGCGATGATAAAGCAGCAGGCGGCGGCGCGCCAGCATCGCGCGTCCCTATCAAAATCAGTCATCATCCCACGCAAGGCAAGCGGCAAAATAAAAAAAGCCGCCGGATATCCGGCGGCCCGTCCATCGGCGAAACGAAGACTTAGATCAGTTCCACCGCCAGCGCGGTGGCTTCGCCGCCGCCTATGCACAGACTGGCCACGCCGCGCTTGCCGCCGCGCTGCTTCAGCGCCGACAGCAGCGAAATCACGATGCGGGCGCCGGACGCGCCTATCGGGTGGCCCAGCGCGCAAGCGCCGCCGTGCACATTGACCTTGTCGTGCGGCAGCTTCAAGTCATGCATGGCCGCCATTGTCACCACGGCGAAGGCTTCATTGATCTCGTACAGATCCACCTCGCCGGCCTTCCAGCCGGTCTTGGCCAGCAGCTTTTCGATGGCATGCACCGGAGCGGTGGTAAACCAGCCCGGTTCCTGGGCATAACTGCTATGGCCCGCCACGCGGGCGATGGGCTTCAGGCCGCGCTTGGCCGCCTCGGCCGCCGTCATCAGCACCAGCGCGGCGCCGCCGTCGGAGATGGAGCTGGAGTTGGCCGGCGTCACGGTGCCGTCTTTTTTGAACGCCGGCTTCAGCGTCGGGATCTTGTCCAGATTGGCCTTCAGCGGCTGCTCGTCGGTATCCACCACGGTGTCGCCGCCGCGGCCCGGCACCGTCACCGCCGCGATTTCATCCTTGAACAAGCCGCCCTTGATCGCCTGCTGCGCGCGGGTCAGCGAGGCGATGGCGAATTCGTCCTGATCCTGGCGGCTGAAGCCGTACTTCTCGGCGCATTGCTCGGCGAACACGCCCATCAGCGTGCCCTTCTGGTACGCATCCTCCAGGCCATCCAAGAACATGTGGTCCTTGATTTCGCCGTGGCCCAGGCGCAGGCCGCCGCGCGCCTTGGTCATCAAGTAAGGCGCGTTGCTCATGCTTTCCATGCCGCCGGCCAGCAGCACGTTGCCGTTGCCGGCCAGGAGCTGGTCATGCGCCATCATGATGGCCTTCATGCCGGAGCCGCACATCTTGTTGATGGTGGTGCATGGCGTGGCCTGCGGCAGACCGCCGCCCAGCGCCGCCTGGCGCGCCGGCGCCTGGCCCTGGCCGGCCGGCAGCACGCAGCCCATGATCACCTCGTCCACGTCGCCGGCGGCCACGCCGGCGCGCTCCACCGCGGCGCGGATGGCGGCCGCGCCCAGCTGGCTGGCGGTCAACCCAGCCAGCGCGCCCTGGAAGCCGCCCATGGCGGTGCGAGCCATGCCCACGATCACGATTTCCTGTTGTTGCATCACAGCTCCTTTGCTTGGTTGTGGCCATTGCCGCGCTTGCCCAGCGATTTCTCGCACTGGCCGCGCAACTGGCCGATTTCGGTCAGCACCACCTTGATGTCTTCCATCTGCGCCAACAGCTGCTGCTCCTTGCGCGCCAGGATGCGGATGAATTCCTGCAGCTGCGGCTCGTCATCGTGCGCCGCGTCGTACAGCGCGAACAGCTCGCGGATTTCCTGCAAGGACAAGCCTATGCGCTTGCCGCGCAAGATCAGCATCAGCCGCACGCGGTCGCGCCGGTTGTAGATGCGGCGCTGCCCTGCCCGCGCCGGCTCCAGCAGCCCCTGGTCCTCGTAGAAGCGGATGGCGCGGGTGGTGATGTCGAACTCCTGCGCGAGTTCGGTGATATTGAAAACCTGTTCGCCCATGCGTTTGTCCCCTGATCTTCCGGCTGCGGCCACGCGCGCCACAGTCGCTTGCTTTTGTACCCATTGTCTGTTGACGTTGACGTAAACGTCAAGTTATCGTGATCACAAAGTAGAGCAATCAGTCCAGGAGAATCCAGATGAGCCAGAAAATAGGCGTGGTGGGCGCGGGCACCATGGGCAACGGCATCGCCCAGGTCTTCGCGATGAAGGGTTTCGACGTGGTATTGGCCGACGTCAGCGACGCGGCCCTGGTCAAGGGCATGGCCAACATCAATATCAGCCTGCAGCGGATGGCCAAGAAGGAGCTGATCGCCGAGGCCAACATCCCCGGCATCGTCGCCCACATCCGCAGCACCACCAAGCTGGCCGACCTCGCCGGCTGCGCGGTCGTGGTGGAAGCCGCCACCGAGAACGCCGAAATCAAGGAAAAGATCTTCCGCGAGCTGGACGCCGCCGTCGGCGAGACATGCGTGCTGGCCTCCAACACCTCGTCCCTCTCCCTCACCCGCATCGCCAGCTGGGTCAGCCACCCGGAACGCGTGGTGGGCATGCACTTCATGAACCCGGTGCCGGTCATGCAACTGGTGGAGATCATCCGCGCGCTGCAAACCGGCGACGAGGCCTACCAGACCGTGTTCCATCTGACCCAGGGCCTGGGCAAAACCCCGGTGACGGTCAAGGATGGCGCCGGCTTCGTTTCCAACCGCATCCTGATGCCCATGATCAACGAGGCCGCTTTCGCGCTGTTCGAAAACCTGGCCACGGCGGAAGACATCGACACCGTGATGAAGCTAGGCATGAACCACCCGATAGGCCCGCTGGCCCTGGCCGATCTGATCGGCCTGGACACCTGCCTGTCCATCATGGACATCCTGCATCGCGAATTCCGCGACAGCAAATACCGCGCCTGCCCGCTGCTGGTTCAACTGGTGCAAGCCGGCCATCTGGGCCGCAAGAGCGGCAAAGGTTTCTACAGCTACAACTGAGCAGCGCCATCAGCCCGAACAAATAGAGGAGGCAGTGCCATGAGTCAGTCGGTACCCAATATCAAGTTGTTGATAGGCGGCGAATTCGTCGAGTCCAAAACCATGGAATGGCGCGACATCGTCAATCCGGCCACCCAGGAAGTGCTGGCGCGCGTGCCGCTGGCCACCGCGGACGAGGTGAACGCCGCCGTCGCCTCAGCCAAGGAAGCGTTCAAGACCTGGAAAAAGACGCCTATCGGCGCCCGCGCCCGCATCTTCTTGAAATACCAGCAGCTGATACGCGAAAACATGAAGGAGCTGGCCGCCCTGCTCACCGCCGAACAAGGCAAGACCCTGGCCGACGCCGAGGGCGACGTGTTCCGCGGCCTGGAGGTGGTGGAGCATGCCGCCAATATCGGCACGCTGCAGCTGGGCGAATACGCCGAGAACGTGGCAGGCGGCGTGGACACCTACACCGTGCAGCAGCCGCTAGGCGTGTGCGCCGGCATCACCCCGTTCAACTTCCCGGCCATGATTCCGCTGTGGATGTTCCCGATGGCCATCGCCACCGGCAACACCTTCGTACTGAAACCGTCGGAGCAAGACCCGATGGTGACGATGCGCCTGGTGGAACTGGCGCTGCAGGCCGGCATTCCCAAGGGCGTGCTGAACGTGGTTCACGGCGCGGCCTCGGTCGTGGACGCCATCTGCGACCACCCCGACATCAAGGCGGTGTCCTTCGTCGGCTCCACCAAGGTGGGCACCCATGTCTACCAGCGCGCCACCCTGTCCGGCAAGCGCGCCCAGTGCATGATGGGCGCCAAAAACCACGCCATCGTGCTGCCGGACGCCAATAAAGAGCAGGCGCTGAACCAACTGACAGGCGCAGCCTTCGGCGCGGCCGGCCAACGTTGCATGGCGCTCAGCGTGGCGGTGCTGGTGGGCGAGGCGCAGCAATGGATTCCGGAGCTGGTAGCCAAGGCCAAGGGCCTGACAGTGGGCGCCGGCAAGGACAATCCAGACCTCGGCCCGGTGATCTCCTGCGCCGCGCTGGACCGCGTCACCGGCTTGATCGGCCGGGGCGTGGAAGAAGGCGCCAAGCTGGAGCTGGACGGGCGCGGCGTAAAAGTGGCTGGTTTCGAGAGCGGCAACTTCGTCGGCCCCACCATTTTCTCCGGCGTCAAGCCCGAGATGGCGATCTACCGCCAGGAAATCTTCGGCCCGGTGCTGTGCCTGATGGCCGCCGATACGCTGGACGAAGCCATCGCCATCATCAACGCCAACCCCAATGGCAATGGCACCGCGGTGTTCACCCAGAGCGGCGCGGCGGCGCGCAAGTTCCAGGAAGAGATCGACGTCGGCCAGGTGGGCATCAACGTGCCGATCCCGGTGCCGGTGCCGCTGTTCAGTTTCACCGGCAGCCGCGCCTCCAAGCTGGGCGACCTCGGCCCCTACGGCAAGCAAGTTGTGGCCTTCTACACCCAGACCAAAACCGTCACCAGCCGCTGGTTCGACGACGAGGCCAGCAGCGGCAAGGTCCATACCACCATTTCGCTGCGCTGATTGTCGCGTAGGGCGGAAGCCCCGTTAAGCGGGGCGATCCGCCTGCTCCGTCTCCTTAGGAACACAGAACATGAATTTCGACCTGACCGAAGACCAGATCGCCTTCCAGCAGAGCGCGCGCGATTTCGCCGAACATGAACTCGCCCCGCGCGCGGCCGAATGGGACGCCGAATCCATCTTCCCGCTTGACGTGATCCGCAAGAGCGGCGACATGGGATTTCTGGGCCTGTACACGCCGGAAGCCTACGGCGGCCTGGGCCTGTCGCGTCTGGATTCCGCCATCGTATTTGAAGAGCTGGCCGCCGGCTGCACCTCCACCGCCGCCTACCTGACCATACACAATATGGTCAGCTGGATGATAGCCAGCTTCGGCGGCAAGCAGCTGGCCGAGCAGTGGGTGCCCAAGATGGTGACTGGCGAAGTGCTGGGCAGCTACTGCCTGACCGAACCGGGCGCTGGCTCCGACGCCGCCTCGCTGAAGACCCGCGCCGACAAGAAGGGCGAAGTCTATGTGCTGAACGGCGGCAAGATGTTCATCTCCGGCGCCGGCAGCACCCAAGTGCTGGTGGTGATGGCCCGCACCGGCGGACCCGGCCCCAAGGGCATTTCCGCCTTCGTGGTGCCGGCCGACGCCCCCGGCGTCAGCTACGGCAAGAAGGAAAAAAAGATGGGCTGGAACAGCCAGCCCACCCGCGCCATCACTTTCGACAACGTCGAAATCCCGGTGGGAAACCGACTGGGCGAGGAAGGCCAGGGTTTCGCCTTCGCCATGAAGGGCCTGGACGGCGGCCGCATCAATATCGCCACCTGCGCCGTCGGCACCGCCCAGGCCGCGCTGAACGCCGCGCAGCGCTATGTGCAGGAGCGCCAGCAATTCGGCCATCCGCTGGCCGAGCTGCAGACCGTGCAATTCCGTCTGGCCGATATGCTGACCGAGCTGGTGGCCGCGCGCCAGATGGTGCGCCTGGCTGCCTGGAAATTGGACAACGCCAGTCCGGACGCCACCGCCTATTGCGCGATGGCAAAGCGCCTGGCCACCGACCTGAGCTTCAATATCGCCAACAACGCGCTGCAGCTGTTCGGCGGCTACGGCTATCTGCAAGACTTCCCGCTGGAGCGCCACGTGCGCGACCTGCGCGTGCACCAGATTCTGGAAGGCACCAACGAAGTGATGCGCATGATAGTCGGCCGCAAGCTGCTGCAGGACGGCGCGTTGGAAACGCTGCGCTAGGCGATCCCTGATGCAGCGTCGCACCGGCCTGCGGCACTTAGATGTCCCGCCGAGGCCGGCGCGCCTTGCCTGAGCCGCTGCGCTGGATTTTTCCAGCCTTGCCAGGTTCAAAACAGAATTCATAAAGGCATCCAATATGAACAATTACGCCCATCTGAATGTGGAAAAACGCGGCCACACCGCCGTGGTGACCATAGACAATCCGCCGGCCAACACCTGGAACCGCGCCAGCCTGACCGCTCTGAAACAGCTGGTGGCCGATCTCAACGCCGACCGCGACATCTACGCGCTGGTGATCACCGGCCAAGGCGAAAAGTTCTTCTCCGCCGGCGCCGACCTGAACCTGTTCGCCGATGGCGACAAAAAAGTCGCCACCGAGATGACCATGCTGTTCGGCGAGGCCTTCGAGGCGCTGTCCGGCTTCCGCGGCGTCAGCATCGCCGCGCTCAACGGCTACGCCATGGGCGGCGGCCTGGAGTGCGCGCTGGCCTGCGACATCCGCATCGCCGAAGAACAAGCACAGATGGCCTTGCCGGAAGCCGGCGTCGGCCTGCTGCCCTGCGCCGGCGGCACCCAGAACCTGCCTTGGCTGGTGGGCGAAGGCTGGGCCAAGCGCATGATTTTGTGCGGCGAGCGCGTCAACGCCGCCACCGCCGAGCGCATCGGCCTGGTGGAGCAAGTGGTGGCCAAGGGCGAGGCGCTGGCAACCGCCATCCAGCTGGCCGAGGGCGTAGCCAAGCAGTCGCCGTCGTCGGTGGGCGTATGCAAGCAACTGGTGCAGGCTGCCCGCCTGCAGCCGCCCACCTGGAACCTGATCAAGGAACGCGAGGCCTTCATCAAGCTGTTCGACACCCACGACCAGGGCGAAGGCACCCGCGCCTTCCTGGAAAAGCGCGCGCCGAACTGGAAGAACGCCTAAGTTAGTCGAATGGCCATTTTATTGCCCCACACAGTAGGAGTTCGAAATGAGAGACATCATTGAACAAGCAATAAATAATCGACAAGTCCTCGAATTTAACTACTCTGGCCGACTACGGATTGTAGAGCCACACGTACTTGGAACCAACAATGGCATCCTGCAATTCCTGGGATATCAAATTGCAGGATCAAGCAACACAGGCGTAGTACCTGACTGGCGACGCTTTGACGTGTCTAGAATCACTGCTCTCACTACCACAAACAATTCGTTCGCGGGTCCTCGCCCCTTTCCATCAGGGAAACACAGCGCTTGGGATCATACGATTGCCATCGTTAAATAAAGGATTAGCCATGGATGACGTGGTGCTGTTTGACGAACTGACTACCGGCGACGGCCATCGCATCGCCATCGCCACCCTCAACGCCGAGAAATCGCTGAACGCGCTGACGCTGGACATGATCCGGCTGCTGGACGCGCGGCTCACCATCTGGGAGCGCGACGCAGGCATCGTCGCTGTGGTGCTGCGCGGCACCGGCGAGCGCGCCTTCTGCGCCGGCGGCGACGTGCGCAGCCTGCGCGGCAAGCTGATAGACGAGCCCCACTACCCCAACCCGCACGCGGTGGCCTTCTTCACCGAGGAATACACGCTCGACTACCGCATCCATCGCTACCAGAAGCCGCTGATCGTCTGGGGCGGCGGCATCGTCATGGGCGGCGGCCTGGGCCTGATGGCGGGGGCCAGCCACCGCGTGGTCACGCCGGCCACCCGCATCGCCATGCCGGAAATCACCATAGGCCTGTACCCGGACGTGGGCGGCAGCTGGTTCCTGCAGCGGATGCCGGCGCATCTGGGCCTGTTCCTGGCGCTGACCGGCGCGCCGCTGAACGCCCACGACGCGCTGATCGCCAACCTGGCCGACCATGTGCTGGCGGCGGACGCCTATCCGGCGCTGCTGGAAGCCTTGCAAGCGGCCAACTGGGGCGACGATGGCCACGCGCGGCCGGCCCTGGTCGGCGCCCTGCTCAACCAGTTGGAGGGCCAGCTGGGCGACGCGCTGCCGGCGTCCAACGTGGAGCGCAACCTGCTGGCGGTGCACCGGCTGATGAACAAGGGCGACTTGGCCGCCGTCAGCGCAGCTTTGACCGAAACGGCGTTTGAAGACCCGTGGCTCGCCGACGCCGCCAAGAACTTCCTGCATGGCTGCCCCACCTCGGCCGCCGTCAGCTGGGAAATCCTGAACCGCTCCAAGCATATGTCGCTCGCAGAAGCGCTGCGGATGGAACTGGTGCTGTCGGTAAACTTCTGCGCCCGCTCGGACTTCCCGGAAGGCGTGCGCGCGCTGCTGGTGGACAAGGACCGCAAACCGCATTGGAGCCGCCAGCTGGCGGACATCGATCAAGCCTGGGTGGATGGCCATTTCGAGTCGCCGTGGCGCGAGGCTGACCACCCGCTGGCCGGGTTGAAATAATCCCCCCCGGCCCTCTCCCGCGAGGGGAGAGGGGGACAAGTCGGCGACTTGCTGGTTTCTCGCGCCAACGCGCGGCGCGGGAAAGCTCATGGTCCGCCTCCCTCGCGGGGAGTCGCAAATACACTCGATACGCATCCAAACATCGACAACGCCATAGCCCCTCTCCCCTCGCGGGAGAGGGGTTGGGGAGAGGGGGCGAATCAAGCCGCCCCGTCAAACGTGCAAAGGAAGAGACATGGAAAACATCGCCTTCATCGGCCTGGGCAATATGGGCGGCCCGATGGCCGTCAATCTGTTGAACAAAGGATTCAAGGTCAGCGCCTTCGATCTGTCCGCCGAAGCGCTGGCCAAGGTGGCCGCCGCCGGCGGCCGGGCGGCTTCCAGCGCCGCCGACGCGGCGGACGGCGCCAGCGTGGTGATTTCCATGCTGCCTGCAGGCAAGCATGTGCAAGGACTCTACCTCGGCGATGAAGGTCTGTTCGCCAAGCTGCCCAAGGGAGCCTTGGTGATAGATTGCAGCACCATCGACGCAGGCACCGCTCGTAAAGTCGCCGAAGGCGCACAGGAAAAAGGCCTGTCCATGCTGGACGCCCCGGTATCCGGCGGCACGGCAGGCGCGGCGGCCGGCACCCTCACCTTCATCGTCGGCGGCGCGGCGGACGACCTGGCCCGCGCGCGTCCCATGCTGGAAGCCATGGGCAAGAACATCTTCCATGCCGGAGGCCCCGGCGCCGGACAAACTGCCAAGATCTGCAACAATATGCTGCTGGGCATCCTGATGGCTGGCACTGCCGAGGCGCTGGCACTGGGCGTGAAAAACGGCCTGGATCCGAAAGTGCTGTCCGAGATCATCAGCAAGAGCTCCGGCCGCAATTGGGCCACCGAGCTGTACAACCCCTGGCCCGGCGTAATGGAAAATGCGCCGGCCAGCCGAAACTACGCCGGCGGCTTCATGTCTGAGCTGATGCTGAAGGATCTGGGTCTGGCCGAGGAGACCGCGCTGCAAAGCCATGCCGCCAACCCTCTGGGCGCGCTGGCGCGCAATCTGTACGAGGAGCATGTGCAGCAGGGCCATGGCAAGCTGGACTTCTCCAGCATCGTCAAGCACTTCCACACCTTGAACTAAGCCTGGATCGGACAATCGCCACAGCCAGTATGACATGTGGTAGATTGACCCACTCCCATGACGGGAGGCCTCTCGGCCTCCCGTTTTGTCTTGACTGTGCACAAGAACAACAAGGATGAACATGACACTGTTCAACGCCAAGAAAACCATCTCCCTGGCCGTTGTGGCCGCCTGCCAGTTGCCCGCGGCCCATGCCGCGGCCGCAGGCTATCAACAACCGCCCGCCAATATTCTCAAAGTGATGCGCGCGCCCTCGTTGCCCGGCCCCAGCATCAATCCCACCCGCGACGCCATGCTGCTGGTGGGCTGGCAGGAATATCCGTCCATCGCCCGCGTGGCCGCGCCCTACCTGAAGCTGGCCGGCACGCGCATAGAACCGGCCAGCCGCGCCAAGCACGATACCCCGGGCGGCTATGGCATCGCCCCGTGCGCGGAAAGCTTCAAGCTGGTGAAAATTCCCACCGGCCAGGAAACGCCGGTGGCGCTGCCGGCCGGCGCCTGCCCGGACGCGCCTATCTGGTCCGCCGACGGCAAGCGCTTCGCCTTCGCCAACACCACCAAAGACGCGGTGGAAGTCTGGGTGGGCGACGCCGCGACCGGCAAAATCCGCAACATTCCCGGCATCCGCCTCAATCCCATGCTGAACGACGAGCTGCAATGGATGCCGGACCAGAAAACGCTGCTGGTCAAAGCCGTGCCGGCCAAGCAAGGCCCCGCGCCGGCCAAGTCCATCGGACCGGACGGCCCCAGCGTGCAGGAAACCGACGGCGCGCAAGGCGAGAGCAGCACCTATGAAACCCGCGACACGCTGAACAATCCGCATGACGAAGCGCTGTTCGACTACTACGGCGCGTCGCAGCTGATGCTGGTGGATGTCGCCAGCGGCAAGGCTACGCCTCTTGGCCAGCCCGCTCTGTACGATGGCGCCGCGCCATCGCCCGATGGCAAACACCTGCTGGTTTCCAGGCTGAGCCGGCCTTACTCTTACGTCACCACCTACGAGCGCTTCCCGCATGAAGTGCAGGCATGGGACATTTCCAAACCCGGCCGAATCGCCGTCCAGACCATAGCCGCGCTGCCGCTGGCGGACCGCGTGCCGGTGCATGGCGAGCCGCTGGGCCCGCGCGACTTCTTCTGGCGCGCCAATGATCCGGCCACGCTGATCTGGGCCGAGGCGCTGGACGGCGGCGACTGGAAAAACACCGCGCCGGCGCGCGACAAGGTGATGATGCTGAAGGCGCCCTTCACCGGAAAACCAGTGGAGCTTCTGCGCACCGCGCAGCGCTTCGCCGGCATAGAATGGGGCGAGCGCCGCGATACCGCGCTGGTTTCCGAATACGACCTGAACCGCCATTGGTACCAGACCCGCATCTTCAATTTCGAAGACCCGACGCAAAAACCGCGCCTGTTGTGGGACTTGTCCATGGACGACAAGTACGGTTCGCCCGGATCGCCCGCCACGCGCACCCTGAACAACGGCTATCGCGTCATCCGCCAGGACGGCGACTTCATCTACCTGAACGGCGCCGGCGCTTCGCCCGAAGGCAACCGCCCCTTCCTCGACAAACTGAATCTGAAAACGCTGGCCAGCGAGCGGCTGTTCCGCAGCGGCAAGGACGCGCTGGAACGCCCGGTGGCGCTGACCGGCGACAATAGCTTCCTGACCTGGCGCCAGTCCCCCACCTCGGCGCCCAATGTCTATCTGCGCACGCTGAAGCAGCCTGTCGATGCCGCCAAGGGCGAAGCCGCTTTCGCCTCCACCGAGGTCGCCGTCAGCCACATCGCGGATCCGACGCCGGAACTGCGCCAGATCAAGAAGCGGCTGGTGAAGTACAAGCGCGCCGACGGCATGGAGCTGTCGTTCACGCTGTACACGCCGCCGGGCTACAAGGAAGGCACTCGCATCCCCGCCATCCTCAACGCCTACCCGCTGGATTATGCCGACGCCGCCAGCGCCGGCCAGGTCAGCGGCTCGCAGCAAACCTTCACCCGTCTGTACCAGTACAAATACCTGCTGCTGGCCGGCTACGCCATCATAGACCAGGCATCGTTCCCCATCGTCGGCGATCCCAAGGCCGCCTACGATACCTACCTGGACCAGTTGAAAATGGACGCCCAGGCCGCGGTGGACGAAGCGGTGAGACTGGGCGTGGTGGATCCGGACCGCATCGGCGTCACCGGCCACAGCCACGGCGCGCTGATGACGGCCAATCTGCTGGCCCACACCAATCTGTTCCGCGCCGGTGCGGCCACCAGCGGCTCCTATAACAAGACGCTGACGCCGTTTGGCTTCCAGAGCGAGCGCCGTTCGGTATGGGAGGCGCCCGAGGTCTACCGCAAGGCATCCACCTTCTTCTATGCCGACAAGCTGAAAACGCCCATCTTGATCATGCATGGGGCGGACGACGCCAATCCCGGCACCACGCCGCTGCAGGCCACCAAGTTCTATGAAGCCATCCGCGGCAACGGCGGCACCGCCCGCCTGGTGATGCTGCCGCATGAGCCGCACTGGTACGCCGCGCGCGAATCGAACGAGCAGCTGGTATACGAAATGCTGAACTGGTTCGACAAGTACGTGAAAAACGCCCCGCCGCGCGCCCATTCGTCGGCAGCGGGCCAAACCGCGTCCGCGCAGTAAAAAATCGCCGCGCGATCATGAATACGCCCCGGCTTGCTGGGGCGTTTGTCTATCAGGCTGTCAATCAAAACCAAACTGGCTGTCGCCGCTCCTCATCACCAGCGTCGCCGGCCAGCGCTGCGCCATCACTTCGCCGGCGCATAGGCGGCTAGCCGCAATGCCTCCTGCGGCGTAAACCGTTGCGCCTGCAGCTGCGCTACCGCCTGTTGGCGCTGCGCTTCGGTCAGCCCGGCATTGGCCTGGATGGCGGCGCGCTCGCGGTTGAAACCATCCACCCGCAGCCTCCAGGCCGCCTCCTGTCTATCCAGCTCGGACAGACGGTCCGCCGCGGCCTGCCCCACCATGGACGCGCGCAGCTGATACAACTCCTGCTCGCCGCCGCCGCGCTGGCGCAGCGCCTCCTCGGCCTGCGCCAGCGCCAGGTGCTGGACCGGTTCCTCGCGCGCCGCGCGCAGCTCAGGCGGCAGTTGCCGCTCCAGCTCCGCGACGCGCCGCTGCTTCTCCGCCGCGCTCAGCGAAGGATCGGCCAGGATGGCCAGCCGCTTGGCAGTAAAAGCGTCATAGCGGTCCTCCTCGCCGAACAGCCCCGCCACCTCGGCCTCGCTGAAATACTGCAGCCGCGCCGCCCGCGCCCGCGACAGGCGCGTCGCCAGATCCGCGCTGGCCGCCACCGCCATGCCGGCCAGCGACTGGCGGTAAGCGACGTAGCGGTCGAACAGGCTCATCGCCTGCGCCAAGGGCTTGAGTCCCAGGCGGCCTTGCAGATAGCGCTGCAGCTCGGCGCGGATTTGCGGCAGCGCGCGCTCGCCCTGCGTAGCCAGGTAGTAATCGAACAGACGGCGCAGCTCCTGATCCACACGCAACTGCCCACTCTCCGCCTGAACCGCGCCGTCAGGCTGCGTGCCGCGCAGCGAGGCGGCCGGCACTGGCGCCGCCGCCGATGACGCAGCCTTGCCGCCTGCGGCGCCGGAGAATGGCCAGAACAGCCAAGCCAGCGCCGAGCAGACCGCTAGCGCCAACACCCACCAGCCGCGCCGCCTCATGTCACAGCCCCGCGTTCTTCAGGCGGTTGGCCTGCTGGCGGTATAAGGTGACCGGGCTCACTTCGAACAGGCTCACCAGGCCGAAGCTCTGGTTGATCTCGTTGACGTGGTTCATCTGGTAGTTGTCGCGAATCACCTGGCCCAAGTGGGCGGAACACGTTCCCACCAGGCCGTCAGACGGCGTGGAGCCGAAAGCCAGGCCCAGCACGCCCATGGGGATGGTCAGCGGGTCCAGGATATTGGTGGTTGTAGACGAGCCAGTCCACGAATAGTAGCGCACGCCATTGGCCAAGTAGTCGCCCTCGCCGCAGGCAGAAGTCGGCACCCCGGCAGGGAACTTGGCGTTGAAGGCGAGCGAGCCGGCCGTGGTCAGCGAGTTCAGCGCGTCGAGCGGCTGTTGCGGCAGATCGCTGGTGCCGGAGAAGAAGGCGATCACCTTGGCCAACGCGCCGGCCACGGCGGCGGCGACGGTTTCGCTGACCGTTCCCGGAGGCGCCACGCCGCGCACGATGTCTGCCACGGTGGAGCCCTTGTTGACGCCGCCTATGGTGGTGACCGAGGCCACCAGCTCAGGCCGCACGCCGGCCACGTAGCGCGCGGTGGGCGCGCCCTGGCTGTGGCCGATCAGATTGACCTTCTGCGCGCCGGTGATCGCCAGGATTTGCTGCACCTGCTGCAGCAATTGCTCGCCGCGCGCCTCATTGCTGCCAGTGGCCGATACTTCCGCCACGAACACTTGCGCGCCGTCGGCCTTCAGCGCGGCGGGCACTTGATAAAAGTAATCCACGCCCAGCAGTTGGCCGAAACCGAACAGTCCGTGCACCAGCACAATAGGATAGCGGGTTTGGGTATAGCCGGTGGATGCCAGGGCCGATGCGAACGGCAACAACATCAAGGCGAGGACGAATGCGCTGCGCGACAACAGATGTTTCATTATCTCTCCCGATTGTTCATGCGATTGCTCATGACGAGGGCCGCCGGATGGCGGCCCTTAATCGGAATAGGACATGACAAGCGCAAAGGCCAGGAAGAAATCAAACGTTTGTACTAATATCGCAGCGCAGCAGACCTAAAGGACAGGCGTAAAGGGCAAGCGAGGCGGAATACTCCGCCGCCCCGCCCTGCCCGTTAGTAATCCACCCCCAAGTAGATGTAGCCGGTCAGTTGTCCGCCCCGCGCAGTGCCGACGCCGACGAAGAACGGCCCCAGTATGGTGTCGGCGCTCAGGAACAGCGAGCCCGCCGGAATCCAGCTCCCCTCGCGGCGGCTCTGCAACTCGAGATTGTTCTGTCCCCACACCCTGCCCGCCTCCATAGACAAGCCGGCATACACGCCCGATCCCAGCACCGGCGGCAACGATGCTGCGCGCCAGTACACCATCAACCGCGCCAGCCCGATGCGGTCGGCCAAAAGCTCGCCGTTCTGGTAGCCCGTCAGATTAAGGAAGCCGCCTAGTTGCTGCGGCACGGACGCTTCGGAGCGAACGTCGACATTGCCCTTGGCCTTGGCTGTGAGCCGGGCGGTGAAGTCGCCATAAGTGTGGGCCAGCTCCCCTGTGAGGTCGTAAAACTTCTGGTTCACCTCGCTGCCCATGCTCGGCAAGCCGGCGCCTAGTTGGCCGCTGAAGTAATAGCCCGAGCGCGGCCAGCGCGGATTGTCGAACTGGTCCACCACCAGGCGCGTTTGCACGCCGACGTCGCGGAAGCGTATGCCGCCGCCGAAGTCGTTAGGGTCGCCCTGCTCCAGAGTGTAGTCATTGTCCTGCCGGTACAGGCCCAGCCGCCACTCCCCATACTTGCCCAGCGCCACGCCGGCGTCTAACTGGCCGCTCAACGCATTGTTCTTGAGCGTGCCGAGCACCGTGTGGTTGTCGTTAAACACCCGGAACGGCTTTTGCTGAAGGCCGAGCGAAGCCGCGACAAAAAACGGACTATCGCGCCATAGCGGCTGATAAAACTCGCTGTTGACCGATTTTTCGTCGCCTATGGCCACATCATTGCGCCAGGAGGCACCGGCATCGTTCAGCGCAGTTCTTTCATGCGCCGCGCGCAACGTGAAATGGCTGTTGCCCGGCGTGTCGCTGCTCAGGTTCAGACCGAAATGCAGGGTATTCTGGCCTATGCCTCGCTCCACCGGCATCACCGTCATCACATTGCGGCCGGAGACGCTGTCCACCCGATAGGCCAGCTTGTCATACTCGCCGCCGGCGAAAATTTCCTCCAGCCGATTGCGCGCCATGCCCACCGGCACGGCCGGTCCAGTGAATGTCAAAGACTCCTGTAAGACTGCCTGCTTGGTGAACTCGCCATCCTTGGCCTGCACCTTGATTTCATCCAGCACCGGGTAACGCGGCCTGCTCAGGCGCTGCTTCCACGCGGCATACTGCTCCTCCGACACCGAAAACACCGACAGCTGCTTGTCCATGCTTCGCGCCGCCGCTTCTCCGCGTTTGACTATGGCCTCGTGATCGGAGAACGAGGCCGCCGTATAGCCGGTCAGATCCGGCCGGATGACCACATCGCCCTTATCCAGCCGTTTCATCTGCTCGCGGACATTGCGCATCACCGCCAGATTGGAGCTCTGCGCCACCACGTCGAACCAGGACTGGATTTCATCGGCCTTCATCAGAGGCGCGCCCACATCGACCACGATCACCCGCTTCGCGCAACGGCCCTTGACCTCCTGCACCGGCACATTGCGCGCGATGGCCCCGTCCACCAGCAACTGGCCGTTATCCTCCACTAGGTCGAAAGCGCCGGGCACCGCCATACTGGCTCGTAGGGCATGCGCCAGCGAACCTTTGTCGAACACCACCGCGTCGCCGGTCAGCAAATCCGCGGCGACCGCCCGGAACGGGATGGGCAGCTTGTCGAAGCTGTCGATGTCGCGGTCGCGAGTCATCTTGTGGATGTACATCTCTATGCCCTGGGAGTTGATGGCGCCGCGCGGCAGCCGCAACTCCCCACCCTTCAGTCCGAAGCTGGCATCCAGATAGTTCTTGTAGTCATTGCGCTTGCGGTCATACGGAATGCTGGCGCGGGCAGGCTTGCCCGCCAGCAGCTGGTCCCAATCGGCCGCATTGAATTCGCTTTCCATCTCGTCCAGCGGCAGGCCATTGGCGTAAATGCCACCAATCAGGGCTCCCGCGCTGGTGCCCGCGATGCAGGCCACCGGGATGCGCAAACGCTCCAATTCCTTCAATACGCCCAGATGGGCGAAGCCACGCGCGCCGCCGCCGCCCAGCACAACCCCAACACCCTCAGGGACTTGCGCACTCTCCGCGGCCGCCGCCGGCAGTCCGGAGAGCAGCGCGGCAAGGCTTACCGCCGCAATAACAGTCCAAATTGTAAAATCGCTTTTTCCAGCCATATTTGTGATTTTTAAGATTATGGTTTCACCATCATCAAAGCGTGACGTAAGATAGAGTGACATATAAGCGGGTATAACACTTTAATTCAAAGCTTGGCTCAATGTTTGATTTCAAATCCCTCGTCACTTCGCTTCTAAGCAAGAACACGCCGGCATCCGGCGTGGCGCAGTCGGCAACCCTGCTGGTACGCGACCTGCCGCAGGCAGAGTACTTTACTGCCTTGGTGGAAATCATCAAGGCCATTTCCAAGATTAACGCCGATACCAACATTTCGTTGAAAGAGCGCGTCAAGACGCTGCTCTACGTCGACGACAAGGCCGCCAACATCCACCAGCAATTGTGCGGCGATTACCTGCGCTCGCGGCCCGGCAGCAAAGGCTACCTGCCCACCATACTCGCGTTCTGGCACGAGCTATCCACTGCTTACCAGATCTGCCTGCGCCTGCACAAAAGCGCGCCGACGCCTGCGCTGGAGGCAGAGCTGCAACTGATCACCCTGCGCGGCCTGCACCACCAGATGCGGCTGCTGGCGTGGAACGCGCTGCGCTACCTGAAGCCGGAAGGCAGCGCCTGGCAGCAAGGCTTCCGTTTCTACATCCATGCGGAAGAAAGCGGCTTTGCCCGCACACCCATGCTGCTGTACCCGGATTCGCG
This sequence comes from Chromobacterium alticapitis, assembly GCF_002924365.1. Classification (GTDB taxonomy): domain Bacteria; phylum Pseudomonadota; class Gammaproteobacteria; order Burkholderiales; family Chromobacteriaceae; genus Chromobacterium; species Chromobacterium alticapitis. The sequence goes on along the minus strand of NZ_PQWB01000019.1, from coordinate 44,099 downwards.
CCAGGAAACCTGCTGCGAGCACCTGCTGTTGCAAGCCGGCATGCTGCACCTGGCGCAAACCGAGAACATGCTGCACAAGGAAATCATCGCGGTGGACCAGCTGCTGCTGCTGATCAGCCAGCACATTCCGCTGGAGAAGCAGCCGCCGCTGGAAGGCCCGGTCTTCGTCTACAATCTGTCGATGGCGGAGCCGCCGCAGCCCATGCTGCGCGGCATGGCCGGCAAATGGCATCGCTATTGGTCCGCCTACGAAATCACCACCCGGCTGGCCGATCTGATGTTCGATCTCGACACCCGCATCCCGTCCCAGCTGGCGGCTCTGGACTGCGAGCTCGAACGCGAGGAATGGGCCGACCTGTGCGAGAAACTGGCCATACGCTGGTCAAACGACGGCGGCAAGTCCCTGCGCAAGTCTGAGCGCTCGCTGCACTCGTCCAGCGCGCACGTCTCCATCGGCTTCGAGCGCGTGGCCTTCCAGATCAAGGTGCAGGAAGTCAGCACGCTGGACGCTGAGCGGCTGGACGAGTGGCGCATCAATGACATCAGCAGCACAGGCATGGGGCTGACTTTCATCGGCAAGGCCGTGGAGCAGCTCGCCATCGGCAGGCTGATCCTGGTCCGCACCGAAAGCCACCCGCCGCTGCTCGGCATCATCCGCCGCATCCTGCGCCAGAACAACGGCACCAAGGTGGGCATAGAAATCCTGGGCCAGACGCCGGTAGGCGTGTCGCTGCTGGACCCCACCCAGCCTGAATCGCCGCCTAACGCCGCCATTTACATCACCCAGCCCAACTCCCGCCAGGGACAGCGCTGGTTCCTGATGCCCAAGGTGCTGACCGCGGCCGACCGGGAGCTGGTGCTGACCGCCCAGGGCAAATCGTATCAGATCAAGCTCAGGGAGCCGCAGCGCGAGTTCGAAGACTGCAACCACAGCAATTTCGACACGCTGGCGAAAATAGATTAATCGCCGCGCTCGCAGCATCCGTCCCAAAAGGCTTGCCCACAGCAAGCCTTTTCCTTTGTCGCGATCAGGCCGATGCGAACAAATTCACATAAGGGAACCGGACACCCTTGCCTTGCTTGTTGTAGCCCGCGTACTGAGTGGGATCGACGGTATGGCCGAAATCGGCGTCGTCCACGCCAGCTCGGCCAGCGTATTCCCGCATCTGGCTCTCGACAATCGGCCCGTCCCGCTTCATCTGCTGCACCGCCTGGACATAACGCGCCTTAACGTCCGGATCGGTCGCTGCATCCGCGATTTGCTGGAATGCGGCCATATTGCTCTTGAAATAATGGATGACACTCAGGCGCTCGTTATACGCCACCGCCCAGCTCATGGGATCCATCGCAGGCTCCACGCTTGAATCAGACCATCATGCTATCGGCAACATTCTCTCACTCTGAAATCCAAAGAAAATCGCCCCGCCGAGAAACCCGGCGGGGCGATGATCAAGCCCGGATTGCCGACAGGCTTACAGCACTTCGATGATGCCGGCGGCGCCCATGCCGGTGCCGATGCACATCGTCACCATGCCGTGGCCCTTCAGGCCGGCGTCGCGCATGCCGTGCACCAGGGTTGCGGTGCGGATTGCGCCGGTAGCGCCCAGCGGGTGGCCCAGTGCGATGGCGCCGCCGTGCGGGTTCACCTTGGACATATCCAGCTCCAGATCGCGCGCCACTGCCAGCGCCTGGGCGGCGAAAGCTTCGTTCAGCTCGATCCACTTCAGGTCGTCCTGCTTCAGGCCAGCCTGGGCCAGCGCGGCCGGAATGGCTTCCTTCGGGCCGATGCCCATGATCTCCGGCGGAACGCCCTTGACCGAGAAGGTCACGTAGCGGGCCAGCGGGGTCAAGTTGAACTCCTTCAGGACGCGCTCGGACACCAGGATCACCGCACCGGCGCCGTCGGACATCTGCGAGGAATTGCCGGCGGTGACGGAGCCCTTGGCGTCGAATACGGTCTTCAGCTTGGCCAGGCCTTCCAGCGTCGTTTCGCGGCGCGGGCCTTCGTCTGTGTCCAGCACGCGCTTCTTCACCACCACTTCGCCGGTTTCCAGATTAGGCGTGCGATAGGTCACTTCCAGCGGCGTGATTTCGTTCTTGAACTTGCCGCCGTCGATGGCCGCCAGCGCGCGGCGATGCGATTCCACCGCGAACGCGTCCTGGTCTTCGCGCGACACGCCCCATTGCTGCGCCACTTTTTCCGCGGTCAGGCCCATGCCGTAGGCGATGCCGTAATTCTCGTCCTTGGCGAAGATTTCCGGGTTCAGCGACACCTTGTTGCCCATCATCGGCACCAGGGACATCGATTCGGCGCCAGCCGCGATCACCACGTCGGCTTCGCCCAGGCGGATGCGGTCGGCAGCCATCTGCACGGCATTGATGCCGGACGAGCAGTAGCGGTTGATGGTGATGCCGCCCACGGTGTTGGGCAGGCCGGCCAGCAGCACGCCGATGCGGGCCATATTCAGGCCTTGCTCAGCTTCCGGGAAGGCGCAGCCGACCACGCAATCGGAAATCAGCTTCGGATCCAGGTTCGGCACTTGGGCCAGCGCGCCGGTGATCACATGCGCCAGCATGTCGTCCGGGCGCACGTGGCGCATCATGCCGCGCGGCGCCTTGCCCACCGGGGTGCGGGTGACGGCGACGATGTAAGCTTCTTGTACTTGCTTAACCATTCTTTTGCTCCTTCGCGACCGGCGGCCAGGTCTTCATGCCTGCCGCCAGCCTTTGCATTCTTGGATTTTCGAGCGGTTCACAAGCGCCTGAGTCCAGGCGTCGACGCAAGCGGACGATTAATCTCGTACGACAGGTCGACGCAAGGCTGCATCAGGCGTCTTGTGGGCGGCTCGTATTAGTTGCGCAGCGGCTTGCCGGTGGTCAGCATGTTGGCGATGCGGTCCTGGGTCTTGGCGTTCTTCAGCAGGGTCATGAAGGCCTTGCGCTCCAGGTCCAGAATCCATTGCTCATTGACCAGGGTGCCGGCTTCCACGTCGCCGCCGGTCATCACGTCGGCGATCTGCGAAGCGATGAAGAAGTCGTGCTGACTGATGAAGTTGCCTTCCAGCATGTTCACCAGCTGGCCCTTGATCGACGCGGCGCCTGCGCGGCCGGCAACCGGGAAGCCCTTCACCTTCAGCGGCGGACGGTAGCCGGATTCGGCCAGCGCCAGAGCCTGGCGCTTGGCGACATAGAGCAGCTCGTAGGCGTTGAACACCACGGAATCGCCCTTCTTGAAGAAGCCCAGTTCCTGCGCTTCCACGCCGCTGGTAGCAACCTTGGCGGTGGCGATGTTCATGAAGTAGTCCTTCAGCGCGGCTAGCAGGTCGCCCTTGGACTCTTGCGAGGCGCGCAGGGCGAACTCCTTGCAGCCGCCGCCGCCCGGCAGCAGGCCCACGCCCACCTCCACCAGTCCGACGTAGGACTCCAGCGCAGCCACGGTCTTGTCGCAGTGCATGGCGAACTCGCAGCCGCCGCCGAACACATAGCCCTGAGTTGCGGCGATGGTCGGGATCTGGCTATAGCGCAGGCGCAAGGCGGTGGACTGGAAGCGGCCGATCATGGAATCGATCGCGCCCCAGTCGCCCATCATGAAGGCCGGCATCATGGACTGCAGGTCCGCGCCCACAGAGAACGGCTCTTCGGTTTGCCAGATCACCAGGCCCTTGAAGCGGTCTTCGGCGATGTCGATGGCGGTGTTCAGGCCATCCAGCACGGCCGGGCCGATGGCGTGAGCCTTGGACTTGAACGAAACCACCAGCACATCGTCGCCGGTGGTGAAGGCGCGCACGCCTTCGTTTTCGAATACGGTTTCGCCCAGTTGCTCGGACTTTTCGCCCAGCACCTTGGCCGGGGCCAGCTGGCGCTGGTAAACGTCCAGCGCGGAGCGGCCTACCAGCTTCTTGTCGGCGGCGTTGTAGGAACCGTCGGCGAAATGCACGCCGGCGCGGTCGCCTTCCAGCACCCAGCTCGGCAGCTCGGCCTTGGCCAGGCTCTTGCCTGCGGCGATGTCTTCCTGCAGCCACTTGGCCACTTGCTGCCAGCCGGCGGCCTGCCAGGTTTCGAACGGGCCGGTGGACCAGCCGAAGCCCCAGCGGATGGCGAAGTCAACGTCGCGCGCGCAGTTGGCGATATCGGCCAGATGGAAGGAGATGTAGTGGAACACATCGCGGAAACATGCCCACAAGAATTGCGCCTGCGGATGCTCGCTTTCGCGCAGCTTCTGGAATTTTTCCGCCGGGTTGGCGATCTTCAGGATGTCCTTGACCGCGTCGTCGCCTTTCTCGCCGGAGCCCACGTACTCGCCCTTGGCCGGGTCCAGCACCAGCATGCGCTTGCCGTCTTTCTTATAGATGCCGGCCTTGGTCTTGGAACCCAGCGCGCCGGCCGAGATCAGGCCTTGCATCCAGTCAGGCGTGGCGAACAGGCTGTGCCACGGATCTTGCGGCAGGGTGTCCTGCATGGTCTTCACCACGTGGGCGAAGGTGTCCAGGCCCACCACGTCGGCAGTGCGGAAGGTGGCGGACTTCGGGCGGCCCAGGCGCGGGCCGGTCAGGTCGTCCACCACGTCGAAGCGGATGCCGTACTTGGCTGCGTTGGCGATGGTGGCCAGCATGGAGAACACGCCGATGCGGTTGGCCACGAAGTTCGGGGTGTCCTTGGCGCGGACCACGCCCTTGCCCAGGGTGGACACCAGAAAGCGCTCCAGGTTGTCCAGGATGTGGGCGTCGGAAGTCACACAGGGAATGATTTCAACCAGGTGCATATAGCGCGGCGGGTTGAAGAAGTGCACGCCGCAGAAGCGCGGGCGAACCGCGTCCGGGCAGCCTTCGGCCAGCTTGTTGATGGACAGGCCGGAAGTATTCGTCGCGAAGATGGTTTGCTCGCCCAGATGCGGAGCCACCTTGTGGTACAGGTCCACCTTCCAGTCCATGCGCTCGGCGATGGCCTCGATCACCAGGTCGCAGTCTTTCAGCAGATGCAGGTGGTCGTCGTAGTTGGCGGGCTGGATGTGGGCAACCACGTCGCTGCCTGCCAGCGGAGAAGGCTTCAGCTTCTTCAGGCCTTCAATGGCCTTCAGCGCGATGCCGTTCTTGTCGCCTTCCTTGGCCGGCAGGTCGAACAGAATGGTCGGCACTTTGGCGTTTACCAGATGCGCGGCGATTTGCGCGCCCATCACGCCAGCGCCGAGCACGGCAACCTTGCGTACGTTGAATTTGGTTTGAGACATGGTTTCCTCGTTTTGTTGAAACACACATGAGACAGGCCCCTCTCAACCTGTCCTGCTTGCTTCCAAGGGCGAGCGTTGAATCGTCCTTGCCCAGTTTCGCGCCGGCTGGGGCGGGCGCGGCGCCGGGGTACTGCTTGATAGTCTGGCCGGCGATTTCGACTATTGTTCCCGCCGGCTGTTTTCCTGTCGTTGCGTCGCCAAAGCGCCGCAACGACCAGATCATGATCGAGCGCAGATAAAATATCAAACACTCGCTTTTATGTGAGATTAGTCTAACCCATTTTGGGCAAAATCAAAGCAGGTTTTGTAAAAAATCTGCACACCGCGCTGGCGCGCGCGCAACAACGCTTACCGCCGTGCCAAAACGACAACAGGGCAGGCGCCCGCGCCTGCCCTGCTTACCCTTTTCTTACGACAAAAGTCGCTTAGAAACGGTAGTTGTACTGCACGCCGATCAACTGCAGGTAGGTCTTGTAGCTGCCCTTGACCGTTTCGCCGTTGCCGGTGCAGCTGCCACCGGTAGAGGTATTCACGCCAGTCGGATTGCAGGCATCAGTGTAATTCGTCGTCGCGTTTTTGAAGTCGATGAAGCTGTAAGCCACATCGATGGAGCTTTGCTTGTTGATCTTGTAGTTGGCGCCCAGCGACAGCCAGATGCGATCACTATCCGGAATCGCCGGGTGAAGGTCGTTGTTGCTTTGCAGCGGAGACTGCTCCCAAGCCAGACCTCCACGCAGCAACCAAGCATCGCTCAAACGATAGTTGGCGCCCGCCGACACTCGCCAAGTGTTCTTCCAGTTCTGATGCAGAACGATATCACCTTGAGGCACGCCATTCTTGGTGTCCTGCTTGATATCGATTTGCTGCAACTTGGCGTTGCCCACCCAGGTCACATCGCTCATCAACGCCCACTTCGAATCCAGCTGGTGGAACACATTGACGGAAGCAGTATCCGGCGTGGTCACATCCACGCTGCCAGTTGTGCTGGGATGAACGAACTTGCTCAATTCAGTAGCATACGGCAGGCCCGTACTCGGATCCGTGCCCTGCACACGGCCATTGAAGTCCCAGGTGATGTCGCCCGTAAGCTTCATCTTGACCTGGGAACGGTAAGCCAGGCCGATTCGGGTATCTTCGCTCGGCGTAAACAGGTAGCCAATATTCCAGCCGAAACCCCAGTCACTGCCCTTCACCGTGGCCTTGCCATCGCCGCCTTGGCCGCCAGCACGCATGATGTTGGCGATCGTCGCCGGGTCTTTGATCGTCACTATCGCGCCGCCCGGGCCATACGGACCGGTAATGCCACCCTTGGCCGCCGCCGCCATGGCAAGGCCCGACGTGGCATCCGTCATTTTAGCCAGGGTGGCGTCCATGTATTGTGCGGACACACCAAAACCCAGTGCATGTTTCTCGTTCAGTTTTAGCGAGAAAGACGGGTTCAGATTGAAGGATTTGAGCTCGATGCTGCTCAGGGCGTAACGACCAGCCCAGGTTTCGCCGTAATCCAGTTTGGCGCCATAGGGCACGAACAGGCCAATGCCGGCGGTAATTCTGTCATTGATCTTGCTGGACAGGTAGAAGGTGGGCGCCGCCACCGCGGACGGAGCGAAAGTGCCGCCATTGCCGCCGCCGGTGGGTTGCTTCAGATAAGTCGTGGAACCATTGTCAGTATATTCGGAATGCGGCACAACCAAGGTCACGCCGCCGGATACCTGCGTGCCCTCCAGACGGCTCAAGCCAGCCGGGTTGGCGAAAATAGTGGAAGGATCGGCGGCTTCCGCGCCGTTGGCGTGGGCGGTGCCCTGGCCGGACACGCTCTGCGAACCGAATTGATAACCCGAGGCAGCAGCCTGTGTGGATGCCAGGCCGAACGCGGTGCCCATGATCATCACGGACAGGCTAAGGTGCTTGAGCTTCATGCTTCCCTCTCTAGTCTTGCTTTAGTAGATATTTTCATGATTCATGACCCATTCATGCGATGAGTCATGAACGATGCTACCAGAGAATTAGAGCAATCCAACCAAACGACCGAGCTTTTGTTCCAAACGTTCGTTTAATGCAACATTTCCACAACAATTGATGAAGCGCGCAACAATCACGCTTCAAACCGACTCCAGCAAGCGCGATCTACCATCGCCATCGATGGCGACATAGGTGGCGATCACATCGGTGATTTTGGCGTGCGAACCATCCATGCGCTCCGCTTCCACCGATATTTTCAGGGTAATGGACTTCTGGCCGATTCTCAGTCGTTCGACATACAAATCCACCACATCGCCCAGCAAGATGGGCGTGGAAAACTGAAAGGCGTTCACCGCCACCGTGGTGACCGGCCCGCGCGACAGCCGCTCGGCGTCCAGGCTGCCCGCCATGTCGATCTGGCTCATCAGCCAGCCCGCCTGCACCTTGCCATAGGCGTTGGTGCTGGTGGGCAGCGCCCTCACCCGCAACACCGGCACGCGATGTTCCTGTTGTTCCATCTCAGCTTCCCCCGTCCTTTCCGGACTTGTTTCTCGCCATTCAAAATGGCCGCGTGTCAGGCGGCCATTTTGAATGGCGCCGGACACTAACCGCATCCGGCGCATGGTAGCACGTTGCCCGGTTTAGAAAATCAGGCGCTGCAGCAATTTGTCGTCATGCTGCTCCAGCTTCTTGTCGAAGTCGTCCACCATGATCACGTCGCGCTTGAGCTTGCGGGCGCGGGTGACGGCGTCGAACTCTTCCTGATTGATCAGGCCGGTCTGCAGGGCTTCCGCCAGACGTTCGCGCGCGGTGATGGTCTTGAACTTGCCATCGCGCGCCAGCTTGCGCAGCTTCTGCTCTACCGGCTCGGTGGCCAGGATGGCGTTCAAGGCATGGCCCAGTACGCCCACCGCATCGCTCTCCTCCTGCGGGATGTACATGCCGCGGGTCAGACGGTCGCGGGTGGAGCCCGGCTCCATCATGGCGCGCGCCACCTTGGTGCCAGTGCGGTCGGATGCCGGCTTCAGCGTCAAACCCCACGGGAAGATGACACAGCGCAGCAGCCAGGCCAAACCGCGGCTCGGCAGGTTAGCCAGGAAGCCGTCCATCGCCACCTGCACGTCGTACAGCGCGTTTTCCACAGCCCAGCTCATCACGGCGATGTCTTCCTTCGGCGCGCCGTCGCGCTCGAAGCGCTTCAACGAGGCGGTGGCGATGTACAGGCCGGACAGCATGTCGCCCAGACGGGCAGACAGCTTCTCGCGGAACTTCAGCGAGCCGCCCAGGCTGAACATGGCCATGTCGGACAGCAGCGCGAAGGCGCTGGAGAGACGGGTGACGCGCTTGTAGTACGTTGCAGTCACGCCGCCCTTCGGACTCGCGGCGAAGCGGGAGCAGGTCAGGCCCAGCCACAGCGAGCGCACGAAGTTGCTGATGACGAAATTGATGTGGCCGGTAATCGCCTTGTCGAACTCGGCGCCGTCATTGGCCATGGCGGCCTTCATCTCGCGCAGCACGTACGGATGGCAGCGGATGGCACCCTGGCCGTAGATGATCATCGAACGGGTCAGGATGTTGGCGCCTTCCACCGTGATGCCGATAGGAATGGCCTGATAGCCGCGCGCCAGGTAGTTGCGCGGGCCCAGCACCACGGCCTTGCCGCCATGCACGTCCATCGCGTCGTTCAGCGTTTTGCGCATGCGCTCGGTGTTGTGGTACTTCAGGATGGCCGACAGCACGGACGGCTTCTCGCCGTTGTCCAGGCCAGTCAGGGCCAGATCCTGCGAAGCTTCCATCTGGTAGGTGTAGCCACCGATGCGAGCCATCGCCTCATCCACGCCCTCGAACTTGCCGATGGGCAGGCCGAACTGGTCGCGAATGCGGGCGTAGGCGCCGGTGGTCCAGGTAGTCAGCTTGCCGCAAGCCACGGACATGGCCGGCAGCGAGATGCAACGGCCCACGGACAGGCATTCAACCAGCATGCGCCAGCCTTGGCCCGCGTATTCGCGGCCGCCGATGATCCATTCCAGCGGGATGAACACGTCCTTGCCCCAGGTCGGGCCGTTCATGAAAGCGGAACCGCCCGGGAAGTGGCGGCGGCCGATTTCGACGCCGACATGCTCGGTGGGCACCAGCGCGCAGGTGATGCCGATTTCTTCCTTGTCGCCCAACAGGTGGTCCGGGTCATACATCTTGAACGCGAGGCCCAGGATGGTGGCCACCGGCGCCAGGGTGATCCAGCGCTTTTCCCAGCTCACGCGCACGCCCAGCACATTTTCGAAGTGCTCGCCAGTGCGCGGATGGGTGTAGGAGCCGCGGCAAACCACGCCGAAGTCCGGAATGGCGCCGGCGTCGGAGCCGGCATAGGGGCTGGTCAGCGCGAAGCACGGCACTTCCAGGCCCTTGGCCAGGCGCGGCAGATAGTAATCCTTCTGCGCTTCCGTGCCGTAATGCTGCAGCAGTTCGCCCGGGCCGAGCGAGTTCGGCACCATGACCGACACCGCAGCCGTGCCGCCGCGGGTGGCGATCTTGGTCACCACCTTGGCGTGGGCGTAGTTGGAGAATTCCAGGCCGCCGTACTTCTTCTTGACGATCATGCCCAGAAAGCCGTGGTCCTTGATGAACTGCCACACTTCCGGCGGCAGGTCCTTCAACTCGTGCGTGATCTTCCAATCGTCGATCATGCCGCACAGCTGCTCGGTCGGTCCGTCGATGAAGGCCTGTTCCTCGGCCGTCAGCTTAGGATCCGGGAAGGACAACAGGCGGTTGTAGTCCGGCTTGCCGGAGAACAGGTCGCGGTCCCACCACACCGTGCCGGCGTTGATGGCCTCCTGCTCGGTTTGCGACATGGCGGGCGTGATTTTCTTGAACACGCCGAATACCGGGCCGGTGAACACCGCGCGGCGCAGCGGCACGATGTTCAGCACGGCCGCGACAACGGCGAAAACCGCCCAAACAGCGGCGGAGACCTGGCAGTGGAAGACGAACTGAAGCGCGGCGAGCCAGGCGGCGAAGCCTACGGTCCAGGCCAGGACCGGCGCGGCGCAATAAGCCAGAGCGACGATCAGCGCGATCAGAATTACGGCAGCAATCATTGTGTTTACCCTCGTGTTGACCCCTCAGTTCCGCGCGCCGCCTTGCTGTTGTAATCCTTGGCGGCGGGCGCGGACTCAGCCTTCTATGGGCGAGACCAAACCGGCGATCACGAAAGGCACCAGATATTTGACGATCATGTCCGGATCCCTCGCGGTGACGACTTGGCTGCGTGTGAAAATTTTCAGCACGTCGTTGCCGGCGAAGGCATTGAACATGACGCTGAAGGCGAGGTGCATGCGCCAGGCGAGCTGCTCCGGCTCCAGATGCGGCAGCGCGCGCTGAAAGGCTTCCGTATAGCGCTGCACGAACACGCTGTACTGCTGCGAGATGGTCTCGCGCAGCAGGCGGTGGTTTTCCACCAGCGTGCGCGACAGCAGCCGCACGAACATGGCGCCTCCGCGCGAAGGATCCTTGGACAGGCTCAGGCACGGCCGTATGAACGACAGCACCAGTTGCTCCAGCGGCAAGGGTCCTTCCTGCGCTTCCAGCCGATCCAGTTCCGCCAGGCAGTCCTCCAGCAAGGGCGCCAGCCTGCGCATGAACACGGATTCGAACAACGCATCCTTGGAGCCGAAGTGATAGTTCACCGCGGCCAGATTCACCTCGGCCTGTTGAGTGATCATGCGCAGCGAGGTTGCCTCGAAGCCGTGTTCCACGAACAGACGTTCCGCGACGTCCAAGATGCGGGTTGCGGTATCGGGGCGACTTCCCTCCATGATCTCCAGTGCCTTTGTTGTATTTTGTGGTTTAGTCTTGCTCATCTCAGCTTTCGAACAAGCGTTTCAAACTTACGTTTTAACTTGATCAATGTCAAGGCGTATCCCGCGCCATGACATTTATCTCTCAGGGCAAACAAAAAAACGGCAGTCCTTATTTTAGACTGCCGTTTGAATGAAACACGCGTTAAAAGGACTTAGTCAAGGCCTAGCGCCAAGTCTCGCTGCAAGTCGGACACATTTTCCAAGCCGACGCTGACGCGCAACAGCCCCTCCACAATGCCGGCACGCTCCCGCGCCTCGGCCGTCACGCGAGCATGGGTGGTGCTGGCCGGATGGGTAATCGTGCTCTTCACATCGCCCAAATTGGCGGTGCGCGAGATCACGCGCACGCCGTCCACCACCTTCCACGCCGCCTCGCGGCCGCCCTTCACCACAAAGGACACCACCGCGCCGCCGCTTCTCTGTTGGCGCATCGCCAGCGCATGCTGCGGGTGGCTGGCCAGGCCCGGGTAATAGACGCGCTCCACATTGGGCTGAGCCTCCAGCCAGCGCGCCAACTCCAGCGCGTTGGCGCTATGCTTTTCCATGCGCAGATGCAGCGTTTCCAAGCCGGAGAGCAAGGTCCAGGCATTGAACGGCGACAACGAGGGACCGGCCGTGCGCACATGCAGATAGATTTGCTCGATCAGCTTGTCGCTGCCCACCACTGCGCCGCCCATCACGCGGCCATGACCGTCCAGGAATTTGGTGGCGGAATGCATCACCAGGTCCGCGCCCAGCTTCAGCGGCTGCTGCAAGGCCGGGGAACAGAAGCTGTTATCCACCGCCAACAACGCGCCGTGCGCATGGGCGATGGCGGCGATCGCCTCGATGTCGGCCACCTCGGTCAACGGATTCGACGGCGTTTCCAGGAACAGCAGCTTGGTTTCCGGCCGCAGCGCCGCGCGCCAAGCGTCCAGATCTCGCGCATCGACAAAGGTAGTCGTCACGCCAAACTTGGCCAGTTGGCCGGCGAACAGATTGATGGTGGAGCCAAACAGGCTTTGCGAAGACACGACATGATCGCCCGCTTGCAGCAGCGTCATCATGATGGCCTGGATCGCCGCCATGCCGGTAGCGGTGGCGATGGCGCGCTCGCCGCCCTCCATCAGCGCCAAGCGCTGCTGAAAGGCCGACACGGTGGGATTGGTGAAGCGCGAGTAGGTGTAGCCGTCGATCTCGCCCAAGAACAATTTGGCAGCCTCGGCGGCAGAGGCGTAAGTGAAGCTGGAAGTCAAATACAGGCCCTGGCTGTGCTCGCCGTGCTCGCTCAGCGTCAAGCCGCCGCGAATGGCCAGGGTCTCGGGATGCAGATTCTCGTGTTGCGGGTCCGACATGCGCGTCTCTCTTTCTCATGCCGGCGCCGGGCCGGCTGTCAGTACCCATCCATCTTGCCTGAAAACCGCCCGCTTGCTAAATGACATCGGGCGCTAAGCTAGCGCCTGCCCCGACATTTGGCGGCTCAGGCCGCCTGCGCCTCTCGCTGCCGCAGGAACTGCTCCAGCGCGCGCGCCGCCGTATATTGCCCTTCGCCGCAAGCGTGCAGCAAGACCAGCTCGCCCTGCTTCATCGCCTCGCTCAATACTTGCCAGCGCGCGGGGTTGGCTGCGAGGTCCGACCAGTAGATATCGCAGAAAGTGGGCCAGCGCGCCGGATCGGCATGCATCCAGGCCACCAATTCGTCCGTGGGCAGGACGCGCCGCAGCCAGTGGTCGGGCAACAAGGCCGCGCGCGGCCACTGCCTCGGCCATTTGGCAGACAACAGGAAGCCCGTGGCGGGAGGAATCTTGCACTGCCCAACGGACACCAGACGAATAGAGGCGCTCATGTAAACCTCCTTGTCCGCAAGCCATGTCGCCCGCGGGCGGTGAAGCCGCGGCCCCGCACCCGCCGGACCGCGGCCATGCCCGGCCGGATGGGCCGGGCGGCGCGGCTATAATGCCGCGCGGAAGATCGCGCAAATCTCCTCGTGACTGGCTTTGCGCGGATTGGTCAAACCACATGCATCCTTCAAGGCGTTGTCCGCCAGCGTCGGAATGTCGGCTTCCTTCACGCCCAACTGGGCCAGTCCGGCCGGAATGCCCACATCGGCCGACAGGCGCTTGATCGCAGCGATGGCGGCCTCGGCGCTGCGGGTCTTTTCGCCCAGCGCGATGGCCACATCGCCCAGCCGCTCGCCGGCCACGGCCGCGTTGAAAGCCTGCACATGCGGCAGCAGCACCGCGTTGCACACGCCGTGCGGCAGATCGTAGAAACCGCCTAGCTGGTGCGCCATCGCGTGCACATAACCCAAGGACGCGTTGTTGAACGCCATGCCGGCCAGGAACTGGGCATAAGCCATTTGCTCGCGCGCTTCCATGTCCTGGCCATTCTTCACCGCGCGGCGCAGGAAGCCGGCAATCAGCTCGACGGCCTTCAAGGCGCAGGCATCGGTGATGGGAGTCGCGATGGTGGAGACATAGGCCTCCACCGCGTGGGTCAACGCATCCATGCCGGTGGCTGCGGTCAACGATGCCGGCATGCCCGCCATGGTTTCCGGGTCATTGACCGACAAAATCGGCGTGGTGTGCCTGTCGACGATGGCCATTTTGATGTGGCGGGACTCGTCGGTGATGATGCAGAAACGGGTCATTTCGGACGCCGTGCCTGCGGTGGTATTGATCGCCACCAGCGGCAGCTGCGGCTTGGCCGACTTGTCCACGCCTTCGTAGTCCTGGATCTTGCCGCCGTTCACCGCCACCAGCGCGATGCCTTTGGCGCAGTCGTGCGGCGAACCTCCGCCCAGCGACACGACTACATCGCACTGTTTTTCGCGCAGCAAGGCGAGGCCGGCATTGACGTTGGCGCAGCTGGGATTGGCATGAACGCCATCAAAGATTACCGGCTCGATGTCGGCCTCGGCCAGCATGCCGGCCACCTTGTCGGCCAGGCCGGCCTTGACCAAGCCCTGGTCGGTGACGATCAGCGCGCGGAGGAAGCTGTGGCCGCGCATGGTATCGATAGCCTGCCGCAGGCAGCCGGCGCCCATCAGGTTCAGCGAGGGAATGAAAAAAGCGCTTGTGCTCATTGTCCGTCTCCGTGAATGGACTCTAGATGTTGAGCACAGTCTGCGCCGGCCGCCATGGCCGGGTTTTGCCGCAAATCAATAAACGCCGAGCGCCCGGCAAGCGCTCGGCATTTCTACTTAGCGCAGCAGAGCCGCGTTTTCATGCAGCCATTGGCTGGCCAGTTCGCCAAAGCCGTCCCACATGATCTGCACGCCCAGGCACAACAGAATGAAAGCCGACAAGCGCAGGAAAACGATGGAGCCGGTCGGCCCCAGGTAGCGCAGCAGCTTGTCCGCATGGGCGTAGCACAGGTAGACCAGGACGCTGCTGACCAGTACCGCGGCCGACCCCGCCAGCGGCGCGATGGCATAGCGGATGATGCCCTTGCCGCTGCCAGTCAGCGTGGCGCCTATGGTGATGGCGACGGAAATCGACCCCGGCCCCACTGTCAGCGGGAAAGTCAGCGGATAGAAAGCGCGCTGCGTCAGCTCAGCCTTGTTGTCCAAGTGGGCCGGCTCGCTGGACGGTTGACTGGATTCGGCTGGCGTGTCGTTCAGCATGCGCCAGGCGGCGAAAGTGATCAGCAGCCCGCCGGACAGCTGCACCACAGGCAGCGACACGCCGAAGAAGGACAGCACATAGCCGCCCACATACATGCTGCCCACCAGCAGCAGGGCGCAGTACAGGGCGATGCGGCGCGCCAGGAAGCGGCGTTGCTGCGGCGTATTCCGCGCCGTCATCGAAATGAAGATGGGCACCAGGCCGGGCGGGTTCATGATGGGCAATAGCGCCGCCATCACAAAAAGGAACTTGGTCATGAAGAGGGACAGCAACTGCATACGGCACCCCGGCGAGAAGGTTTAAAATGTTATCAGGATAGTGAATCAAACCATAAAAAAAGCCCGCATGCCAGCGGGCTTCATCAAATCTTCGCTTGCCTTCCTCAGGCCTGAGCGGCCGCCAGCTTGCCGGCCTCGTCCTCTTTCTTCAGATCCAGCGCCTTGCGATGCGCGTCGGCCAGTTCGATCTTGTCCAGCGGCACCATCCGGGTCTTGTGCTTGGCGCGGTAACCCCACCACAGCGCCAGGAACAGCGGAATGCCCAGATAGGTGGCGATCACGCCGTTCCAGTCCACTTTGGCCGCGGTGAACGCGGTGTAGTTCTGGCCCAGCATGATCAGCAGGCACAATGCGAAGGCGAACAGCGGGCCCAGCGGGAACCACTTGGCCTTGTACGGCAGATCCTCCAGGCTGTAGCCCTGCTTCACATAGGCGCGGCGGAAGCGGTAGTGGCTGATGGCCACGCCCAGCCAGGCGATGAAGCCGGTCATGCCGGACGAGTTCAGCAGCCACATGTACACGGCGTCGCTCTTGAACAGCGAAGTCAGGAAGCACAGGCAGGCCACCACGGTCGTCGCGTACAGCGCGTTGCGCGGCACGCCGCCAGCGGTCAGCTTGCCGAACATCTTGGGCGCCATGCCGTTCTTGGACATCGCGTACAGCATGCGGGTGGACGCGTACATGCCGGAGTTGCCGGCGGAGAGGATGGCGGACAGGATCACCGCGTTCATCATGCTGGCGGCGAAAGCCAGACCCGCGCGGTTGAACACCAGGGTGAACGGGCTGGCGCCCACGTCCTTCATATCGTTCTTCAGCAGCGACGGATCATTGTGCGGCAGGATCAGGCCGATGATCAGAATGGACAGCATGTAGAACATCAGGATGCGCCAGAAAATCTGACGCACGGCGCGCGGAATGGTGCGGCCCGGATTGGCGGACTCGCCGGCCGCCACGCCTATCAGCTCGGTGCCCTGGAAGGAGAAGCCCACCACCATGGCCACGCCGACGAAGGCCGCCAGCCCGCCGACGAAGGGACCCTGGCCCTGCATCATCACATTGAGGCCCGGCGCGATGCGGCTGGGATTCGGTTCGGTCATGATGCCCAGAATCATCATAAAGCCGATGACGATGAAGGCTATGATGGTGGCCACCTTGAGCATGGAACACCAGAATTCGGCCTCGCCGAAGCCCTTCACCGAGAAATAATTCAGCGCGAAAATGATCACCAGGAAGCCGCCGCTCCATACCACGCCTGGCACGCCGGGGAGCCAGTAGTTCATGATGATGGCGGCCGCGGCCAGCTCCACCGCGACGGTGATGGCCCAGTTGTACCAGTAGTTCCAGCCCTGGGCGAAGCCGAAGGCCGGATCGACGAAGCGCGAACCATATACCTGGAACGAGCCGGAAACCGGCATGAAGGCCGCCATTTCGCCCAGGCTGGTCATCAGGAAGTAGACCATCAGCCCCACCAGCGCGTAGGCCAGCAGCGCGCCGCCGGCGCCCGCGCCGGAAATGGTGGCGCCGGAGGCCAGGAACAGGCCGGTGCCGATGGAGCCGCCGATGGCGATCATCGACAGGTGGCGCGCCTGCAAGGAGCGCTGCAGCTCCGGGACGTCTTGTTTCTTGTCCATATCCAACTCTCTCTGCGTATTTCTCGCCGCGCGGCTCACGCCGGGCAGCCCCCGGTCTTGCGCGGGGCCAGTCTTGAAAGCGGCAAAGAATGACACCGATCGTTCGCATTGACTAGCCTGAATCCGGCATTTTTCGCAAAAAACGAAAATGTCATGTTCGATACAGAAACCACAGCACGCCCTCACCCCGCCACAGACAAGCAAAAGCCGGGCATTGCCCGGCTTTTTCGCATCAAAAGACAAAGTGTTGCATTACAGCTCTATCCGCGCGCCCAGCTCCACCACGCGATTGGGAGGCAGGCGAAAATACAGCGTCGCGCTGCGCTCGTTCTGCCTCAGCAGCGAGAACACGCCGATCAGCCACCGCTTGAGCCGGCCGCTGCGCGGCGCGGCCACCAAGGTCTGCCTGCCCAGGTAATATGAAGTGGCCAGCGGCTCCAGCTCTCCCAGGTTCAGTAGCTCCGCCGCATGCGCCATCACCCCGGGCACATCCGGCTCCTCCATATAGCCGTAACACGCAACGATGCGCCCAACGCCCGCGCCGAGCCACTGCACCGCCACCCGCTCGCCCTGCACGCGCGGCGTATCCTGCATCTGCAGCGTCAACAGCAGCACGGTTTCGTGCAGCACCTGGTTGTGTTTCAGGTGGTGCAGCAGCACCAGCGGCGCGCCATCCGCGCTCTCCGACAAAAACACCCCTACGCCGGGAATGCGCGCCACCGGATTCATCTGCAGGCTGGACAACAGCACGTCTATGGGCAACTGCCTGTCCTCCGCCTCCTTCGACTGCAGGCGACGCCCGCCGAACCAGCACCCCATCAGCGCAAACATCAGCAAGCCCAGCGTCAGCGGCAGCCAGCCGCCGTCCAGGAACTTCAGCACATTCGCCAACCAGAAGGCCAGGTCGATGGCGAACAGCCCGCCCGCGACCAAGCCCACCGCCCACCACGGCCAATGCCAGCGCCGCCGCGCCAGCGCAGCGAACAGAATGGTGGTGATGGCCATGGTGGTGGACACCGCCAGGCCAAAGGCCGCGGCAAGCTTGTCCGACTGGCGGAACGCCAGCACCACCGCCACCGTAGCCAGCATCAGCAGCCAGTTCAGCAAGGGCAGGTAGATTTGTCCCTTATGGCTGCCCGAGGTGTGCAGCACCTGCACGCGCGGGAAAAAACCCAGCTGCACCGATTGATGGGTCAGCGAAAACACGGCCGTGATCAAGGCCTGCGAAGCGACGATGGTGGCCAGCGTGGCCAGCGCCACCATGGGGTACAGGCCCCACTCCGGCACCATGGAATAGAAAGGACGGTCGGACAAATGCGGATGGTCCAGCAATAACGCGCCCTGCCCCAGATAGCTCAGCAGCAGCGAAGGCAGCGCCAGCCCATACCAGGCCAGCCGAATGGGCCGCGCGCCGAAGTGCCCCATATCGGCGTACAGCGCCTCCGCGCCGGTCAGGCACAGCACCACCGCGCCCAAGGACACGAAGCCGGCGAAGCCGTTGCGCTGAAAATAACTCAGGCCGTGCAGTGGATTGACCGCCTGCAAGATGGATGGATTCTGCCATAGCTGGGCGGCGCCCAGCGCGGCGATGGCGACGAACCAGGCGGCCAGCACCGGGCCGAACACCACGCCCACACGTCCGGAGCCTAAGGGCTGCACCATGAACAACAGCAGCAGAATCGCCACCGTGCCGGGCACCACATAGGCCGACAAGGCCGGCGTGGCGACCTGCAGGCCCTCCATCGCGCTGAGCACGGACACCGCCGGCGTAATGACCCCGTCGCCATACAGCATGGCCGCGCCGGCCAAGCCCAGCAGCACCCACAGCACGGTGGAACGGCCGCCCTTTTCCGCTTTTTCGCCGGTGATCTGGGCCAGCAATGCCAGAATGCCGCCCTCGCCCTTGTTGTCTGCCCGCATCAGCACCAGCACATACTTGACGCTGACCATCAGAATCAGCGACCACAGGAATAGCGACACCACGCCCACCACATTGTCCGGCGTCGGCCTCACCCCATGATCGCCGTTGAACGCTTCCTGCAAGGCGTAAAGCGGGCTGGTGCCCAAATCGCCGTACACTACGCCCAACGCCGCCAACGCCAGCATGGCTGTCTGCGGCGCCTGCCGTTTTCGATCCGAGGCCGCGATGGCCCCATTGCGGATACCTGCTTGCATCGTTGTTATTCCTCGCGCGATATTCAACGGCCGCCGCGCACTTAGGCGGCTCGACAGGACATGCTAGGGGGGCAGGCATAAAATCCGTGTAAACATTCCGGGACAAAAGCAAAAGTTCGGTAAAAATCCCACGTCAGCCCCGAGCAGCCCGCACGCGCAGCCAATCCGCCCCATGCCATTCAATTTAAAAAGCAAACAATCGCTTTAATTTAACAATTTACAACACAACGCCCCCATTCACTCAAACCACAGTCATACAGATCATGCATGCTTTGCATGAATGCTTGGCAGATAATGCCAGCAACGATGCAAACCCGCAGCGAAACGCATGAAAAACTGTCATGCTATGCACAAGCAATAACAAGCATAACGCCTTCCGGAGCACCCGCATGTCAACCCCCGCGCCTGTCAAATCCAACCGTCTGCCGCTCGTTCTCGCCCTGATCGCCGTCCTGGGCGGCGGTTGGTGGTGGCATCAGCACCAACAAAGCACCCAACAAGAAGCCGCCAAGGGCAAGGGCGGCATGCCGCTGGCCGTCGGCGTGGCAACCGTGAAAACGATGGATGCGCCGCTGCAGTTGAATGCGCTGGGCACCGTCACCTCGGCCAATGCGGTAACCGTGCGCAGCCGGGTGGACGGACAGTTGATCAAGGTGCACTTCACGGAAGGCCAGCAAGTCAAGCAGGGGCAGCTGCTGGCCGAGTTGGACGCCCGCAGCTATCTGGCGACCTTGACCCAGGCCGAAGGCCAGCTGCAGCGCGACCAAGCGCTGCTGGAAAACGCCCGCATAGATCTGGCGCGCTACAAGCAGTTGAACGAACAGAATTCCATTTCCAAACAGCAGGTGGACACGCAACAGGCGCTGGTGCAACAATACGAAGGCACGGTCAAGATTGACCAGGGCGCCGTCGCCGCCGCTCGCGTCAATGTCGATTACACCCGCATCGTCGCGCCGATTTCCGGCCGCGTCGGCCTGCGCCAGGTGGATCCGGGCAATATCGTGCACGCCGCCGACGCCAACGGCTTGGTCACCCTCACTCAGACCCAACCCATCTCCGTGCTGTTTTCCGTGCCCGAAGCGAGCCTGAGCGCCGTGCTGCAGGCCGCGAGCGACAATCCGGCGCTGCATGTGGAGGCCTGGGACCGCGACAACCACCGCAAGCTGGCGGACGGCAAGCTGCTGGCGCTGGACAATCAACTGAACACCAGCACCGGCACCATCAATATCAAAGCCAGCTTCGCCAACGAGAAACTGCAGCTCTTCCCCAACCAGTTCGTCAACGTCAATTTGCAGCTGGGCGAACGCCAGAACGCCGTGGTGGTGCCCACCGTGGCGGTGCAGCTCGGCAAGATGGGGAATTACGTCTACACCGTAGGCGACGACGCCACCGTCAGCATCGCCAAGGTCAAAACCGGCCCGGCCTCCGGCGACGACACCATCATCGAGGACGGCTTGAAGTCCGGCCAGCGCGTGGTGGTGGACGGCGTGGACAAGCTGCGCGACGGCGCCCAGGTCAAGGTGATAGACCGCGCGGCGCAAGCCAAGGAAGCGGCCAGCGCCGGCAAGGGCAACAAGAAGCGCGGCGGCAAGCATCACGCCTCCGCGGCAAACTAAGCGGGGGAATCAGGCATGAACCCGTCCCGTCAGTTCATTCTGCGGCCGGTGGCCACCACCTTGCTGATGGTGGCCATCCTGCTGACCGGCCTGGTCGCCTGGCGCATGCTGCCGGTTTCGGCGCTGCCTGAGGTGGACTACCCCACCATACAGGTGGTGACGCTGTATCCCGGCGCCAGCCCGGACGTGATGACCTCCTCGGTCACCGCGCCGCTGGAGCGCCAGTTCGGCCAGATGCCCGGCCTGTCCCAAATGTCCTCGTCCAGCTCCGGCGGCGCCTCCGTCATCACGCTGCAGTTCAGCCTGGACCTGACGCTGGACGTGGCGGAGCAAGAGGTGCAGGCGGCGATCAATGCGTCCAGCAATCTGCTGCCGCCCGACCTGCCCAGCCCGCCGATCTACAACAAAGTCAACCCGGCGGACACCCCAGTGCTGACCGTCTCCGTCAGCTCCCCCACCCTGCCGCTGACCAAGCTGCAAGACCTGGCCGACACGCGGCTGGCGCAGAAACTGTCGCAAGTGCCCGGCGTGGGCCTAGTCAGCATCAGCGGCGGCCAGCGTCCGGCCGTGCGCATCCAGAGCAATCCCAAGGCCTTGGCCGCGCGCGGCCTGACCCAGGAAGACATCCGCACCGCCATCGCCGCCGCCAACGTCAACCAGGCCAAGGGCAGTTTCGACGGCCCGCACCAGGCCTCCACCATAGACGGCAACGACCAGCTGCAATCGGCCGACGAGTACCGCAAGGTCATCATCGCCTACCGCAACGGCGCGCCGGTTTATGTGCAGGACGTGGCCAAGGTGGTGGACGGCGCGGAAAATACGCGCCTGGCCGCCTGGGCCGGCGACACGCCAGCCATCATCCTGAACGTGCAGCGCCAGCCCGGCGCCAACGTGATCCAGGTGACAGACCGCATCAAGGCCTTGCTGCCGCAATTGCAGGACACCCTGCCCGGCTCGGTGGACGTCAAGGTGCTGAGCGACAGAACCGTGACCATACGCGCCTCGGTGGAGGACGTGGAGTTCGAGCTGATGCTGGCCATCGCCCTGGTGGTGATGGTGATCTTCGTCTTCCTGCGCAATGTGCCGGCCACCATCATTCCGGCTGTGGCGGTGCCGCTGTCGCTGGTGGGGACCTTCGGCGTGATGTATCTATCCGGCTTCTCCATCAACAACCTGACGCTGATGGCGCTGACCATCGCCACCGGCTTCGTGGTCGACGACGCCATCGTGATGATCGAGAACATCTCCCGCTACATAGAGGAAGGCGAAAAACCGATGGCCGCCGCGCTGAAGGGGTCGAAGCAGATAGGCTTCACCATCATCTCGCTGACCATCTCGCTGATCGCCGTGCTGATTCCGCTCTTGTTCATGGGCGACGTGGTGGGCCGGCTGTTCCGCGAGTTCGCCGTCACCCTGGCGGTATCCATCCTGATTTCCGCCTTCATCTCGCTGACGCTGACGCCCATGATGTGCGCGCGGCTGCTCAAGCATGTGCCGGATGAGAAGCAAGGCCGCTTCTACCACGCCAGCGGCCAGTTCTTCGACAACATCATCGCTCGCTACGGCGTGGCGCTGAACTGGGTGCTGGACCGCCGCAAAACCACGCTGCTGGTGGCCGTCGGCACGCTGGCGCTGACCGCCGCGCTCTACCTCTGGGTGCCCAAGGGTTTCTTCCCGCAGCAGGACACCGGCGCCATCCAGGGCATCAGCGAGGCCTCGCAATCCATCTCGTTCAGCGCGATGGCCAAGCGCCAGGAAGCGCTGGCCGCGGCGCTGCTGCAAGACCCAGCAGTGGATAGCCTATCGTCCTTCATCGGCGTGGATGGCACCAACGCCACGCTGAACAGCGGCCGCCTGCTGATCAACCTGAAGCCCAAGGAGCAGCGCGACAACATCCGCGCCGTGCTGGCCAGGCTGCAGCAACGGGCCGACCAGTTGCCCGGCATGTCGCTGTATCTGCAGCCGGTGCAGGATCTGAGCATAGACGCGCGCGTCAGCCGCACCCAGTACCAGTTCACGCTGCAAGCCACCAGCCAGGAAGACCTGTCCGCCTGGGTACCCAAACTGGTGCGGCGCCTGCATCGGGAGCCGGCCCTGGCCGACGTGGCCAGCGACCTGCAGGACAAGGGGCTGCAAGCCTACGTCAACATCAACCGCGACGTGGCCTCGCGCCTGGGCGTCACCACCGCCGCCGTGGACAACGCGCTGTACGACGCCTTCGGCCAGCGGCTGATCTCCACCATCTTCACCCAGACCAGCCAGTACCGGGTGGTGCTGGAGGTGGACAAGGCGCACCAGCGCGACCCGCTGTCGCTGAAGGGCATCTATGTGCCCACCGCCAGCGGCACGCCGGTTCCGCTGGATGCCGTGGCCACCATAGAAGAGCGCCCGGCCTCGCTGGCCATCAACCACCTGGGCCAATTCCCCACCGCCACCATTTCCTTCAATCTGCAACCCGGCGCCTCGCTGGGCGAAGCCGTGGACGCCATCCGCCAGGCGGAGAGCGAAATGGGCCTGCCGGCCAGCATGGACACCAAGTTCCAGGGCGCGGCCATGGCCTTCCAGGCTTCGCTGAGCAATACGCTGTGGCTAATCCTGGCCGCCATCGTGACCATGTACATCGTGCTGGGCGTGCTGTACGAGAGCTACATCCATCCCATCACCATCTTGTCCACCCTGCCCTCCGCCGGCATAGGCGCGCTGCTGGCGCTGATGGTGACGGGCTCGGACCTGTCGGTGATCGCCATCATCGGCATCATCCTGCTGATAGGCATCGTCAAGAAGAACGCCATCATGATGATAGACTTCGCGCTCGAAGCCGAGCGCGAACAGGGCATGAGTCCGCGCGAGGCCATCTATCAAGCCTGCCTGCTGCGCTTCCGCCCCATCCTGATGACCACCATGTCGGCGCTCTTGGGCGCGCTGCCCTTGATGATGGGCAGCGGCATGGGCGCCGAGCTGCGCCAGCCGCTGGGCATCACCATGGTGGGCGGCCTGATGGTCAGCCAGGTGCTGACGCTGTTCACCACCCCGGTGATCTATCTGGCTTTTGACAGCCTGGCGCGCCGCTTCGGCCGCAAGGCCAAGCCGGAACTGGCCGAGGGCGAAGCATGATTCCGTCGGAACCATTCATCCGCCGGCCGGTGGCCACCACGCTGTTGACGCTGGCCATCCTGCTGGCCGGCGCCATCGCCTTCAAATTGCTGCCGGTGTCGCCGCTGCCGCAGGTGGACTTCCCCACCATCTCGGTATCGGCCAAGCTGCCCGGCGCCAGCCCGGAAACCATGGCCGCCACCGTGGCCACGCCGCTGGAGCGCGCGCTGGGCCGCATCGCCGGCATCACCGAGATGACCTCGTCCAGCTCGCTGGGCTCCAGCAACATCACGCTGCAGTTCGATCTGGACCGCGACATCAACGGCGCCGCGCGCGACGTGCAGGCGGCCATCAACGCCGCCCGCACCCTGCTGCCTTCCGGCATGCCATCCAACCCCACCTATCGCAAGGTCAACCCAGCCGACGCGCCCATCATGATCATGGCGCTGACCTCGGACAGCCTCAGCCGCGGCCAGATGTACGATGCCGCGGACTCCATCCTGGCGCAGAAGCTGTCTCAGGTGGAAGGCATAGGCAATGTGATCATAGGCGGCGGCGCCCAGCCTGCGGTGCGGGTGGAAATGAACCCCATGCAGCTGAATCATTACGGCATCGGCATGGAAACGGTGCGCTCGGCCATCTCCGCCACCAACGCCAACCGCCCCAAGGGCTTCCTGGAGAACGACGACAAGCACTGGCAGGTGCAGGCCAACGACCAAGCCGGCAAGGCCAGCGACTACCTGCCCTTGATCATCAGCTACAAGAACGGCGCGGCGGTGCGCATAGAGGACGTGGCCGAGGTCAAGGACTCGGTGGTGGACCTGCGCAACGCCGGCATGCTGGGCAAGCAGCCGGCGGTCATGCTGATCCTGTTCCGCCAGCCCGGCGCCAACATCATAGACACGGTGGACCGCGTCAAGGCGCTGCTGCCCACGCTGCAAGCCTCCATTCCCGCCTCGATCAAGATCAACCAAGTGATGGACCGCACCCCTACCATCCGCGCCTCGCTGGCCGAGGTGGAAACCTCGCTGGCCATCTCCGTCGGCCTGGTGATCCTGGTGGTGTTCCTGTTCCTGCGCAGCGGCCGCGCCACCGCCATCCCGGCCATCACCGTGCCGGTGTCGCTGGTGGGCACCTTCGCCGTGATGTACCTGGCCGGTTTCTCGCTGAACAACCTCAGCCTGATGGCGCTGACCATCGCCACCGGCTTCGTCGTCGACGACACCATCGTGGTGCTGGAAAACATCTCGCGCCATATCGAAAACGGCATGAAACCGTTCCAAGCCGCGCTGCAGGGCGCGCGCGAGGTAGGTTTCACCGTGCTGTCGATGAGCATCTCGCTGATCGCGGTATTCATTCCCATCCTGCTGATGGGCGGCATCATCGGCCGGCTGTTCCGCGAGTTCGCCGTCACCCTGTCCGTGGCCATCCTGGTGTCCTTGCTGGTCTCGCTGACCACCACGCCCATGCTGTGCTCGCGCTGGCTGAAAGCGCATGAGGCGCGCCGCGAACCGGGAAGACTGTTCCAATGGAGCGAGCGCGCCTTCGACGCCATGCTGAACGGCTATCGGCGCTCGCTATCCTGGGCGCTGGCCCACAGCCGCTTCATGATGCTGATACTCGGCGTCACCATCGCGCTCAACGTCTTCCTGTACACCGTGATCGCCAAGGGCTTTTTCCCGCAACAGGACACCGGCCGGCTAACCGGCATGATACGGGCCGACCAGAGCATTTCCTTCCAGGCCATGCAAGGCAAGCTGCAGCGCTTCATCGAGGTGGTGGGCGCCGATCCGGCAGTGGACAAGGTGGTGGGCTTCACCGGCGGCGGCCAGCGCAACGGCGCCAATATGTTCGTCAGCCTGAAGCCGCTGTCCGAGCGCAAGGAGAATGCCGACCAGGTGATCGCCCGCCTGCGCAAGAAGCTGGCCAAGGAACCCGGCGCCCAGCTGTTCCTGCAATCGGTGCAGGATATCCGCATCGGCGGACGCTCCAGCAATGCGCAATACCAGTACACGCTGCAGGGCGACGACTTGAACGCGCTGCGCGAGTGGACGCCCAAGGTGCAGCAGGCGATGAGCAAGATCCCCTTCCTGGCAGACCTCAACAACGACCAGGAAGTGAAAGGCCTGCAAACCACGCTGACCTTCGACCGCGCGGCCATGTCTCGATTGGGGCTGACCCAGGCTCAGGTGGACTCGGTGCTGAACGACGCCTTCGGCCAGCGCCAGGTGTCCACCATCTATAACCCGCTGAACCAGTACCACGTCGTGCTGGAGGTGGCGCCGCAGTATTGGCAGGGGCCGGAAGCCTTGCGCAATATCTATCTGCAGACGCCAGGCGGCCAGCCCACGCCGCTGTCGGCCTTCGCCAACTGGAAACCGACCAATGCCGCGCTGTCGGTCAATCACCAGAGCCAGTTCGCCGCCACCACGGTTTCCTTCAACCTGCCGCCGGGCAAATCGCTGTCCGACGCCACTCAGGCGATAGGCGGCGTCATCGCCGACATCGGCCTGCCCAGCTCCATCCACGCCAGTTTCCAGGGCACGGCCAAATCCTTCCAGTCCTCGCTGGACAGCCAGCCCATGCTGATCCTGGCCGCGCTGGTCGCCGTCTACATCGTGCTGGGCATGCTGTACGAGAGCGTGGTGCATCCCATCACCATCCTGTCCACCCTGCCCTCCGCCGGCGTGGGCGCGCTGTTGGCGTTGATGGCCACCGGCGGCGAATTCAACATCATCGCGCTGATCGGCATTCTGCTCTTGATCGGCATCGTCAAGAAAAACGCCATCATGATGATTGACTTCGCGCTCACCGCGGAACGCGAGCAGGGCCTGCCGCCGCGGGAGGCCATCCTGCAAGCCTGCCTGCTGCGCTTCCGTCCCATCATGATGACCACGATGGCGGCGCTGTTCGGCGCGCTGCCGCTGGCTCTGGGCCGCGGCGACGGCGCGGAGATGCGCACGCCGCTGGGCATCTCCATCGTCGGCGGCCTGCTGCTCAGCCAACTGCTGACGCTGTACACCACGCCCATCGTTTACCTGTACCTGGACCGCTTCCGCCTGTGGTGCCTGCAATGGCGCCGCGGCAACCGCCGCGCGCTGGCCGGCGGACAAGAGGATTGATCGCCATGAATAGAACAACAAGACCGCTGAAATTCTCCCTGGCCTCCGCCCTAGCCGCTTTGGCGCTGGCCGGCTGCGCCGCCGGCCCTGACTATGTCAGGCCCAAGCTGGACATCCCCGCCCAATTCAAGGAGGACGGCCGCTGGAAAACCGCCGAGCCGCAGGATGCCATGCCTCGCGGCGACTGGTGGAATGTTTACCAGGATGCCGGCCTGAACCGGCTGATGGACACGCTGAACCGGCAAAGCCCGACCATCGCCCAGGCCGAGGCGCAATACCGCGAGGCCCAGGCCCAGCTGCGCCAGGCCGAGGCCAGCCTATTCCCCTCGCTGTCCGCCACCGCCTCGCGCAGCCACGGCGTCGCCACGGCCGGCGCCGGCGCTTCCACCGCCTATAACCTGGGCTTGTCCGCCAACTGGGAAGTGGACCTGTGGGGCGCGGTGCGCCGCGCGGTGGAAGCCGGGGAAGCCAAGCAACAAGCCTCACAAGCCCAATTGGCGGCCATCCGGCTGAGCAGCCAAGCCCAGCTCGCCACCGCCTATCTGCAACTGACGGTGGCCGACGCGCAGCTGGCCAATTTGCGGCAGAGCGAGCAACTATTGGCGAACAGCCTGCAACTGACGCGCAATCAATACGCGGCAGGCATCGTCGGCGACGACGCGGTGGCCTCGGCGGAAAGCCAATGGAAAACCGCCCAGGCCGCCGTAGTGGACAAGCGGCTGACCCGCGCCCAGCTGGAGCACGCCATCGCCGCCCAATTGGGTCTGGCGCCGGCCGGCCTCACCCTGCCCGAAGCCGCCCAGCCGCCGCGTCTGCCGCAGATCCCGGCCGGCCTGCCGTCCACGCTGCTGGAACGCCGGCCTGACGTCGCCGCCGCAGAACGCAATATGGCCCTGGCCAACGCCGAAATCGGCATTGCCAAAACCGCCTACTTCCCCACCTTGACGCTGGGCGCCAGCGGCGGCTACCGTGGCTCCAGCTTCGCCGACTGGGTGAGCCTGCCCAACCGCATCTGGTCCATCGGCCCCTCGCTGGCGTTGACCCTGTTCGACGCCGGCCTGCACCGCGCCCAGACCGACCAGGCCATCGCCGCCTACGACGCCAGCGCGGCGAGCTATCGCCAGACCGTGCTGGCCGCGCTGCAGGGCGTGGAAGACAATCTGTCCGCGCAAAGCCTGCTGCATGAAGAGGCCGGGCTGCAAAGCGACGCGCTGGCCGCGGCCCGCCGCGCGGAGACCGTCTCGCTAAACCAGTACAAGGCGGGAACGGTGTCCTATCTGAACGTGCTGACCACCCAGAACGTCCGCATCAACTCGGAAAACACGCTGTGGAACGTGAAAAGCCGGCAATACACCGCCAGCGTGTCTCTTATCGCCGCGCTGGGCGGCAGCTGGCAGACGGCAGACGCTGCCACGGACATCGGGCACAAATAAGAAACAGGGCCTGGCGCCCTGTTTTCCGTGACCCGCAGCCGTTTACGGCTGGCTCAGTCCTTTCCTGACCGCCCCCCAGAACTTGGCATCCTCCATGCCCAGCGCGTACAAGGATGTGCCGCCCAGACCATAGGCATTGACCAGACTGGCCTTCAAGGCCACGCTGCGCGCGTTCTCGGTCCATACCGTGTGGCGGCTGCCGTCAGCCGCATCATAGCCGAAGGTCCATGAATCGCTCCCGGCATCGTATCGCGGCTGCGCGCCGGAGCGCGCGATCAAGGCCTGGGTGTCCTTCCAGTACAGCATGCCGCCGACGCCCTCGCCTTGCCAGTCATAGCCATAGGCCGGGATGCCGTTGAGGATCTTGGACGCCGGCACCAGCGACACTGCGTAATCCAGATCGTTCTCCATCCAGTCCGCGCCGGCCACCGGTCCCGGACTCCAGGCAGGTATCGCCTCGTCGTAAGTCATGATCTGTAGATAATCCGCGCTGGCGCCCAGCGCCTGCAGGTCATAACCGTAATTGCCCTCATGATCGAAATCGGCGCTGGAAAAGGCAGGCACGCTGACGATCAACTTCAAGCCCTGAGCGTGCAGCGCACGACCCAGCGTCTGCACAAAATTGCCGAAATTGTTGCGATCGCCCTGCGCCACGTTCTCGAAATCGACATTGATGCCGGCAAAGCGGTTCCGCTGCGCGAACTTCACCAGATTGGCCACGGCCGGCAGCAAAGTCGAGGTGGATACCGCGTGAGCGATGCCGGCGCTCCAGTTGCCCTTGCCATCCACATTGGACACACAGCCATAGGCCGCGATCCCCTTGCCGCGCAGGAAGGCGATGGCATCATCCGGCGCATCGTCGCCATTGCCCGTCACCACGCCCTGTGCTGTGATGTTGTAGAAGTCTATGGCGGCGGCGTTGAAATTAGCGGAATACTTGCTTAGCGCGGCGTAATTGCCGGGATAGCCCGAGTAGTAAGCGAGAACCATGGGCGCGGCCTGGACGGCGGCGGCCATCAGGCTGCAGATCAGCGCGGCGGCGATGCGTTTTTTCATTTCTCTTGTCCCGGTATTTGGCTGGCAAACCAGCCTAGGCTCCAATCCCAAACCGATTTAAAATCGGCTCGCCAATATTAAACCCATACCCGACAAAACAAATTACAAACCCATGACCTCCGAGCGGTAATAATGCTAGGCCCGCGGCGGAACCACCAGCCCGCGCACCACCGCCGGCCGCGCGACGAAGGCCTGCATGGCGCGCTGCACTTGCGGAAAGTCAGCGTAGCCCACCAGCTCTCCGGCGTTGTAATACTCCACCAGATTGCGCACCCAGGGCCAGATGGCGATATCGGCTATGGTGTATTCATTGCCCATGATCCATTGCCGGCCGGCCATCCTCCCCTCCAGCACGCCCAGCAGGCGGCGCGCCTCGGCGATGTAACGGTCTCGCGGCCGCTTGTCCTCATAATCCTTGCCGGCGAACTTGTGGAAGAAGCCCACCTGGCCGAACATCGGCCCTACGCCGCCCATCTGGAACATCAGCCACTGCAGGGTTTCGTAGCGCGCGGCCGGGTCCGCCGGCAGCAGCTTGCCGGTTTTCTCGGCCAGATAGATCAGGATGGCGCCGGACTCGAACAAGCCCAGCGGCTCGCCGTTCGGGCCGTTGGGATCCAGGATGGCCGGGATCTTGTTGTTCGGGTTCAGGGACAAAAACTCGGGCGACATTTGCTCGTTGCGCTCGAAGCTGACCGTATGCGCCTCGTACGGCAGGCCGGTCTCTTCCAGCATGATGGAAACCTTGACGCCGTTGGGCGTGGGCAGCGAATACAGCTGCAGCCGGTCCGGGTGCTGGGCCGGCCACTTGCCGGCGATGGCGAAGGCGGACAAATCAGCCATGGCGCGATGCTTTCATTGTGAATGATCCAGCCCTTACTATACTCCCCCGGCATATCCCT
Organism: Chromobacterium alticapitis; assembly: GCF_002924365.1. Lineage (GTDB taxonomy): Bacteria > Pseudomonadota > Gammaproteobacteria > Burkholderiales > Chromobacteriaceae > Chromobacterium > Chromobacterium alticapitis. Next base: position 14,145 of record NZ_PQWB01000019.1, on the reverse strand, counting down.
GTTCCATCCCCGCCGCAGGATGGCCCGCGCCGCGCCGCGGGTATATCATGTCGCTTTGCCCAACCGGCCGCGCTTTGCCGCGGCCGCGCACGAATACAGGAAGACTCCCTTGATCAACGTTACCCTTTCCCCATCCGTCACCGTAGGCAATGCAGTTCCGTTCACGCTGTTCGGCGGCATCAATGTGCTGGAATCGCGCGACCTGGCGCTGCGCGCCGCCGAGGAATACGTCCGCGTCACCCAGAAGCTGGGCATTCCCTACGTGTTCAAGGGCAGCTTCGACAAGGCCAACCGTTCGTCCATCCATTCCTACCGCGGCCCGGGCCTGGAGGAAGGCATGAAAATCCTGCAGGCGGTGAAAGATGCCTTCGGCGTGCCGGTGATCACCGACGTGCACGAGCCGTGGCAGGCCGCTCCGGTGGCGGAAGTGGCGGATGTGGTTCAGTTGCCCGCCTTCCTGGCCCGTCAGACCGACCTGGTGGAGGCGCTGGCCAAGACCGGCCGCGCCGTCAACATCAAGAAGCCGCAATTCATGAGCCCGGCGCAAATCCAGAACGTGGTGGAGAAGTTCGTCGAGGCCGGCAACGAGCAGCTGATCCTGTGCGATCGCGGCACCTGCCTGGGCTATGACAATCTGGTGGTGGACATGCTGGGCTTCGGCGTGATGAAGAAGGTCAGCGGCAACCGCCCAGTCATCTTCGACGTCACCCACGCGCTGCAACAGCGCGAATCCGGCGCCGCCGCCTCCGGCGGCCGCCGCTCCCAAGTGGTCGATCTGGCCCGCGCCGGCATGGCCATCGGCATTGCCGGCCTGTTCCTGGAAGCCCACCCGAACCCGGCCGAGGCCAAGTGCGACGGCCCCAGCGCGCTGCCGCTGGCGCAACTGGAGCCGTTCCTGGCTCAGATCAAAGCCATAGACGACCTGGTCAAATCCTTCCCGCCGCTGCAAATCGACTAAGCAAGGCTACAGCCGGACGCAGCGATACGCCTCGGTGCGGTAGGAAAAAGCCACCTCGCCCCTGCCTCGCAGCTCCGGATGAGTGGCGATCAGACGGCGCAGCGCTTCGGCGAAGCGCCGTTTTTCTTCGTCCGGCAGCGCGGCGATGAAGCTGACCGACAAGAAGCGGTCCACGATCACCCGCTCCGGCGGGCCGACATGGCAATGGCTCAAGGCAGTCAGCTCCGGCGCGCTGAAATGGCGGCTGGTTTCGAACGGCCGCCGCCAATCGCCGCTATGGAAGCGCGGCGTGTCGCCTTCATACGGCCGCATCAGTTCTGTGATGGCCGCCACCCAGTCGCAGGACTCGTCGCGCACATTCCACACCAGCCCCAGCCGGCCGCCGGGTTTCAGCACGCGGCGGATTTCGGCCAGCGCCGCCTCGCTAGAGAACCAGTGGAAGGCCTGGGCACACACCACCGCATCCACAGACGCATCCGGCAGCGGGATAAGTTCCGCCGTTCCGGCCAAGGCCCGGACTACAGGCAACTTGGCCTGCAATCGCGCCCTCATCTCGTCGACGGGCTCCACCGCCCATATCTTGCCGGCCACGGCCGCCAGCAGCGCAGTGAACTTGCCGGTGCCTGCGCCCAGATCCAGCGCGGCGGAGTCCGCCCCCAGGCCCAGCGCCCCGCTCAACCAATCCGCCAATTGCGGCGCATACTCCGGCCGCCCCCTGTCATAAGCGCCGGCCTCCTTGGAAAAACCCTGTCGCGCCTCTTCCCGTATCCCGTCCATGCCTCCCCCTTGGCTGATCATCCGCAATCGTACTAGCTAGTATTCTTCCGCATACCGCCCAAGCCACGCCGAGACTAAGCTGGAAATGGGCGGCAAACATCAGGAGCGGCCAGCGCACTGGCGGCGCTCCCTCATCTAGAGACCATCCATTCGATGGTTAGGCAATACCCTGGAAGCCGCCCTCAATCTTGCCAGCCGAACCCGCCATGCGCGGCGGGTCCGCAAGACGCGGCAAATCTCGGGAAATGAAAACGGCGGCCATTTGGCCGCCGTTTTTCACACTCGTTCCGTCGTTTTTTCCCGCAAGCCCAGCAAGTAAGGCTTCACCTTTGCCGCTGTCACCGTCTGCAGCTTGCACAGCAAGGCATGATCGATGTCCGGCAAGCGGTATTGGCCGGCTAGCGTGTCGCCCAGCAGCGTCAGCAGATTGGCAGCCATCTCGGCATCGGCCAGCGCGCGGTGGGCGCGGCCGGTGTCGGGCAGCTTGGCCCAACGCGTCAAGGTGCCCAGCTTGTGGTCCGGCGCCTGCGGCAGCAGCCGGCGAGACAACAGCAGCGTGCAGGCGAAACTCTGCCGCCGCGCCAGCCCCAGCAGCGCCAGTTCGTGATCCCAGAATTTCCGGTCGAAACTGGCGTTGTGCGCGGCAAGCGGCGTGTCGCCGACGAAGCGGGCCGCTTCGGCCATCACTTCGCCCGCCGACGGCGCGGCTTGCAACATCGCGTTGCTGATGCCGGTCAGCCGCTCTATCATCGGCGGCACCCACACGCCTGCGTTCATCAGGCTCTGGAAGCGGTCCACCACACGGCCGTCCTCCACCATCGCCACGCCTATCTCGGTGGCGCGGCAGTCGCGGCCCGGCGTGATGCCATTGGTTTCGAAGTCGATGACCGCGACTCGCTGCCTCATGCCAGCGCCGCCTTGGCCGCCTCTTCCGGCGTCAGGCCATCAAAAAATTGGTCGGTATACCATTCGGCCTGCTCTTCAATGTGCTCCTGCGCCTCGGCCTCGGTAGCGCCGGCCGCTACCAGATGGGTCTCCACCTCCGCGCACCAGGCCAGCAAGGCCAGCGTTTCCTCATCCAGTTTTTCTTGCGGCTTCTTCGACATCGGGATTTCCTTGCGATTCAATACATTATCGAGCCGGGCATTGTACCCGGCTTTGCGCGGCGCGCAAGCGCGGGCTAATCGTCCACTCGGCCGCGTAGGGTTTTGATGGCCGAGCGCTGCGACTTACCGGCCAGCCGCCTTTGTTGCGAGCCGTAAGTCGGCTTGGTGGCGCGGCGGGCTTTGGGCGTATGGCTGGCACCATCGATCAAGGCCTGCAACCGCAGCAGCGCATCGGCTCGATTCTGCTCCTGGGTGCGGTATTGCTGCGCCTTGATGATGATCACGCCGTCCTTGCTGAGGCGCTGGTCATTCAAGCCCAGCAGCCTCTCGCGCAGCCAATCCGGCAACGACGAGGCGGCGATGTCGAAGCGCAAGTGGATGGCGGACGAGACCTTGTTGACGTTCTGGCCGCCCGCGCCCTGGGCGCGCATCGCGGTGATCGTCACCTCATCCTCTTTGAGGGGATAGCGGGAAACGGACATGAGGGAAAAACGGTTTCTTAAAAACCTATTATAAGCCGCGCGGCGCCCTGCGGTCCGCGCGGCTTGTAGCTTAGGCGCCCAAACGAATGCCGCCGTCGCAGATCAGCACCTGACCGGTCATGAAGCTGTTGCCGATCAAAAACGCCACCGCGTCGGCGATGTCCTCAGCCTTGCCGACGCGGCCGACCGGCGTGGCGGCGACAAAACCGGCGAACAACGCCGCCCGGGCCTCAGCCGGCAGGAAATCCCACCAGCGGGTATCCACCACGCCCGGCGACACCGCATTGACCCGCAGCGGGCGCAATTCCGACGCCAGCACCGGCGCCAGCGCGGCGACGGCGGCGTTGGCCGCTGCCAGCCCGGCGGTGCCGCGCAGCGCGGCCTGCGCAGACACCGCGGACAAAAAGGTGATGCTGCCGTTTTTAGCCAAATGCGGCAGCGCCGCCTGGGCGCAAGCGAAGTGCGGGTAAACCTTCTCCTCCACGCCCTGCCTCACTTGCTCCAGGCTAGTCTCGGCGAACATTCCCCCGCCTTTATTGCTGCCCAAGGCCAGCACCAGGTGATCGATGGGGCCGCAGCGGCGGAAAGCCTCCGGCAAGGCCTGGATGTCGGCCGCATCCATGGCCAGCGCGGCGACCGGGCCCTCCAGCCCAGCCTTCGCCGCCTCTAGCCGCCTGGCGTCTCGCCCGGCGATGGTGACGCGGTAGTCCTTGCTCAGCAGCAGCCTGGCGCTGGCCAGCCCCATGCCGGCCGAACCGCCTATGATCAGAACATGTTTCGTCATGACGCTCTCCTTGAGGGCGGACCGGGACGACGACTGTCCTCCCGAGGTCTCGCGCTCATCATCGGCCAGACAAAACATGACAAACAGTTGCAGGATTATCCTGGTATCGTGGCTACCATGAACCGCACCGACCATTCCGAAACCATACGCCTGGCCGAACTCGGCGCCTTCCTGCGCTCGCGCCGCGAAAGCCTGAACCCATCCATGGTGGGGCTGCCGTCCGGCATGCGCCGCCGCACGCCAGGGCTGCGCCGCGAAGAGGTGGCCATGCTGGCCGACATCGGCACCGCCTGGTACACCTGGCTGGAGCAGGGCCGCGACGTCCAGGCCTCGCCTGGCGTGCTGGCGTCGCTGGCCGGCGCGCTGCGGCTGAGCGAAGCCGAACGCCGCCACCTGTTCGCCCTGGCCGGCCGCCCGGCGCCTGACGCCGCCGCGCCAGGCAATCACATCGAGCCCTCGCTGCTGCGCATGCTGGACAATCTGCGCGATCAGCCGGCCTACATCACCGGCCTGCGTTGGGACATCCTGGCCTGGAACCGCGCTGCCGCGGCGCTGTTCGGCGATTACCGCCGGCTGCCGCCGGAAGAACGCAATCTGCTGCGCATGGTATTCGCCAACCCGGCTCACCGCGCGCTGTTGGCGGAATGGGACAGTCTGGCGCGCGCGGCGCTGGCGATGTTCCGAGCAGATTACGGCCGCCACGCCGGCGATCCGGCTTTCGAACGACTGGTGGACGCGCTGAATCGCGACAGCGGCGAGTTCCGCGCCTGGTGGCCCCGGCGCGAGGTGCAGGAGCCCTTGTCCGGCATCAAGCTGCTGAATCATCCTCAACAGGGGCGGATGAGCTTCGAATACAGCAGCTTCGCCTTGCAGGACGGCTCCGAAAGGCGGCTCACCCTCTTCACCCCGCTGCCGGACGACGACAGCGCGGCCAAGCTGGCGGCGCTGCTGGCTGATTGAAATAAAAAAAACCGCCGCGCCGGTTGGCGGGCGGGCTTATCCCACCACTGAAATCAAGACTTCAGGTTTTTGACTAAACCATCGCACACCGGTTTCTGCGCATCGGCGGCCGGCAGCTTCTCGCACACGCTGCTCAACTGGCCAGCCAAGCGGCCGATCGCCTCCTGGTGCGCGCCCTCCTTGTTCCAGTCGCGCAGGCGCTTGGCCACCCGTTCCAGCGAGCGGCGGCTGCGCTCGTAGAACGCGCTGTCGGACTTGGCCGCGTCGGCGAACACCGCGCTGGCCGCGGCTTCCACGCGCGCCGCGTCCTGCGGCGCCAGCTCCACCGCGCCGCCCACGTAGCTGGCGCCCCATTGCAGCCGCGTCGCCTGGCCCTCGGCCGCCTGGTAAGCCTTTTGATACCAATCCAGCGCCGCGGCCTTGTCGCCGCGCTCCTTGGCGTTGGAGGCCAGGATCAGCATGTGGTAGTACGGCGCGTGCGAGGTTTTCAATTCGCCCAGCAGCAGCTTGTCCGATTCGTCCAGCAAGCCTGCATCGGCCAACAGCTCGCCTGCGGCGGTGATCACCGCCTGCCGCTGGTAGGGGTTGACGCTGGCCTGGTCTGCCGCTGTCGCCTTGGATTTCACCTCGGCCAGCAAGGAGGCCGGCAGCGCTTGTTTGGGGTGGCGCACCTTATAGATGCCCAGTTCGGCCGACACCGCGCCCAGGCGATCGCCCCAAGCCAGCGTGTCGTCATTGGATAAGCGAGCCAACTGCGCGTCAAAGCCGGCCGACAGGCCATCGGCGTCGCCCAACAGCTTCAGGATATCGCCGGCGGCGTAGATCAAGATGTCGGCGTTGGCGCGGCCGAGCTTGTCATCCGTCAGCACCTTCAGCAAGCGCGCCCGCGCCTCGGCCTTGTCGAATGCCGGCGGCTGCTTGTCGCCGGCCAGGGCGGCCAGCGCCTTCAACTGCAGCCGGGTGGCTGTGGCCGCCTGATCCGCCGGCACCCGCTGAGCCAACTGCGCCAACGTCACAGTGACGTCGGACTCAGCGATGATCTGGCCCTGGTCCACATCCCAGGCGTAGTCGGCCAGCAACTGCCAGTCGTCAGCCGCCAGCGGCTTGCCGGCCAGCGCGTCGGCCAGCAGGGTTTTCACCGGTTTGACCGTCACCAGGCCCAGCTGCAGCGTGCGCAAGTAGCGCTGCGGGTCCACCTCGCCCGGCAGGCGGGTGATTTCCGTGCCGTCCGGACGGAACAGTATCATGGTCGGATAGCCTCGGACTTTGAACTTCTCGCCCAGTTGCTGGGCGTTATCGCTGTCTCCGTCCAGGTACACCGGCACGAACTGGCGCGCGGCGGCGATGAAGTCCGGCCGATTGAAAATGGTGGACTTCACCTGATTGCACGGCGGGCACCACACCGCGCCCCAGTACAGGAACACCGGCTTGTTTTCGCTGCGCGCCTTGGCGAACGCGGCGGGCACATCGCCCTGTTGCCAGGCGATGCCGGGCGGCAGCGCATGGCCCGCGCTCACTTCAGCGTGGGCGAGCGGCATCAGGCCGGCCAGCGCCAGGCTCCATACCAGCAGGGTTCGCTTCATGTCTTGGCCTCTTGTTGTGCGAATGGCGATCCGGCCATGCTACACCCAATATTCCCAAGGCATAAATACGTTCCTGAGATTTGCTTAGCATCCGCCCTGGCGAGCGGCGCTTCGCCGCCAAATTCGGCCAGCCGCTGCGCGCCGCATGTTGCGCTATCTGAACGCGATGGGGCTGATGATGCAGGGCCGCACCCGCTCGCTGGCCGATCTGCGCTGGCCTGCGGCTATTTCGACCAGGCCCACTTGGCTCGGGACTTCAAGCGATTGTCGGGCTTCAGCCCGCGCGGCTTCGCTCAGGGCGCGCATGTCGAAAACCGCGACGAACTCAACCGGATGCGCTACGACCAGCGCGAACGCGGCGCGGTGCTGGGGCGATCAATGCCGAGACGCCGTTGGTTTCCGTTGCGGAACCCGCCGATGTCGCATCGGTACAAGACGCCGACTGAAGAAAGCCGCAGCATGGACCATCTGCCAAACGGAGAAGACCCATGGATCATCCCTCGCTCGAAAAAGACGGCTTTCTGCTCTCCACCATAGACGGCCTGTTCGGCCGCGCCCAGGAGGGCAGTCTGTGGTATCTGTCATTCGGCCTGGCCTGCTGCGCGGTGGAAATGATGCACGCGGCGGCCTCGCGCTACGATATGGAGCGCTTCGGCTGGATGCCGCGCGCCTCGCCGCGACAGGCGGACCTGATGATCGTGGCCGGCACGCTGACCAACAAAATGGCGCCGGCCATGCGCAAGATATACGACCAGATGACCGAGCCGCGCTACGTGCTGTCCATGGGCTCCTGCGCCAACGGCGGCGGCTATTACCATTACAGCTACTCGGTGGTGCGCGGCTGCGACCGCATCGTGCCGGTGGACGTTTACGTGCCCGGCTGCCCGCCCAGCGCGGAAGCGCTGCTGTATGGGCTGATGCAGTTGCAGGCCAAGGTACGCCGCAACGACACCGCCAGCCGGCGCGATCTGCTGGATCGCTCGACAAGCAGGCAGCCCAGCTGAATCAGTCCTCGCGCAACTCGAAGTCATGCGTGATGTCGGCAGTCTTGCCCAGCATGATGGAGGCGGAACAATATTTCTCCGCAGACAGCTTGATCGCCCGCTCCACCGCGTCCGGCTTCAGTCCGCGCCCCGTCACCACGAAATGGAAATGGATGCGGGTGAATACCTTGGGATCGATGTCGGCGCGGTCCGCCTCCATCTCCACCCAACAGTCGCGCACGTCCTGGCGGGACTTCTTCAGGATGGAGAGCACGTCATAGCTGGTGCAGCCGGCAGTGCCCAGCAGCACCAGTTCCATCGGCCGCGGCCCCAGGTTGCGGCCGCCGCCTTCCGGCGCGCCGTCCATCACCACCGCGTGGCCGCTGCCGGTTTCTCCCATAAAACACACGCCATCCACCCATTTCAGCCTCGCTTGCATCGTTCCAGCCCTTTTTTGATCGAAAATGATCATCAGACTAACATTGTCGATTGGGCGGACAAAGATTCACCGGTAGAATAGAAAGATTGTCCCGTTATATCCGAGCTGCACCCATGCTGGTATTAGGCATTGAATCTTCCTGCGACGAAACCGGCGTCGCGCTGTACGACACCGAACAAGGCCTGTTGGCCCATCAGTTGCACACCCAAATGGCGATGCACGCCGAGTACGGCGGCGTAGTGCCCGAGCTGGCCAGCCGCGACCACATCCGCCGCGCCATTCCGCTGACCGAAGCTTGCCTGGCCGAGGCCGGCAAAACGCTGGCCGACCTCCACGCCATCGCCTACACCCAAGGCCCCGGCCTGGGCGGCGCCCTGATGGTGGGCGCCAGCATGGCCAACGCGCTGGCCTTCGGCCTGAACCTCCCGGTCATCCCGGTGCATCACCTGGAAGGCCACCTGCTGTCGCCGCTGCTGGCTGACCCCAAGCCCGAGTTCCCCTTCCTGGCGTTGCTGGTTTCCGGCGGCCACAGCCAGTTGATGGCGGTGCGCGGCGTAGGCGATTACGAAATCCTGGGCGAAACGGTGGACGACGCCGCCGGCGAAGCCTTCGACAAAACCGCCAAACTGCTGGGCCTGCCCTACCCCGGCGGCCCGCTGCTATCCAAGCTGGCTGAATCCGGCAACCCGGACCGCTTCACCTTGCCGCGGCCCATGCTGCATTCCGGCAATCTGGACATGAGCTTCTCCGGCCTGAAAACCGCGGTGCTGACCCTGGTGCGCCAGGTGGAGGAAGCGCACGGCGAGATAGACGAGCAAACGCGCATGGACATCTGCCGCGCCTTCCAGGAGGCCATCGTCGAGGTGCTGATGAAGAAATCCCTGGCCGCGATGAAACAGACCGGCATGAAACGACTGGTGGTGGCCGGCGGCGTCGGCGCCAACAAGCAGCTGCGCGCCGCGCTGGACGAAGCCGCCGCCCGCAAGCGTTTCGAGGTGTTCTACCCGCCCTTGGCGCTGTGCACCGACAACGGCGCGATGATCGCCTTCGCCGGCGCCATGCGCCTCAAATTCGCCGAGCCGGCCGGCGGCTTCACCATCAAGCCGCGCTGGGACTTGTCCAGCCTGCCGGCGGTATAAACCGAACCCACATGCCGTCCGCCTGCGCGGACGGCCAGAAGAACATGATCCAACTGAAAAACCTCAGCCTGCGCCGCGGCCTGAAAGAACTGCTGATCGGCGCCAACCTGACGCTGAACCCAGGCTACAAGGCAGGCCTGACCGGCGCTAACGGCGTAGGCAAATCCAGCTTGTTCGCCATGCTACTGGGCGAATTGCATGCCGACGGCGGCGACGCGCTGATCCCGCCCAACTGGACCCTGGCCCACGTGGCGCAGGAAACCCCAGCGCTGGAGCGCAGCGCGCTAGACTACGTGCTGGACGGCGACAAGGAACTGCGTTCGCTGGAAGCCAAGCTGGCCGAAGCGGAAGACAAGCACGACGGCAACGCCATCGGCCATCTGCACGGCGAGCTGGCCCATATCGACGCCTACTCCGCCCCGTCCCGCGCCGGCAAGCTGCTGACCGGCCTGGGCTTCGACGAGGCCGGCCAGCAGCGCCCGGTGGCCAGCTTCTCCGGCGGCTGGCGCATGCGGCTGAACCTGGCGCAGGCGCTGATGTGCCGCTCCGACCTGCTGCTGCTGGACGAGCCGACCAACCACCTGGACCTGGAAACGGTGCTGTGGCTGGAAGACTGGCTGAAGAACTACCCTGGCACCCTGCTGATGATCTCGCACGACCGCGACTTCCTCGACAGCATCTGCAGCCACATCGTCGAAGTGGCCAACCAGAGCCTGACGCTGTACACCGGCAATTACAGCCAGTACGAAACCATGCGCGCCGAAAAGCTGGCGCGCCAGCAGGGCGAGTACGAAAAGCAGCAGCGCCAGATCGCCCACCTGGAATCGTTCATCAACCGCTTCAAGGCCAAGGCCAGCAAGGCCACCCAGGCGCAAAGCCGGATCAAGGCGCTGGAAAAGCTGGAGCGCATCGCTCCGGCGCACGTGTCCTCGCCGTTCGACTTCCATTTCGACAGCCCGGACAACTTGCCCAACCCGCTCTTGAAGCTGGACAAGGCCGACGCCGGCTACGGCGACAAAATCATTCTGTCCCAAATCAGCCTGTCGGTGGAATCGGGCGCGCGCATCGGCCTGTTGGGCGTCAACGGCGCCGGCAAATCCACGCTAGTGAAGCTGCTGTCCGGCGACCTGGACCCGCTGTCCGGCGAACGCGTCAACGCGCAAACGCTCAAGATAGGCTACTTCGCCCAGCACACGCTGGAAACGCTGCGGCCGGACGAATCGCCGCTGCTGCATATGCAGCGCCTGGCCCCGGCCGCGCGCGAACTGGAACTGCGCAGTTTCCTCGGCGGCTTCAACTTCCGCGGCGATGCCGCCACCGACCCGGTCGGCCCGATGTCCGGCGGCGAGAAGGCGCGGCTGGCGCTGGCCATGATCGTGTGGCAGAAGCCCAATCTGCTGCTGCTGGACGAACCGACCAACCACTTGGACCTGGAGATGCGCCACGCGCTGACGCTGGCGCTGCAGGACTTCACCGGCGCGCTGATCGTGGTGTCGCACGACCGCAGCCTGCTGGAGTCCACCACCGACGTGTTCTGGCTGGTCAGCGGCGGCAAGGTGCAAGCGTTCGACGGCGATCTGGAAGACTACCGCCAATGGCGCATCGCCCAACTGGCGGAGGGCAATAAGCTATCCGACGGCGACGCCCAAGGCGTCAACCGCAAGGAGCAGAAGCGCCAGGAAGCCGAGGCGCGCCAGCAGTTGGCCAAGCAGCGCAAGCCGCTGCAGAACCGCCTGAACAAACTGGAACAGGAGATGAACAAGCTGAGCGAGGAGAAAACCCAGCTGGAAGCCTTCCTGTCGTCCAGCGAAGCCTACGACGACGCCAACCGCCAAAAAATGGCCGACAGCGTGAAGCGCCAGGGCGAGGTGGCCAGCCGGCTGGAAACCGTAGAAGAAGAATGGATGGAAGTGCAGGAGCAGCTGGAAGCGCTGGAAATCTAAGCGCCACCCTGCCGCAAACCAGCCATGCGAAACGCCGCTCAGAACGAGCGGCGTTTTCGTTTTCGAACACAATCCACATCAAGATAGAACAAGGCTGTGGAAAAGTCCGGGACAAGTGCAAATTTCCCTTTACCCTGAGCGACTTAGCCCTCCAGCTTATTTTTTAATCAGAAAAGGAACTTTCCCACACCACCCCGGAACAAGCCTGGTGACAGATTGTGGATAAACGCGCCAAGCTCATGAGCGGAAAAGAAAAAACTCGCCTGATCATTTTTTAATCAGCTTTTATCGCTATCGGCGCCCAGCATCGTCCGCCCGAGTGGCTGCCAAGGCTCGTTGCCATACTGGCGGATCATGCTGACCGAGAGAAATGTGATAGCAACGCGCCGCGGCAGGCCCGGCGTCTCCAGCAATAGATTGCCGGCCGCTCGCGGATTGCGCGGATGCGCCAGGGTCAGATGAGGAACATGCCCGCGCGCGGCGCGGCCCAGCGCCTCACGGCGCATGGCTTGGAAGTCCGCCTCGCCGCCGACGCAGGGCAATAAAATGCCGTGCCCCTGAAAGCGCTCAGCTGGACCGAACGCCAGCCGCAAGGGGCCGATCTCACGCACGCGCTCGAACAGACTGGCCATGTCCAAGCCAGCGATTTCATCCTCGCGGCACAGCGTGACATGCGCCGCGATGAGTCCGGCCTGCACTGGATCCAGCTTTCGTCGCACGGCCTCCAGTTGCTCCGCCTGGGCGCTCGGCACAAACAGGGTCAGCTGATCGCGCTGCCTGGCGGTCTCAACCATGGGCCGCGCAATTGCACAGTTCGAACTCGTTGCCGCCCGGCGAAGCCAGCACAATGGAGTTCATTTGCGGATTAGCCAGGCCATCCAGCACCACCGTCGCGCCGGCCTCCTTGGCGCGGCTCACGGCAGCCGCCAATCGCTCCGGCTCCAGCTCGAACACCGGCACGCCGGCGCAGCCTTGCAGTTCCTCGCCAAAATCATTGAGCAACATGCCCAGCCGCGTTTCGCCAATTAAAAACTCGGACCAATGGCTGCCGCGCTTAGCCGGTTCCTGCTGCAGAAACGCCTGCCAGAACGCCAACTCGGCCTCCATATCGGCCACCTTGAAATACATGCTGCGGATGCGCATCGCCACTCTCCTCGTCTGTCAAGCACCAGTCCGCATCATGCCACAAACATATTCATCAAGGCAGCAAGGTCCGCGCCGGCTGAGACCAGAAAGCCGCATCCTGCGCATAGTCTTGCGCAACCGGCGCGGCGCCCGGATTGGCCAGCACCAAATGCAGCCTGGGCGCTGCCCCGGCCGGCAGGGCCATCTGCCAGCCGGCCGGGGTGTGTTCGCGGCCGTCGCGCCACAGACTGTTGTCCGGACCATCGTGGCGATCCTGGCTCATCTGCTCGAACTCGGCCAAGCCGTGAGCCGGCTACCGCACGAGTAAGGACTGGATGCGCGCAAGCCGGCGCCGCTTTGACGGCTGCGCCGAGATCGGCTCCAAGGGTCGTTACTATCGCGGCCTGGCCGCCGCGCTTGATATCCGCGGCCCCTGCTTTTTCATCGATGAACGCGCGCCAAGCTTCTCCCCGGCCGATATTCTGGAGCGCGGACAAGTGCGTCCGCTGACGCGGCACCTGCCGCTGAACGACTACGCCCCATCCCCGCGGATGTCATCGCCGACGCCTCGCTGGACTTGCTGGTTTGCGATGTCGGCCGGCATCACATGACGCCGCACACCTTGACGGGCTTCTTGGCATCGGCGGCTCGCGCGCTACGGCCCGAGGGGCTGTTCATCGTGCGCGACCAGGATGTGCGCGATGAAAACATGCGCGCCCTGGTCTCGCTGGCGCACACCGTCTTCAATGCCGGCCTGGGGGAAAGCTGGGAAAGCAACCAGCGCGAATTGCGACACTTCGCGGCCATAGAACACTGGTCGAGCAGCTTAGACAGGGCGGGCTTCGACGACAGCGGACACTGGCTGCTGCAATTCAACGACCCGACGGCCAACACCCTGCTGTGCTTCGTCCGTCGAGCGGCGGATGCTTGCTCGAGGAGCGCGCCATGATGCCGGCCGTTCAATGGCTGAAGCGCGCCGCCTGCGCGTTGACCATTGCCGGCGCGGCCGCCGCGCCGGCGGAATACAGCAGGCCGCCGGAGCAGACCTTCCTGACGTTTCCCGAATGGTATCTGGTGCACAGCCCCGCCGAATACGCCGCCTATCTGGGCAGCGGCGCCGCGCCCAGCGGCTTTCCGCTCTTCGCGCGCATCGGCCAGTTCTGGCAAGGCTATGCCGCCATGAGCCGCGAGACGGCGCCCTACCCGTTCAACGGCGGCTATCACCTGATGATCATGGTCATCGGCAGCAGCACCACAGTCGAATACGGCATCAAGGGGCTGTACGAGCAAATCATAGGCCGGCTGGCGGAGGCCGTTCGAGGCCCCGGCCCCATGCTGCCCGAGGAGCGCTTCGCCGCGCGCTACGCCCAAGACTACGTCGACTTCATCCGCGTCTATCCCTGGTATCAGTTCGACTTTTTCGCCAGATTAAACCAGCTATGGCAAGCCCTCCCTGCCCTGGCGCGGCGATAACCTACCGCGCCGCTGGGAGCGGCGCTATCTGCTGAGCACGGAACTGCTGGCCAAAGGGATTTACGGCCAGTTGATCAAATGGGCCACCCGCTCGATCTACGAAGAAGCCAAGCCACAGACCGACGTCATACTGCGCCGCACCCCGCCGGTTGCGGCTGGCCACCCCGATTATCAGATTTTGCGGATAGGACAGGAAGGGGAAACGCTGGCCCTGCTGCCTCGCTATCAGGCATTTCAGGACTACAGCCTGTGGTTGGCTCTCAACGGCGCCGACTTCCAGGAAATCGCCGGCAACCGCGGAGAGATTGCGCTTAGCCTGCAGGCGCCGGCGGCCTGGCGCGCGCCGGGCGGGTCGCGCCTGCGGCTGGAACAAGCCATTCTGACCCAGCCGGG
>NZ_PQWB01000159.1 GCF_002924365.1 Chromobacterium alticapitis | reverse complement strand
TGAGTCCGCGCGCTAGGTACAGCATGCCGGTGGCACGGGTGCGGATGTCGCGATGCCGGTGATTGAGGGCGAGTTGCTGCAGAGTCAGGCGCTCGGTCTCGGTCAGTTGTACGGTGCACTTCATGGAGTTCGGTGGTGAGTAGAGTCCGGGTGAGTGCAAGCAAGAATCAAGCCAATTTGTTGTGGGCACTTATTATAATAATCCGATAGCATTACCGAAATTAAACTCTCGACAATTCATTTCCTTGGCAAGCCAATCTTGCCGCTAGGCCCCCCCACTGTCGCGAAATTAGCATTTCGTCATGGGCGCCTGCGAGCCGCGTGATACAATCTCGCCATAAGCAATTGATCCATATAACGAAATGAACACAAAACCCGCCCCCTCAATATTCCAATTCGATCTATAAAATCCATCAGCTCATCACTTCCGTGGATTTCATCGCTCGCCATCGGCAAACCGCTCGCGACTTTACCCGTCGCACCATCTTCACCTTCGACCGCGTGGGCGGCGTGCTGCTCGTCAGCCTGATGCGCTCGCTGCAGGTCGAGCTCGACCAGTTCTTCTCCCGCCTTCCACTTCCGTCCGGCCGCCGCGCCAACGACGACGCCTTCCGCATGGCGCGCAAGAAGCTGCGCTGGCAAGCCTTTGTCGAACTCAATCAAGCCGTGCTGGCAGAC
>NZ_PQWB01000158.1 GCF_002924365.1 Chromobacterium alticapitis | reverse complement strand
CCGATGCCGTCACCGTGTCGCCGGCCTGGAAGTGGCCCGCGCCGCGCGAGATGGCGTTGTTGGTGTCGGCCTGGTACCACACTTGCGCCGCTTGCTGGCCGCTGTGGCTGGTTTCGGTCGGCGTTTTGTCGGCGTAGCGCACCGTGCCGATGACATTCCCCGCCGCGTCGTACTGTTGTTCTGTGACATAGCCCAAAGGATCGATGCTGTAAGCCTGCCGGCCCGCCGCGTCGTAGACGTAGCGCGTCACCTTGTCGCGCGACGGATCCTGTAGAGTGGGCAGGAACGCCGCCAGTTGCGCCTGGCTGCCCGCTTGCAGCAAGCTGCTTTGCACCGCTTCGATGTCGGCCTGTACCCGCCAGCCTTGGCCGGCGGCGTCGAAGCCGGTGAAGGTTTCCGACAACACAGCGTGCCGCTGCACGCTGCTGATGCGCAGGTTGTCGTAGACCACGCCGGCATTGGAGTCACCGTTGCTCGCCAGGTTGTACAGGTACACTTGCAGGCTGCCGTCGCGCGCCGCCGGGTAGGTCACGGTGAGCGTTTGCCAGCCGTCGTTGCCTGGCGCCGCCTGCACTTGGTTCCCCACCGCATTTGGGTCATTCGCATTGCCCAGGAACAGCTGGCCGCTGAGGCCGGACGGCGCTTTGAAGCGGATGGTCGCCGTGACGATGTCGCCGGCTTGAAATCCGCCCAGATCTTTGGAGATGGCATGCCAGATACCATCCTTGTTCTTCAGCTTGACGCCGCCACCATTCGGTACGGCATTGGCCAGCTGACGCTTGGCCGTCACGTGGCCGACGGCGTCGTATTCGTACTGGGTCACGCTGCCGGCGGCGTCTACCGCGTATTGCAGGCGGCCGGCAGCGTCGTAGAGCGTGTGGCTAGCTTGGTCTTGCGGATTCGCCGGCCGTTGCCCTAGGTAGGCGCTCAGCGT
>NZ_PQWB01000157.1 GCF_002924365.1 Chromobacterium alticapitis | reverse complement strand
CCGTTGAAAAACACGTCGATATTGCCCCAACCCATTTCCATATGAACAAAAATGGGCGGTTTCAGCGGGCAGAATGCCAATAAATCCGTTCTCTGCCTGGGTTTTCAGGCTGTTTGCCGGTTATCCGGCGATTTTGGGCGCAATACGCCCTATACATGCGATCCTCCCCAACAGCCGGACAGGCTGCCAATGCGGATCAGGTTATAGGTCGCAAAGGCTAAAAAAGTTTGCCCGGCCAGTTTGGCCCGGCCGATCAGTTTGGTTTTGCGAAGGCCTCCGACGGTTTTCAGCCAGCCGAAGCATTCCTCGATC
>NZ_PQWB01000018.1 GCF_002924365.1 Chromobacterium alticapitis | reverse complement strand
CTAGGGGCTGTTGACGTTTCACATAGGCAACCATAGGTATGCGCACGCCATGGCGACCACGCTCTCATAGTTGCACTTCAATTTGTCGTATCGGAATGCCACCGCCCGGTAGTGTTTCAACCGGGCAAAGGCGTTTTCAACCAAGTGCCGAAAGCGATACAGCGCCCAATCCATATCAGAATTGCCTTGGGTCGAGGTATCCCTCCTCGGAATCACTGACCGAGTCTTCCTGGCTTCAATCAGTTGGCGCAGATGCTCACTGTCATAGCCTTTGTCCGCCACGATGACTTCCGTTGAGGACGGCAGCTTGGCGATCAACTCCGGCGCGGCGGTGCAATCATTGATTTCGCCGCCCGTGATGCTGAAGTCAACTGGCAAACCATGAGCATCCACCGCCAAGTGGATTTTGCTAGTGTTGCCGGCACGGCTTTTGCCGATGGCCTCAGGCTGCTTGCCCTCCGCGCCTGCGCAGTGTTGATGGGCCTTCACGTAGGTTCCATCAATGAACACCCACTCAAAGTCGGGGTCAATCAATAAGGCTTTGAAAATTTTGAGCCATTT
>NZ_PQWB01000156.1 GCF_002924365.1 Chromobacterium alticapitis | reverse complement strand
GCTTTGTTGTAGGCGTTCCAGTTGGTCGTTCGATAGCGTTTTGGAGCGGGCTTGGTCATGCCACTATCTTACCAAGCCGCGGGACGGGCGGATTTGCGCAACAGCGCCATGCTCAGACAAAAATCGAGCCAGACCAGCAGCAATCCGCGTGCAGTCAGGGCCGCGTCGTACTCATGCTAGTTGGTGGTTGTGTAGCGCTGCTTGGGCTTCTTGCTCAGAGGTGCTGCGGTGTCAGGGCCTCCGCACTCGAACATCATAATGGCGCAAGCCCAAGAAACTGGGCTCGCACATCATCATCCCAGGCCGCTGCCTTGCGCTTGATCCGCATGCTCATCTTGCCGTTTTTGCCCATCGGCACCGGTCGCACCAGGTTCAACACCATCTTTTTCAGCAATGACAGATTCTCCGGCGCAAAGTCCTTGCAAACGCTGCTGGCGTCCTCCGCAAAGTTCACGTCCAGCATCCAGTGCAGACGGTTCTCGATGCCCCAATGCGCCCGCGCCGCTTGCGCTAAGTCCTCTGCGCTCAGCTTGCGCGAGCTGATGTAGTAGCGGCGCTCCCACTGCCCCGGTTTGTCGCCAACTTGCCTCAATGAATCAATAACGCCCAGCGTTTGACACCCCGGCCAGGCCTCGGCATCCACTCGTCCGGCCACAGGCAGAACTCGCGCCAACTGCGCCACCTGCCGGCCATGGCCGCGCTCGACCGTTCCATGCGCGTTCGGCGCGTCTCCCGCCTCAATGAATGCCGCTTCCACCGTGCTCCGCAAGGAGGGTTGGTTGCCTTTGACGGCCAGCAGAT
>NZ_PQWB01000155.1 GCF_002924365.1 Chromobacterium alticapitis | reverse complement strand
CCGTTCCATGCGCGTTCGGCGCGTCTCCCGCCTCAATGAATGCCGCTTCCACCGTGCTCCGCAAGGAGGGTTGGTTGCCTTTGACGGCCAGCAGATAATCGCCGCCTTGCTGGTGGATTTGGCTGGCGATGTCGCGTTGGCAGCCCATGGCGTCGAAGCTGACCAGCCGCCCCTTGAGTTGCAGACTTTCCAGCAGGGCGGGAATCGCGGTGATTTCATTGCTCTTTTCGTG
>NZ_PQWB01000154.1 GCF_002924365.1 Chromobacterium alticapitis | reverse complement strand
TTGTCCAACAGGGACAAGACGCGCTCGGTGTCCGGCAAGCGGTTGCCCAGCACCGGGTTCAGCTTGGCCCGCGCCGCTTCGTAGACTTTGCGTCCCGTATCGGTGCGCAATACCTTGGCCGCGCCGCCGGTCAGCTTTTCGCTGATCTCGCTGACTTTCTTCAGCTTCTCGGTCGCGTCTATGGCCTTGTCCAGCCAGCCGTCGGATTCGCTTTCCTGCCGCTTCAGCTCGGCGACGGCTTCGCCGGGACGGCTCTTGCCGCCAGGCTTGGCGGATGACTGGTTCTGCTTCGCAGTGGAAATGGCCTCGCCAGGTTTGGCGCGGCTAGAGGAGGCGGGAGAGGAAGGGCGAGACGCGTCGCCGGCGGCATCGCTGTCGCCGCCTTTGCGATCGCCGCCCTTGCCGCCGCGCTGTACCGGTCGTTGCCAGTCAGACGATGGCATGTCGCGCTGGGTCTTGTCCTGGTCGCGCCGCTGCCGTTCCACCTTCTCTTCCACCAGGCGGATGACGGCGCTAAGCCGGACCGAAGCCAAAAGCTCGACCCGGCGGGTCTGCTGTAGATTCAGGGTGGATTGCAACGCCTGTCCGCGCCGCAAACTGGCCTGCCACGCCTCATGCTGGCGGGTCAGCCGGCCCAGCGTGGACTCCAGCTGGCGGTGCTGGCTTTCCAGCCTGGCCAGATCCAGCCCGGCATAAGCCTGGCGGGTCCGTTCGACATTGCCGGCCAAATCCTTCTGCGCGTCGTTAAGACGCAGACTGCACTTGCGCAGCTCATCCAATGCGGAGCGGGCGGAACGGAAGGCGTTGTCGAAGACCCCGGACAGCGTCGCGCCCACCTTAAGACCGATGAAAAACTCGCTTACCATGGTGTGTGCCTGTGAAGGGGGAAAGAAAGGGGCGGCCGGCCCCGGCCCGGCATGCGGGCGGCGGCCGACCAGAAAGATGGGGGAATCAGATGGCGTCCAGCAGTTGCTGCTGGCGCTCGCCGCGGCGCTGGACTTCGCGTTCGGCCACTTCGCACCAGAACCAGTAGTCGTCCATGGCCAGCGCGTCGATTTCCGAAGGCGGCAGGCCCAGCACCGTCAGCAGCACTTCGTCAAACGCTCTGAGCGTGCTCGTTTCCGCCCACCATGTCGCGAAAGCTGTCCGCCAGGGCGCGGCTGTCGGCGATGTCCAGCTGGTCGATGTCTTCCAGAGTCAGGCCGGTCATGCGGGCGAACAGGAAGTCTTCCTGGTCGGCATCGTCCTGGCTGTGCTGGCTGGCGGCCTTCAGGTCGGCGCGCTTCAGGCGGCGGATTTCCAGTACTTCAATGCGTTGGCCGGCGGCGTTGGTGAACGGATATTGCAGTTTGATTTGCATGATGGCTCCTTGAAGCGCGTTGGGAATGCCGTCATTTTCCGGCTTCCGGGATTCGGGGTATGCGAAAGCGTTTTAGGAAGTTTCTTTAAAAGCCTCCCGCAGAATGCATCCGCGGGAGGCCGTCGCTACGCTTAGCCGCCGATGTTCTGGCGGTATACAGACAGCATGTCGTTGCCGGCCACGCGGTAGATATTGGCCATGTAATCCAGCTCGAGGATGTCCTCGCCGCCGATCACCTGCTTGACGTAGGTGGCGGTGAAGGCGGAGCTGAAGTCTGCGTTTTCATGCTGCTTGAAGGTGCCCATCGGGTTCTTCTTGAACATCACCGTCAGGTAGGTCACCAGGCTGACCTGCTCCAGGCGGCCTTGCGAGCCGTAGGTTTCGATATTGGAGCGGGCCTGCAGCTGCACGGACTGGAAGGGATTGGCCACGGTCTTGGCCACGTCCTTGTACAGCGAGTTCCACTTGATCTCGCCTTCCAGCTTGTCGAAACCGGCCGGCAGTTCGATCGTGCCTACCATGCCCAGGGCCTTGTGCTCCTTCATGATGGCGGCCACGTCCGGCAGCTTGATCTCTTCGGCGCGGCCGAGCAGGGAGTTGCCGTTGATGTAGATGTTGGCATTGGTGATACGGTTGATTTCAATCTTGCCGGCCATGATTAATTGCCTCCTTTCAGGGTGAGCAGGTATTCCGAAGTGATCTCGGTTTCAAAGGTCAGGCGTTCCAGCGGCGGCGCCACGGTGTACTTGTAGCTGATCAACAGGTGGCCGGAGGACAGCTCCACATCGGAGTTGCGCGCCGGATCGAACCAGGCCTTGAAGCCCAGCAGGGCGCCGTCGCCGATCAGCTTGCGGCCGTAGCCGTTCACCGACTCCACCAGCGAGTCGATGGTGGCCTGGTTCAGCGGCATATCGATGTATTGCTGGCTGAAGTAGCGGATGGACTCGTTGATCACGTCGCCGGTGCGGCGCACGTTTTCGAAGTTGCGCATGCTGGACACCGCGGGCCAGGCGGCGGTGCGGTTGCCCCACAGGCGGAAACCGGTGCCGACGCTGTTGAACACGGTGGTGATGCCAGCCGCGTTCAGTTGGTTCACCTCGCTGTTCGGGTCATCGATCATCGCCGACAGCTGACGCTCGACGCCGACCACGCCGGCCAGTTCCTGGTTGGAGCTGGACCACCAGAAGCCCTTGTCGTTATCCACCTTGGCGCGCAGGCCGGCCGCGCGGGCCGACAGCGCGTCCAAGCGCAGGCCGCCGTTGCCGTCGGCCACCATCACATAGGGGTAGCACAGGCGAGCGCGGTCGCTGGAGGTGTTGAAGTTGATGGTGCCATTCGGGCCGCGGCCGGCCAGCGCGTCGGCGAAGGCAGTGCCGATAGGCGCGTCGACGTAGGCGATGGCGTCCAGGCGCTCGGCCGCAGCGACCAGTTCCGCCGCTACGGTGTTCTGGGTGCAGAAGCCCGGGGCGATCAAGATCTTGGCGAAGAAGCCGAACTGGTTATAGGTATCCTGCAGCGCCTTGATGCCGATGCGCTTGCCGGCGGCGTTGACGCCGCCGATGATGTCGGCCGCGGTCACCTTGGTCGGATCGGCGTAGTCGTAGCTCACCTTCAGGCTGGCGCCGGCTGCGATGGCACCGGTCTTCAGGCGGGTCAGCTTGCCGTAGGTCGCGTCCACTTGGTAGTCGGTGCCGGCCACGTAAGTATTGGTGCCGTCCGCGCTCTTCACCACCACATTGGCCACAGCCTGCTTTTGCAGCGCGGCCGCGCCGCTGACCGCATCCAGCGTCACCGCCTCGCCGGCGATGCTGGTCTTGTGCAGGGAGGGGTCCAACACGTTGATCACGATCACGGAACCGGCGCCGTGGTCATAGATGGCACTCAGCGCCTGCGGGATGGTGAAGCCCGGCAGCTGCGGGCCAAAGGCCGCGGCGTCTTTTTCGGACAAGCTCAGCACCGGCGAATTGATGCCGCCGGCCGGGGCTTGCGGCGCGGTGCCGATCAAGCCGATCACAGCCGATTTGACGGTGCGCACCGGGCGCGGGCCGCGTTCCACTTCGATGGTTTCAACGCCATGCAGATAATTTGCCGCCATGCTTACGCTCCTTGTTCAGCGGTTTGGGAAGGGGTTGCCACACTGGCCGACGGCTGCGCGACGGAAACCGATTGCGGCTGGAAAGCGGCCGCGCCGGAAACCGGCTGCGCGCTCAGGTAGCCCAGCGCCACCAGCGTGCGGGTGTAGTTGTGGTTCTCCGGCATTTCCACTTCATGGCCGGGAAACAGCATGATTTCCTGGCCGTCGGCCAGGGTGACGCCGCTGATCGGGCCGGAATACAGATACTTCATGGTTGCTCCTCGAGTGAGACTGCGGTTATCACGGGCAAGGCATCCGGGGCGGCATCCGTCACTTGCAGGGTGTCGGTGGCCAGCGCGATGGCGTAGCGCGCCACGCCGTCGCGGTAGCCCAGGAAGGTTTCGGACAGCAGCCAAGCCGGTTGGCAATCCGGCGGCGCAAAACCGAGGCAGCTGCGTCGGATCGCATCCAGCACATCGCCATCCGCCTCTCCGGCGCGGCTCTGGCCGAGCAGGACCGTGATCGTCAGTTGCAGCGTGCGCAGTTGGCCGTAGCCGTCGCGCAGCGGACCGAACTGGCTCCCACGCAGGCACAGCAGGGCCGCGCCTTGCGGGTGCGTCAACGGATAGTCATCCTCGGCGCCCGCGAAGTACTCGACGGTCAACTGCGGCACGCCGGCACGCAAACGCGCCAGCAGCGCGTCGACAATTTGGGAAGTGCTTGCCACAACGAAACTCCAGGACAGGGGAAAGAGATGTGCGCAAACGCGCTCGGATCGCCGGCCAGCGGAACTGCTTGCCGAACGAGACGCAGAATGCCGGACGAGGGAGGGAGGGAGCTTGTAGCCGCATTTAGGAAGTGCGGCACTGACATGGCGCTGACACCGGTCAAAAGGCGAGCGGGAGGAGGAGATGGAAAAATGGCTGCATTGGATGACATCGCCCGCGGGAGCGCACATGCAAACACAACTACGCAGCAAGGGACCGGAACTGCTGGCCGACCTGACCGACCACATCACGCTGGCCTTGCGCCAGCTGGCCCACACCGAAAGCCGCCAGGCCGAACAGATCGCTCAGGAAATCACCCGCCGCATGGCTCAGCACTGGGGCGGCCAAAACATCTACTTCCCGCTGGGCAAGAGCAGCAAGTCGGCCGAGCGCGACCGGCAAATCCTGGCCGACTTCAACGGCGGCAATCACGCCGAGCTGGCGCTGAAGCACGGCATCTCGGTGCAATGGGTATACAAGATATTGAAAAATGCCCGCAAGGCCGCCTGAGACTGGCGCAGAAATGCCAAAGCCCCGGCAGGGTATCCTGGCGGGGCTCGTTGGAGGGCGGCTTGGCGCTTCGCGCGCGCCAATGCACAAAGCCCAGCTCGTTTGAGCTGG
>NZ_PQWB01000153.1 GCF_002924365.1 Chromobacterium alticapitis | reverse complement strand
GCACGGCCTTGATTTTTATCGAATTTTGCGAATAAGCCATTGAAGTCAATGGGTTGGCTTCAGTCATGAATATTCATTCCGAGTGCGGCGGCCCTGCCTCATTGCAGACTCAGCTCGGCGCATAGCGGCAAGTGATCGGACAAGCCGGACCAGGGCCGGCCGGACAGAACTTTGGCCGACTCCACCCGCAGGCCGCGCACATAAATGCGGTCCAACGTCAGCATGGGCATGCGCGCCGGGAAGCTTTGGGCATGGCTGCCATGCAGTGTCAGGAAAGCCTCTTCCAGTCCGAGTTCATCCCTCAGCAGCGAACTCGCCTCGCCGCGCCAGTCATTGAAATCCCCGGCCAGGATCAGAGGCTGATGCTCGGAAATGGCCTGCTGCACATAGTGAGCCAGACCGCGGTATTGCTTGCGTCTATCGAAAGCCAGCAAATTGAAATGCCCACACAAGGCCACTAGCGGGCGCGGCCAGCCTTCCGGTTGCACAACGCACTGCAGCACGCCCCGGCTCTCGAAGCGGTTGACGGAGATGTCCCGGTTACACCATTCGCCAACTCGAAACCGGGTCAATAAGGCATTGCCGTGATGCCCGTGCTCGTAGCTGGCGTTCAGGCCATACACCGCCTGGTGGGACAAGCGCTCTGCGAGAAAGCGATGCTGCGGTTGAAGCGGCCAGCGCTGATGGCGCAGCGAGCGCTCCAGATTCCTGCCCTGGACTTCCTGCAGAAACAATAAATCTGGCGCCAGGTCCGCCAATGCCTCTGCCATATCGAGCAGCTGGACATGACGGTTCAGCGGGGACATGCCCTTATGGATGTTGTAAGTGCATATCGATATATTATTCATTAATAATCAATGCCTTACGGAAAATTCTTTGTCCGATAGGTGAGGTGAGATCATGGATTCCGCTCTTTAAAAATCAATGACTTACCCGGTTATTTTGGAAATTCAATGGCATATTTGGCTGCTTGAACTTACGGTTCTCCTCTTTGTTTCTAGGCCATTTTTTTCATGGATTGTTCCGCCGGACTTTGTTGCATAACCCCGCCACCAGCTGCGGTATGCTAAGGCGATGAACACCGTAGCACCCCAGAACAAGAAGCCCAAGCAACGCTACACGACCACCAACTGGCATGACTACGACGCGGCGCTGACCGCACGCGGATCGCTCCTGGTTTGGCTCGACAAAGACATGCAGTGGCTGGCCGAACCTACCGGCAATAACGGCCGTTGCGCCAGAGTCTGGGCATGGCGCAAAGCCTGCTGCAATTAGCGGGATTCGACTGGCCGGCGCCGGACCACTCCACCGTATGCCGTCGCCAGCGCACTTTGCAGGTCAAGATCGGCTATCGCCGCAACAACGGCCCGCTGCATCTGCTGGTTGACAGTACAGGCATCCAGTTTCTGGGCAAGGGCGAGTGGAAACGCAAAAAACATGGCGCCGAATATCGTCGGCAATGGCGCAAGGTACACCTCGGTATCGATGCAGAAACGCTGGAAATCCGGGCCATCGAGGTGACTGGCAATGGTGCGGGAGACGCGCCGATACTGCCGGAGCTGTTGATGCCGTTGCCAGCGGATGAGCCAATCGCTACGGCGATGCTGGATGGCGCTTATGGCACCCAGGGCTGTTACGCAGCGCGACTTGAGCGGGGGATCCTGCCGGTGATTCCGCCGCGCAAGAATGCCAATCAGTGCAGCACTTTTATAACTGCTTGACCTTGCTTTTATCAGACAGCACGGCCTTGATTTTCATCGAATTTTGCGAATAAGCCATTGAAGTCAATGGGTTGGCTTCAGCCATGAATATTCATTCCGAGTGCGGCGGCCCTGGATGTTCACTTTTGGGCGGGGTTATGCAACAAAGCCCATGCCATAGCCGCTTGAAACTTTGGATGGTGCGATTCCACGGGGTTGCCGCCAAATACCTTGAGCACTATCTGGGGTGGCGACGGATGCTGGAGCGCTATCAGCAAACCATTCAGCCTTGCCACTGCTTGCAGGAGGCGGTGGGGCGTCCCTTGCAACACATTATTGGGACATAGCCAAAAAAAAGCCCACTAGGGGCTTTTTTGATAGCAGCAATAATAATTTAGAGAGGCTGAATGCCGGATGCTGCCGGGCCCTTTTGGCCCATGGCTCGGGTGTAGCTCACTTTTTGGCCTTCATGCAGCGATTTGAAGCCATCGGCACGAATTTCAGAAAAATGAGCGAACAGATCATCACCACCATTGTCCGGGGTGATAAAGCCAAAACCTTTTGCGTCGTTGAAAAATTTAACGGTACCAGTTTCCATAATGAACTCCTTGTGTCAGTAAGGGCAGCAAAAATTGCCAATGGCATGATAATCAAGGAATAGATAAGGAAACAAAGAAGACCAGCTAGGTGGGCAACGAGGTGTCGATAGATATGACGCTTGAAAATCCTGCTTATCTATTTTGCACAGCTTGCCTTTCAATTGTCAACAAGATTTCTGGAGGGGGCTCAGACTGGCCATTCTGATCTGCTCCCAGTCTATTATGCATCCCCTTTCGATTGACACAACGCTTGCTCCGCCTGTCGGCGGCGGATCAGGCTGGCCAGCACCCCGGCTCCCGCGCGGGAACTGCGTTACCGCGCCGGCTTCGTCGCCCACGCTCAGCAGCCGCAACAGGGTGAGCTTTGCAGATTGTCCAGGCCGACCAGGGTTCTGCCCGTTAACCACTACGTTCGGAACATCGCCGCAGCTTGGTGGAAACCAAGATGCATTGCTTCAAACGGTTGGGTGAAAGGGTGACGGCCCGGCGTTTCGATGGTCAAGTGACAGAGCTGCAAGTACGCACTGCCATCTTGAACCGCTTCAGCATGCTGGGCCGACCATGCACGGAGGCAGTGGCGTAAATCCGCTTAGGGAAAGGGGAGCCTCGCCCGGTTCAGGATTTATGCAACAGCGCCCATTGCTGTCGAGAAAAGAAAATTCACACTTTGTAAAAAAATAACAACATTTAAATATCCCCAAGATAATAAAATAGCCAAGCAAAAAGACAATGTCATTTATCAAGAGGGGAAATCATGAAGAAACTCACACTGGCCTTCTGTCTGCTGGCCCTGCCTCTAGCTGCGCTGGCCGATGGCAAATCCGACTGCAAGGCAGCGGCCGGCAGCTATTTGACAGGTACGGTGGTCAGCGGACCGACCTTCGCTTACGGCCAATCGCTCAATGGCGTTGAACTCTCCCATACCCATGTCCGCCTGAAGGCAGATCAGGATGGTCGGAGCTATGACGTGGCGATGGATAATGTCTTCGCTTCCGGCTACGACTCCGCCGGCGAAGACGTGCCCTACCCCTTGAACACCATCCAGCCTGGCGACCGTTTGCAATTATGCGGCCAACCGTATACCAGTGGCGTTGGCATCCACTGGGTGCACACTAACTGCGGCGTCAAACCGACCAGCCGCCAGCCGAACGGCTGGGTCAAGAAGATCAATTCTGACGGTTCAGTTAGTGGCAACTACGAATCCAATACCGAATACTGCCAACTGTGGCCGTAAACCGTCGACGGGTTGATTGAAAGGCTATTCGCCAGCTGCAAGGAAGCGTACTTTTGATTGCAAGAGCAGGCCGTAAGCCAGGTGCCATCATTCATCGCGGCCTTGCAGAAGCAGCTTTGCCCAGGCCGCCGGGATCGCCCGGCGGTTTGCATTTTCACCAGGCGCGGGCCTTGGTGGGCACGCCCGAGCGCTCTGCGGCAGTTTGCTGGCCTGTGCGTAGGCTGCGATGAATTCATTCTTGTAGGCGGGAGAAGGCCCTGGATATATTGCTGCGCAATCCAGCAGCGTGCCAGCGAATGCTCGCCGCAAAGTTCGCCTCCACTCATGCTAACTGCCGGCGTGGCGGCGTCGCTCTCGTGCCTGCATTGGTCGCCATCCAGTGAAAAACCATAAAAAAACCCCGGCCAGGAGGTCGGGGCAGATTCAACCGACCGCCCTGAGGCCGATTGAAACTCGTACTGTATTCAGCATAGCCGCTTCGTCGCTATATGCAGCGTTTTTACTTACGCATTCCCAAACTGCCGCCGCAACTCGTCAATGGCCTCGCGGCGGATGCGTACCGGCATCAGCGCTCGGCGTATGGGTTGGGTCTTGCCCAGCACTACTTCCTCCAGCTCCAGCGCCGTCCCCTCGTCTGTCTCGCCTTCCAGCTTGATACCCATGCGGTTGAGACGCAAGGTGACTGACTGCAAGCTGAAGTAGTCTTCTGGGCATTCTAAGACTTGTCGCACCATCTGCAGCAAGCCCTCCAGGCTTGCGTGCTCGCGCAGCGCGTCCAGCTGCGGCCTGACTTCATTCAATCGTGCATCGACAGCCGGCAGCGATTCTGGCAAATCGTCGCCGGACTGCCCGTCCACAATCATGCAGTCCGACGATTGCAGCGCCATTCGGCGCAGTTGCAGGCGAGCCAGTTCGGCTTCGAGCTGTTGCCTGGCTTGCTCCATCAGGCTCAATTGTCGCGCGATCACCGAGCCAAGCACATCCAGTGCATGCGCGCCGGAACGCTGCTGAAAAGCTTCCCAATTGGGACTCGGCATCATCAATCTATGGCCGTCAAAACTCACCACGATCTGCGCAACGTCGCTGCGCAGATCGCCGTTTTCCATCGCCACGCCAAAACGCCTCGTCTCGCTGCGCTGCATGGTCAGCAAGGCCCAGGCCTCGTCGCCATTTGAAGCGGACAGGAAGAACTCCCGCAGCCCATCGCTGCCATCCAGCAGCTCCAGCAGGCTGGATGGCCCGGAAAACAGCAAACCGAGCCGAGGGTCGCGCGCAAAGCCATGCAATGACAGCTCCAACACCGAGGGCAGTTGCGTCATCAGCGAGGAAAGGTAGACTTGAGAGGTGCGCATGCCCGGCGCGAGCGCATCTTGGTAGCTGGGCAGCAGTCGCAGTCGCCGGTCGCAAATGTCTATCAATTGCTCAACCTGGGCGGCTAGTTCGCGCGCGCGCTGTCGACTTTGCTGATCCCAGCCCAATTTACGCAGCCATCGCTCGAACATGCAGCCTCCCTGATTGTCTTAGAATTGTTCGTCGTCGCGCAGATAGCGCCATTGGCCGGTTGGCAGATTCCCCAGCTTGACCTTGCCGATGGCGATGCGTTTCAGGCCCACTACGCGCAGCCCCACTAGTTCGCACATGCGGCGGATCTGCCGCTTCTTGCCTTCGCGCAGCACGAAACGTAGTTGGTCCTCGTTCTGCCAACCCACCTTGGCCGGCAGCAATTTCTTGCCATCCAGCTCCAGTCCGTGGTTCAGCAGCGCCAGCCCATTGGGAATCAGCTCCCCCTCCACTCGCACCAGATACTCCTTTTCCACCTCGGAGTTTTCGCCGATCAGATGCTTGGCCACGCGGCCATCCTGAGTCAGCACTAGCAGGCCTACCGAGTCTATGTCCAGCCGGCCCGCCGGCGCCAGGCCCCGCAAGTGCGATGGCTGGAAGCGTTTCCGGCTGCCATCCTCAGCCCATTGATTTTCCGGTTTGACCAATACCACGGCAGGCTCGTAGCCATCCTCCGCCTGGGCGGACACATAGCCCATTGGCTTGTTCAGCAAGATTGTGACGCGGGCGGATTGGGCATCTTGGGCCTTTTTGTCGACTTCGATCAAATTGTGCGGCAGCACCTTCTGTCCCAGAATGGCGACTTCGCCGTCCACCTTGACCCAGCCTTGTTCGATATAGCTGTCAGCCTCCCGGCGCGAACACAGCCCTAGTTCGGCCATGCGTTTTGACAGGCGTACAGGTTCTTCCATTTGACTTTCCGTAATGAAAAAGCGGCCCCGCTCGCATTGCGCCGCGGGGGCCGCTTATTGAATTGTTCACTATTGTAGGGGATTGCGCCCAAACTAGCCATGTCGGGCGTCAAGCTCCCCCGTCAGGCGCTGCCGGGCTGCGGTGGGGCGCTCTCCTGGGATTTGCCGCCGATGTACAACAGGCTGCTCACGCCGAGCACGCCGAGCCATAGCGTATCGATTTCGTAAAAATGATCTAACTGGATGGACTTGTAGACGAAAGTCAGTCCAATGCCTAAATTGGCCAGCAGCGCCTGGTAGCGGTGGACGGAAATGCCTTGGCCGTCATCCAGCACATCTCGCAGCCAGCCGCGCGAAACGCCCACTGGAGGCGAAGCGTCGGCTGGCGTCACCATGCCGGCCACCCCCGTCGTGCCTGCGCTGATGCCCAGCAGCGCCAGCACTTGCGGCGTGGGCGAAAGCAGATTGCCGGTGAGAATCAATAACCAGCCCGTCACCAGGGCCACCAACATCGTCCACCAGTATATCTGGCTTCGCGCCAGGCTGAAGGTCTGCTCTCCGGCCTTTACGCTCGCAACAAGCGCGCCCCTGTCGCGCAGGATGGAGGTTTTCCAGGCGAATAGCGCGAATACGGCTAAAATTCCAGCCGCGTACAAAACTGCATATCCCAGAGAGGTCATGCCGACTCCTTGTCAGTTGGGTTGCGACCCATTCAACATAGTCAGCGCGCAATGGATGTGCAGCGGCTGGAGTGATAGGCAGTATTTCTACTGGTTGGCCTCTGGCCATTGCGCGGCCAGCCAGGACCTCCACTCGTCCTGGCGAGTAGGCAGCGTCCCCGACGCTAGCGCCGCGCAGGTCCGCTCCAGCCACTGCTCGCGCAGCAAGCGAGTCCGCTCCTGTTGCGTTGCGAGATCAGCGGCCTGGCTCAGTGCCAGGCGGCCGGCAGCTTCGCCGGTCGCTCTTAGTGCGCGCAGTTCTTCGCGCAGTTCATCGATAGCCTGTCGCGCCAGCTCCAGCCGCGCATTCAGCCCGCCATTCTCGCGCTCGCGCTCCAGTACGCGCTCCCGCCACAAGCCCTCCACCTTGGCGGCATCCTGCCTTGCTTGCTGCAAGGCGGCTTCCTGCTTTTGAAGCTGCTGCTTCATGTCTGTGCGTTCGTCTTCCACTTGCTGGTAGAGCCGGACTCGCAGCCCCTCCAGTCGCTCGTATGCCAGGGATTCTTTGCGTTCGGACATTTCGCGCGCCTCGCGCAATTGCTGCTCATGTTTTTCTTCCAGCTCCGCCTGCCTGGCCTCAGCCTGCTTGCGTCCTTGCGCCAATTCTTGCCGCAAAGACTCTTGCGCGGTCAGGAGCTCCTGTCTTTCCGTTTGCAATTTTTCGCTATGGAAACGTTCCTGGCGCAAAGCCTCATCCAGCTCGGTTTGCTTGGCCGCGCGCAGCTCCAGTTCATGTCGCAGCGATTGCGCCTCGGTCTCCATTCGATTCAACCCTTGCAGCAGCTCATCTCGCTCGATGCGCAGCGCCGCCTCGGCGGCCTCCACTTCCCTTCGCACGGCATCAAGCTGCTGCTCGGCTTCATCGCAGGCTTTTTGCCAAATTTGCTCAAAGGCTTCCGCAAGGCTGGGCGGCCAATCGGGTCGACGGGATGAGATGGAGATTCTGGACAGAAATTCCTGCCGCCATTCCTTGAGCGTGTTGTTGATTGTGGTGTTTGAGCCGCTGCCCAATTTGGCGCGCACGTCCGCCACCGTGGGCCAGACGCCCTCGCTCACCAATTCAAACGCCGCCTGGCGAATCCTTGCATAAATATCCGCAGCCATATCATCCCACCCCTTTAGCAAGGAGCCAGTGTAGCAAATATCATCGATAAAATATATTACGTATATCATTTATTTTATATCTAAATGATAGAAAATTTCCGATAATTATACTTATCGGAAGTTTTTCCGCAGAGCTGCATGCGCCAGCTACATCGAGCACCAATGGCCTTGCGTGCTAGATTCAGCCTTACTCACCACTGCATGGCGTATGCGTATCACCTCCCCCTTCATCAGTCGTATTGCTGGAATTTCGCTCGCAACTCTAAGTATTTCCACCCCTGCAAACCTGTTCTTATTGTCACGGCGCTCCTTGCTTCAACTGCTAAACCAATAAGCACTGGCAGACCGCCCCGCGGCCAGCAAGCCAGATCATGCCCACTCAACAATCAAGGAAGATGACATGAGCGAAACGACCAATCTGTCTGTGCCCCCTTACGGCACCGCGCTGCAGCAAGCACAGGGCGCAGTCGGCCACCCGCAAGATGGGCTATTTCCGGTCAGCTATATCATCACAACCGGCGCGGCCGGTGCGCAAAACCTGGCACTGACCCTGCTGGTCAACACCGTTTCGGACACTGTGGTGGGTTTTGCCAAAATCACCCAGGCGGTCACGCCTTCCGCAGAACCCCCATTCACCTCCGATGTTTGGGGGCAATACACCTACCTGACTGTTATGCCGCCGTCCGATGGCCGCATCCTAGTGACCGCCCAAGGCAACCATGGCGGCCCCCACGCCAATTCCCCGGTCAACTTCAAGATCGAGCTGCTGCTTGATCGCAGCTGGACTGAAGGCACCGCCAACTATAGCTACTTCAACGGCCAAGCCTGGATCAGCCTGGAAAACGTCCCGGCCAAGCTGAATCGCGAACTGGGCCGTCTGCCTGTCAGCCACAAACCCGGCCATCCGATCATGCCGATGTATGCCGTCGCGATTCAATCCGCCGTAGCCAAGAACGACTCCGCGGAAATCAGCCGGCTGAAAAGCGCCGCGGAGCAGCAGCGCGATAGTCTGGTCGGCGCGGTTCGGCAACTCAAAGAGAAGTTCGAGGGTTAACTGAAACCCTCCGCAAACACACTTGATCCAATTTCATTCGGAGCACTCCATGTTTGAAGAACTCTTTCTCGTTCGACTGGCAACCGCCAACGCGGCATTCGGCGCGCCGGAACTGCATCTCAACCTGATTGTGGACGCCCCGACCAAAAAAGTGGCCGGCACTGCGCGCGTGAGCCAAAGCACCAATCCGCCAGTGAACTTTCAGGCGCACGTCTGGGGGCACTACTCTGCCCTGGGGGACAAAATCATCCTGGTTCTGGATGGTAGCCCCACGAATCCGAGCAGCAAGATCGCGGAAACCTTCCATCTGCGTGGACAGCTATCGCAAGACTGGCAGAACGGCGCCGTCAGCTATCGCTACTTCTATAACGGCGACTGGCATAGCGTTGCCAATCAACCGCTGGCCGCCACCTCCACCGTAGCCGAGGACATTTCCGCCACCAGTCCGAACGCTCATTTCCACACGTTGTACGCAGTCGCGTTGACCGACGCCGCCCGTGCCGATGTCAGCGACACCAAGGCCAAGCAACTGATCGCCGAGGCCGAGGAACAAATCAAGAGCCTGAATCAAGCGCTGGAAAAGCTGAACAGCCGCTGATGAGCCAGATCCTCCCCTGCTGGGAGGATTACCCCACTGTCCGGGCTACGCGCCCGGACTTTTGCCTAGGATTTCCCATGCCCGACAGCCAAGACAAGCGGCCTGCCCGCTATCTCAGTCATGAAGATTTTGAACGCTACAATCCCGTGCATGTGGTTTGGGAAATCACCTTGGCCTGCGACCTCAAATGCTTGCATTGCGGCTCGCGAGCAGGGCATCGCCGCTCCAGCGAATTATCTACGGAGGAATGCCTGCAGGTGATAGAGGCGCTGGCCAAGCTTGGCACGCGAGAAATCACGCTGATAGGCGGCGAGGCCTATCTGCGCAAGGATTGGACCCAGCTGATACGCGCGATACGAGGTCACGGAATTTATTGCGCCACGCAAACGGGCGGACGAAATTTGACGCAGGCAAAACTGCAGGAGGCAGTTGAAGCTGGACTGAACGGAGTGGGGGTTTCACTGGATGGACTCGCTCCCTTGCACGACAAACTGCGCAACGTTCCCGGCTCCTTCGACAAAGCCAGCGATGCGCTGCGACGCGCCAAGGCGGCGGGACTTGCCGTCAGCGTCAACACGCAGATCGGCTCAGCCACCATGCCGGACCTGCCCGCCTTGATGGACCACATCATCGGGCTGGGCGCCACGCACTGGCAGATCCAGCTGACTGTGGCCATGGGCAATGCGGTAGATAATGATCAGGTTTTGCTACAGCCCCACCGCGTGCTGGAGCTGATGC
The DNA here is from genome assembly GCF_002924365.1 of Chromobacterium alticapitis. GTDB lineage: Bacteria > Pseudomonadota > Gammaproteobacteria > Burkholderiales > Chromobacteriaceae > Chromobacterium > Chromobacterium alticapitis. The sequence continues at coordinate 10,831 of NZ_PQWB01000153.1, read as the reverse complement.
CTTTACTCGCCCAACTGTATCAAGAAGGATTGGAGCGAGGCCTATTGATGACGATAGGCAATAATATCGGCTATTACGGCCCCTACGAGCACCTCTGGCGCGGCTTTGGCGACGAACGCGTTCACTGGGCCGGGTGCGGTGCCGGGCAAACGGTAATGGCGCTGGAAGCCGATGGCACAGTCAAGGGTTGCCCTTCTCTCGCCACAGTGGGATTTTCCGGCGGAAACGTACGCGACATGGCGCTGGAGGACATCTGGAGGCATAGCGAGGGCATACATTTTGGCAGGCTACGATCTGTGGACGACTTATGGGGCTATTGCCGCAGCTGTTATTACAATGACGTCTGCCGAGGCGGCTGTACTTGGACCTCGCACTCACTACTGGGCAAGCCTGGCAATAACCCCTATTGCCACTACCGCGCGCTGGATCTTCAGCAAAAGGGCCTGCGCGAACACATCGTCAAGCTGCGGGATGCCGCGCAAGACTCTTTCGCTGTTGGCCGCTTTGATTTGATCACCGAGGAGGTCGCCACCGGCAAAGTGGTCAGCCAGATCAGCCGCAGCGGGCAGGTCATTGAGCTGGCCTGGAAAAACCGCGGCAAACAGGCGCCCGAAACAGGGCGCCCGCCAACACAACTGGCCTTATGCCGCAGTTGTAACCAGTACATTCATCCCCATGAAACCACTTGTCCCCATTGCAAGGCCAATGTGGCCGTGGCGGAGCATGCCCACAAGCAGCGGCAGGCCGAAAGAAACGAAGCCATCCAAAGGCTGCGCATCTTGCTGGGAGAGCTGGACTGACCCGACTCACGCGAAATACCCAAGTTTCCGCCTGCAACTCACATTTGCGAGGTCACTCGCTGCCTGGTCAGTGCTCACTCCAAATCAGGCGGCGAGCGTCGTTTTAGCTTGCATTTTTCGCTCGAATCCCTACCATGACACGCCATGCTGCCCGACACGCTTCGCCTGCCCTCCGGCCCGGTTCAACTGATCCAGGCCCAATCCGACGCTCAAGCCGTGCTTACTTGGCTGGCCGAGCATGCGGACAAGCCCGCCACCCTGGCTGGCTATCGCAAGGAGGCTGAGCGCCTGCTGCTCTGGCTAGGTCGCCGCGGGCAGACCTTAGCGCAAATGAAGCGCGAGGACGTGCAGGATTATCGCCGTTTCCTCGCCGCGCCCCATCCGGCCGAGCAATGGATAGGCCCTGCCCGGCCACGCAGCCATCCAGACTGGAAACCCTTCAGCAAACCGCTGTCGCCGCAAAGCATTCATCATGGCATGACCGTGCTGGGCGCGCTATTCGCTTACCTCAATGCGGCGGGCTACTTGAATGGCAACCCTTTCAGGCTGTTGCGCAAGCGCGGAAGCGCGCCCGGGCGGCAAGATATTGAGCGTTTTCTCGATGCTGCCTGCTGGTCCCACCTGCTGACCACATTGGGAAAGCTGCCGCGCCATTCGGAGCGGGAGGCCCGCCATGCCGAGCGCGCGCGCTGGCTGTTCACATTGCTTTACTTGACTGGCGCTCGCCGCAGTGAAGTCGCCGCCGCACTCGCGGGAGATCTGACTCAGCGGCACGGCAATTGGTGGTGGAACGTCATTGGAAAAGGCGGCGTCTCCGCGCGAATTCCCTTGTCAGACGAGCTGATGGATGCCCTGGCCCGATATCGGACTAGCCTCGGGCTGCCGGCCAAACCCGCGACCGGCGACGACACGCCCCTGGTATGTCGAATAGGCGCCAAGGGCAAAATGACGCCGCTATCCGACAAGGCCATCTATCTGATTTGCAAGGAAGTCTTTTCCAGGGCGCAGCAAGATGCAGATAGCGACGAAATGAAAGCCCAGCTGCGTCGCGCCTCTACCCACTGGCTGCGCCATACCGCAGCAAGCCATCAGTTGGAAGCCGGCGTGCCGTTGCTGCTGGTCAGCCAAAACCTGCGCCATGCCAGCATCCAGACAACCCGACGCTATTTGCATAGCGAAGAGGATGCGCGGCACCAGGCCAGCCAGTTGCATAAGACTCGCCGCAACGAGTAAACCGCGCGGACTGATATCTGACAGGCGCGATTTCGCCTAGACTGATCTATCATCCGCACTGAGAGGTCGCCATGGCGCCGCCCCTCCGCCCTTTTCGGCTGATTCCCTATTTCTTTCTGCTCTCGCTGCTGCTGATGGGCTGCGCCACTGCGTTGATGGCGGGCTATCTGCGGCATTACTCATCTGAACAACTGCTGAAGTTGGAAAAGAACCGCGCAGCCTCGCTGGTGCAGATTTTTGAAAACTCATTATGGGCGGATTTTCGCCCGCTGATCTCGCTTTCCAAGCAACCAACCCGGCTAAAACAGGCGGCAAGCAATCCAGAATTGCGCACTGCAGTCGTCAGTCTGATGCGGAACAGCGATGTGATACGGGTAAAAATGTATGCGCCGGACGGCATCACCGTATTCTCAACCGATGCCAGGCAAATAGGCGCAGACGAAAACGACGATGACGGTTTTCGCCAGGCGGTTACGGGCACGCCGGCCAGTGAACTCGCGCACAATCACAGCATAGATGCCTTCGAACACACTCTGACCGAGCGCGACATCATCTCTACCTATGTGCCGGTGCGTGGGCCGACTGGCCGGGTCGAAGGCGTGCTGGAACTATACCTGGATGCCACGCCTTTTGTGATGGATGCAGCCCATCAGTTGTGGTGGCTGACGCTGGCCATTGTCGGACTGATGGGCATACTGTTCATCGCGCAAATGCTGGTGGTCAGGCACGCCGGTCGCGTGATCGCGCAACAGGCAGCCTCTCTGGCTGAGGCCAACCGAGAATTAGACCGTCGCGTAGCAGACAGAACCCGGGAACTGGAAACCAGCAACCAGCGGCTGCACAGCGAAATCGCCGAGCGCAGGCGCGCGGAGGCTACGCTGGACAGGCTGGCCCACCACGATACGCTTACCGGCCTACCCAACCGGTTGCAGTTCCAGCAGCGGCTCGCTGGCGCGCTGGGTCGTGGAGAGGTCGGTGAACATGGCCTGGCCATGCTGTTCATAGACCTGGATCGCTTCAAGGACGTCAACGATACCCAGGGACACCATGTGGGCGATCAATTGCTGATCGCCGTGGCTAGCCGTCTGGCCAGTCACGTCGCCTCATCGGATCTTCTGGCGCGGCTGGGCGGCGATGAGTTCGTCTGCCTTATGGAGGGGCTGGCTAGCCAGAGTTCTGCGGACGCTGCTGCTGGCAGCTTGCTTTCCCTGTTCGAACGGCCCTTCGATATCGCCGGTCAGGATATCCACCTTTCAGCCAGCATAGGCATAGGCTTCGCCCGACAAGACGGAGCGGATGCTGATACGCTGCTGCGCAATGCCGACCTTGCCATGTACCAGGCCAAAGCCGCGGGCCGCAACCGTTACCAGCGCTACACGCCGCAGCTGTCTGCTGCGATTGAGGAAAGAGTCAAGGTGGAGCGCCACTTGCGGCAAGCGATAGCGACTTGCGAGATAGACGTCCACTATCAGCCCAAAATCCGCTGCGCTGATGGCGTCCTGCATGGCGCGGAAGCCTTGGCGCGCTGGCGCAGCCCCATCTTGGGCGATATCGGCCCTGCCCGCTTCATTCCCATCGCGGAGGAAAGCGGGCAGATCGAAGCGCTGGGCGATCTGGTGCTGGATAAATGCTGTCGCCAGCTAGCTCAGTGGCGCAGCGCCGGCTTTATCCCACCTGTCGCCTCGGTTAATTTGTCCGTCAAACAACTAGAGCGGGCCGACTTTCCCGAGCGTGTCATGGCCCTGCTGCAAAAGCACCGCCTGCCGCCGGAATGGCTGGAACTGGAAATCACCGAAAGCGTCATCATGACCGCAGACGACGCCATCGCTGCCTTGAGCGTCTTGCGTCAATTGGGCATTCGCTTGTCCATTGACGACTTTGGAACCGGCTACTCTTCCTTGTCCTATTTGCAAGAATTGCCTGTGCAGACACTGAAAATAGACCGAGCCTTCGTCTTGGGCATTGGCTGCGGACGAAATGGCGAAGCCATCGTCCGCAGCATTCAGTCTCTGGCCGACAATCTGGGGCTGGAAACCGTAGCAGAGGGCGTGGAAACCATCGAACAGGAGAGCTTTCTGAAAACGGTCGGCTGCACTGCAATCCAGGGCTTTTTGTACGCCAAGCCGCTGCCGGCCGCGGAATTCGAGGACCGCTGGCTTCAAGCAACGGCAATCAACCGCCGCTGACGGTTTAGATTAACAGCGAATGCGGCTATCGATCAGGAAGCGGGTAGCCCTGCTGGATGGAGTAAAGGTTGGGCTGGCTAGCGTGTTGGGCGGGAAGGATTCTCCGTGCAGTGCAGAAAAATGCCCCCGCGAGTTCGCTATGCGCGCAAATGTAATGCGCGACATTGGGACGCTCATCTCAACGATGCGCGCCCCTGTCAATCGGAATCGTTTCCCTTATTGCCGCTGCCAACGCTGGCGGCCGGAGCCGTCATCCGTAGCCCATAAGTCTACCTTGGCGCCATCCGCCGTGCAGCTTAGGTAGACTCGTCCGGAATTGACGCCGCCAACTACCTTGATATTGAAGTAGCTGGGAATATTGGAGTTAAGCGGCACGAAATTCCAGCGCTGCCGACCAGAGCCATCATCCACTTCCCACAGATCGACTTTGCTGCCGTCTTCCGTGCAGCTCAGATATTTGCGGCCGCCCGTTGTGCCGCCCGATATGATGATGTTGTACACGTCAACATATCCTGAAACCAGCACGATATCCCATTGCTGCCGGCCCGAGCTATCGTCCACGCTCCATAAATCCACAACTTTGCCATCAGATGAGCAGCTGAGAAGCGACCTATTGCTGGAAAGTCCGCGCAATACCTGGATGTTCTGATTCTTGCCTTGAAGATCACTCATTTATCTACCCTTTCAATGAGAAAACATGACAAAACATCAAGCCTTGATCCAAAAAATGTAATATGGATAATTCAGTGGCCTGAACAACTCGCCACATCAACATAGGACACGATTAATCTCATTGCGATACAAATGGCATTAAAATGGCAATAAAACACCACATCTAGTATTTTTACGTAATAAGTATGCGCGCAAACCAATACCTGCCGCAGGCTCTACGTGACAGATGCTCCATCGCGCGTGTCTAGCGCGCCTCCTATATGACCAATAGTGAAGCCCTGCCGCTTGCCATGCATTTATCTGACAAATTTGCCAGTAGCGAGTGACGGAATCATTGCCAAGCATGGGAATGCTTTCCTCTCCATTCATCAGAAAGGCATCGCCATGTCCAGAGTCGCGTTTCCCACCCCTTACGCGGGCAGCTATTACCCGATCTACAACTCGGGCGTGAACCAATATATCCCGCCCACTTCCGCCATGCCCCTGGACTTGGTCAGCGCCCTGTTCGTCGCCTTCGCCCATGCCTATCCGCAGGGACAGGGCGCGGTGCTGCAGCTGGAGCAAGGCCAGCCCGAAGAGCCGCAGCGTCTGAGCGGCCTGGTGTCATTCGCGCGCGCCGCCAATCCGCAGATCAAGATCTTGATTTCCCTGGGGTGGGGGCATAATGACTGGAGCTATATCAGCCAGGATGTCCAAACTGGCGCCAACCTGTTCGTTCCCAGCGTGATCGACTTGATCCGCCAATACGGCCTGGACGGCTTCGATATCGACGACGAGCAGATCAATGGCTCCTCCGGTTCGATTTCCCAAGCCGACTTCAATCAGGTCATCGCCAGCCTGCGCGGCGCACTAAATACAGCCGGCGCGCAAGACGGCAAACCTTACTTCCTGACCATCACGCCCGCCTTTGGCCGAGGCCAGGTGGACAAGGACAATATGGCGAATTTCGACCTGATCAACTGCCAGAATTACGGCGGCACCTCGCCGAGTGATTTCATCCCGCTTGGCTATCCGCGCGGCCAGATCGCCTGGGGCATCGATACGGAAGGCTGCTCGCCCGATTTCCCGTCTTCCGCGGATATCTCCGGATTGGCTGGTATTTTCAATTGGACCCTGTCCGCCGACAGCGCATGCGGAAACTTCCAGTACACGCGGCAGATCGCTGAAACGGTGGGCTATAGCAGCGAGGCGGAGTTCGCCGCGAAATAATCCGGCGCAAAAAACGCCGCCCTCCCTTGCGGGATGGGCGGCGTCGCTTTGTGTTAGCCCCGTCGTGTTGTTATCAGGCCTTGCTGGCGGCCAGTTCCTGATATTCCTGGATCTGGTCGAAGTTCAGGTATTGATAAACCTCGGCGCCCTTCTCGTTGATGATGCCGATGTTCGCCTGATATTCCTCCACGGTCGGAATCTTGCCCAGCTTGGAGCAGATCGCGGCCAGCTCCGCGGAGCCCAGGTACACGTTGGAGTTCTTGCCCAGACGGTTCGGGAAGTTGCGGGTGGAGGTGGACATCACGGTTGCGCCTTCGCGCACCTGGGCCTGGTTGCCCATGCACAGCGAGCAGCCCGGCATTTCCAGGCGCGCGCCGGCGCGGCCCAGCACGCCGTAGTGGCCTTCCTCGGTCAGCTGTTTGGCATCCATCTTGGTCGGCGGAGCCACCCACAGGCGAACTGGGATGTCGGACTTGCCTTCCAGCAGCTTGGAAGCGGCGCGGAAGTGGCCGATATTGGTCATGCACGAGCCGATGAACACTTCGTCGATCTTGGTGCCGGCCACCTCGGACATGAACTTCACGTCGTCCGGGTCGTTCGGGCAGGCGACGATGGGTTCCTTCACATCAGCCAGGTCGATTTCGATCACAGCGGCGTATTCGGCGTCGGCATCGGCCTTCAGCAACTGGCCGTTGGCGATCCACTCTTCCATCGCCTTGATGCGGCGTTCCAGCGTGCGTGCATCCTGGTAGCCATCGGCGATCATCGCCTTCATTAGCGTGATGTTGGAACGCATGTACTCGGCGATGGGCGCCTTGTTCAGGTGCACGGTGCAGCCGGCGGCGGAGCGCTCGGCCGAAGCATCGGTCAGTTCGAACGCTTGCTCAACCTTCAGATCCGGCAGGCCTTCGATTTCCAGAATGCGACCGGAGAAGATGTTCTTCTTGCCGGCCTTGGCCACGGTCAGCAGGCCTTGCTTGATCGCGTACAGCGGGATGGCGTTGACCAGGTCGCGCAGGGTCACGCCCGGCTGCAGCTTGCCCTTGAAGCGCACCAGCACCGATTCCGGCATGTCCAGCGGCATCACGCCGGTAGCAGCGGCAAAGGCGACCAGGCCGGAGCCGGCCGGGAAGGAGATGCCGATGGGGAAGCGGGTGTGGCTGTCGCCGCCGGTGCCGACGGTGTCGGGCAGCAGCAGGCGGTTCAGCCAGCTGTGGATCACGCCGTCGCCCGGACGCAGCGATACGCCGCCGCGGGTGGAGATGAAGGCCGGCAGTTCCTTGTGCATCTTCACGTCTACCGGCTTGGGGTAAGCGGCGGTGTGGCAGAACGATTGCATCACCAGATCGGCGGAGAAGCCCAGGCAAGCCAGGTCTTTCAGCTCGTCGCGGGTCATCGGGCCGGTGGTGTCCTGCGAGCCGACGGTGGTCATCTTCGGTTCGCAGTAGGTGCCCGGACGCACGCCCTTGCCTTCCGGCAGGCCACAGGCGCGGCCAACCATCTTCTGGCCCAGCGAGAAGCCCTTGCCGGAATCGACTGGCGCCTTCGGCAGGCGGAATTCGGTGGAGGCCGGCAGGCCCAGCGCTTCGCGCGCCTTGGAGGTCAGGCCGCGGCCGATGATCAGGTTGATGCGGCCGCCGGCGCGCACTTCGTCCAGGATCACTTCGGACTTCAGCTTGAACTCGGCCACCACGGCGCCGTTCTTTTCAATCTTGCCGACGTACGGATAAACGTCGATCACGTCGCCCATTTCCAGCTTGGACACGTCTACTTCGATAGGCAGCGAGCCGGAGTCTTCCTGGGTGTTGAAGAAGATCGGCGCGATCTTGCCGCCCAGAGTCACGCCGCCGAAGCGCTTGTTCGGCACAAACGGGATATCCTGGCCGGTAGCCCACACCACGGAGTTGGTGGCGGACTTGCGCGAGGAACCGGTACCGACCACGTCGCCCACGTAGGCCACCAGATTGCCCTTGGCTTTCAGGTCGTCGATGAATTGCATCGGGCCGCGCTTGCCGTCTTCTTCCGGCTTGAAGGCCGCGTCGGCGCGTGTGTTCTTCAACATGGCCAGGTAGTGCAGCGGGATGTCCGGGCGGCTCCAAGCGTCCGGCGCCGGCGATAGGTCGTCGGTATTGGTTTCGCCCGGCACCTTGAACACGGTGACGGTGATTTTCTCGGCCACTTCCGGACGGCTGGTGAACCACTCTGCGTTAGCCCAGGACTCGACCACCTCCTTGGCGACGGCGTTGCCCTTGTCCATTTTTTCCTTCACGTCGTGGAAGGAATCGAACATCAACAGGGTTTTCTTCAGGCCGGCTGCGGCGATTTTGGCCACAGAGGCGTCATCCAGCAGGTCGATCAGCGGCTTGATGTTGTAACCACCCAGCATGGTGCCCAGCAGCTCGGTAGCCAGCTCGCGCGAAACCAGCGGCGACTTCACGCTGCCTTCGGCTACGGCGGCCAGGAAGGAGGCCTTGACCTTGGCCGCGTCGTCCACGCCCGGCGGCACGCGGTGGGTGATCAGCTCAACCAGCGTGGCCTCCTCGCCGGCAGGCGGGTTCTTCAGCAATTCGACCAGTTCTTCTACCTGCTTGGCGGACAGCGGCAGGGGCGGAATGCCCAGCGCGGCGCGCTCGGCAACGTGCTGACGATAAGCTTCTAGCATGACTCGGGACCTTCTTGGCTTTGGTTGTCGGCAAGCCCGCCGACGCCAGGCCGCCGGGCTACACTCGGTGCTTCCGCATCCTCCGCGCGCGGGGCGCGGCGGATATACTCTTTGTAGTGGCAGAAGATTACGCGTTTCGGCGCTAGCATACAAACGAGTAATCGCAACACGCATTGTGAGATAAAATCACAACATGAGCACTTACCCTCCCCTGAATTCATTGCGCATTTTCGAAGCTGCGGCGCGCCTGGAAAGCTTTTCGGCCGCCGCGGGCGAGCTCTTCGTCACCCATGGCGCTGTGAGCAAACAGATTAAGCAACTGGAAGACTGGCTCGGCCTCGCGCTATTCGAGCGCAGCGGCGGGCGCGTCAAGTTGACAGACGCCGGCTGGCGCTATTTGGTTCAAGTGCAGGACGGATTGGACCTGATCGCCAACGCCACGGCCCAACTGCTGCAACCGGACACGCAGCGTCGGCTCAGCATCAACTCCACGCCCACTTTCGCCGCTTACTGGCTATTGCCCAGGCTGCAGCGCTTCCGCGCGCGCTTTCCGGAGCTAGAGCTGCATCTGGTGACATCGGACCGCGACCTGTCTCGGTTGGATGCGCCGTTCGACATCGCCATCCGGCGCGGCCCCGGCGACTGGCCCGGCCACATCGCCAAGCCCTTTTTGAAGGAGTGGGAACTGCCCTTGGCCAGCCCGGCCCTGCTTGAACGTCTGCCCTTGAATAGCCCGGCAGATCTGGTCTCCCACACCCTGCTGCATGCGGACACCCGCCCCACTGCCTGGCAGCGATGGCTGACATTGGCTGGCGCGGCCGAGTTGAAACCGGCCAGCGCCATGCATTTCGACAAGTTCTCGCTGGCCCTGCAGGCGGCCATAGACGGCCTTGGCGTGGTGCTGGGGCCCCTGCCGATGGCGAAAGCCCTGATAGACGCGGGCCGGTTGCGGCAACCGCTGCCGGCGCCGGTGGTGAGCGTGCGCGATTACTGCTGGGTGGCGCCACGCATGGCGGCAGAAGATCCAACCGTCACCGCCTTCTGCCGCTGGTTGGAGAGCGAGGCCGACGGCGCTGGCGCGCTTGATCAGTGATCAGCCCGCCGTCTTGGCCGTTCCCGGTGGCAAACCGATCAGCCTCACATCAGCGGGAGCGGCATCGCGCGGCAGCCATTTGTTGTAGATCCGCTTGAAAGAGCCGTCTTTCTTGATGGCCGCGAATCCATCCTGCCATCGTTTCACCTCGTCGGCGGGCGTGCCGCGTGAAAAAGCCAGATACAGCTCCAGCGATTCCAGCACCCTCACCACCTCCACCGTGTCGGAAGGCTGACGGATGTCCTTCAGTACCGACGAGACGACAAAGCCACCCTCCACCCACATATCGTAACGGCCGAGCAGCAGCTTCTGCGCCGTCACTTGCGGCGTAGGCGCCAAATCCACCTCGACAAAGCCGGCTGCGGATGCCGCGTCGGCGAAGATGCTGCCGCGATAGGCTCCCACCGGCCGCTGATAGATGCCGGCGCCCAGCGCCAGCAGCTTTTTCGCCTCGCCCTTGCGCGCCAGAAGCACGGTTTGCGAAATCGCGATCGGCCCCAGCAGCGTCATCTGTTTCTCACGAGCCTCGCTGCGGCCAACGGTGAACAGCATGACTTCAGGGTTGGTCAGCAACTCTTTGTAGCCGCGCGCCCACGGCACCACCTCGATGGGACTGTTGTCGCGGATGCGCTCTTGAATTTCCCGCACCACCTCGACAGCCATGCCATCGGCCACGCCGTTGCGCTGAAACGTGATGGGCGGCCAGTCTTCGGTGTAGATGGTTAAGGCGCGGGTAGGCGCAGACCAAGCTGCTAGGCTGAACAACAATAAGGCGAGAGAGCGAATCAGCATGACCCCTCCTGAAGGCGCCGCCAAGCCTTGAGGCACAAGCGCTTCTTGGCCATGGGACCTTGGCTGAATATTGCCTGCTGGGCAACGCCTAGGGGCTGTTGACGTTTCACATAGGCAACCATAGGTATGCGCACGCCATGGCGACCACGCTCTCATAGTTACACTTCAATTTGTCGTATCGGAA
>NZ_PQWB01000152.1 GCF_002924365.1 Chromobacterium alticapitis | reverse complement strand
GACGCGCAGCGCAACAGCTTCCAGTCCGAGCTGAACCTGGTGAGCGCCAAGCTGGACCGGCTCAACACCACCATCGGCGTGTACAAGGCGCTGGGCGGGGGGTGGGGGGCGAAGCTTTAAGCTGAGACGCCGCCTGCCACCACAGGAAAGCCCATCCCGTACGGAGTGGGCTTGTTTGCGCATGTCCGACTCAAAACATGGCGTTTTCCCATGACACGCCAAGCCAAATTCTCATTTCAGGCAGATCCGCACAAACCATTACAATAAAAACATGAACAAACGCCACCCGAGCGATAATCCAATCGACCGAGCAGTATTCAAGCCTCTGACGTAGATTTATATCGCTCGAAAATTGCGCAGCGGCAGCCGCTCGCCCATGCCGAACCATGCCTTGGCAAACCCTTCCCTCAGGCACAAATACCGGCGCCGCGCCCCTGGCAATCTGGCTGCGGCGCGGGAAATGCTTTAAATTACTGGGTGTCGGGCAAGCGTGCCCATCGACGCGATAATTGCAGCAGACAACTGATTCAAATCGGGATGCCGAACTCACGCAGCCCATTGCCCTTCTTGAAAATGCCGCCAGTGCGGCGAAGGACAGCAGCGAGCGACGCGCGTCCCGATGCAAAAACGGCGCAGATTGCGCCGCCGAATTCATACAACACTCAGAATCCCGATCTGAACCAGGGTTTTGAACATACAGACGCCGACTCCATATGAAAATCCCGACCACCACCCTGCGCCTGGCCTCCCTGGCGATCGCGGCGGCCACCTCCCTTCCCGCCATCGCCGCGCCGGACGACACGCTGATCGCCGCTCGCGACGCGTTCCGCGGCAATGACCTGGCCAAGCTGGCCAGGCTGGGGGACAGCCTGCCCGACAGCTACCCGCTGAAGGACTACCCGGAATATTGGACGACCTGGAAGGCGCTGGATAAAAACGACGACGCCCAGGTGCAGCGCTTCCTGGCGAGGACGCCGGACGGCTTGATGACGGAGCGCATCCGCAACGAATGGCTGAAAAAACTGGGCATGCGCGAGGACTGGACCGCTTTCGCCCAGGAGTGGAAAAAGCTGCAGCCGGAGGGGCGCGACGAGGAAACCGCTTGTTACGGCCAACTGCTGCAAATGCGCGGAGAGCAGAAACCGGAGAATCTGGACCGCTTCCTCGACGGCAAGCCGGCGCCCGATGGCTGCACCCGCCTGATCGAAGGCGCCTACGCCCGCGGCATGCTGGATCAGGACTGGCTGTGGCGCCGGGTGCGCCTGCTGCTGGCCGGCAATTTCCTGACCCAGGCCCGGCAATTGGCCGCCGACACCCAGCTGCCGCTGGACAACGCCGCGCTGAACAAGCCGGCCTCCGCCAGCCCGGACTCGCCAGGCGGCCAGGAGGCCTGGCTATATGAAGTGTCGCGCAAGGCGAAGACGGACCTGGACGGCGCGGCCGCCTACCTGCTGCGCATAGAAAAGGATTTGTCGCCGGATCGCGCCGGATTCGGCTGGGGCCAACTGGCCCTGCTGTCCGCGCGCAAGCAGTTGGCCGGGCAGGCGCAGCAATGGTTCGACAAAGCCGACCCCAAACAGCTGACGGCGGACCAGTGGGAATGGTGGGCGCGCTCGGCCTTGCGGCTGGAACAATGGCAGCAGCTGGACGGCATCATCCGCCGCATGCCGCCCGCCGTGTCCGGCAAGCCAGCCTGGCGCTATTGGCAGGCCCGCACCTTGAAACAACTGGGCAAGCCTGGAGAGGCGACGCCCTTGTTCAGCCAAGCCAGCGTGGGACACAGCTATTACGCCTTGCTGTCGCTTGAGGAGTTGGGCAACAGCCTGTCCGCCTCCACCAACAAAACCACGCCCAGCGACAGCGACGTAGCCAAGATGAAAGCCGATCCGGCCATCCGTCGCTCGCTGGCGCTGCTGTCCATCGCCGAAATCTACACCAAGCCGGAGTTCCGCACCGACGCGCAGCGCGAATGGCGCTGGGCGATGCGCGGCCGCAACGATATGGAACTGCTGGCCGCCGCCGAAATCGCCCGCAAGGAAAATTTCTACGACATGGCGATTTACAGCGCCGAGCGCACCAAGGAAGAGCATGACTTCTCTCTGCGCTACCTGACGCCGTATCGCGAAATCACGCAGAAATACGCGCGCCAGCTCGATATAGACGACGCCTGGGTCTACGGCCTGATCCGCCAGGAGAGCCGCTTCATCACCATGGCGCGCTCGGGCGTGGGCGCCTCCGGCCTGATGCAGCTGATGCCGGCCACCGCCAAATGGGCGGCCAAGAAAATCGGCCTGACCCATTTCGCCGTCAACGACATCGACACCAATGTCCAGCTTGGCACCTGGTATCTGCGCTATGTGCTGGACAATCTGTCCAGCAACGCGGTGATGGCCACGGCCGCCTACAACGCCGGTCCCGGCCGCGCCCGCAACTGGCAGGCGGACAGGCCGCTGGACGGCACCATCTACGCCGAAACCATCCCGTTCAGCGAAACGCGCGATTACGTGCAGAAGGTCATGGCCAACGCCGCTTATTACTCCAGCACTTTCGGCCATGCCAATATTTCATTGAAAAACCGCATGGGCATCATCCCCGCGCGTTGAGGCCAAAATCATGAAGCGAAAGCGCACATGCCAAGAATCTGCCTGATAGGCGGCAGCGGCTTCATCGGCCGCCATCTCGCCGCCCGTTTGGGCGGCGCAGGCTACCGTCTCACCGTGGCCAGCCGCAAGACCGCTCTGCCCGGCTTCATGGTGCTGCCATCGGTGGAGCTGTCCGCCGCGAATGTCCATGATCCAGAGCAACTGGACGCGTTGATCGCCGGCCACGATGCCGTGATCAGCATGGCGGGCATACTGCATGGCAGCCGGGCCGCGTTCGAAAAAATCCACTCGCAGTTGCCGGAGAAGGTCGTCACTGCCTGCCGGGGGCAAGGCGTGCGCAGACTGATCCACATCAGCGCGCTGGGCGCCGCGCAGGATGCGCCCAGCGATTACCAGCAAACCAAGGCATTGGGCGAGCTGGCGGTGGAAAACAGCGGCCTGGACTGGACCATTCTGCGACCGTCCGTGGTATTCGGCAGCGATGACGCCTTCCTGAATTTGTTCGCTGGTTTGCAGCGCCGGCTGCCCGCGCTGCCACTGGCCGGAGCCGGCTGCAAAATGGCGCCGATATGGGTGGAAGATGTGGCCAAAGCGGCAAGCGCCTGCCTGACTCGCGGCTCTACCATAGGTCGCAAGCTGGACCTGGCAGGACCGGAAATTCTCTCGCTGGCCGAGCTAGCCCGATTGGCCGGCCGCCTTAGCGGCCATCCGCGGCCTGTATTCGGTCTGCCGGATGGCCTGGCCATGCTGCAGGCCGCTCTAATGGAATGGTTGCCCGGCCCCACGCTGATGAGCCGCGACAATGTGCGTTCGCTGCGCAGGGACAATGTCAGCGATCAGCCTTTCCCGTCCGAGCTGCTTGGCTTCGAGCCCGGCGCGCTGTCTGCGCTGGCTCCGCCGTGGCTGGCCGGCCATGACCGCAATCAAACCGCATCCCGGTACCGAGAAAAGGCAACGCGTTAGCCATGGAAATCTATATCGTCGGCGGCGCGGTACGCGACCGCTTGTTGAATCTGCCGGTCAAGGATCGGGACTGGGTAGTGGTGGGCGCCACGCCGGAGCAGATGCTGGCCGAGGGCTACCGCCCGGTCGGCAAGGATTTTCCGGTTTTTCTGCATCCGGACACCCATGAGGAATATGCGCTGGCGCGCACCGAGCGCAAGGTGGGCAAGGGCTATCACGGCTTCACTTTCCACACCTCGCCCGAGGTGACGCTGGAGGAGGACCTGGCCCGACGCGATCTGACCGTCAACGCCATAGCCGAAGCCTCGGACGGCAGCCTGATCGACCCCTATGATGGCCAGGCCGATCTCAAGGCCGGCATGCTGCGCCATGTCGGCGAGGCCTTCGTCGAAGATCCTGTGCGCATCCTGCGACTGGCTCGCTTCGCCGCCCGCTTCGATTTCGCCGTGGCGCCGGAAACCATGACGTTGATGCGCCGCATGGTGGATGAGGGAGAAGCCGACGCGCTGGTGGCGGAGCGGGTTTGGCAAGAGCTTGCCAAAGGTTTGATGGAAAGCAAGCCGTCCCGCATGCTGCTGGTCCTGCGCGAATGCGGCGCGCTGGCGCGGATTCTGCCCGAAGTGGACGCGCTGTTCGGCGTGCCGCAGCGCGCGGATTACCACCCGGAAATAGACTGCGGCGACCACACGCTGCGCGTGCTGGATTACGCAGCCTCGCAAGGGCAGCCGCTTACCGTCCGCTTCGCCGCGCTGGGCCATGATCTGGGCAAGGCCCGCACGCCCAGGGACATTCTGCCGCGCCACATCGGCCATGAAATACGCGGCATAGAGCCGTTGTCCGAACTGTGCCGGCGGCTGCGGGTGCCTAGCGATTGCCGCGACCTCGCCCACATCACCCTGGTACATCACACCAAGGTTCACCAGGCTTTCGAATTGCGGCCGGCCACCGTGCTTAAGCTGTTCAAGGAGTGCGACGCCTTGCGGCGGCCGGACCGGTTCCGGCTGATGTTGGACGCCTGCCTCGCCGACGCGCGCGGCAGACTGCATTTCGAGGAAGCGCCTTATCCGCAAAAAGCCTATCTGGAGTCGCTGCTGGCGGCGGCCGCGCAAGTGGACGCAGGCGCTGTCGCCGCCGCCTGCGACGACAAGTCATCCATTCCCGCCGCGATAGACGCGGCGCGCACCGACGCCATCGTCAACGCCAGGGAATATTGGCAGCGCGATAATTGATCCCCCCGCGGCCATGCGCGCCCTCCACGCGAGGGCGCGCGCCCATCTCAAACGAATACCCATCCAATTGAACGAGTAATCATTTAAACTCACATCACAACTCATTGTCATTTCCCGCCATTTCTGCGCAAAACACGACAATACTTAGGCTTGCAATGAGCCCTTTGCGCCAGACACCTCAATAATTAGTTTGTTCCTTGTTCATTTTTTTTATTTCTAAATGTAAAATTACCGACCATCTGCATGCATGCGGTTAACTTTGCAACAACCCTAATTATTAAATAACAATATCCAGAAGCTCCAATGCATCACAGTCTGCATTTTTCCATCGACCACCTGATCCGCTGGCCCAGCCCCGACGCAGTCGACAACCAGGCAGTCTCCCCACCCTTGCCGCAAGTGCCGGCCATGCAGCGCCGACGCATGAGCCCGCTGTGCAAGGCCGCGCTGCATGCCGCTTTCGCGCTGCCGGCGGAGTGCGGCGACACGCCCTTGATCTTCGCGTCGCGCTACGGCGATATCGAACGGTCGATCGAGCTTCTGCAGCAGCTTGCCGCGGGCGAGCCTTTGTCTCCCACCCAGTTCAGCCTGTCGGTCCATAATGCGATCGCCGCGCTGCATGGCATTCTTACGGCTCATACCGGCCAGTACACGGCCATCGCCGCCGCGGAAGAAACCGTGGAGGCCGCTTTCTGCGAAGCGCTGGGCCTGCTCGCCGACGGCGCGCCAGCCGTGCGCCTCATCGTGTGCGACGCCCCGCTGCCCGCCCCTTACGCCGATTACCAAGACGGTGCCGAACCGCTGCATGCCTGGGGCTGCGTGATCCGCGCCGCGCAAGATGGCCCGCGCCTCAGCTTGAGCGCCGCGGCGGCGGGCCTGGCGGACGACGGCGATCCATGGCGCTTCCTGAGCGGCGATGCGACTTCCCATTACCACCGATGCGGCCGCGCCACCTGGTTCTGGCAACGTCATGGCTGATCGCTGCAATTACTGCTGGCGCCTCTTCGCCACCGCCATCGCCTTTGCCGTGTTCGGGCTCGGCGGCGTTTTATTTTCGCTAACCGTATTCCCGCTGCTCATCTTGCTGATTCGGGCCCCGGAAACGCGCATCCGCGTCGCTCGCCGCGCCGTGCAGCTGAGCTTCGCTGGTTTCGTGGGCCTGATGCGGGCGCTGGGCTTGCTCAGCTACCGCATCATAGGCGCGAAAAAACTGGATAGGCCCGGCCTGCTGATCCTGGCCAACCACCCCACGCTGATTGACGTGGTATTCCTGATTTCGCTGTTGCCCAACGCCGACTGCGTAGTGAAATCGTCGCTGGCCCGCAATCCATTCACGCGCGGCCCGGTGCGCGCCTCCGGCTATATCTGCAACGATTCCAGCGAGGGCCTGATCCAGGATTGCATCGCCTCGCTGCGTGCCGGCAACAATCTGGTGATCTTCCCCGAAGGCACCCGCACGCCGCTTGGCGGCTCGATGAAGCTGCAGCGCGGCGCGGCCAACATCGCCGTGCGCGGCCAACGCGACATCACGCCGGTCACCATCCGTTGCGAGCCGCGCTCACTGGCCAAGGGCGTGCCCTGGTGGCGCATCCCCGCCCAGCCCATGCGCTTCACCATAGAAGTCCGGGACGACCTGACGGTCGAGCCCTTTATCCGGGACAGCGGCGAGGCGATAGCCGCCCGCAGCCTGACCCACCATTTGCACGATTTTTTCCTGAGACAAGCCAATCCGCATGCAAACCCTGGAACTTGAGATCAAAACCCTGCTGATCGACGCGCTGAACCTTGAAGACATCACCGCGGACGACATCGCCAACGACGCCCCGCTGTTCGGCGACGGACTGGGTCTGGACTCCATCGACGCGCTGGAGCTGGGCCTGGCCCTGCAGAAGCGCTACGGCGTCACTCTGTCGCCGGACGCCGAGGAAACCCGCCGCCACTTCGCCAGCATCGCCGCGCTGGCGAGCTTCGTCGCCGGCGCGCGCAAGCTGTAACCCTTACCCATCCCCGGAGATTTCCATGACCAAAGACGAACTGTTCGCCCGCCTGAGCAAGGTGCTGCAGGAAACCTTCGAGATCGAAGCCGAGGCCATCCGCCCAGACGCGCGCCTGCGCGAAGACCTGGACATCGACAGCATCGACGCTGTCGATCTGATCGTGCAATTCCGCCCGCTGGTCGGCAAGCGCTTGCAGCCGGACGTATTCAAGTCCGTGCGCACATTGCAAGACGTAGTGGACGCCCTGCACGGCCTGATGCAGGAACAAGACTGAGCATGCCCGCCGCCGTCCTGGCCAGCCTGCTGACGCTGTGCTACCCCTTCCTGATCTATTTTGCTCAGGGACGGCTGGAGCCGCGCCTGCTGGCCGCCGCGCTGATCGCCATCGCGCTGCTGCGCGCGCTGAGCACCCGCCAGGCGGTTTGGTACTGGGCCGCCGGCGCCACGCTGCTGCTGGCAGCCTTCAGCATGCTGGGCAACGGCCTGCTGCCACTCAAGCTCTATCCCCTGCTGGTCAATGCCGCGCTGCTCGCCGTGTTCGGCGGCAGCCTGCGCTTCGGCCCGCCCGTGATCGAGCGGCTGGCCCGGCTGACGGAGCCGGCGCTGGACGCCGCCGGCGTCCGCTACACGCGCGCCGTCACCCAGGTCTGGTGCGGCTTTTTCATCGTCAACGGCAGCCTGTCCCTGGCCACCGCGCTATGGGCCGGCAACGCTGTCTGGACCGCTTACAACGGCTGCGTTTCCTATCTGCTGATGGGCGCGCTGTTCGGCGGCGAATGGCTGGTTCG
Source organism: Chromobacterium alticapitis (assembly GCF_002924365.1). Lineage (GTDB taxonomy): Bacteria > Pseudomonadota > Gammaproteobacteria > Burkholderiales > Chromobacteriaceae > Chromobacterium > Chromobacterium alticapitis. Next base: position 2,735 of record NZ_PQWB01000152.1, on the reverse strand, counting down.
ACGCCGCTTCAAAAAACGCAATTCGATTCATGGCTGATTTCATTCCTCTGCAGCGCCTGCTGAACGCCGGCCGCGCCGCCGACCATCCCGTCGCCTACGCCGGCGCTCGCAGTCACGGCTTCGCCGAGCTGCGCGATCTGGCCGCGCGCTGGCGCGACGCCTTGCTGGCCGCTTCGGCGCCCACGGTCTCCATCCACCTGGAAGACAGCTTCGAATTCGCCGCCGCGCTGCTGGGCGCCTGGCACGCCGGAAAGGCTGTCTGTCTGCCGGCCGACGATCTGCCGGCCACCCGCGAGCGCCTGGCGGCCATGGGCATGCTGTCCTTGGATGCGCTGAATCCAGCCGCATCCGCAGATCCCATCTTCCAAGACCTGGCCGACTGCTGCGGCCTGCTGCTGTTCACCTCCGGCTCCACCGGCGAACCCCAGCTCATCGCCAAGACCTTGCGGCAGCTGTCTGCGGAAACCGCCACGCTGTCGCGGCAATGGGACGACGCGCTGCCGCGCGTCTGCCGGGTGGAGGCCACCGTGTCCCATCAGCACATTTACGGCCTGCTGTTCCGCATCTTGTGGCCCTTGGCCGCCGGCCGGCCTTTCGCCACCCGACGCCAGGCCTTTCCGGAAAGCCTGCTCGCGGCGCTGAGCGAGGCGCCCTGCCTGCTCGCGGCCAGCCCGGCCCACTTGAAGCGGCTGCCGGCGCATCTGGACTGGCGCGCGGCGCGTCCGCTGGCAGTGTTCTCGTCCGGCGGACCGCTGGACGATGCCGCGCTGGCCAACAGCCTGGCCACGCTGGGGCAGGCGCCTTGCGAAGTGTTCGGCAGCACCGAGACCGGCGGCATCGCCTGGCGCCGGCGCGAACCGGGCGCCTCTGTCGCATGGCAAGCCCTGCCCGGCATAGAAGTCGATATCGAGGGCGAGTCGCTGCGCCTGCGCTCGCCGCATCTGCCCGATAACGGTTGGCATGAAACCTGCGACCGCGTTCAGCCGCTGGACAACGGTTTCGCCTTGCTAGGCCGCGCCGACCGCATCGTCAAACTGGAAGAGAAGCGCGTGTCGCTGGACGCGGTGGAGCGCGCCTTGCTGGCCAGCGGATGGTTCGACGCGCTGCGCGCCGTGGTTTTGCCCGGCCCGCGCGCCAGCCTGGGCGTGGCCGCCGCGCCCAACGCCGCCGGCTGGGCCGAACTCTCCCGACTGGGCCGCCGCGCCTTCGCCTCTGCCTTGGTCGAGCAACTGAAAGACTGCGTGATCGCTGAAGCGCTGCCGCGCCATTGGCGCTATGGCTTCCGTCTGCCGGTCAACGCTCAGGGCAAGACGACAGAGGCCGCGCTGCTGTCATGGTTCGAGCCGACCCGCCCGCAGGCCTTGCTGCTGGAGCGCGGCGACGGGCATGCCGTCCTCGCGGTGGAAGCCGCTGAATCCTTGCCGGACTTCAAGGGCCACTTCCCCAGCTTCCCGCTGCTGCCGGGCGTTACCCAGCTGGACTGGGCTATTCGCTACGCGCGGGAGCTGTTCGAGCTGCCGCCGGATTTCTGCGGCATAGACAATTTGAAATTCCAGCGCATCATCCCGCCTGGCGCCATCGTACGACTGGAGCTGCGGCACGATGCGGCTAAACACAATGTGGGCTTTGCCTACGCATCCGGCGAACATGCCCACGCCAGCGGCAAGCTGCGCTTCGCGGAGGCCGCACCATGCTGATCTGCGCAGTAGTGCCCGTTTATAACCATGGCGACGCCGTAGGCAGCGTGGTCGCCGCATTGCGCGCGCAAAACCTGCCTTGCGTGCTGGTGGACGACGGCAGCGATGCCTACTGCGCCGGCGTGCTGGACGCGCTGGCCGCCGCCGACGAGCAAGTCCACCTGGTGCGGCTGGCGGTCAACAGCGGCAAGGGCGGCGCCATGATAGCCGGCCTGCGCGCCGCGCTGAAACTGGGTTTCAGCCACGCGCTGCAGATAGACGCCGATGGCCAGCACGACAGCGCCGACATCCCGCGCTTTCTGGAGCTGGCTAGCCGCCAGCCGGCGGCGCTGATCTGCGGCTGCCCGCTGTACGACGAGGACGCGCCCAAAAGCCGCCGCTACGGCCGCTACGCCACCCATGTCTGGGTATGGATCAACACGCTGTCGCTGGACATCGCCGACGCCATGTGCGGCTTCCGCGTCTATCCCCTGGCGACGACGGTGCCGCTGTTCGACCAAGCCAAGCTGGGTCTGCGCATGGACTTCGACGTCGAGGTGCTGGTCCGGCTGAGCTGGCGCGGCATGCGCATCGTCAACCAGCCCACCCGCGTCAGCTATCCGCTGGACGGCGTGTCGCACTTCCAACTGTGGCGCGACAATCTGCGCATCAGCCGCATGCACGCCAAGCTGTTCTTCGGCATGCTGCCGCGCCTGCCGCTGTTGCTGGCTCGCAAGGCGCTGCGGTGAGCCGGGTTCGCCACTGGGCCGGCATAGGCGAAAACACTTTCGTCGCCGGCATCTCGCTGCTGTACTGGGTGCACCGCCTGCTGGGCCGCCGCCTGTTCCGGCTCTGCCTCGCGCCGGTGGTGGCCGGCTACTGGCTGGCCTGCGCGCCGGCGCGCGCCGCCTCGCTGCAATACCTGAGGCGGCTGCAGGCGCATAGCGGCGCGCTGGGCCGCGAACCTGGCGCCCGGCACAGCTACCGCCATCTGCTGAGCTTCGCCGACACCATGCTGGACAAGCTGCTGGCCACCGCCGGCCGCTATCCGATGGAGCG
>NZ_PQWB01000151.1:8401-8627 GCF_002924365.1 Chromobacterium alticapitis | reverse complement strand
GGTGGGGGCGAGGGCGAGGCCGTAGCGGCGATTGATCTCATTGCCGAAGGAGGTGAGCGTGATGGAATCGAAACCGAATTCGCTGAATTCGGCGTCTGGATCGAGTTGCGCGGCATCCAGCTTGAGATGATCGGAAACCACCCGAGACAGCGCGGCCAGCAATAAGTCATCCAACGCCTCCAAGCGGTCGTTCCCGGCCGGCCGCGGCGGATGCGCCGCGGCTACC
>NZ_PQWB01000151.1:0-8391 GCF_002924365.1 Chromobacterium alticapitis | reverse complement strand
GCGACGGGGTCGGCGTGGACGGTTGCCGTCGGCGCGGTCACGGCGCTCGCGGCGGGGGCGAAGCGCGGGGTGAGGACGTCGCTGTGGCGCAGCGCGAGGTGGCGGGCCAGGGCGCTTAGCGACGGATGTTCGAAGAAGGCGGTGGGGGCGAGGGCGAGGCCGTAGCGGCGATTGATCTCATTGCCGAAGGAGGTGAGCGTGATGGAATCGAAACCGAATTCGCTGAATTCGGCGTCCAGGTCTAGTTCCGCGTGGTTGATCTTCAGTACCGTCGAGACGACGCCCTTCAATGCCTGCTCCAGTCTGTCCCGCAACGCTTCGCTTTCCATGGGCGCGGAAGCGGAAGGGGGATGGTCTTCACGCTTCTCCCCGGAATATTGCTGGCTTTTTATGCTATCTGCAATGCTTTTGTCGTTTCCGTAGAAAATAAGAATTTGATTGGCATTTTCCGCCCAGGCCTGGCATAGGGCTTGTACGCCCATGTCGGAGGGCAGCGGCAGCATGCCGCTGCGCACGCGCATGTCTTCGAGGCTGGCCTCGTCGAGCCGCATGCCCCCTTCGTCCCAAAGCGGCCAATTGATGCTCAGTGTTCGGCCATGGCGGAGCCCTTGCGCCTGCAATCGGTTGCGATATTCGGCGAAGGCGTCGAGGTAGCCATTGGCGGCGGCGTAGTCTGTTTGACCGAGATTGCCCACTGCGGAGGCGAGAGAGGAAAACAGCAGGAAGCACGTCAGAGGCAGCGACCGCGTCGCCTGATCCAGATTGCGCGCGCCGGCAACCTTGGGCGCCAGCGTTTCGATCAGCTCGGACGCGGTCTTCTTGACCAGCAGGCTGTCGCGTAATACGCCCGCGCTATGCAGTACGCCATCGAGTCGGCCGTGGCGCTGCAAGATGCCGTCCACGAGCGCTTGCGTCGCGTCCGCGTCTGCGATATCGGCCTGCAGATAGTCGGCCTGGGCGCCCAGCGCGCGCAATTGATCCAGGAGGTGGGCTTGTTTCTCGCCCGCCTCGGTGCGGCCGATCAAGAGCAAGGTTGTGCCTTGCGTTTGGCGCGCGATGGCTTCGGCGAAGATGCCGCCCAAGCCGCCCGCGCCGCCGCTGATCAAGTACACGCCGTTGTCGCGCCATGGCGGCACGCTTGAGGCCGGTGTGCGGCGGTGCCATTGTTTGACCAAGCGCTGGCCTTCCCGGTAACGGATATCGCAGGCGGGGTCGGCGCTGTCGGCGGCGATCCATGCGGCTTGCTCGGCGAGTTTCCCCGATGCCATGGATACGATCTGCGCGCGCAGATTGGCGTGCTCCCGGCTCGCGCTTTTCAGCATGCCGGCCAGCCCTTGGGCCAGCATGTCTTCGCCGTCAAGCGGCGCAATTAGCTGCAGCAGAATCTGGGCAGGACGTTCGCGCAGCAAATCTTGCTGCAAGGCCAGCAGTTGTACGGCGTAATCCTGGTAGCGCAGGTGCGGCTCGGTGTGCGAGCTGCGCAACGCGTGCAGAGAGACTCCGGGTAGATAGGGTGCCAGCGCATCGCGCGCCGCCTCGCCGCCGATCAGCGCGACATGCGTGGGACATGGCGGGCACTCGATGGATCGCGAGGCTTGCGGCGTCCATGCCGGCTCCATGAGGGTCAGCCGCGGACTTGTCGCCGACGAGGCGGCCGGGCGGCCGCAGAAGCCGTCCAGCCAGGCGCAGACGCGGCCTTGCTCGTCGCACAAGCGCAGGTCCAGCATGCCGGCCGCGTCGCTGTCTGATCCCTGGGCTGGGCGGATCAATACCCATGGCTCGGCCGGAAGGCGCTCCCGCAGGCGTACGCGCGCCACGGAGAAGGGCAGCGTCAGGTTGCCTGGCTCGCGCGGCGACGGTTGCAGCGCGATGCACGCCTGGAGCGCCGCGTCGATCAGCACCGGATGCAGCCGATAGTCGTCGCGCGTGGCGTGCAGCGATGGCGGCAGGCGTAAGCGAGCCAGCGCGAAAGGCATGCCCTGCTCGTCACGCCCGACGGCGAGCGTGCGCAAGGCTTGGAAAGCGGCGCCATAGCGGATGCCGAGCTCGGAGAATTCTCGATAGCACGCCTCGCCTTCGCGTGCCGATGCGACGCGGGCCTGCCAGTCGGCCAGATCCACGCGCTCTTCCTCGATGTCCGTCACGCAGCGCAGCCAGCCTTGGCCGTGCAGTTGCCGATCCTCGTCGCCGTCGCGATACAACTGGTAATGGATCGCGCCATCCTGTTCCGGCGTGAGCTCGACATGCAAAGCGGCTCCAGCTTGGTCTGCGGTGATCGGATGGGCGAATACGACGCGTTCGAGCGCCACGGCGCCTAGCGGCTCCGGCGGAAGCTCCAGCGCCAGGCAGGCCGCTTCGCGCGCCAGCTCCAGTTGGGCTGCGGCGGGCAGTATCTTGCGGCCTTGAACCCGATGGTCGGAGAAGAAGAATTCCTCGCCGCTGAAACGCGAACTGAAGCGCTGTCGCGACAGGCTGGAGGTATTGGCGTGCAGCAGCGGATGCAGCGCGGCGCCAGGCGCCGCGGCCATCGACTCTGCCTGTTCCTGCGGGTGCGGCGCCCAATAGCGTTCGCGCGCGAATGGATAGCCAGGCAGGCTGACGCGGCGGGGCTTGCCGTCGCGGCTCAGTTGTCGCCAATCCACCTCGGCGCCGCGGGTCCACCGCTCCAGCAGCTTGCTCAGTTTGCCCTTCGCCTGCCATGTTTGCAGCGTGGCCGCCATGTCTTCATCGTCGGCCAGCAAACCCAGCGCGTCGCGCTGGCGCTTCAACTCGCCGCGATACAAGCCTTCCGTGTCGCCGGTTTGCGACAAATAAGCGTCCAACTTGGCGCGGGCCTCGTCCATATCGTCGGCCAGGAAGGCCAGGCGGCTATCCATGGCCTCGCGGCCCACCTGCAGCGTATAGGCGATATCGGCGAGATCGCGCGAATCGAAGCGTTCCAGCGCGTCGCGCAATCTGACGGCGCTTTCGCGCAGTCTCGCCTCGTTGCGCGCGGACAGCACGATGGCGACGGGGCCGGTAGGCGCCGACGCGGCGGCCGGGGGCGCGTATTCCTGCAAGAGGAGGTGGGCGTTGGCGCCGCCCGCCCCGAACGACGAGATGCCAGCGATGCGCGGCTGCTCGATGCCGTCCAGCGCCGGGCGCGCCCAATAGGCGTTTTCACGCTGCACGACAAACGGCGAGCGCGAGAAGTCGATATTGGGATTCAAGGATTCGCAATGCAGGGTCTTGACCAGCGTCTGATGCCGCATCTGCAGCAGCACCTTGGTCAGGCTGGCCACGCCGGCGGCGCTTTCGCAATGGCCGATATTGCTTTTGACCGAACCGATGGCGCAAAAGCCGACGTCTTGGGTATGGGCCGAGAATGCCTTGCCCAGGCCCGCGATTTCGATCGGGTCGCCCAGAGCCGTGCCGGTGCCGTGGGCCTCGATGTAGCTGATGCTGCGCGGATGGACGGCGGATACGCGCAGCGCCTGCGCGATCAACTCGCCTTGCGCGCGAGGATTGGGCACGGCATAGCCATTGGCGCGGCCTCCGTGGTTGAGCGCGCTGCCGCGGATGACGCCATAAATATGGTCTCCGTCGGCCTCGGCGCGTTCCAAAGGCTTAAGCAGGACGACGCCCACGCCTTCCGCGTCGACGAAGCCGTCGGCCTCGGCGCCGAAGGCGCGGCAGGCATCGCCGCTGCTGAGCATGTTCATCGCCGACAAGGCCATGTATTGCTCCGGGGCGACGATGACATTGACCCCGCCGGCCAGCGCGCAATCCACCTCGCCGCCTGCCAAGCTTTCCAGCGCCAAGTGAATGGCGGTGAGCGACGAGGAGCAGGCGGTATCCACGGCCATGCTCGGCCCATGGAAACCGAACTGGTATGACACCCGATTGGCTACCGACCAATAGCCCGGCACGGTGCCGTAGTGGTTGTTCATGATGCCGACGTAAACGCCGACCCGGCGGGATTCTGATACGGAAGCCGGGGTATGGCCGGCATCGGCCAGGCAATTGTAGGCTTCTTGCAGAAACAGCCTTTCCTGCGGGGTCATGCGTTCGGCCTCGCGCGGGGAGATGCCGAAGAACAGCGGATCGAACTCGTCCACGCCTTCGATGAAGCCTCCCCATTTGCTGTACATGCCGCCCCATTCGCCCTCGCCTTTGCCGGGGCGGTAATAGTTCTGCCATTCCCAGCGGGAGGGCGGGATCTCGCTGATGCAGTTCATGCCGGCCAGCAAATTCCGCCAATACGCATCCAGATCGCGCGCGAGCGGATAGCGGCCGCTGATGCCCACCACGGCGATGTCGCGGACCGGCGCGCGCGCCGGTTGCGCCAGGGAAGATGCCCAGCGCGCCTGCGACGATGCCGTGGGTCGAGTGTCGGCGGCCGCGGACGCGGCCGGCTGGGCCGGCGCGGCGGGGGCGAACAGCTTGGCCAGCGCCTCGCCTTCTTGCGCGAGCAGATGATCGACCAGTGCATGCAGATGCGGATGCTCGAACAAGGAGGTGCTGTTGATGCTGGGGAAAATCTTCCCTAGTTGGGCGGTGATGCGCAGGCCAAGAATGGAATCCACGCCATAGTGGGTCCAGGCTTCATTCGGATTGAGCCGCTCGGGCGGAATGCTCACCACCTGGCTGACCAGATCGCGCAGATAGGCATGGGTCGAGTCGCGCAAGGTCTCCGAGCGGTTGTTCCCGGCCGGCCGCGGCGGATGCGCCGCGATGACCGGGGCGGGCGCGGCAGGCGGCGGGGCCGACCAGCCGAGCCGGAACGCGCCGTCGCTGCGCGCCGCCATCACCTGCTGTCCCAGCGCCGCGGCTTCCCGCGCGGGATAGCTCAGGCCGACGAACCCCTCTTGGCGCAACAGCTCGCCCCAGCGTTCCGGGGCCAGGGCCGGGGAGCCCGGCAGACGCAGCTCGGGGTCCTCATGGCGCCACCACCCCTCGAGCAAGCCGAAGGTGAGGTGGGCGAACAGGCTGTGGCTGGCGATCTCGTTGATCAACAGCACGCCCTGCGGCCGCAGCAGCGCTTTGGCGTGGCGCAGGGTCTGGCGGATGTCCAGCGTGGCGTGCAACACATTGGTGGCGATCACCGCGTCGTAGGCGCCGGTCTCCAGTCCCTGGCGCGCTGGATCCTGCTCGGCGTCGAACAGCCGCGGGTCGAGATAGGGCGCGCGCGTGCCGTAGTGTTCGCGGGCGTGCTGCAGGAAGGCCTGGGAGACATCGGTGTAGCTGTAGCGCTCGATATGACCGGCCAGCGGGGCGAGCCGCTCGAACAGCAAGGCGCTGGTGCCGCCGGTGCCGGCGCCGATCTCCAGCAGCCGCAGCCGGGCATTCGGCTCGTCGCGCAAGCGAGCCTGCAGGTGCTCGAGCAGGCAGCAGGCCAGCACTTCGTTGAAGTAGTCGGCCACCGGGTTGCGTTGATAGATGCCCTCCACCCGTCGCATGGAGGCGTCGGGGAACAGCACCTGGGTGGCCGGCAGGCGGCCGAGCAGAATGTCGGGCAGCGCCGTCAGCGTGGCGTCGAGCAAGTCGACATGGGCGCGCTGGCGGAGGTCGGCGGCGTCGCGGAAGGCGGCCCAGCGGGCGCGCGTGGCCTCGGCGTCGGGCGCGCTGCGCCAGCCGCGCGCGTCCAGGGCGTCCCGGCTGGCGTCCAGCCAGCGCCGGTAAGGCTCGGCCACGGCGGCGCGTGGCGTCGGCCACAGCGCGAGCTCGCTGAGCTGAACCGCCAGCAGTTCGGCGAGCAAGGCTTCCAGCTCGGCGCGGCGCGGGTCATCGAGCGGCGGCGTCGGCAAGCGGGAGAGAACGAGCGGCGGCAAGGCGGCGGCTGGGGCGGGCAGGCGGCGCTGTTGCTGCGGCAAGACGCCCAGCGCGTCGGCGAGTCCGGGGTCGAGTGTCTTGATGTAGCAGAGCTGACGGGCGGGACTGGCCAGCATCCGCTCCAGCCAAGGCATGGCCTCGGCCGGCTCGATCGACGCCACGCCGCGCTGGGCCATGCTGCGGCGGTAGTCGTCGCTGGCGACGACGCCGACGCTGCCCCAGAAGCCCCAGTTGACCACTTTGACCGGGCAGGCGCCGGTCTGGCGCCAGAGCTGGGCGTGGGCGTCGGCGAAGACGCAGCCGGCGGCGTAATTGCTCTGACCGGGGCTGCGGGCGCTGCTTTGCAGCGAGGAGAACTGCAGAATGAAATCGAGCGCGTCGCCGGCGAAGACGCGGGCGGCCTGAACCGCGACGTCGGTCTTGGCGCGCAGGGCGTCGGCGAAGTCGGCCTCAGTCATCTTGGCCAGCAATTGGTCTTTGAGGACGATGGTGGCCAGCACCACGCCATGCAGTGCGCCGTGGCGTTGCAGCACGGCGAGGCGGGCGGCCTGCAGCGCGTCGGGGTCGGCGGCGTCGGCGCGCAGGTAGTCGGGCGCGGGCCCCCATTGCGCGAGGCGCGCGCGCTTGGCCTCGATGGCGGCATCGGCGGGCCGGCGGCCGAGCCAGACGACGCGGGCCTGGTATTGACGGATCAGATGTTCGCTGAGCGCCTCGCCCAGTCCGCCTGCGCCGCCGAGGATCAGATAGACCCCCTCGCGGCGGAACGGCGTCGGCAGGCCTTCGGGCAGCGCGGTGTCGATGAGGGCCGGGCGGAACCACTGGCCATGGCGCCACAGCCGCGGCATCCCCTGGGGCTCGGCGGGCAGCCGCAGCAGCGCCTCAGGCGCCTGGTCGAGCGCGGGCACATCGAGCAGGCGAACTGCCCAGTCGGGATACTCCTTGGCCAGCGAGCCGATCAAACCGTGCACGCTGGCATGGGCCGGCTGCAGCGCCTCGTCTTCGGCGACGGCCTGCGCGCGCTCGGTGAGGATGGTCAGGCCGAGGCGTCGGGCGCCGCAGCCGCGGTCGAGCAAGGCCTGGATCAAGCGCAGGCCGAGCAGGACGCCGTCCTGCTGGCGGCGCGCCAGCTCGGGATCGCCGGGGGCGGCGGCGGGCGGCGCCGGCACGAGCCAGAACACCTGGGCCAAGTCATCGGGCAGGCTGTCGCGCAAGGCTTCGCGGCTGAGGTCAGGCGAGGCGGCCAGCCAGCGGGCCAGCGGGAAGCGTCGGCGCAGCCAGTCGGGCGCGGCCCCGTCGGGAGACAGGACCAAGGCGGGGGCGTCGGCGGCGGGCCACTCGGCCAGCGGCTGCGGCTGTTCGACCTCCCAGGTTGGAGTCAGCGTCAGGGCGCCGACGCGAGCGGGCGAGTGGGCGGAAGCGGCGGGCGAACGGGCGGCGAACCCCTCGAAGCGGGCGCACACCCGGCCGGCGTCATCGCACAGATCGATGTTGAAGCGGCGTGTCGCCGGCTCGTCGGCGGCTGCGGGACGGGCGACGGCCCACATGCGGGCTTGGCAGGGCGCGAACCAGCTGAAGGCGTCGAGGGCGAAGGGCAAGGCGGGTTGATCGTCGCCCGGGTCGCGAAAGGCGATCAAGGCCTGCAGGGCAGCGTCGGCCAAGCTGGGGTGCAGCCCGTAGTCGTCGAGGGGCGGGGCGCCGTTGGGCAGACGCAGCTCGGCGAGGACGAGGTCCTGGCCGCGCCACAGCGCCTGGATGGCGCGATGAGCGGGGCCGTAGTGGATGCCGCAGCGGCGGAAGCAGTCGTAGAGCGCGTCGATGGCGTCGTCGGGGGCGCACTGCTGGCGCAGGTCCGGCAGGGGGAGGTCGGCGGGGGCGTCGAGGGCTGCGGCGCGGAGACGGCCCTGGCTGTAGGGCGAGGCCTCGTCGCCGTCGTGGATGACGAAGGCGATGTCGCCGTCGGGGTTGGGTCGCAGGGCGATCTGCAGCGGCAGCGGCGAATGGGAGGCGAGCACGGGGCGAGCCCAGACGACATCGTCGAGCCGGACGGCGCCGGGGGTGAGCTCGGGCGCGGCGAGGAGGAAGGCGGCGCGGGCCATTTCGAGGTGGGCGACGCCGGGAAGGACGGGGGTGTCGCGCACGCGGTGGTCGCGGAGGAAGGGCTCGTCGCCGGAGAATTCGGCGGCGTAGCGCTGTGCGCTCAGGTCGGAGGTGTTGCGGTGCAGCAGCGGATGCGGCGCATCGGCGGCAGACGCGCGCTTCGCCCTCTTTTCTTCGAGCTGGCGGACGAGTTGCAAGGCATGGGCCTGACTCAAGCGCTTGAGTTTCACTTCTTGAAAAATATACTGGAGCAAATCCATGTCTTCAATCCACTAGAATTTTGCGATGTGCCGCGGCGACTGCCGCTTCCACACTGAGTGAGTCTTCATCGATGTCGCGCAGCAGGCGGGCGAAGAAGTCCTGATCGAAGCCCGTCCGAGGGGGAGGCGCGGTGCGCGTGCTGGCGGCGCCGCCGGCCAGGCGCGGGGCGACCCAATACCGCTCCTGGGCGAAGGGGTAGGTCGGCAGCGCCAGACGACGCGG
>NZ_PQWB01000150.1 GCF_002924365.1 Chromobacterium alticapitis | reverse complement strand
CTAGGCCGGGCGATCTGGAAGCGTTGGAGCGGCTACCATCGCCGCAGCTTGGTGGAAACCAAGATGTATTGCTTCAAACGGTTGGGTGAAAGGGTGATGGCTCGGTGCTTTGATGGTCAAGTGGCAGAGCTGCAGGTACGTGCTGCCATCTTGAACCGCTTCAGCATGCTGGGCCGTCCGTGCACGGTGGCGGTGGTCTAAATCCATTTGGGGAAAGGGGGGGCCTCGCCCTGTTCAGGATTTGTGCAACAGCGCC
>NZ_PQWB01000149.1 GCF_002924365.1 Chromobacterium alticapitis | reverse complement strand
TGGAAGTCGGCACTGACTCGCTTTACCATCCAGTTTGAAGGGCGCATTCCTCAGGCGTAAACCCAACCCCGTTTACACAAAAATTCGGACACCCTCCTCTGGTGATGAATATTCCGCAAAAAATGAAAGCGACAATGGGGGTGAAACCCAGGGCCTCCGCACTACCCCATAACGACAGGAGGTTATTGCGATACACACCTTGGCCCAACCGGGCCTGAATCAACCGCTCACGGGCAGTGGAATTTTCCGGATAGCGCTCGGCAATTTCGGCTAGATCAACTCTTTCTTCGCTGTATACGCGGTCGCAAATCGCTTCTTTCCTATGATCAGCTAGGTGTCCTGCGTTGACGCATGCACGAACGAAGATCTGCCGAAGGTTACTAAACTCATGAAGCACTGCATCAGTCGCTCGAGAGCGACGGTGCCCACCCAAGAAACGAAGGGATTGTGGGAGATCGTCAAGCTTAACCATCCCTTGAAATTTCCCACTGTTGTTACTTTGTACGTACATGACAACGATCGTGCGTTCGATGGTCGTTATGCCTCTCCAGAAACGACGCCACCTGTCAGAGCGAAGTCGGGGATCAGACTGCGTCCAATTGTAATGCTCGAGTAGCTGGACAAGGTGTCGTGCAGCGTCGTGCATCATCTCGACATGGATGTCTGAGTCGGGGAAGAGCTGGACCATGATAGTTCCTTCTGGTCCCTCAAAAAAGCCTATTGTCCGCATCAGATATTTACTCCATACCGGGAGGACATCGCCCCCCAAAAGGTCCAGATAGTTATATTGACGCTGGTAAATCTCCATGCGGCTTTGCTGCACAAATCAAATTTGTTGCTAAATGGCACCTTAGATGTTTAAGAGATTTCTCTTAAAGAGGATCAATTTCCTTCAAAACTCCCTGCATTTTGAGGCCATCTCTGTTTTTGTGCAAAGAACCCTACACCCTAGGTCATTGACTTAATACTGTGCTGAGTGCAGAGAGGATGTCGTCTTGCTGTCGGACTCTGCTCATGAAGGACCTATCTGATTTTGCGCCATTGAAGTTAGCCTCGAATTTCGGTGCTTTAATTTTTTGCGCAACTTACCGAGCTCAACAGACCATTTTTCTTTAGTATTTCTCTTGCAATTTTAATGTAATTATAAACCACCATCCTATCTTCTAAATACATGGTACCATTGATTTTCTTGGGGAGAAGTTTTTCAGCCTGTTCTGAACGAAAACTATTATGCCTCCGCTCCGCCTCAATACCTTCAACCCTACCGTACATACGCGATATTTCCGAAGCACAGACAAAAAATATTTGATTTGTGCAATCCGATAAAAAATTATTAGGAGTGAGAATTTTCTCATCTAATATAAATGGCTTAAAGCGCTTGAATATCTCTTTCACTCTAGCTTCCTTTAGACTGGAAAAGTAATCACTCATACTTAATCCAACATTGGAAACATTGTGAATGTAGTCGTTTCTTATCTCTGCGACTGTCAAAAATAGATATTTTTGATCTCGGCTTATGATCTTCAAATCATGGGCGAAATTTATCCTCACAGACTGAGGTAGGTTGCTAATCGTATTGAAGATTTCAGGCTCGTTGAGTCGCCGAACGAGGACTTTTATAAAGACACCTTCGATTAGCTGTGCAAGCTTTGATATGAAGCTCCAAGAATTTTCTTCATCATGCAGGTCAACAATAAAACTTTCTGCCACGCCCAGATCGACACTTAGCTTTTTAAAGACAACCTTCAAAATACTCTTGAATTGATCCATTATTACTATTTGCTTTCAATTTAAATTAACCAAATACTGGAGCTAGCCATTAGGCCTTTGCTTTGCATACGCATTATAAGCCATTGGACTGCTCCGTTTTTTGCATCCTGACCAAATAAAGTCGAGAACTACGGCCCATTATCAGCCTACCCATCCTGCAAGCGCTCAAATATAGCTAAGAATTCACTTTGCAATCCAAGATCAAATCGTATATTAAGTCAGGGCCTCCGCACTCGGATTGCATAGAGTGAAAATGATTGCAAGCAGCTGATTTTATTAGGCTATGCAGTTCGGAGGTGCTCTTGCTTTACATG
>NZ_PQWB01000017.1:51288-401085 GCF_002924365.1 Chromobacterium alticapitis | reverse complement strand
AGCGTAGTGGCGGGATTCGGTTTCGTATTCAACGTGCGCGGTATTGATGGTGATACCGCGAGCCTTTTCTTCCGGCGCGCTGTCGATCTGGGAGTAATCCTTAGCCTCGCCACCGAACTTCTTGGACAGAATGGTGGTGATAGCAGCGGTCAGAGTGGTTTTACCATGGTCCACGTGACCGATGGTGCCGACGTTTACGTGCGGTTTGGTCCGCTCGAACTTTTCCTTAGCCATGGCAAATTTCCTGAATACGAAACAAGCTACATTAAATGGTGGTGCCCATGGGCAGAATTGAACTGCCGACCTCTCCCTTACCAAGGGAGTGCTCTACCCCTGAGCTACATGGGCCCTAAAACAGGCTAATCAAACGCTTGGAGCGGGTGAAGGGAATCGAACCCTCGTCATAAGCTTGGAAGGCTTCTGCTCTACCATTGAGCTACACCCGCCTGGCTTTACAACAAGACAGCTCAACTTCACTGCCAAGCGCTTCATCTAATTCTGGTGGAGGGAGAAGGATTCGAACCTTCGAAGGCAGAGCCGTCAGATTTACAGTCTGATCCCTTTGACCGCTCGGGAATCCCTCCTGAAAGAGACCCGAATATTATAGACAGCCCCAGCAGTCGTCAACACCTTTATCGAAAAAAAATGCATTTTTCTGCGTAAAAACAGAAAACGCCCCACAGAAGGCAGAGCGTTTTCTTTTGAATCAAGCACTTGCAAGCATCAGGCCTGACCGGAAATTTTAAGATACTTCTCGTGAAGCTCTTCTTTTGTCTCCGGATGGGACGGATCCAGCGGGATGCAGTCCACCGGACAGACCTGCTGGCACTGCGGCTCATCGTAGTGGCCGACGCACTGGGTGCACAGATTGGGATCGATCTGATAGATCTCCTCGCCTTGGGAGATCGCGTTATTGGGGCACTCCGGCTCACAGACGTCGCAATTGATGCATTCGTCGGTAATCATCAAAGACATAGTATTTTCCTCAAGTATTCCACATCGTGAATTCTGTCACCCGCCGCCTGGCGCCGCAAGCGCGCGCTGGTTATATCCTTAGACGGCGCGGCGACGGCAAGCCCTCAGTCCTGGGCGCGAACCAGCAGGCCGTACTGAACCATGCCGGCCTTGTCTCTCTTCAGCAGCGCCAGCCCTTCCGGCAAAGCCTCCGGCCACTGCCGGGCCTCGACATAAGCCACGCCGCCCTCGCTGAGGCAGTTCGCCAGCAGCGGCAGCACTTGTTGCAGCAAATCGGAGTCATAAGGAGGGTCGACAAAGACGACGTCGAAGCGCTCTCTGCAATTCTTCAGATACAGTAGCGCATCGCCGCCCACCACATCCAAGGAGGCGGCCTTCAGCAATTGGCGATTTTCCTGCAGCGACTCGCACACCAGACGCGACTTCTCCACCATCACCACTCGCCGCGCAGAACGGGACGCCGCCTCGAAACCCAGCGCGCCGCTGCCGGCGAACAGATCCAGGCAAGATTTGCCGTGCAGATCCTGTCCCAGCCAATTGAACAGCGTTTCGCGCACGCGGTCCGGCGTGGGGCGCAGGCCGGCGGCATCCGGGAAGGGCAACATGCGGCGTCGGAATTCGCCGCCGATGATTCTGACCTTGTTACGTGACTGACTCATGACTCTCGACTCTTGAAACAAGCGCAGGAGTTTAACCTGATCAGGACTTTAACGCCTCTTTCCCTCCCGCTGTCGCGCAAATCTGTCGCATGGCCGACGCAAAACGGATTTATTCCTTATATTAGTTGCGCGCCAACCTCATCGCCATGCGCGCAATCCTGTGCGCCAAGCCGTTTGAGGATACAATTTAGCCATTTATCGCTTTTCCTGGTCCATTTACGCATGTTCAGCTTCTTCAAGAAAAAGCCCAAGCCGGCGGAAACGCCGCAAATCGAATCCCCCGCGCCGGCGCAAAGCGCGCCGGAGGCGATCCCGCCCGCCGTCGAGCCGCAGATCGAAACCACGATCGCCGCCGCTCCCGCGCCGATCGAGCCGGTTTCGGCGGCCCCCGCCGCCACGCCTGCCGCCGCGGTAGAAGCCGCGCCCTTGAAAAAGATGAGCTGGACCGAGCGCCTGAAAGCCGGCCTGGCCAAAACGCGCGACAAGCTGGGCAAGCAGCTCGCCGGCCTGTTCGGCGGCGGCAAGATAGACGAGGAACTGTACGAAGAATTGGAAACGGTGCTGCTGACCGCTGACATGGGCATGGACGCCACCGTTCACCTGCTGCAAGACGTACGAGAGCGCGTATCGCTGAAGGGGCTGAAAGATTCGTCCGAATTGAAAGGCGCGCTGAAAGACTCGCTGCAGGACCTGATAGGCCCGCTGCAGATGCCGCTGAACGTGGAAGGCAAGAAGCCCTTCGTGATCATGATGACCGGCGTCAACGGCGCCGGCAAGACCACCTCCATCGGCAAGCTGGCCAAGTACTATCAGAGCCAGGGCAAGAGCGTGCTCCTGGCCGCCGGCGACACCTTCCGCGCCGCCGCGCGCGAGCAGTTGATCGCCTGGGGAGAGCGCAACAACGTCACCGTGATCGCCCAGCAAGGCGGCGACTCCGCCGCCGTGTGCTATGACGCCATCCAGGCAGCCATCGCCCGCGGCATAGACATCGTGCTGGCCGACACCGCCGGCCGCTTGCCGACGCAGCTGCACCTGATGGAAGAAATCAAGAAAGTGAAGCGCGTGATCCAGAAGGCCCTGCCGGACGCTCCGCACGAAGTGGTGCTGGTGCTGGATGCCAATATCGGCCAGAACACGGTCAACCAGGTCAAGGCCTTCGACGATGCGCTGGGCCTGACCGGCCTGATCCTGACCAAGCTGGACGGCACGGCCAAGGGCGGCGTGATCGCCGCCATCGCCAAGCAGCGCCCCATTCCGCTGCGTTTCATCGGCGTGGGCGAAAGCATAGACGACCTGCGCCCCTTCGACAGCCGCGACTACATCGACGCGCTGTTCGAATAAAAACAGCCTGCGGCCGCTTGCGGCCGCCTTTCTCAGCCAATAAGCGGGAAACTCCCACATGATTCAGTTCGACCAGGTCACCAAGCGCTATCCGGGCGGCAACGAGGCCCTGAAGAACCTGTCGTTCACCATCGAAACCGGCGAGATGGTGTTCCTCGCCGGCCACTCCGGCGCCGGCAAATCCACCTTGCTCAAGCTGGTCGCCGGCATCGAGCGCGCCACCAGCGGCGGCGTCATCGTCAACGGTCAGAACCTGTCCAAGCTGCGCGCCAGCCAGGTGCCCTATGTGCGCCAGCACCTGGGCATGGTGTTCCAGGACCACAAGATCCTGTTCGATCGCAGCGTATTCGACAACGTGATGCTGCCGCTGGACATCATAGGCTTCGACCGCCGCGACGCCGCCAAGCGCGTGCGCGCCGCGCTGGACAAGGTGGGCTTGCTGAGCAAGGAAAAGAGCACGCCCATCCGCCTGTCCGGCGGCGAGCAGCAGCGGCTGTGCATCGCGCGCGCCGTGGTGCACCGCCCCAGCATCCTGCTGGCGGACGAGCCTTCGGCCAATCTGGACCGCGCTTACGCCCTGGACATCATGGAATTGTTCAAATCCTTCCACCAGGTGGGCGTCACCGTGCTGATCTCCGCCCACGATGAAACGCTGATGGAAGACTACGGCCGCCGCATCATCCGCCTCAGGGAAGGACAGTTCGCCGCATGAAACACTTTCTGTATCTGAACTGGCAGAGCGCCAAACAGGCCCTGGTCAAGATTCTGCGCCAGCCCTTCGGCAGCATGCTGACTCTGCTGATGCTGGCCCTGGCGCTGGCATTGCCCTTATCGCTATACCTCGCCGTCAGCAGCGTGCAGGACTGGGTGGGCCGGCTCACCGCCACCCCGCAGATCACGCTGTTCATGGAGCTGGCGGCCGAGGACGCGGACCTGGCCGCAGTGCAGACCACGCTGTCCCACCACCCCAAGGTGAAAAGCTTCACTTATGTCAGCAAGGGCAAGGCGCTGCAAGATCTGGAACAGCGCAACGGGCTGTCCGGACTGTCCGACGGCCTGGCCGGCAACCCGCTGCCGGACGCCTTCGTGGTGACGCCCAAGTCCATGGAGCCGCGAGAGCTGGACATGCTGCAGAAGGAGCTGTCCGGCCTGCCGATGGTGGAAATGGCGCAGTTCGACGCCCATTGGGCCAAGCGCCTGTTCGGCATGGTGGAAATGGGCCAAAAGCTGACCTGGTTCCTCGGCGCGGCGCTGGGTCTGGCCCTGGTGCTGGTAACGCATAACGCCATCCGCATGCAGATCCTGGCGCGGCAGGACGAAATCGAGGTATCCAAGCTGATAGGCGCCACAGACAGCTTCATCCGTCGTCCCTTCATGTACCACGCGCTATGGCAGGGCGTGCTGGCGGCGCTGCTGGCCTGGGGGCTCTCCAGCTGGCTCGCCGCGGTGGCCAATCCCTCCATCCGCGAGTTCGCCATGCTGTATGGCGAGCGCGTGGAGTTGCGCGGGCTGAATCCGCCGGAGCTGGCGGTCCTGATCGCCGTCTCCGCCCTGCTTGCCATGCTGGGGGCGCGGCTGGCGTCGGACCATCACCTGCGCAAGGTGGAGCCGAAATAAACATGACAAGCGAAAGGTTTCGGCTATCGGGCCGATTGTTAAAATCATTGACTCGGGAACCTTTCCTTGCTAGCACTCTCAATACTCGAGTGCTAACATAGCACTACCCAAGGAGGTAGCCATCGCAATGAACACAACATTTGCCCTTCCCGTCCCGTCCACCAGCGGCAGCCTGGAGCAATACATCCAGGCCGTGAATAGCGTGCCCATGCTGACGCCGGAACAGGAAATCGATCTCGCGACCCGTTTCCAGCAGGAAAACGACTTGGAAGCGGCGCGGCAGATGGTGCTGTCGCACCTGCGCGTGGTGGTGTCCGTCGCGCGCGGCTACGCCGGCTACGGACTGCCGCAGGCCGACCTGATCCAGGAAGGCAATATCGGCCTGATGAAGGCGGTGAAGCGCTTCGAGCCGGACCGCGGCGTCCGCCTGTTCTCGTTCGCCATTCACTGGATCAAGGCCGAAATCCACGAATTCATCCTGCGCAACTGGCGCCTGGTGCGCATCGCCACCACCAAGCCGCAGCGCAAGCTGTTCTTCAATCTGCGCAGCATGAAGAGCAGTTTCTCCGCGCTGTCCGAGCAGGAAGCCAAATCCATCGCCGCCGACCTGGGCGTCAAGCCCGAAGAAGTGCGCGAAATGGAAATCCGCATGAACGGCCAGGATATCTCGCTGCTGGCCGACAATGACGACGAGGACAGCTACGCGCCGATAGACTGGCTGGCCGACAGCCACAGCGAGCCGACCCGCGCGCTGGAACGCCGCGCCTTCGACCATCTGCAGTCCGAGGGCCTGGAGTACGCGCTGTCCACGCTGGACGCCCGCAGCCGCCGCATCGTGGAAGCGCGCTGGCTGGCCGACGACAGCGGCTCCACGCTGCACGAGCTGGCCGCGGAGTTCGGCGTATCCGCCGAACGCATCCGCCAGATCGAAGCCAAGGCGCTGACCAAGATGAAAACCGCGCTCAACGAAGGCGTGGTGCTGGATCACTGATCCGCCCCGCTCATAAAAAAAGCCAGCTCGATGAGCTGGCTTTTTTTGCGCCCGCCGCCGGCGGGCCGGCGTTTACTCCGGCAATGTCCGGAACTTGGGCGGCAGCTTGTCGTAGACCTCGCGGCAAACCTTCTGCAACGGCTCCCATTCCGGGTTCGCGTCGCCCAGCGTCTCGATGAACTGCCCGGCATAGGTGGGGAAAGAGGCCAGCGTGGTGCGCAGCGTCTCCTCGGCCTTGGCGCGCTCACCCGCCAGCATTTCCATCTGCGCGCGCTTGAGCATCACGTCCGGATACGGACGGAAGGCGGTCAGCCTGTCTTCCAGCGCCAGCTTCTGCCGCAGATTATCGCGGTTGATCGGCAGATAGTCGTCCAGCGTGTACAGCGCGTGATAGGCGAACAGCGGCTTGGTTTCGATGATCTCGACCAGTCTCGCGCTGCGCTTGGCATCCTTCTGCGCGTTGCCGGTGGGCGTGTACAGATTGACCAGTTCCCAGAACATGGGCGTGGTGCTGATGGACAGCCATCCCACCCAGGCCAGCGCGGCCAGCAAAGGCAGGCGCAGCATGGGCGAAGCGGTTTTCTCGTCGCGCGGCGCCATGGCGGCGAACACCACCAGCATGGCCAGGAAATAGAAGTACCACAGCGGATACTCCAGCATGCTGTGGGTCAGCGTCACGGCCAAACAGCCCAAAGCCAGCACGCCCTCCGGCGTGGCGGCGCGGCGGAAGAACGGCCATATCGCCCAGACAAAGCCGCCCACCACCAGCCCGGTGGCGGGGCCGCCCATTTCGGCCAGCAATTGCATCAGCAGATTGTGCGCGTTGGTGAACAGGCCGCTGTTGTAGCCTGCCGCGGCAAACTGCGGCAGCGGCTGCAGCCGCACGCTTTCCGCCGCGTACTGCGACCAGCCCACGCCCCACATGGGATGCGCCTTGAAGGTCAGCCAGGCCTTGTGCATCTCGGCAAAGCGTCGGGCGCCCATATCGTCGCCGTTGGCCGCCAGCCGCGCCACGCCGGAAGCGTTCTCCACGTCGGCGTGCGTCAGCAGGGACACCAGGTGATTGAACAGGGGCAAGGCGAACTGCGCGGCCACGATGACGACGCTGCTCAACCACATCGCCTTCATCAGCCGGCCCAGCGCCTCCTCGCGGCTGCGCCAGTACCACAGCGCGGACAAGGCGGACAAGGCAACCAGATACAGCAGTATGGTGCGCGAACCGGCCCAGGCCAGCATCAGCGACATCCACAGCACCAGCGCGATCAGCCAGTTTCGGCCCAGCCGGCCTACCGCGTACAAATAGACGCCGGACGCTACCGACCACATCAGATAATGCGCGTACTGGTTGCGCTGGCCGATATGGCCAAAGATATTGCTGGTGGGATGCGAGCTGTCGTAGAACAGTCCCAGGACCGGCGCCAGGCCGGTCACTTGGGCGGTGCCGATCAGCGACTGCACCAGGCCGCCGACGATGATCGCGCGCGCCAACCATACCGCGAAATCGCGATCGCCGAAGGCGCCGCGCAAGGACGCGGTCAAGGAAGCCAGCAGCGCCAGCGACAGCCAGCCCAGCGCCGTGGCGTAGCTCATGCCGGGAAACAGCAGATGGACGAATTGCGGCTGCACGGCCCACACCGCGGCCAGCAGCAGGCACCACCAGGAAGCGCGCGGCACGGCGTCGAACAGCCGGCCAGACGGAATCAGCAGGATGCCGGCGGCCAACAACAGCCAAATCACATTGATTTCGGCGAACCACTGCGGCAGCGGCACGAAATGCACGCGCGAGGCGAACGGCACGATGGCGATCAACGCCAGCGCCAGCAGCGCCAGGCGCTCGGATAGTTTCGGAAAAGTCATGGCGGACCAGATGGACGGAAACAGCGGAGCCGGCAGCATACCGCATGCGCCGGCTCCGTAGAACCCGCCATGTGTTTCGGGCTGTTACAGACACCTTGCACCACGATCAGCAGCGGGACATGCGGCACGGATAATGGCTTTGCGTCCGGCATCGGTCTCCCCCCCGGCCACCGAACCCGCAATCAGTGCTTTATGAGCGAGTTCCTGCAATGGCTTCAATTCTGGATTTTGGTATCTCGCCAAATCATGAAAATATCGTGGTGTGTTGTCAGGGTAATTAATCAATGCCAGTACCAATGCTTGCCTAGCCCCAGCGGCATCATTATCCAGCCCACGAACAATAGCCAACTTAATCAAAGGACCAGGAAATGGCTGATATCGCGCCACTCTCTCCAAAATATCACGCTGCAATGCCAGAGGGAAACTTGGCTCCAAATATTCCACGATCCCCATATCTCCCTCCCATGCCCAAAGAGGATTCCTTGCCAATTCCGTCATTCTAATAGAGCGCCGCATATTCTCTATCGCATTGCTAGTGGGCGTATAGTTATCCACCACTTTCCAATAGAAAAACATACCAACTACAACATACGCCAAGCCTAAAACCCCAAAGATAAAAACAAGCCCGCGAAAAAAACCTTGACTCACACCAACCCTCATTACAGGAGCTGGCGATAGCCCGCAAATTAACACAAGCATGAGCAAAAACGGCAAATACCACAAAGGATACTCAACCATGGAGTGACAGAGCAAAGTCATAGCAATGCATATTAAGAATAAATTCCGAACCGTTTGCTGCCCAGCTCTGAAGAATGGGAAAATACAATACATCAGACCAAGCAATGAAATAGCCGTACCAACCAGCCCCGTCTCTGCCAGCAGTTGCAAAATAAGATTGTGGCAATGAATAAACAATTCACTTAGAGGAATAATCGGTCCATCTCCATAAACCTGCAACCAAGCTGACTGCCAAGCATATCCGCCTAAGCCAACTCCAAACCAAGGATGCAGCAGAAAAACATGCCATGCCTTACGCCACTCAGCCAATCTACGAGGCCCAGCGCCTACGTCATTTGGATTGAAACCAGATCCAGCCGGCCCTTGCAATCTCTCAAAGCCACTCGAAACATCTAAGTTAAAATGGAACAAGCTATTCAAACCATGAGCCAAATAAACACCCAAAACCTGCATTACCAGCAATAAGAATACCGTTATTAAAAGTGCTCTCCCCATCCTGGCAACAGCATCATCCATTCTGGCTCGCCAATACCACACCCCTACTAAGAATATAAAACCAAGTGAATACACAACAGGCATTCTCGAGCTTGTCCACGCAATTAGTATGGCAAAAAGAGTAAGCAATAGAGTCAAGCATGCGCCAGAAAGACGCCGCACCCCATAAAGATACGATGATGAAATCATGCCCCAACATAGAAACTCTGCCAGCAAATTTCTCTGTCCAAAATTCCCTATCACCACCAATGGGGTATCCTTATTAAAAAGAATCCACCCTCTCGCCAAACCAGCCATACCTAACGCCTGCACTAACCCAATCGCAGACTGAATCAAAGACGTAATAATAATCATCCACGCCAGTGAATCAACAAGCTTGGCCCGACCACCGTCTGCTAGTGCTCCTATGCAAAGCACCAGGCATGATAAAAATAAAAACAAGCAAGCCACTGCAGGAAAACCATATTGAAGCATCGTCAAAAACAGCATAGAGAGCATCAACAAAGGAAAAAAAACCCTTGAAACCACCAAACCATTCAGTTCTTTAAGCCCAATAAAAAAGTAAAGTGATATAAAAAACAAAACACTGGAATTAGTCACCCAATCACCATTAGGCGCATAATGCCAAGGATTGAGAAAAGGGAGCGCCACTGCCGCAGCAATAAACCAAACAGAAAGATGACTTTTCATAAGGGTGCTCAAAAAAAACGGACAGCCAAAGCTGTCCGTATTCCAATGCAAAAATACTTTTTAACGGCAGTTTGCGGGAGCCCACTTGGCAGGCAAGGTCGGAGCCAACCCACCAGTCGGAGCGCTTGCTTTAGCAGCAGCATAACATACCCAGGTAATCGGGGAGGTCGTTGCAGTACCGCCAACCAGTGCAGCACCACCAGCATTCGGAACAATAACCAAAGTATTAGAAGCGGCAGGAGCAACAGCGGTCGTATAACCAATGCTAATGGTCCCTGTCGCGCTATCTACCGATACGGTCGAAACGTTAGAGGTCGCGCTAAAGGTAGGAATACCTGTACCCAAATTCGTGACGCCATTCATCGCATTTTCAGCAATCGTAACTTTTGCAGCATCTGCAAAACCCAGACCTTCTGTTACTTTCGCGCGAGTAGAGTAATCTTGATACGCCGGAATCGCAATCGCCGCCAGAATACCGATAATCGCCACCACGATCATCAGTTCGATCAGGGTGAAACCCTGTTGCATTTGTTTCTTCATGTTGAACTCCATGGTCTAGTCAAGCTTGAGCCAAGCAAGGAGCCGCGTCGCCAGCGGCCTGCGCAACTTCCCCGCCTCTTCTTCCATAACGGGCGCGTCCGGCGCGCCTCTTCGTCGTGTCCGACAGTAGAGCAGGAAGCATGCCAGCCCGCCCCGCCGCGACTTTAGCGCAGCCCTGTGACAAATCCTAGACCACGGCGCGGCATAAACTGACGTTTTTCGTCACATCGGCCGTATCGCCGCCCTGTGTTAGCATCCGCCATTCCCCCCACAGGAGCCCCTCCATGAGCAACCAAAGCTGGCTGGAACGCAGCCGCGCCGCCGTCTGGCACCCCTGCACCCAGATGAAGCGCCACGAAAGCCTGCCCATCGTGCCCATCGCCAGCGCAGACGGCGTCTGGCTGACTGATTTCGACGGCAAACGCTATCTGGACGGGGTCAGCTCGTGGTGGGTCAATCTGTTCGGCCACGGCCATCCGCGCATCAAGCAGGCGATACGCGACCAGCTGGACAGCCTGGAGCACGTGATGCTGGCCGGCTTCACCCACCGCCCGGTGGTGGAGCTGTCCGAGCGGCTGGCGAAGCTGTCCGGCCTGGGGCACGCGTTTTATGGATCGGACGGCGCCAGCGCCACGGAGATCGCGCTGAAAATGAGCTTCCATTACTGGAAGAATAGCGGCCAGCCGGGCAAGACCCGCTTCGTCAGCCTGGAGAACAGCTACCATGGCGAAACCGCGGGCGCGCTGGCGGTGACCGACGTGCCGCTGTTCTCATCCACCTATGCCGAGCTGCTGAAGCCCGGCCTGCGCGCGCCCAGCCCGGACGCCCGGCAAGCTGCGCCCGGCGAAACCGCGGCCGATGTCGCGCTGCGCGCCGCCCGCTCGCTGGAAAACCTGCTGGCCAAGCACGGCGGCGAAATCGCCGCCGTGATCGTGGAGCCGCTGGTGCAAGGCGCGGCCGGGATGGCGATGCACGACCCCATCTACCTGAGCGAACTGCGCCGGCTGTGCGACCAATACCGGGTCCACCTGATCGCCGACGAGATCGCCGTCGGCTTCGGCCGGACCGGCAGCTTCTTCGCCTGCCAGCAGGCCGGCGTCGTCCCGGACTTTTTGTGCTTGTCCAAGGGCATCACCGGCGGCTTTCTGCCGTTGTCCTGCGTGCTGACGCGCGACGAAATCTACCAGGCCTTCTACCACGACGAGGTGGCGCGCGGCTTTCTGCATTCGCACAGCTACACCGGCAACGCGCTGGCCTGCGCCGCCGCGCTGGCGGTGCTGGACATCTTCGAGGATGAAAACGTGCTGGAGGCAAACCGGGCCAAGGCCGAAGCTTTCACCCTCCAGATGGAGCCGCTGCGCCGCCACCCCGCCATCCGGCATTTCCGCCAGCGCGGCATGATCTGGGCCTTCGACGTGGATACTTCCCGCGCGGACTTTGCATTGGCGTATTTTTCGGCCATGCTGAAACGCGGGTGCCTGTTGCGGCCGATAGGCAAGACAGTCTATTTCATGCCGCCCTACATCCTGAGCCACGAAGAAATGGCCGGGCTGGTCGAGGCGAGCCTGGATGCGCTGGACGAGGTGCTGGCCGGCGGCCAGGCTCAACCGGGAGACCCCACCGCGCTGCCCTGACGCGCTTGTCGCGGCCAGACAATACAAATAGCATACAGCGTCCCGCCATCGGAGCCCCCTGGATGCCGCCGCTCGCACTGCCAAAGAAGGATATGGACCCGCAACTCGTCGATACCCAGCCCGCCAGCGTGGAAGCCTGGCTGGAGCGCCTGCCCTACGCCGACTTGCTGGAATGCGGCCGCCTGCTGGCGCAGGCGCTGTACCATCTGGGACGCGCGCCCATCGAGCCGATGCAGCGCTACAAACTGCTCAAGCTTTATCTGAAGGCGCTGGACCGCTACTATCCGCTGCTGGAGCGCGAGACCGAGCACAGCGACATCCTGGCCTCGCCCAAGAGTCGCCAGCTGGCTGTGGTGGGCGTCAAGCTGTTCGCCAATTTGTTCGTCGATTTCAAGCAGACGCTGAACGAGAAGCTGGCCCGCCAGGGGCTGATGGAGCGCGAGCAGCCCAAGATAGAACTGCTGCTGTACACCATGATGGCGGCGCGGCAATGCCTGAACATCTGCCAGCAATACTACTGCCCGCTGCCGGATGGCTTCTGGCTGGACTGCCACCAACTGTACGCGCTGGCGCTGGAACGAGGCTGGCATGAGCGCTCGCTGGCCAACGACGACACCTTGGCCGACATTTACCGCCAAATCCTGCTGCTGGGCCTGACCGCCACCAACCGGCTATCGCCGGCCGAAATGACCCTGGCCCGGCAGCTGGTTTACGACCTGGCCCGCCACGTGGCGCTGCAGCCGGTGCGCGAACTGTCGGACAGCCGCCACGGCTATCTGCTGGACCCGCTGGAAGACGCGCCGCCGCGCTATCTGCCGGCGGCGGCCGGCTCGCTGCAGGATCACTGCTATCTGCTGGACCTGAGCGGCCCGCTGGCCAGCATGCGCCGCAGCCTGGAACAATTGCAGAAAACCGGCGCCTCCCCCGGCGGCGGCATGGTGGGCGAGGAAATCCAGCTGCTGGCCCAGCTCAGCGAAACCTGGCAACGGCCGCGCCGCCGCAAGCATGCCCGCGAATCCGCCCAGGCCGTGATGGAAGTCGTCGCCGGCACCGCGCAGATCTGGCATCGCCTCAACGGCGACAGCTGGCAGCTGCCTGGCGCGGGCGACGAAGAGGAAAGCTCGCATCTGCGGCCGCCGCCGCTGCCCTGCCTGCTGGTCATCGTCAACCAGAGCGAAAGCGGCTACCTGCTGCGCGGCATTCCGCGCGAACAGCCGCTGCGCGCCGGCGAGCTGCTGCTGATCAACCCGCCGGACCAGCCCGAGGCCGCGCGGCTATGCACGGTGCGCTGGGTGCTGATGCAGCCCAGCGGCAAGGAACTGGAGTGCGGCGTAGAGATCCTAGCCGCCCACGCCAGGCCGGCCCTGGCCATGCCCAGCATCACCCATAACGGCGACGCCTATCAGCGCTGCCTGCTGCTGCCGGCCCGCGACGGCAAGCCCGAAGCGCTGCAGATGATGGGACGGCCGTTCAGCCAGCTGCGCGAATTCCGGCTGCGCGACGCCAACGGCGAGCGGCTGATCCGCTCCACCCGGCTGCAGCAGCAATCTCCGTATTTCCAGCTGATGGAATTCCGGCCCAGCGAACTGTTTTGAGCTCGCGCAAGCCCCGCGCTTTTTCGGTTACACTGGCCTCTCTATAATCATTTGCTTTCATAGCGAGGTCTGTTGATGCATTCGGTGATTCACGCTTCCGACCGTATCGTGGTCAAGGTAGGCTCCAGCCTGGTAACCAACGACGGCAGGGGACTGGACCTGAACGCCCTGGCGCGCTGGGCGGAGGAAGTAGCCGAACTGAAACGCCGCGGCAAGCAGGTGGTGCTGGTATCCAGCGGCGCCATCGCCGAAGGCTGCCAGCGCCTGGGCTGGACGGTGCGCCCCAAGGGCGTGCATGAGTTGCAAGCCGCCGCCGCCGTCGGCCAGATGGGCCTGTGCCAGGCTTATGAAAGCGCTTTCCGCTCCTTCGGCCTGCGCACCGCGCAAATCCTGCTGACCCACGAAGACCTGGCCGACCGCACCCGCTACCTGAACGCCCGCTCCACGCTGACCAGCCTGCTCAATCTGAACGTGGTGCCCATCATCAACGAGAACGACACCGTGGTCACCAGCGAGATCCGCTTCGGCGACAACGACACCCTGGGCGCGCTGGTGACCAATCTGATCGAGGCCGACGCCTTGGTGATCCTGACCGACCAGAAAGGCCTGTTCAGCGCCGACCCGCGCAAGCACCCTGACGCCGAATTCATCCATGAGGCCGAGGCTGGCGATCCCAAGCTGGAGGAAATGGCCGGCGGCGCCGGCTCCAGCGTCGGCACCGGCGGCATGATCACCAAAATCCTGGCCGCCAAGCGCGCGGCGCGCAGCGGCGCCGCCACCGTGATCGCCTGCGGCCGAGAGGCCCACGTGCTGTCGCGGTTAGCCGACGGCGAAGCCATAGGCACCCAGCTGGTGGCCGCCACCAGCCGCATGGCCGCGCGCAAGCAATGGCTGGCCGACCACCTGCAGCTGGCCGGCCGCCTGCTGCTGGACGACGGCGCGGCGCAAGCCATACGCGAGCGCGGCACCAGCCTGCTGCCGGTGGGGGTCAGCGCGGTGGAAGGCGAATTCCTGCGCGGCGAAGCGGTGGCCTGCGTGGACGCCGCCGGCCGCGAAGTGGCGCGCGGCCTGGTCAACTACAGCTCGGACGAAGCGCGACAGATCATGCGCAAGAGCACGCGCGAGATCGAGGCCGCGCTCGGCTACATCGTCGAGCCTGAATTGATTCATCGCGACAATATGGTAGCGCTGTAACGCTCAGCCTAGACGGTTGCGAGCATTTCCCGCCCCCGGCCAGTGTCTGGCCGGGGTTTCATTTTTATCTGACACAAGGATGACAAGCTATGAACAAGCTGGCTCTTTCGGCGCTGATGACACTAGCCTGGGGCTCGGCATTCGCCGCGGATGTGCTGCACATCTACAACTGGAACAACGCGCTGTCGCCGGACACCGCCAAGCGCTTCGAACAATCCTGCCAATGCAAGCTGGTGCAGGACTACTACGGCGACAACGAGGAAATGCTGGCCAAGTTGGCCGCCGGCGCCAAGGGCTACGACATGGTGTTCCCCACCGCCTTCGCCGTGAACACCCTGCTAAAGCAAGGCAAGCTGCAGCCGCTGGACAAAAGCAAACTGCCCAACTGGAAAAACCTGAACAGCGGCTACCTGGCGCTCAACCAGCCCTTCGACCCCGGCAACCGCTACGCCGCGCCCACCGTGGTGTCGCTGACGCTGATCGGCTACAACGCCACCCAGCTGAAAAAAGCCGGCCTGGCCGACAAGGCGAACAGCTGGGCGCTGGTATTCGACCCCGCCATCCTGGCCAAAATCAAGGGCAAAGTGACCGTGCTGGACAGCCAGCGCGAACTGATGGCCGCCGCACTGATGTATCTGGGCAAGGACGCCAACTCCACCAAGCCGGCCGACTGGAAGGCCGCGGCGGAGGTCATCCGCCAGGCCAAGCCGTACTGGGCGGCGTTCAACAACCAGAGCTACATCAAGGAACTGACCGTCGGCAATATCTGGGTGGCGCTGGGCTATTCCAACGACCTGTTCCAGGCGCAACAGGACGCGAAAAACGCCAAGCGGCCGTTCGAGCTGGCCTACCAGCCGCAGAAGGAAGGCAATGTGCTGGCCATCGACAATATGACCATCCTGAAGGACGCGCCGCGTCCGGACCTGGCGCACAAGTTCATCAACTTCATGCTGGACGGCAAGAACGCGGCGGAAATCTCCAACCAGATCGGCGCCACCAACCCGGTCAAGGCGGCCGAAGCCTTCTTCAAGCCGCAGATCAAGGCCAATCCGGTCATCATGCTGGACCCGGCCAAGGGCAAGTACGCGGCGCTGAAAGACCTGGACGCCAAGTCCCGCCGCGAACTGAACCGGCTGTGGTCGCAGGTCAAGATAGGCCGCTAAAGCGCCATGGGCTGCGCCCATGATAAAACCCCGTACGCGCTTCGCTCGAACGGGTTTTTTTTTGCGCCGCGGCGCGCTAGCCGCCCGCCAGCGGCAGAACCGACGCGGCGCCCGGCCCGATAGGCAGGCCGCTGGCCAGCCATAGCACCAGCATCAGCGACCAGGCCAGCGTAAACAGCGCGGAATACGGCAGCATCAGCGCGATCAGATTGCCCAGCCCGTATTGCGGCAGATAGCGCTTGGCCACCACCAACACCATGGGGAAATAGGTCATCAACGGCGTCACGATATTGGTCACCGAATCGCCTATGCGGTACGCCAGCTGCGTCGCCTCCGGCGAAAGGCCCATCAACATCAGCATGGGCACGAAGATGGGCGCGAGCAAAGCCCACTTGGCGGAGGCCGAGCCGCGGCCGGACGCGGCGAACAGCATGGCCACCAGCGAGATCACCACCACGTAGCCGACATCGGACGCCACATTGGACAGCACACCGATGAACACCATGACCGGCGTCAGCAAACCCTTGGGCGCGTCGCTGACCAGGCGGCGCAGCCCGAAGATGGCCAATCGGCAAGCGAAGACGCCGCCGAACCGCATTCACGGTGCCACGCCATGTAAATCAGCACAAACTGATAATTGAAACGGCGTGCGAACGCAATGTAAACCGCCGGTTTCAATCCCTGCGACTCTTGAAAATCATGGCAGCGCCCAGCCAAGCATCGCAATAAACCGTCAAAACGGGGAGAATCCGCCGCGAAAAAAAATGCGCCGCTCGCGAACGAGCCGGCGCAGGCGCCTGAGCGGCCGCCCTTACTCGCCGTCGCGGCGGCGGTTATCCGCCTCGATGCGGCGGAATTCAACGGCGCGCATGATCACATAGGCCAGCATGGCGCACAGGAAGAACAGCAGCACCACCCAGGCGATGGATTGCAAGGTGCTGATGAAGGCCTGGAACAGCTCAAGCATCCAGCGCTCGCCGCCCAGCGCCAACTGGGTGCTGCCCTTGCCCGGCGCCGGCGCCAGGTAGCGCTCCAGCGACCACGGCCGCACGCCGCCGGAAATGCCGCTGACCACGATGGCGAAGAACACATACTTGCGCCAGGCGAAGGCCAGTTCCTCGCCGATGGCGCGGCCCAGTATCTTGGCCACGGCCGGGTCGAAGAAGCGCGCGGCGGCGATGGCGGCAACCGCCGCCACGGCCAGTATGGTGGCGAACAACACGTAGAACATGATTTCTCGCTTAACGATGCAGAATACGTTTCATTGTACGCGAATCGCATGCCGGCCACCGGCATCCGCGTTTGCGCGCGGGCAAACTCAGGCGTCCTTCAAGGGCAAGCCGAAGTGCAGATAAGCCTGGGCCGTGGCCATGCGGCCGCGCGGCGTGCGCTGCAGATAGCCCTGCTGGATCAGATAGGGCTCGATCACGTCTTCTATGGTGTCGGTGGATTCGCCTATCGCGGCGGCGACGTTGTCCAGTCCCACCGGTCCGCCGGAAAACTTCTCCAGGATGGCTTGCAGCAGCTTGCGGTCCATCACGTCGAGGCCGGCCGGATCCACGTCCAGCATCGCCAGCGCGGCGTCAGCCACCGCCACCGTCACCACGCCGTCAGACTTCACCTCGGCGTAGTCGCGCACCCGGCGCAGCAGGCGATTGGCGATGCGCGGCGTGCCGCGCGAGCGCTTGGCCACCTCGAAGGCGCCGTCGTCGGACAGCTGCACATTGAGCAGGCCCGCCGAACGGCTGACGATGCGGGTCAGTTCCTCGGCGTTGTAGAACTCCAGCCGGGCGACGATGCCGAAGCGGTCGCGCAGCGGATTGGTCAGCATGCCGGCGCGCGTGGTGGCGCCCACCAGCGTGAACGGCGGCAAGTCTATCTTCACTGACCGCGCCGCCGGACCCTCGCCTATCATGATGTCGATCTGATAGTCCTCCAGCGCCGGGTAGAGGATTTCCTCCACCACCGGGGACAGGCGGTGGATTTCGTCGATGAACAATACGTCGTGCGGCTCCAGATTGGTCAGCAACGCCGCCAGGTCGCCGGCGCGCTCCAGCACCGGCCCGGAAGTCTGGCGCAGATTGACGCCCATCTCCCTCGCCACGATGTGGGCCAGCGTGGTCTTGCCCAGGCCCGGCGGGCCGAACAAGAGCACGTGGTCCAGCGCCTCGCCGCGCTTTTTCGCCGCCTCGATGAAGATCTCCAGCTGCTCGCGCGCCTTCTTCTGGCCCACGTACTCGTCCAGCAGCTTGGGCCGCAGCGCGCGCTCCAGCGCCTCTTCCTGGTCGGACGCGCGTTGCGGGGTGACGATGCGTCGCTCCGGCGCGGCGCCGAACAGCTTGTCGGTTTCTATCATCGGGAATCTCTGGCTGAATCTTGCTGCCGCCATTCTAACACCGCGCTATACTCGCCGCTGGCCGCGCTGTGCGGCCAACGTCTTCGGGGCGGGGTGCAATTCCCCACCGGCGGTATGGCGCGCAAGCGCCGAGCCCGCGAGCGCCTTCGCCGCACGGCGAAGGGTCAGCAGATCTGGTGAAATGCCAGAGCCGACGGTAATAGTCCGGATGAAAGAAGACGACGCCAGTAGCCCGTCCGCGCCCGCGGCCGGAAAACTGTGTCGTATCCGCGCGTTTATCGCGCCGGATAGCCGTATGCTATCCGCTTCACGCCCACGGGACGTGTTTCTCAATCCACTACTTGAGGACCGTTTCCATGAACGCTCACACCGATATCCTTGCCCTGCGCGTCCACGCCGCGCTATCCGCCTTGCGGCGCGGCCTGCCGGTCATCGTCGCCGACGACGCCGACCGCGAAAACGAAGCCGACCTGATCCTGGCCGCCGACATGCTCACCGTGCCGGAAATGGCGCGCATGATCCGCGACTGCAGCGGCATCGTCTGCCTGTGCCTGACGCCGGAACACGCCGATCGCCTGGAACTGCCGCCCATGGCGGCGCAAAACGGCAGCCGCTACGGCACCAACTTCACCGTCGCCATCGAGGCGGCCGAGGGCGTCACCACCGGCGTGTCCGCCGCCGACCGCGCAACCACGATACGCGCAGCCATCGCGCCGGACGCCAAGCCCAGCGATCTGGTGCGCCCCGGCCACGTCTACCCCATCGTCGCCCGCGCCGGCGGCCTGGCCGAACGGCGCGGCCACACCGAGGCCTCGGTGGAGCTAGCGCGGCTGGCCGGCTTCAGCCCGGCCGGCGTGCTGTGCGAGCTGATGAACCCGGACGGCACGATGATGCGCGGCCAACAGGTTCAGGACTATGCCGAGCGCCACGGTCTGCCGCAATTGTCCGTGGCCGAGCTGGCCGAATGGCTGCAGCGCGAACAGGCTTGAGAGGAGACGATATGTTCAGCGGCATCACCCAAGCCATCGCCCGCGTCATCGCCATCCAGGAAGGCGACGGCAGCAGGCGGCTCACCCTGTCTTTCCCGTCCGGCTTCTGCGATGGTCTGCGCCAGGGCGCCAGCGTCGCCATCAACGGCGCCTGCCTGACCGTGGCTGCGCCGCCGCGCGGCGACAACGCGGACTTCGACCTGGTCCTGCCCACCCTGATCACCAGCACGCTGGCCGCCTGCAAAGTGGGCGACGCGCTCAACGCCGAACGCGCGCTGGCGGACGGCGCGGAAAACGGCGGCCACGCGCTGTCCGGCCATGTCGATTACCAGGCGACGGTAGAGCAGGTCCGCCGCCACGGCGATAATCTGTGCCTGCGGCTGACCGTGCCGCCCGGCGCCCTGCGCTATTTGTTCGCCAAGGGTTATGCGGCGCTGGACGGCGTCAGCCTGA
Organism: Chromobacterium alticapitis; assembly: GCF_002924365.1. Taxonomy (GTDB): domain Bacteria; phylum Pseudomonadota; class Gammaproteobacteria; order Burkholderiales; family Chromobacteriaceae; genus Chromobacterium; species Chromobacterium alticapitis. The sequence goes on along the minus strand of NZ_PQWB01000017.1, from coordinate 381,798 downwards.
CCCTCTCCGACATCGACAAGCGCGCGGGCTGGTTCGAGGTATGGCTGGCGCCGGAAACCCGCCGCGCCACCACGCTGGGCGACAAACAACCCGGCGAGCGGCTGAACCTGGAAATCGAGCGGCAGACCCAGGTGCTGGTGGATTCGACGCGCGAGGCGCTGGAGGAGAAACTGAGCGCGCTGCTGGAACTGCTGGGGCCGCAGTTGGCCGCGGCGGGCCGAACGCGCCAGGCCTTGCCGGCCTAACCGGGCTGCGCGTGGGCTTGCCTGATGGGCATGTCCCCACGCGCGGTTAGAACGGCGGGTATCGCCCCTGGCGAACCCGCCCTGCGCCATGCCGAGAATCGGCTCAATGCGGCAGCCCGCTGTCGCGCAGGTTGGCCTTAGGCCATATCCGCGAATCGGCTCAGCGTTGCAGCCAACGCAGAATCAGATCGCACAGCAAGACGACGGCAGGCCCGAGACCGGCCAATAGTTTGTCGCCATGCTTCTTCCAAAATGGCGCAGACATGGATCTTCTCCCTGGAAAAGCCTTGCTGCGCGGCTTGGCCTTGTTCCAAGCGCGCTAACTGGCTTGTCAATCTCAGCCCTTCATCAGATTCTTCAACGCCAGCCGCACGCCCTCGCTGACCGTGACGTCGGCCGGCAGGCTCTTGGTGGCCGCCGCCGCTTCCTTGTCGTTGTAGCCCAGGGCCAGCAGCGCGTTGACGATGTCGCTCTTCTCGTCCGGCGTCGCGGCGAAGGGCAGGCCGCCCGGCACCGTCAGATTGCCGCCGGTGGCCAGCTTGCCGCGCAGCTCCAGCACCAGCCGCTCAGCCGTCTTCTTGCCGATTCCCGGCACCGAGGACAGACGCTTGATGTCCTCGCTGGCCACGGCGATGGCCAGCTCGTCCGCCGTCATGCCGGACAGGATGGCCAAGGCGATCTTGGCGCCGATGCCGCTCACCTTGATCAACTGGCGGAAAGTCTGCCGCTCGTCCTTGCTGGCGAAGCCGAACAGCAAGTGGGCGTCCTCGCGCACCACCAGATGGGTGAACAGGGTGCAGGGCTGGCCCAGGGCCGGCAGCTGGTAAAACGTGGTCATGGGCACGTCCACCTCGTAGCCCACGCCGCCCACGTCCACCACCACCTGCGGCGGCAGCTTCTCTATCAATTTGCCGCTAAGGCGTCCGATCATGATGCTTCTTTCTTGTGTATTCGTTGTGATTCAGCCGGGTGGATGCCCCAACCTGGCGATCCGCCCAGCTTGCCGACGCGAAGGCCTCAGCGCCCCCTCTCCCCAACCCCTCTCCCGCGAGGGGAGAGGGGCTGTTCGGTAGGGCGGATGCCCAATGGGGTGATCCGCCAAGCTTGCCGACGCGAAGGCCGCTGCGCCCCCCTTTCCCCAACTCCTCTCCCGCGAGGGGAGAGGGGCTTGCAGGCGGATGTGCCAAGAGGCGGAACGCCCGGCTGCGCCGGGCTTCCGCCCTACACCAGCCGTCCGCCGCGCACTTTGAGGCCGCTCAGCGCCAGCTTGCCTATGGCCCCGCCGCTATGATTGGCGTGGGTCAACGCCACCGCCAGCGCGTCGGCGGCGTCGGCCTGCGGCGTGCCGGACAGGTTGAGCATGCGCACCACCATATACTGCACCTGCTCCTTGGGCGCCTTGCCCTGCCCCACCACCGATTGTTTGACCTGCAAGGCCGTATATTCCGCCACCGGCAAATCCTTCAGCACCAGGGCCGTCATGCAGGCGCCGCGCGCCTGGCCCAGCATCAGCGTGGCGGCCGGGTTGACGTTGACGAACACGCGCTCCAGCGCCGCCTCGGTGGGCTGATAGGTATCGATGACTTGATGGATGCCCTCCACCAATACCTTGACCCGCTCGGCCAGCGGCGATCCGCTCTTGGTGCGGATGGCGCCGGAGGCGACGTAATGGCGCTGGTTGCCCACCACGTCGATGACGCCGAAGCCGGTGATCAGGCTGCCGGGGTCTATGCCGAGGATGCGCCGGCTCATGCCGTCCAGCCGGCGGCGATGCGGTCGGCCTCGGCCAAGCGCTCCGGCGTGCCCACGTCCAGCCACAGGCCCTTCTGCACCTCGCCGCGGATCTGGCCACGCTCCATCGCGGAGAGCAGCCACGGCAGCAAGGGGCTGGCCACCCGCGGCTGAACGTCGCGGAAAAAGGCTGGGTGGTAGGCGGCCAGGCCGCAGAAAGTGTAGGGCGTATCGCCGTCCGCGCAGGCGGCTACCTTGCCGTCGCTGCGCAGCGTCAGATCGCGCCCGGTCTTGTAGCCAGCCTTGGGCGTCAACACCAGGAGGGCCTGGGCGGCATCGCCGTCCAGCCTCGCTGCGGCTTCCGCCAGCCGTTCGACGGGAAAATCGCTCAGCACGTCGCCGTTCAGCACGATGAAGGGCGCATCGCCCAGCAAGGGCAAGGCGGTAGCGATGCCGCCAGCCGTCTCCAGCGCCTCGCCTTCCGGCGAGTACGCGATGGACACGCCGAAGCGCGAGCCATCGCCCAGCGTTTCCTCTATCTGCTTGCCCAGCCAGGCATGATTGACCACCAGCTCGGTCACCCCGGCGCGGGCCAGCCGCTCGATATGCCACTGGATCAACGGCTTGCCCCCGGCCATCAGCAGAGGCTTGGGCGTATGGTCGGTCAAGGGCCGCATGCGTTCGCCGCGGCCGGCCGCCAGTATCATCGCCTTCATCAACTGCCCTTCACGCCCAACACCGGGTAGCTCGACTGCAGCTCTTCGTCGGTTTGGTCGCGGCCCACCAAGTCCACCAGCAACTGGTAGAACGGCGCCAGCTCGCCGTAGCGGCGGGTGGTGCGCTTCAGGTATTTGATGAAGCGCGGAATCTCGGCGCGGTACTTGTCCTTGCCGTCGCGGTGGTAGAGGCGGGCGAAAATGCCGGCCACTTTCAGATGGCGCTGCACGCCCATCCACTCGAAAGCGCGGTAGAAATCGTCGAAGCCTTCCGGCACCGGCAGGCCGGCGGCGCGCGCCTTCTCCCAGTAACGGATGGCCATGTCCAACACGAACTCCTCTTCCCACTCGATGAAGGCGTCGCGCAGCAGCGACACCGCATCGTAGCTGATCGGTCCGTATACCGCGTCCTGGAAGTCCAGCACGCCGGGCGCGCCGGCGGTCAGCATCAGGTTGCGCACGATGAAGTCGCGGTGGACGAAGACCTTGGGTTGAGCCAGCAGCGCGGGCAACAGAGCCTTGACCCCGGCATCCCACAACTGGCGCTGCTTGAAGTTCAGCGGCTTGCCAAGCTCCTTGGCGCAGAACCACTCCGGAAACAGACTCAGTTCGCGCGCCAGCAGCGCCTCGTCGTATTCCGGCAACACATCCGGCCGGCTGGCTTGCTGGATGGCCACCAGCGTATCCAGCGCCTCCTCCAGCAGGTGGCGGTGCACCAGCGGGCGTTCGTCGTGCTGCAGCGCGGCAAGGTAGGTCACCTTGCCCAAATCCTCCATCACGATGAAGCCTTGCTCGCGGTCGCGCCGGTCTATCTTGGGCACGTTCACCATGGAGAAGATGTCGCGCACTTTGACGTAGGCGTCGGTGCCGATATGCTCCGGCGGCGCGTCCATCGCGATGCGGGTGGAGCCGTCCGGCCAGATCGCGCGGAAGTAGCGGCGGAAGTCGGCGTCGGCGGCGGCGAATTCAACCTGGATCTCGTCGCCAGGATATTGCTCTGCCAGCCATTTCTTGAGCTGTTCCAGTCTTTGCATGTCGCTTTGTCGTGGTGCTGATAGAATTGAGCGATTTTATACCGCCCACTAGCCCCCACGATATGGCTTTGTGCATGCCCAGACCAAAACCGACTCCGCTGGCGTTGGCCCTCGCCGCCGCCTTTGCCCTGAACGCCCAGGCCGTCCGCGCCGACGCCTCCGCCCCCATAGCCTTGCCTACGCCCAAGACGCAGGCAGGCCAGACCACCGTCACCGCCGATCATATCGACGGCGAGACCGACGTGGTGCTGCATGCCAAAGGCAATGTGGTGGTCACTCGCGACGACCAGAAAATGGAGTCTGACTGGCTCGATTACTATCAGGCCAAGAACCACGCCAAAGCCGGCGATCATTTCCGGTTGAGCCGCGGCCAGGACGTCATCACCGGCACCACGCTGGACTACAGCATGGACGACTACACCGGCACCGGCATGGACCCGGTGTTTTCCATGGCGCGGCAGCCCGCGGCCAAGCCGGCGCCGGGCGCAAAGCCCGTCACCATGCGCGGCGACGGCAGCCAGGTGGACTTCCAGGGCCAGAACCAATACCGCGTCTACGGCAGCCGCATGACCACCTGCGACCCCGGCGACGACGCCTGGTATCTGCACTCGAGCAGCACGGATCTGGACTACGTCCGCGGCGTAGGCGTGGCGCGCAACGCCTGGATGCAGTTCTACGGCGTGCCCATCCTGTACACGCCGTGGCTGGACTTCCCGCTGAACGGCAACCGCAAATCCGGCTTCCTGATGCCGACCTTCAAGACCGGCAGCGCCGGCACCGAACTGTCGGTGCCCTACTACTGGAACATCGCGCCGAACTACGACGCCACCATCACGCCGCACTTCAACACCAAGCACGGCAATATGCTGTCCGGCGAGTTCCGCTACCTGCAGCCCGACTACAGCGGCAGCATTTATACCGAGCAGTTGCCAAACGACAAGGTGACCGACACCGCCCGCCATGCCTGGAGCGTCAGCCACACGCAGAACTTCGGCCACGGACTGACTTTCGGCCTCAATTACAACGCAGTGTCCGATCGCAACTACTTCACCGACTTCGGCGACCAGGTGGCCATCGCCTCCAACGTCAACCTGGATCAAGAGGCCTCGCTGAACTACGCCCTGGGCTGGAGCGGCGGTTCCGGCAATGTCGCCCTGCGCGCACAGCACTACCAGAACCTGACGATCAACCCCGTGCCCACGGACATCCCTTATGCGCGGATGCCGCAGCTCTCGTTTATCGCCAATCAAAGCCTGCCCGCCGGCTTCAGCGCCAACCTGATCACCGATCTGACCCGCTTCGACCATCCCAGCCTGCAGACCGGCGACCGCTTCATCGCCTACCCCAGCGTGAGCTGGAATTTCGACCGCAGCTGGGGCTTCATCCGGCCCAAGGTCGGCGTCAACGTCACTGAGTACAATTTGAATGCGTACCATTCAAATACTACCAACCAATCCAGCCCTCAGCAGACCATCACCCGCACCTTGCCGATTTTCAGCACCGACGCAGGCCTGTACTTCGACCGCGACACCGAGTTCCTGGGCAAGGACCACCTGATGACGCTGGAGCCGCGGCTGTTCTACGTCAGCATACCGAACAAGGATCAAAGCAATATCCCGCTGTTCGACACCTCGGTCAACGACGTGAACTTCGCCCAGCTGTTCACCGAGAACCGCTACTCCGGCTATGACCGGATCAACGGCGCAGATCAGCTCACCACGGCGCTGACCAGCCGTTTCATCGACCAGACCAACGGTCTGGAACGGCTGCGCCTGGCCGTCGGCAAACGCTTCTATTTCAAGAACGACATCACCCAAGACAACAACCAGCCCAGCTCGGACCTGCTGCTCAGCGCGGCCGGCGACCTGAGCCGCGACTGGCGCTTCGACAGCAGCTACCAGTACAACCAGCAATTGGGCAAAACCGAGCGCTACAATGCCCAGCTGCGCTATAGCCCAGCCGCCGGCAAGATCGCCAGCGTGCGCTACCGCTACGGCCGCTATGAGCAGTTGGACAACACCTCGATATACGGCCCAATGCGCCAGGTGGACGTGGCCGCGCAATGGCCCGTCGCCCGCCGCTGGTACGCCATCGGCCGCTACAATTACTCGCTGATCGAACGCAAGCCTATTGAGCGGCTGGCCGGCTTCGAGTACAACGATGGCTGCTGGTCCGCCAGGATGTACAGCCAACGCTACGTGACCGACCCGCAAACAACCAAGAACGCGTGGTTCTTCCAGCTGGAACTGAGGGGACTGGGCGCGCTGGGCAACGGCAGCGTGCAGGACACGCTGCGCCTGGCCATTCCCGGTTACACCAAGACTAACCTGCAATAAAGCCTGACCATGAAAAAGACCCTGCTTGCCCTGTTGATCGCTAGCGTCGCTCAGGCGTCGCTGGCCGCCCCCGCACCCGCCTCCGTCCAGACCGCCATCGCGCCGGTGCGCGAAGTCGACCGCATCGTCGCCGTGGTCAACAAGAACGTCATCACCTGGCAGGAGCTGCAGGGCCGCGTCAACGAGGCGATCAAGCAACTGGAGTCGCAGAAAGTGACGCCGCCGGCGCGCGACGTGCTGGAGCGCCAGCTGCTGGAACAAATGATCACCGAGGAAGTGCAGCTGCAATACGCCGCCAGCGGCGGCCTGCGCATCGAGGACGCCGCCATAGACCAGGCCGTGGCCAATCTGGCCAAGCAAAACAAGCTGAGCGAAGCCGGGCTGAAGGCCCAACTGGCCAAGGACGGCATCAGCATGGACCGCCTGCGCGGCGACATCCGCCGCGAGCTGACCATCTCCCGCCTGCGCGACAGCGAAGTGGCCTCGCGCGTCAACGTCAGCGACAGCGAAGTGGAACAGGTGCTGAAGAGCGCGCAGAGCGCCAACCGCACCGAATACCACCTGGCCAGCATCCTGGTCAGCGTACCGGAACGCGCCGACGCCAAGCAGATCGACGCGCTGTCGCAAAAAGTGCACAAGGCGCTGGCCGACCTCGACGCCGGCCAGCCTTTCGCCAAGGTGTCCGCCTCCTACTCCGACGCGCCCAACGCGATCAAGGGCGGCGACATGGGCTGGCGTCCCGCCACCTCGCTGCCGCTGGAGTTCGTGCAGATGCTGGAACAGCTGAAGCCGGGCGCCCACACCGATGTGATACGCACCCAGCAGGGCTTTTTCGTCTTCCAGTTGCAGGACAAGCGCAACGGCAGCGCGCCCATGCTGGTCGAGCAATACCACACTCGCCACATCCTGATCCGCACCAACGAGGCGGTGTCCGAGGCCGACGCCAAGGCGCGCATCGATCAGATCCGCGACCGCATCATGCGCGGCGCCAAGTTCGCCGACATGGCCAAGCTCTACTCGGAAGACGGCAGCAACGCCAAGGGCGGCGATATGGGCTGGGTCACCCTGGGCGATCTGGTGCCCGATTTCGAAAAAGCCATGGTGGCCCTGCCTATCGGCCAGCTGTCGCAACCGGTGCGCACCTCGTTCGGCTGGCACTTGATCGAAGTGGAAGGCAAACGCAACCAGGACGTGTCCAGCGACCACGAGAAGATGGCGGTCAAGCAGCAGATCCGCTCCCGCAAGATGGAGCAGGCTTACGCCGACTGGGTGCGCCAGCTGCGCGACTCGGCCTTCGTCGAAGAACATCTGGACGACAAGTGATGAGCCGCCGCGCGCTGGCCCTCACCGCGGGCGAACCGGCTGGCATCGGCCCCGATCTGGCGCTGCGGCTGCCTGAGCTGCTGCCGGACAGCCGCTGCGTGGTCATCGCGGACCGCGGCCTGCTGGCCGAACGAGCCGCGCGGCTGGGACTGAAAGTCGAACTGGCTGACTATCGCCGCGACGCGCCCGCGCCTGCCGGCGCGCTGGAGGTATTGCACGTGCCGCTGGCGGCCCTGGCGGCGGCCGGCCGCCTGGACCCGGCCAACGGCCGCTACGTGCTCGCCACGCTGGACGCGGCGATAGACGGCTGCGTATCCGGCGAGTTCGCCGCCATGGTGACCGCGCCGGTGCACAAGGGCGTGATCAACGACGCCGGCGTGCCGTTCAGCGGCCACACGGAATACCTGGCCGAACGCACTGGGACCCCCAAAGTGGTGATGATGCTGGCCGGCGGCGGCATGCGCGTGGCTTTGGCCACCACCCATCTGCCGCTGCGCGCCGTCGCCGACGCGATCACCGCGCCCTTGCTCGACGAAGTCATCCGCATCCTGCACGCGGATCTCGTCGGCAAATTCGGCATCGCCGCGCCGCGCATCCTGGTAGCCGGCCTGAACCCGCATGCGGGAGAAAGCGGCCACATGGGCCGCGAAGAGATAGACGTCATCGAACCGGCGCTGGCGGCGCTGCGCGCCGAAGGCATGAATCTGATCGGTCCCCTACCCGCCGACACGCTGTTCAATCCGGACAAGCTGGCCCAGGCCGACGCCGTGCTGGCCATGTACCACGATCAAGGCCTGCCGGTGCTCAAGCACGCCAGCTTCGGCGCCGGCATCAATATCACGCTGGGCCTGCCCATCATCCGCACCTCGGTCGACCACGGCACGGCGCTGGACCTGGCGGGCAGCGGCCGCGCCGATCCGGGCAGCCTGATCGAAGCGGTAAAGCTGGCGGAGCAACTGGCCTGCCACGCGGCCCGCGGCTGATCAGCGGACGATCACCTGGTCCGGCAACTCGTTGACCACCGGCTCGCCATGACGCGGCGCGTGCCGGATCAGCAAAGCGTGTATTCGATCCAAGCCCAGCGCCAGTCCCGCCACGTGGTCGCGCGCGGCGAAAGCCTGCTGCATGTCCGCGCAAATGCCGGCCCATTCCTGGGCCGGCACCGCCCGGTTGATGCCCCGGTCGGCCACGATCTCGATGCGGCGCTCCGCCAGCAATAGATACACCAGCACGCCGACATTGTCCTCGGTGTCCCACACCCGCAGCTCGCCGAACCACTGCAGCGCCCGCTCTCTGGCGCTCAGGCCGCGCCAGGCGGCGCGCCAGTCCAGCGCGGACTCCACCACGAAGCGCAGCTGGCCGCGATGCGCCTGCTCGGACGCCGCGATCCATCCCTCCAGCCGCGCCAGCTCGGCGGCTGGAAACTGACGCCGCGCCTGCCAGCCGGTGCTGCACAAGTGGCGCCATACGCGTTGCCATCTATTCATCACCAGTCTCCCGATGCGCCGCCGCCGCCGAAGTCGCCTCCGCCGCCGGACCAGCCGCTGCCGCCGCCCGAACGTCCGCCGCCTCCACCGCCCCAATTGCCCCAGCTGGCCAGGGACAAGCCGTGCTCGCCCAGCGCCAGGCACAGGCCCGCCGCCACCGCGCCTATCAGCAGCGCGGCCAGCGTGCCGGCGCCCAGCAGCAGGGACAAGGCGACGCTGAGGCTGCCGATGATGAAGCTGCCGATCAGCCGGCCGAACAGCTTGCCGGCCAGGCCGGAACCCATCAGCAGAAAGAAGGCCAATAGCGGCCAGCTGTCTTCCCAGCCGCCGCCATGCTTGGCCGCCTGTTTGGGCGGCGGCAGCTTCTCGCCGTCTATCAGGCCCTCGATTTGCGTCGCCGCGGCCTGTAGGCCCTGCAGGCGCAAGCCTTGCTTGAACAGCGGCCGCAGCGTGTCCTGCAGGATGCGTTTGGCGTAGATGTCGGGAATCGCGCCCTCCAGGCCGCGCCCCACCAGCAGCTGGGTTTTATGCGAATCGGACACGATCAGCAGCAGCACGCCGTCATCCACGCCCTGGCGACCCAGCTTCCAGCTCGACATCACCCGCGCGCCGTAATCGAACGGCGTTTCCGGATCGACCGAGGGCACGATCAGCACCGCCAGCTGGCTGCCCTTGCGCTGGTGGAAGTCCAGCAGCTGCTTTTCCAACTGGCCGCGCTCAGCCTCGCTTAGAAAGCCGGCCTGATCTATCACCGGCGAGCTGGGCGGCGGCACCGCCACCTCAGCCCGGACCACGCCGGCCAGCAAGCACAGCGCGAAAACCAGCCAAGCCCATGCACGGCTCATATCACTTGCCTTGCTCGTCGAAGCTCACCTGCGGCGGCGCGGAAATCGCCTTCTCGTTTTCCACGGCGAAGTTGGGGCGGGTCTTCAGATTGAACATTTTGGCGGTCAGATTATTGGGGAAGCTGCGCACGGTGCTGTTGTAGTGCTGCACCGAATCGATGTAACGCTTGCGCGCCAGGGCGATGCGGTTTTCCGTACCCTCCAGTTGGGCCTGCAAGTCGCGGAAGGACTGGTCCGCCTTCAATTGCGGATAGTTTTCCGACACCACCAGCAGGCGCGACAGCGCCGAGCCGAGCTGGCTCTGCGCGGCGGAGAACGCCTTCATCTTGCCCTCGTCGCCTGCCGAATCCGCATCCATATGAATGCTGCCGACGCGCGCGCGCGCCTCGGTCACCTGGGTCAGCACGTCCTTCTCGTGCTTGGCGTAGCCCTGCACCGTCTTCACCAGGTTGGGAATCAGATCGGCGCGGCGCTGGTACTGGTTCAATACCTCGGACCACGCGGCGTTGGCAGCCTCGTCCTGCGATTGCATCGCGTTATAGCCGCAGCCGCCCAGCGAAACCGCCAGCATGAACGCCAGCACAAACTTTTTCCACATCGTCGCCATTCTTTCCATCCTTGCCTATCCCGGCGGGGAATCATTCAAAAACCGTAGCTTACCGAAAAATCCCGCCGCGCCGGGAATTTAAAACCTCATCGGCATGAATATAGGCCGCATGAAATGACAGCGCCGGCCGCTCTGCGCGAGGGCAGACATTGAATAAAATATTCAAAGCCGAGCCATATGAGCATAAGACATGGCTAGCGACAATCGCTTGATCTAAAGAGGAAAAATCCCTGCTCCGCTCATGTTTTTCGCATCGCAACAATTACGTTACACTGACAGACACTCCTCTAATAAAACCCAGCTTGCGGACAAATGACAGCCATCACCAGCGAACAGCGCCTGCGGGAGATCCCGTACAACTACACCTCGTACTCGGACCGAGAAATCGTGATCCGGCTGCTGGGCGAACCGATGTGGAAACTGCTGGACGAATTGCGCGGCGCGCGCAAGACCGGCCGCTCCGCGCGCATGCTGTTCGAGGTGCTGGGCGACATCTGGGTGGTGGACCGCAACCCGTACTTGGTGGACGACCTGCTGGACAATCCCAAGCGGCTGTCCGCGCTGGTGGAGGCGATGCGCCACCGCCTGACCGAGATCGAGAAGCGCCGCGACGGCAACGACAAGGTGCAGCTGATGATCGCCGCCGCGCGCGAAGCGGTGGACGAGTTCGAGCGCCAGTTCGAGCAAACCCGCGAGCTGCGCGCCCGGGTGCTGAAGAAGCTGACCCGGCTGACCCGACGCGATAACATCCTGTTCGACGGCCTGTCGCGTGTCGCCCATGTCACCGACGCCACCGACTGGCGCGTCGAATACCCGTTCGTGGTGCTGAGCCCGGACAGCGAAGCGGAAATGGCGCCGCTGGTGCGCGCCTGCATCGAGCTGGGCCTGACCATCATTCCGCGCGGCGGCGGCACCGGCTATACCGGCGGCGCGGTGCCGCTGGACCGCATGAGCGCGGTGATCAATACCGAAAAACTGGACCGCCACTTGGGCGTCGAGCACATCGAACTGCCCGGCCTCTCGGGCAAGCGCGCCACCATTTCCTGCGGCGCCGGCGTGGTCACCGCCCGCGTGTCCGAAGCGGCCTCCGCCGCCGGACTGGTGTTCGCGGTAGACCCGACCTCGGCCGAAGCCTCCTGTATCGGCGGCAATATCGCCATGAACGCCGGCGGCAAGAAGGCCGTGCTGTGGGGCACCACGCTGGACAATCTGGCCAGCTGGAAAATGGTGGACCCGGACGGCCGCTGGCAGCTGGTGGAGCGCATCGGCCACAACTACGGCAAAATCCACGATGTAGAAGAAGCGCGCTTCCGCGTCTCGCGCCTGGCCGACGATGGCCAGACCGTGGAAAGCAGCCGCGAGCTGATCATTCCCGGCAGCGCCTTCCGCAAGGTGGGCCTGGGCAAGGACGTCACCGACAAATTCCTGGCCGGCCTGCCCGGCGTGCAGAAGGAAGGCTGCGACGGCATCATCACCAGCGCGCGCTTCGTGCTGCACAAGATGCCCAAGCACACCCGCACCGTGTGTCTGGAGTTCTTCGGCACTGTGGCCGAGGCCACGCCGGCCATCGTCGAAATCACCGACCTGTTCAAGCCCGGCGGCGCCTGTCTGGCCGCCGGCGTGCAGCTGGCCGGCCTGGAGCACCTGGACTGGCGCTATGTGCGCGCGGTCGGCTACGCCACCAAGGCCAAGAGCAAGGGCCGGCCCAAGATGGTGCTGATCGCCGACATCGTCTCCGACGACGAGAACGCCGCCGCCGAGGCCGCCAGCCAGGTGGTGCGCATCGCCAACGCCCGCCACGGCGAGGGCTTCATCGCGGTGACGCCGGAAGCGCGCAAGACCTTCTGGCTGGACCGCAGCCGCACCGCCGCCATCGCCAAGCACACCAACGCCTTCAAGATCAACGAGGACGTGGTGATCCCGCTGCCGCGCCTCGGCGATTACAGCGACGGCATCGAACGCATCAACATCGAGCTGTCCATCGCCAACAAGATCGAACTGTTGGACACCCTGACCGAGTACTTCCACGGCCGGCTGCCGGTGGACAAGATGGACACCAACCTGCCGTCGGAAGAGCTGATCGGCGACCGGCGCGCCGCCGCGCTGTCGCTGTTGGCCGTCAACCGAGACCGCTGGCAATGGCTGCTGGACCACATGGACGCGCCGTTCCATGAATACGCCAGCCGCTGGCCCGACGCCCCGCTGGAAGACCGCGCCGCCCGGCCCGCCACCGTGTTCCACGCACTGCGCGACTTCGTCCTGCGCGTCAGCTGGAAGCGGGAAGTGCTGGCCGAGCTGGAGCAGATATTCTCCGGCAGCGCCGCCGCCGGCATCCGCGCCGCCATCCGCGAGCTGCAGCAGCATGTGCTGCGCGGCCGGGTATTCGTGGCGCTGCACATGCATGCCGGCGACGGCAACGTCCACACCAACCTGCCGGTCAACTCCGACAACTACCGCATGCTTCAGACCGCCCACCAGGCGGTGGTCCGCATCATGGCGCTGGCTCGTTCCTTGGGCGGCGTCATCTCCGGCGAGCACGGCATCGGCATCACCAAGCTGGAATTCCTCAGCGAGGACGAAATCGCCCCCTTCCGCGCCTACAAGCAGCAAGTGGACCCCAACGGCCACTTCAACCGCGGCAAGCTGCTGCCGGGCGCGGACCTGGCGCTGGCCTACACGCCGTCATTCTCCTTGCTCGGCGCGGAATCGCTGATCCTGGAGCAATCCGACATCGGCGACATCAACAACTCGATCAAGGACTGCCTGCGCTGCGGCAAGTGCAAGCCGGTGTGCTCCACCCATGTGCCGCGCGCCAACCTCTTGTACAGCCCGCGCAACAAGATACTCGGCGTCGGCCTGTTGACTGAGGCCTTCCTGTACGAGGAGCAGACCCGCCGCGGCGTGTCGCTAAAGCATTTCGAGGAATTGTCCGACGTGGCGGACCATTGCACGGTGTGCCACCGCTGCGTCAAGCCCTGTCCGGTCAAGATCGATTTTGGCGATGTATCGGTGGCCATGCGCAACTTCCTGCGCAAGGCCGGCAAGAAGAAGTTCAACCCCGGCACCGCGCTGGGCATGGCCTTCCTCACCGCCAAGGACCCGGCCACGGTAAAGACCATACGCGCCGGCCTGGTCGGCGTCGGCTACAAGGCGCAGCGCCTGGGCAACCAGGTCGGCAAGCGGCTGGGGCTGATCGGCGGCCAGAAGAAGCAGCCGCCGTCCACCGTCGGCCCGGCGCCGATCAAGGAACAGGTGATCCACTTCATCAACCGGCCGATGCCGGGCGGCCTGCCCAAGAAAACCGCCCGCGCGCTGCTGGACGTGGAAGATCCGCACGTGGTGCCGGTGATCCGCAACCCCAAGGCCGCGGAAGACGCCGAAGCGGTGTTCTATTTCCCCGGCTGCGGCTCGGAGCGGCTGTTCAGCCAGGTCGGCCTCGCCACCCAGGCCATGCTGTGGCATGTCGGCGCGCAGACGGTGCTGCCGCCGGGCTATCTATGCTGCGGCTATCCGCAAACCAGCGCCGGCTACCAGGACAAGGGCGACGCCATCACCACCGAGAACCGCGTGCTGTTCCACCGCGTGGCCAACACGCTAAACTACCTGGACATCAAGACCGTGGTGGTCAGCTGCGGCACCTGCTTCGACCAGCTGGCGCACTACCGCTTCGAGGACATCTTCCCCGGCTGCCGCGTCATCGACATCCACGAATACCTGATGGAAAAGGGCGTGAAGCTGGATGGCATAGCGGGCCAGCAGTATCTGTACCACGACCCCTGCCACACGCCGATGAAGACCCACCAGCCGCTAAAGGTGGTCAACGAACTGATGGGCGGCGGCGTGCCGCTGACTGACCGCTGCTGCGGCGAGGCCGGCACCTTCGCCGCCAGCCGGCCGGACATCGCCACCCAGGTGCGCGCGCGCAAGGAGGAGGAAATCCATAACAATCTGCAGGCGCTGACCGGCGGGCAGCCGCCGGCCAAGCCGGTGAAGATTCTGACCTCCTGTCCATCCTGCCTGCAGGGCCTGTCGCGCTACAACGATGACACCGGCACCGAGGCCGACTACATCGTGGTGGAAATCGCCCGCCACATCCTGGGCGAGAACTGGCTGCCGGAGTACGTGGCGCGCGCCCGCGATGGCGGCATCGAAAGAGTCTTGTTGTAAACACGTGACCGGCCTCTGCTTTGCGAGAGAGGCCGGGCTTGACCCTGCCCTTGCGGCAAGGTCCACACTGGCTTCATCCGCCACCCATTCCGTTTTCTCATGCTCACTATCGGACAACTGGCCCGCTGCCACGGTCTCAGCACCAAGACGCTGCGCCACTACGACAGCATAGGGCTGTTCAGCCCGGCGCTGACCGGCCGCGACAACGGCTACCGCTACTACCTGCCGGCGCAGGTGGCGGAGCTGGGCCGCATCGTCATGTTGCGCGAGCTGGGCCTGTCCTTGGACGACATCGCCCGGCTGCGCGGCGCCGACGACGAAACGCTGCGTCGCGCCCTGCGGGAGCACGCCGCGCGCTTGCAAGGGGAGATTGAAGAACGGCGGGAACGGATCGCGCGCATTCAACGCCATCTCACACCCAGCGAATGGCGCCAGACCATGATGCAAACGCCAGAAATCGTCACCCTGCCCGCCTTCCGCGTCGTCGGCCTCGCCTGGAGTCCCCAGGATGAAGGCGGCATCCCAGCCATGTGGCAACGCTTCCTCGAACGCGAGCATGAAATCGCCGACGCCCGACCCGGCAGCAGCTACGGCCTGTGCCAGCCGCTGCCGGACGGCGGCTGGCGCTATCTGGCCGCCCTGCAAACCGCGCCGGACGCGCCGGTGCCCGACGGCATGGCGGCGGTCGACGTGCCGGCCCAGCGCTACGCCCGCTTCCGCCACATCGGTCCGGTGAGCGGGCTGCCCGCCACCTTCCAGGCCATTCACGGCAGCTGGCTGCCGGCGGCCGGACTGGACGCCGCCGAGGGCATAGAGTTCGAATACATGGACGAACGCTTCCTCGCGCCTGACCACCCCGACTCGCTGACCGAGCTTTACATCCCGATCCGCTGATCCGGCGGCCTGCCCAGCCCTCGCTCCGCGCAGGCAGAAAGAACAAACGCATAGTCGAATGTGGTAAATTGTCGGATTATCCATGCCGGAGCCGGACATGCTGCTGCGCGCCGATCGCGACATCCTGCTCGCCCCGCTGGCCGCCGTCTGCGGCGTAGTGGAGCGCCGCCACACCCTGCCCATTTTGTCCCACGTTCTGCTGGAAGCCGATGGCCAGAGCCTGGCCATCACCGCCAGCGACCTGGAAATCCAGCTGGAAAGCCGCCGCGCCGTCCAGGCCAGCCAAACCTTCCGCTTATGCGTCCCGGCGCGCAAGCTGCTGGACATCCTGCGCGCGCTGCCGGCCGGTTGCGAGCTGCAACTGAAGCGCCAAAACAGCCAATTGCAGTTGCTGGCCGCCGGCAGCCGCTTCCAGCTGCAAACCTTGCCGGCGGAAGACTTCCCGCTGCTGACGCCGGATGGCGCCATCTCCGCGGTCCTCGCGCTCGACCCCGCCGAACTCAAGCGCAAGCTGGATCAGGTGCTGTACGCGATGGCCGGCGGCGACATCCGCCCCTATCTGAACGCCTTGCTGCTGCAGCTGGATGCAGAGGAGCTGAAGCTGATCGCCTCCGACGGCGTGCGCCTGGCCATCCAGCGCTATCCCCTGTCCGGCGGGCATCCAGAAAGCAAGCTGCTGCTGCCGCGCAAGGCAGCCCTGGCATTGAACAAGCTGCTGGACGAACTGAGCGCGCCGCTCCAGCTGAGCCTGGGCGAGAAACAGCTGCATTGCCAGCTGGGCGACACCCAGCTGCGCTGCAAGCTGGTGGACGCGCGCGCGCCGGACTACCTTCGCCTGCTGCCGGACAGCCACGATTGCGAGCTGCTGCTGCCCAGACTGGCCATGCTGGAAGCGGTGCAGCGCGTGTCCGTGCTGGCCCACGCCAAGTTCCGCCAGCTGGAGATGGAGATTCGCCCCGGCCGGCTGGCCTTGCGCTGCCAAAATGCCGAACAGGAGGAAGCGGAAGAGAAGCTGCCGCTGGATTGGCAAGGCGAACCGCTGCAAGCGAGCTTCAATCTCGGTTATCTGCAAGACGTGCTGCAGTCGCAAAAGGCGGAGCGGCTGCGCTTCTGCCTGGGCCAAGGCCAGCGCGGCATGCTGATCACCAATCCCGACGATCCGCATTTCCAATACTTGGCCATGCCCCTGCGCGGCTGACCTCCCATCGGAAAGAACGCCATGCCCGTCATCCAGCTATGGATCCCAGACGACTACCAGAACGTGGGGCCCAGCCTGGCCGAGCTGCACAGCCATCCCGGCTACGTCTGCCGCAGCCTGGGCGATCTGGCGCGCGCGCCCGGTGCAGACGCCGCGCTGGCCCAGGCCGAGGCGCTGCTGCTGATCCGCGAACGCACCGTGGTGGATGAGGCCCTGCTGGCCAAGATGCCGCGGCTGCGCCTGATCAGCCAGACCGGCAAGCTCGCGCGCAATATCGACGTGGCCGCCTGCAGCCGCGCCGGCGTCGCCGTAGTGGAGGGCAGCGGCTCGCCCCATGCCCCGGCGGAGCTGGCCTGGCTGCTGATCATGGCCGCGCGGCGCCGCCTGGCGGAGAACGTGGACAGCCTGCGCGCCGGCCAGTGGCAAGGACCTGTGGGCCGGGCGGTGCGCGGCGCCACCTTGGGCATCCTCGGCTTCGGCAAGATAGGCAAGCTGGTGGCCGGCTATGGCCGCGCCTTCGGCATGGAGATACTGGTCTGGGGCAGCGAGCGCGCCCGCGAGGAAGCTTTGGCGCTGGGCTACCGCGCGGCGGCAAGCCGCGAAGCCTTCTTCGCCGAGACCGACGTGCTGAGCCTGCATCAACGGCTGGTTCCCGCCACCGAGGGCAATGTGACGCCGGCCGACCTGGCGGCGATGAAGCCCGAGGCGCTGCTGATCAACATCAGCCGCGCGGAACTGATCGCGCCCGGCGCGCTGGAGGCGGCGCTGGACGCCGGCCGTCCCGGTTTCGCCGCGCTGGACGTGTTCGAACAAGAGCCCGTGTACGACGCGAACCACCCCTTGCTGCGCCGCGCCAATGTGTTGTGCACGCCGCACCTGGGTTATGCGGAAGAAGCCAGCTATCGCCAGTATCTGGAAATCGCCTATCGCAACGCCGTCCGTTTCTTCGAAGGCGACGCCAACCATGTGCTGAACCCGGAAGCCTTGATCTGAAGCGCCGCGCCCAGGCGCGCGCCACCACCCGCCTCACTGGAGAATAAACATGTCCGATACCGCCTTGCTGATCATCGACGTTCAAGTTGGGGTTGTGGAAGGAGAGCCGCGCGCCGCGCGGCTAGACAGCGTGCTGGACAACCTCAATCTCGCCATCGCCAAAGCCCGCCAGCGCGGCATGCCGGTGATCTTCGTCCAGCATGAGGAAGACGATCTGCCGCATGGCTCGCCCGCCTGGCAACTGCATCCCAAGCTGGCGCGCCAGGACGGCGACGCGCTCGTGTTCAAGCGCTACGGCGACAGCTTTTGCGACACCAACCTCGCCCAGTTGCTGTCCGAGCATGGCGTGAACAAATTATGGATAGGCGGCGCCGCCACCGATTTCTGCGTGGACAGCACCTTGCGCAATGCCGTGTCGCGTGGTTACCAAGTCACGGCGATAGCCGACGGCCACACCACGGTCAGCGCCTTCGCCCTCAGCGGCGAACAGGTGGTAGACCACTTCAACGCGTCCTGGAGCCACACCAGCGCCACGCCCCAGCCGCTGCGCGTGCTGCCCGCTGCGGCACTGTAATCCATCCGCAGGCTCTGGACGCGAAAACGGCGGGTTTCCCCGCCGTTATCTTGATACAAACAACTTACTGCTTCTTGGCCGCCTTGGCTTTTGCCGCGGCAGTAGCCGCCGCGCGGCGCTTGGCGGCGGTGGCCGCATCCTGCCGCACTTCGGCGCTGGTTTTCAACAAGGTGGCCTGCGCGTCGTCGCCATCCAGCGACCAGCTGAACACGCCGCCCAGTTGCTGCGAGCGCACGTAGTCAAGCTTGCCGCGTATGGTGGCCGGGTCGTCGTAGCTCCAGAACTCGTTGCCGTCGTAAGTCCACAGTTGCTTGGCCACCGGACTGGTGAATTGCTTGGCGCTGCGCGTCACCAACACGCGGTAGTCCTCGATGCCCTGCTCATAAGTGCCCTTGGACGGACCAGTGGCCACCTGGTACAGGCCATCGCCATTCGGTCCCGCCGCCACGCCGGCCCAGCCCCGGCCGTAGAACGGCAGACCCACGTTGATCTTGGCGCGCGGCACGCCGGCGCCCACCAGCGTCTGCACCGCGTCGTTGACGTTGTAGTAGACCTGATCGCCGGTCACCGGCGCGGCCGGGTCGCGATACAGATTGGACTGGAAGTTGGTCGGCCCCTTGGCATCCCAGCCGCCATGGAAGTCGTAGCTCATCACATTGATCCAGTCCAGATAGCCGCTGTACTTGGACGGCTCGGTATTGCGGATCTTGTCCACGCCGGAGCCTATGGCCGCGGTCAGGTAGTAGCGGCGCTGGTTGGCCGTGGACAAAGCGTTAAGCTGGTTGCGGAACTCCGCCATCAGCAGCGTGAAGTTCTGCTTGTCGTTCGGGTCCACGGTATTGGTCGGCAGGCCGCCGCCGCCCGGATATTCCCAGTCGATGTCGAAGCCGTCGAACACGCCCAGCGCCGCCGCCTGGCCGCCGGCGTCTTCGCCCTTGGGCAGGTTGCCCTTGATGTAGAGGTCTATGCAGGAGCTGACCAGCGCCTTGCGGCTAGCGTCGCTGGCGGCGAACTGGCCGAAATTCTTGGACCAGGTCCAGCCGCCCAGCGAAATCAATACCTTCAGTTGCGGATTGGCCAGCTTCAGCTTGCGCAGCTGGTTGAAGTTGCCGCGCAGCGGGTCGTTCCAGTTGTCGGCCTTGCCGTCCACCGATTCATTGGCGGCGAAGGAGCGTTGGTAATCTGCCCAGGCGTCGCCGCCGTCGCCGTTGCCGTTCTCGGCCTTGGTGACCATGCCGCACTGGCCGTTGGCATAGACATTGCCGAAGGCGTAATTCAGGAAGGTCAGCTGCTTGTCGCCGCCGGCTTTGACCAGATCGCTGACCTTGTAATTGCGCTGGTAAATGCCCCATTGGGTGAAGTAGGAGCCCACGTTGCGGCCCACGGTCGGCTTCGGCTCAGGCGGCACGCCGCTACCCGGCTGATTGGGATCGCTGGGCGTGCCCGGCGTGCACTCGCTGGCAGGACGCTCTTGCCAGGCGCCCCACTGATTGCTGCCCGGCTGTTCGCCCTGGGTCCACCAGCTGGCGCGCCAAGTCTTGCCATTGAAAGTGGCGTAATCGCCGGCATTGTAAACCTGGCTGCTGCTCCAGCCCGCGCAGCTGGGGGCGGCGTAAACGGCCTGGCTCAACGCGAAGGCCGCGCCGACTGCCAACAGCGCACGCGACAACGAGAATTGCGGCATGGTGCTTCTCCTCTGTATCGATGATGACGCGGCATGCGTGCCGCTTGATGCCCTGCAATCTCCAACATGAAATTTCATGTGGTATTACATTGGTATCAGAATCGAAATATCCGAGCTAGAATACAAGTGGAAAATTACCCACCTGTCATTTAGGTCAGTTTCAGTGGAGAGAAACCAGCAAAAAAGGAGGCTTTCGCCTCCTTTCCGTTGGATCGGGATAAACCCGGCCATCAGGCCCGGCTTACTTCATCGGGTGGTGCTTCTTGTGATGATGATGCTTTTTGTGATGGTGCTTCTTGGCGGCCTGGGCTTTTTGCGCGGCCGGCGCGGAGCTGGCCTTCTTGGCATGGTGCTTCTTGTGGTGGTGGTGCTTATGCATGGGCGCGGCGGCCTTGGCGGCCGGCGCGGAGGCATCGGCGGCGTAGGTGGCGACGGAGGCCAGGCCGAGGGTGGCGGCCAGCAGGAGGGCGGTCAGTTTCTTCATGGTCATTCTCCCGAATCCAAGTTGGGGATCGTTGTCTGGAGCGTCTTGGCGACGCGTCCTTGAATCCATCTTAGGCAGCCCCTCCCGCCCCGTCTGTGAGCCGCGTGTAAGCGGGTGTAACCATTCGTAATATCAGCGGGCGGACTCTGCCTCGGCCGCCGCGGGCGGAATCAGCGTCACCAGCAGCTGGTCTATCCGGTAGTTGTCGATGTCCACCACCTCGAACTTGTAGCCCTCGAACTCCACGCTGTCGGTGCGCTTGGGAATGCGCCGCAGCATGTACATCATGAAGCCGGCGATGGTTTCGTAGTTCTCGTCGTCGGGGAAGGAGTCGATGCCCAGCGCGCGCAGCACGTCTTCCACCGGCGTAGCGCCGTCCACCAGCCAGGAACGGTCGTCGCGGCGCACGATCTGCTCTTCCTGGAACTGGTTGACCAGGTCGCCCATCACCGTGCTCATCAGGTCGTTCAGCGTGATCACGCCCACCACCAGCGCGTATTCGTTCATCACCACCGCGAAGTCCTCGCGCGAGGCCTTGAACCGCTCCAGCAGTTCGGACAAAGTCAGCGAATCCGGAATGATCAGCACATTGCGTATCGTCAGCTCGCGCTTCATCGACAGGCTCTGCTGATTGATCAGCCGCATCAGGATGTCCTTGGAATCCACGTAGCCGATCACCGAGTCGATCACGCCGTCGCACACCAGGAACTTGGTATGCGGATGTTCGGCGATTTTCTGCTTGATGCTGCCTTCGTCCTCGTGCAGCGTGAAATAGACTATGCTTTCGCGCGCCGTCATCGACGAGGGCACGGTGCGGCTTTCCAGCTCGAACACGTTCTCGATCAAATGGTGCTCGCGCTGCTGCAGCACGCCGGCCTCGGCGCCGGCGTCCATCATCGCCAGCAGGTCGGCCGGAGTCAGGTCTTCCGGCCGCGCCGTCGGCACGCCCAGCATGCGGAAGAACACATTGGCCAAGCCGTTGAACAGCCACACCAGCGGCCGGAACAGGGTGACGCAAAACATCATGGGACGCACCACCAGGAGCGCGATGCGCTCAGGCGCCACCATGCCCAGCCGCTTGGGCATCAGGTCGGCGAACAGCACGAACAGCGCGGTGACCGAGACGAAAGACAGGATGAAGCTCAGATGCTCCACCCACTCCGCCGGCGTCAGCATGTGCAGCAGCGTGGCGAAGTAAGGCGTGAAGGCCGCCTCGCCCAGAATACCGGCCAGGATGGCCACGGCGTTGAGGCCGATCTGCACCACGGTGAAGAAGTGGCCGGGCTGGTCTTGCAGTTCCAGCACCCGCTCGGCATTGTGATTGCCCTCCTCGGCCAATTGCCGCAGCTTGATCTTGCGCGCGGCTGCGAGCGAAATTTCCGATACCGAGAAAAAAGCGCTGGCGGTGATCAGGACGGCAATGACGAAGAGGCTGTTGACGAAACTCACGATGATTCCCGGCTGGTTATGATTCTGGAACGCCCATCGGCGCTGAGGCCGACTCCATCAGTATAACAGACCGCCATGACTGCCCCGTTGAGCATAGCGGGGGTAGAATCAACAAACCAATAGAATAGGGAGCGAACCATGGATTGCGAATTGTGCCGCGAGCCGGCAGGCGAATTGCTGTACCAGGACGCGCGGCTGCGCGTCATCCTGGCGAACGAGCCTGGCTATCCCGGCTTTTGCCGCGTCATCTGGCAAGCCCACGCGGCCGAGATGACCGATCTCGCGCCCGAGGACCGCGCCCACCTGATGGACTGGGTCTACCGGACCGAATCCGCGCTGCGATCCGTGATGAAGCCGGCCAAGATCAATCTGGCCAGCCTGGGCAATATGGTGCCGCACCTGCACTGGCATGTGATTCCGCGCTTCGCCGACGATGCCCATTTCCCCAGCCCGATCTGGGCCGCGCCGCGGCGCGAAGGCGCCGATCACGGCCAGGCGGACCTGGCCGCGCGGCTGCGCGCCGCTCTCGCCGGCTGAATCAAGCGGTGCGGAAGCGGCTGATCGCCTGATCCAGCCCATGGGCCAGCTGCGACAGCTGCTGCGCCATGCCGGACGAGGCCTCGACGGACTGGCCGTTTTCCACCCCCATGCTGGCGATGCGCTCCACGCTGCGGGCCGCCTCGTTGCTGGCCGTGCCCTGTTCGCGCATGGCCGCCGCGATTTCGCTGGTCTTGTCCAGCAAGCCTGACGACAAGGCCTGAATCTGCTCCAGCCTGGCGCTGACTTGGCCGCTGAGCTTCACGCCGCTGCCCACTCGCGCCGCCGCCTCGCGCATGCTGGCCACCGCGGTGGCGGTATCCCCCTGCACTGCCTGGATCTTGGCGGAAATCTCGCCCGTCGCCTGAGCGGTGCGCTCCGCCAGCTTGCGCACCTCGTCCGCCACCACGGCGAAGCCGCGACCCGTTTCGCCGGCCCGCGCCGCCTCGATCGCCGCGTTCAGCGCCAATAGATTGGTCTGCTCGGCGATATCGTGGATCACTTCGACGATATTGCCGATTTCATCCGAGCGCTGGTTCAGGCTGTCGATGACGGTTTCCGACTCGCCTATCACCCGCGCGATCTCGTTCATCTCCCGCGCCGCCTCGCCCGCCACCTGGCTGCCGCCTACCGCTTCCTGCATGCTGCTCTTGGCTTCCCCAGCCATTTCCGCCGCATGCTCGGCCACCAGATTGATGCTGACCGTCATTTGCTCCACCGCCGCCGCGGTGGAGGAGGAGGCATCGGTCTGCTGGCGCGAGGCTTCGGCGATGCGCCGCGAAACGTCGGACAAAGACGCCGCGGTGTCATTGACTTGGGCGGAATCCTGCCGGGTCCGCTCGATGAAGCCGCGCAGATTGCCCAGCAGTTGCGACAGCGCGCGACCGGTTTCGCTGACTTCGTCGCGGCCGCTCTGCTCTATCGCCACAGTCAGATCGTTGTGTTCGGCCGCATGGCGCATCCGCTCCCGCATCGAACCCAGCGGCCTGGTGATGGAACGGGCGATCACCCAGGCCAGGCCCGCGCCGATGGCCAGCGCCAGCAGCAGCACGGTCATCAGCAGCTGGATGGTGCGGCGCATCGTCGCCATCATCGCATCCTCGGCGTCTTTCGCCGTGTTGTCGGCCAGTTCGGTCATTTTCTTCAGGGCATCGCGGGCGGCGTACAACTTGGGCTTGAACGGGATGATGCCGGCGTCGCCGATATTGGCCGCGGAAATCTGGCCTTTTTCGATCTTGCTGTACAAATCCGCCATGCCTTGGGCGTAGCCATCCAATCCGGCCAGCACGCTGTCGAACTCGGCCTGATGCTCGGCCGCCATCGCCATGCCTTTGGCCTGCGCGGTCTGCTCACGCAGCTTGGCGATATCCTTGTCCAGCCACTGTTTGTTGGTCTGTATGCTCTGGTCGGTATTCGCCGGATTGCCGATGCTGATGAAGATATTCTTCTCATCCTGCCGGATCTGCATCATCGTCCGCTGCATGCTGTCCAGCTGATGGCGGAAGGCGATCTTGTCGGCAAACAGCGTTTGCAGCTCATGCTGCACGCCATCCATCGCCCACCAGGCTCCGCCGCCCACCAGGAACAAGGCCAACAACAGGCTGCCGGCCAGCAGCAGGATGCGCTGGCCTATATTCAATGCACTTAACATATTCACTCATCCCCGTTACGAAGTCTGTTTTTGGTTTTCGATCCCGGATTGGCGCCGGCTAGATCGACAGCATACGCCGATAAGGTACTAATCAGAATGGTCAATGTTAACGTTTTAGTACAATTGCCAGCGCGTGCAGACAACCGTTAAGCTGTCGGTTTCCACCTCGCTCTTTCGCCATGTACACCACGCTGATTTCCGCGGCGCAACTTGCCCAGCAGGACCGCGCCCACTGCATCGTGCTGGACTGCCGCTTCCAGCTGGACAACGCCGATTACGGCCACGCCGCCTATGAGCAGGGCCACATCCCCGACGCGCGCTACCTGCATCTGGACTATCACCTGTCAGGCAGCAAGAACGGCCGCAACGGCCGCCACCCGTTGCCGGATGGCCAAAGGCTGGCGGTGGACCTGGGCGCGATAGGCGTGGATGCGGACATGCAGGTCGTAGCCTACGACGACGGCAGCGGCCAATACGCGGCGCGCGCCTGGTGGCTGCTGCGCTGGCTGGGCCACGAAAAAGTGGCCGTGCTGGATGGCGGCCTCGCCGCCTGGAAAGCCGCCGGCCTGCCGCTGGACCAGGCTGCGCCAGCGCGCAACTCGCGCCGCTTCGCCATCCGCGCCGCCCTGCAGCAAACCGTGGACGCCGACGCCGTGCAGGCCAATCTGGAGCAGCAATCCTTCACCGTGGTGGACGCGCGCAGCGCGGACCGCTTCCGCGGCGTAGGCGAAACCATAGATCCGGTGGGCGGCCACATCCCGGGCGCGGCCAACCGTTTCTTCATGAACAACCTGACGGCCGAGCAGCATTACAAGCCCGCCGCGCAACTGCGCGCGGAATGGGAAGCGCTGCTGGGCGAGGGCTTCGATCCGGCCGCCATCGTTCATCAATGCGGCTCCGGCGTCACCGCCTGCCAAAACCTGCTGGCGATGGAAATCGCCGGCTTCCACGGCAGCCGCCTCTATCCGGGCTCCTGGAGCGAATGGTGCAGCGACCCGGCGCGGCCGGTGGAGCGCTGAGGCGCCCTCCTCTCTCACAAGCCTGGTAGCGCGGATTGGCCCGCGGCCATACCCGCGAACGATGTGATCCCATCGAGATGCGTGAACGCGGTTGCGTGCGCGGGACCCAGGCCATTGCCGCGAGCGAAGCTGCCGGAATCGCGGATATGGCCTTGCGGCCAACCCGCGCTACGAACAGGCGGCGAACGGATGCGGGCGGGTTCGCAGCCTCCCCTCTCCCCTCGGGGGAGAGGGGGCCAGGCCTCACCCCAGGATCAAGCGCTGCAGCAGGCTCTGACCGGCCGGCCAGCTCCCCAGGCCGGCATGGCTGCCCATATGGCCGCAGTTGCCGGCGTCGAACCCATCCGCCCCCCAACCGTCCGCCATGCGCGCAGCCTCCGCGAAATCGCAGAACGGGTCGTCATGGCTGGCCGCGACGATGGCCGGAACCGGCAAGCGCCGCGTATCCGCCGCCTCGAAACCGGCGAAATCCGGCAAGGCCGCCCCGTCCGGCAGCTCGCCGCTGGCCCGCGCAGTAGCCGGCAGAATCGGCAAGGCCGGCGGCGCCACCAATAACGCCCCCTTGACCCGGCGCTGATCCGCCAGCGAGGCCTGCAACAGCCAGGCAACCGTCGCATGGCAGCCCAGACTATGCGCGGCGATGACCAGTTGGCCGGGGATGTCCGCCACGGCAGCCGCCAACCCCGCCACCCAGGCGTCGCGGCTCGGATACAGCCAGCTCTGCTGGACGACTCGACGCGCCAGCGGATAAGTCAGCTCCCAACGGCTTTGCCAATGCGCCGGGCCGGAATCGCCCCAGCCAGGAACCGTCAGCAGCGTCACGTCATCGTCGTCCCACATCACAGCTCCCGGCGATAATCGACGATCAGCGGCGCGTGATCGGAAAATTTCTCGTCCTTGTAGACGCTGGAAGATTCGGCCAACTCCATCAGCGACGGCGTGACGATGTGGTAATCGATGCGCCAGCCCACGTCCTTGGCGTAAGCCTGGCCGCGGTTGCTCCACCAGGTATAGCCTGGCGCGTCCGGGTACAGCTGACGCCAGGCGTCGCGCCAGCCCACACGGCCCAGCAGGTCCGTCATCCAGGCGCGCTCCTCCGGCAGGAAGCCGGAATTCTTCAGATTGCCCTTCCAGTTTTTCAGGTCGATCTCATTGTGGGCGATGTTCCAGTCGCCGCAGATCACGATGTCGCGGCCGGCCGCCTTCAGCTTCTCCAGATGCGGCATGAACACATCGAGAAAATCGAACTTCACCTGCTGCCGTTCATCGCTGCTGGAGCCGGACGGCAGGTACAGCGAGATGACGGACAGATTGCCGAAATCCAGCTGCAGGAAACGGCCTTCGGCATCGATCCAGTCCACGCCCAGCCCCTCCACCACCGCGTCCGGCTGGTGGCGGGTGTAGACGCCGACGCCGCTATAGCCCTTTTTCTCGGCATAGTGGAAATAGCCGGTCAGGCCATCCGGCGCGCGCATGCGCTCGGACAGATCGCCGGCCTGCGCCTTCAATTCCTGCACGCAGACGAAGTCGGCGTTGATGGTGGCCAGCCAGTCGAAAAAGCCTTTTTTGTCCGCCGAGCGGATGCCGTTCAGGTTGGCGGAAACGATTCGAAGCAAGGGTGTCTCCCGTGGTATGCTTGCGGCAATTTAATCAGCCGTTCAAACAGTTAACGATTTCATCAAGGAGTGAAGATGAGCGATTTCCGTCAAGAGTTTATTCGTTTTGCGCTCGACAAGCAGGTTTTGAAGTTTGGCGAGTTCATCACCAAGGCGGGACGCCAATCGCCGTACTTCTTCAACACCGGCCTGTTCAACGACGGCGAGTCCACGCTGAAGCTGTCGCGCTTCTACGCCCAGTCCATCCAGCGGAGCGGCGTCGAGTTCGACATGCTGTTCGGCCCCGCCTACAAGGGCATCATCCTGGCCGCCGCCGCCGGCATGGCGCTGGCCGAGCAAGGCCGCAACGTGCCCTTCGCCTACAATCGCAAGGAAGCCAAAGACCACGGCGAAGGCGGCACCCTGGTCGGCGCGCCGCTCAAGGGCAAGGTGCTGATCATAGACGACGTGATCTCGGCCGGTACTTCGGTGCGCGAATCCGTGGAAATGATACGCGCCGCCGGCGCCGAGCCTGCCGGCGTGGCCATCGCGCTGGACCGCATGGAGCGCGGCCAGGGCGAACTGTCCGCGGTGCAGGAAGTGGCCAAGCAGCACGGCCTGCCGGTGGTGGCCATCGCCACGCTGAAAGACCTGCTGGGCTATCTGGAAAACCATCCGGAAATGGCAGCCCACCTCGACGCGGTGCGCGCCTACCGCGCCCAATACGGAGTCGATTACTGATGAAGCGCCTCGCCGGGCCTCTTCTGCTGCTGTGCTCACTGGCCCATGCCGATGTGTACAAATGGCTGGATGAGACCGGCAAGACGCATTACAGCGACGCCCCGCCGCTGCAGAACCAGAGCCGCGGCGTGGCCGAACTCAGCCGGCAGGGCACCGTGAGAAAACCGGCCGAGAGCGAGGCGCAACGGCAAAGCCGCGAAGCTTCTGCCGCCGCCGCGCGGCAGCTGCAACAAAAACAGCAGGAAGCCGCCCGCCACGACCAGGCGCTGGTCCAGAGCTACTCCACCTTGGCCGATCTGCAAGCCGACCGCGCCAAGCAGCTCGCCGTGCTGCAATCGGCCTACCACGCCCAGGAACTGCGCGCCCAGGGCCTGGCCATCCAGCAGCGCGATCTGCAAAAAGACCTGGCGCTCAGCCAGAAGCTGCGCCAGACGCCGCCCGCCAACACCCTGCACAACCAGCAGGTGCTGCAGCGCGAACAAAAGGATCTGCAAACCCAAATGGCGGCCAAACATGCCGAGATCGAAGCTTTTAAGCTAAAAATGCAACAAGATCTGCAGCGCTACCGCCAGTTGCGCGGCCAATAGCGTTTACTGGGCGCCTTCCTTGCGCTGCCAGGCCTGCTGCAGCGTTTGCGTAGCCTGCTGCGAAGCCTGCTGCGCCTGGTTCTGCGCCGCCGTGGCGGCGGTCAGCTCGGCATCGGCCTTGTCCAGCGCGGCCTGAGCCCCGGCCAGCTTCTGTTCGGCCAGCGTCTTGGCATCCTGAGCATCCTTCAAGCGCTTGTCCGACTTCTGCTGCTGGCTCTCCGCCTGCTGAAAAGCCATTTGCGCCGCTAACAGCTGCTCATCGACTGTCTGCGCCAATGCGGCGCCGCTCCATAAAACCGCCAGCAGCAGCCCGACCTTCGTCAGCTTATTCATCACGCCCCCTTGCAGAATCATTTGGAATCCGGCAGCCATTATGCGGCAAGCTTGCGCGCGGCGACACCGCGGCCGCGGAAAAACAAAAAGCCCGGCGTCGAAACGCCGGGCTTTTTGAAGAATGCTGGTGGGTCGTGAAAGATTCGAACTTTCGACCTACGGATTAAGAGTCCGCTGCTCTACCAGCTGAGCTAACGACCCAGCGAGAAAAACTGCCGCGATCATGCAGGATGGTGGTGGGTCGTGAAAGATTCGAACTTTCGACCTACGGATTAAGAGTCCGCTGCTCTACCAGCTGAGCTAACGACCCATCCTGGAAACTGATCACCGATCTGACTGGTGGGTCGTGCGGGATTCGAACCTGCGACCAACGGATTAAAAGTCCGCTGCTCTACCAGCTGAGCTAACGACCCGCACAACAGTACGGCACATGTCTGGATGGTGGGTCGTGAAAGATTCGAACTTTCGACCTACGGATTAAGAGTCCGCTGCTCTACCAGCTGAGCTAACGACCCGTCCGGGACATGTAATACATAATATCAAGCATGGTGGGTCGTGCGGGATTCGAACCTGCGACCAACGGATTAAAAGTCCGCTGCTCTACCAGCTGAGCTAACGACCCATGCGAGAGACCGGAACTATAATGAAACCCTTCAGGCCAGTCAAGATGTTCTTGAATATTTTTTCAAAATCCAATGCGAAACGGGAACGATCGCCAAGCTGAGAAGTCGCAACTGAAGGGCGAATCAACCGGCCTCGCCACTTGAAACCACGCTGTCCGATACCCATGTCAGGTAAGAGGGCAAGCCCATGACCAAGGGCCAGGCGACGATTTCCGGCACCTCATACGGATGCAGCGCTTGCAGTCTCGCCTCCAGCCGCGGGTAAGCGTCGCGGCGGGTCTTGATCAGCAACGGCACTTCCTCGCTACGCTCGACCGCTCCCTGCCACAGGTAGACCGAGCGGCAAGGCGCCAGGATGTTGACGCAGGCAGCCAGCCGCTCGCCCACCAAAGCTTCCGCGATGCGCCCGGCCGTCTCCGCATCCGGCGCGTTGCAAACTACAATTACACATTCGTCAGATGGAAAAGAATTCACGATGCGCGCACTCCCCTTGTTGTTGCTGATCTACCCGTTCGCCGAAATCGCCGCGCTGGTGGCGCTGGCCGGCCGCATCGGCGGCTTCGCCGTTTTCATGCTGGTCATCCTATCCTCCCTGCTTGGCCTGTGGATGCTGCGCAACCAGAAGCTGGGCGCGCTGCTGACCCTGGGCAGCGTGTTGCGCCAGGGCGACAAGGTATCGCTGTACTCGCTGCTGTGGCCGCTGCGCTACGCCCTGGCCGGCCTGCTGTTCCTGCTGCCCGGCCTGCTCAGCGACCTCGCAGCCATCCTGCTGTTGCTGCCGCTGAAAGGACCCGACATCCAACTGCGCACGGCAGGCCCTAGCCCAGGCCCCGCTGCGGGGCCGGCGCAAAACGGCGATATCATAGAAGGCGAATACCACAGGGTGGATGAGGACACGCCACCCGGCCGCCGCCTTCAGTGAAGATCGAACAGAGCCAGCACAGCCTCGACGGCGAGATCGCAGTGGATCTCCACCACCTTGTGCCGGCTCTTGTCGCCGGACAGCAGGATCACGTCGCGCTTGGCCACGTCGAAACGGTCCGCCAGCCAGAGCAGCAGCGCCGCGTTGGCCTTACCGTCCACCGGGGGCGCGGCCAGCCGGATCTTCAGACACTCGCCGTGCTCGCCAGCCGGCT
The DNA here is from genome assembly GCF_002924365.1 of Chromobacterium alticapitis. Taxonomy (GTDB): domain Bacteria; phylum Pseudomonadota; class Gammaproteobacteria; order Burkholderiales; family Chromobacteriaceae; genus Chromobacterium; species Chromobacterium alticapitis. Next base: position 351,809 of record NZ_PQWB01000017.1, on the reverse strand, counting down.
CCGTTTTCTTGGCGCCGGGCTGAACGTGCAGCGTCAGGCGCACGCGGCCGGCTTGGCACGACAACCAGGGTTTCATCGCCATTTCCCGACAAAACGGGGAGTGTAGACCAAAACGCGGCCAGGCTGCACGGCCGCCACACAGGAGCAAAATCATGGATATCGGCATCAATGAGCAAGACCGCCAACATATCGCGGACGGCCTGTCCCGCCTGCTGGCCGACAGCTACACCCTGTACCTGAAGACGCACAACTTCCACTGGAACGTCACCGGGCCGATGTTCAACACCCTGCACCTGATGTTCGAAACCCAGTACACCGAGCTGTCGCTGGCCGTGGACGCCATCGCCGAGCGCATCCGCGCGCTGGGCCACTACGCGCCGGGCAGCTACGCCGACTACGCCCGCCTGACCTCCATCGCGGAAGCCGCCGGCACGCCGCCCAAGGCCGAGGAAATGATCCGCCAGCTGGTGGACGGCCACGAAACCATCTGCCGCACCGCTCGCAGCATCTTCGAAGTGGTGGAGCACGCCGGCGACGAACCTAGCGCCGACCTGCTGACCCAGCGCCTGCAAGTCCACGAAAAAACCGCCTGGATGCTGCGCAGCCTGCTGGAAAAATAAGCCGGGCGCGCCCGCCGAACGCCGCGCGCCGCCGCGGCGTTTTCGCATCCGACCGTGCTACACTCCGGCAAAGTCCGGAAACTCGACATGGCCGATCGTCTGCACCGCTCCCGCCCCTCCGCGCCCGACAACCGCCCGCTATGGCTGATGGCGGGCGTCTCGCTGCTGGCCCACCTGGCGCTGCTGAGCCTGGGCGGCTTCGCCTCGCAGCCCGCGCCGGCCAGCGCGCCCAGCCCGCTGCAGATCAGCCTGCGGCCGCGCCTGGCGCCGGCCGCCGCCGCGCCGGCAACGGAACGCGTGGCCGAAGACAACCGCCAAGGCGCCGGCAACACCGCGCAAGCGCGCCAACTGCTCAGCCGCAGCGCGCCGCCCAAGCCCACTGCCGCGCCGGCCGCGCCGGAACAAACCGCCGCGCCGCTCAACCCCATCGTCCGCTCCGCGCCCGCCCCAGCCAAACTGCCGGCCACGCCGCCAGCCGCCAAGGTCAGCACCGGCTCCTTGCTCGCGCAGGTGGGCGCGCTGTCGCGCGGCGGCGATAACGCCGCGGCCGACAACGACAAGGAGAGCGGCCCAAACAACGCCAATCCGGCCGAAGCGGCGCGCAGCTATCCTTGGGCGCGTTACCAGGCGGACTGGCAGCTGAAAGTGGAGCGCATAGGCAATCTGAACTATCCGGAGGAGGCCCGCCGCCGCGATCTGCACGGCTCGGTGACGCTGGACGTAACCATCGCCGCCGACGGCAGCCTGCGCAGCATGCGCGTCAGCCGTTCATCCGGCTCGCCGATTCTGGATCAAGCCGCCCAACACATCGTCGAATTGGCCGCGCCGTTCGCGCCGTTTCCGCCCGCGCTGGCGAAGAGCAACTCGACGCTGCGCATCAACCGCAAATTCGTTTTCACCCGCGATAACCTGTTGTCCAGCCATTGAACAAGGATGCATCATGTTTGAAGTCAACCGCAGCCTGGCGCTTCTGCGCCCGCAAGCCCCGTTTCTCGCCTGGCTGAAAAGCCTGCCCGGCGCCATAGACCCGCAGCTGACGCTGGAGGCGCTGGCCGCAGACTGCAACGCGCTGCTGATTCCCCCGGCCGAAGACGCCGACGCGGCGCGCCGCTTCGTCCAGCAAAGCTACCGCCAGCTGTTCGAGGCCGAGCTCGCCGACTGGTGCGAGGATGAGAACCTGTGGCCGCAGAACATCAGTCCCAACCTGTTCCAGCAATGGTTCAAGGTGGAAATCCATTCTGTGCTGACCGACCTGGTCCCTGAGCCGCTGGAGCGCGAAGCGTTCACGCCGCTGGACCTGGACGGCGGCGCCGATTAACGCTACGCCAACACACCAAAGAGGGGAAAACACATGGCGCATGAAACACGGATCAAGGTTCGCGGCTATCATCTGGACCTGTTCGGCCACGTCAACAACGCGCGCTACCTGGAGTTCCTGGAAGAAGCGCGCTGGAACTGCTTCGAGGACAGCGGCGCGCTGCCGCAATTCCTGCAAAGCGGCCTGGCCCTGGCCGTGGTCAACATCAATATCGACTACGCCCGTCCGGCCACCATGGGCGAGCTGCTGGTCATCGAAAGCACGGTCAAGTCCATAGGCAACCGCAGCGCGGTGATCCACCAGCGCGTGCTGCTGGACGGCACGGACACCCTGGTGGCCCAGGCCGACGTCACCTTCGTGGTATTCGACGCCCGCGCCAACAAGGCCGTGGTGCTGGAAGGCCCGCTGCGCGACGCGCTGGAACTGATACAGGCCAAGTCGGCCTGAGACGCAATTAGGAAGACAAGATGAAGAAAGGTTTGCTGATCCTGGTGGCAGTCCTGGCGGTTGCCGGCATCGCCTATTCCCTGCTGTTCTCGCGCCAGCCGGCGCCGGAGGTCAAGCTGACTTCGCTGGCCGGCGTCAGCACCAGCACGGCCGCGCTGAAGGGCAAGGTGGTGCTGGTCAACTTCTGGGCCACCAGCTGCCCCGGCTGCGTCGAGGAAATGCCGGAGATCAAGAAGCTGCATCAGGACTACGCCGGCAAAGGTCTGAATGTGCTGGCGGTGGCGATGAGCTATGACCCGCCCAACTACGTGCAGAGCTTCGTCGCCAAGTATCAGCTGCCCTTCTTCGTCGCGCTGGACACTCAAGGCGACGTGGCCAAGGCCTTCGGCGACATCCAGCTCGCCCCCACCACCTTCCTGATCGACAAGCAGGGCAACATCATCAAGCGCTACGTCGGCGTGATGGACTTCGCCGAAGTGCGCAAGCTGATCGAGCAGCATCTGTAACCCCCCCGTAGGGCGGAAGCCCCTGCGGGGCGTTCCGCCATGCGTCGCCATCTGGCATGAGTTGGCCGGCACGCAGTTCGCGGGGATGGCTAAGCTAACGCGCACTACGGAATATTTGCATACAACTTCCCGACACTCAGGAACATCAATGATGCCAAGAAAACATTTTGATTGGGATGGGTACTTTTCTACAGCAAGTTTTGAAACCGTCAGGAAGGCTTCACCAGAATTGGATGGACGGTGCCCTCCAACAACTTATAGTCCGAATGGCAAGTTACTTTATCTATCATCACAGGACTTTGACGTAGAAATTGACGATCCGGAGCAGCTGCGTCAGGCGCTCACCGCAACTGGTCGGTCATATGCCAATGCAGTTTCATCCAAACATGCCAACCACTTTCAAGCATACATCGCAGAAGAAGATTTCATAATCATATGCAACCATTTAGCCAGTCTCGAAGACCCATCTGATTTCTCAGACCCCGATGCTTTACTTAAAGAATATCTTCGCTGATCGATAGCGCCATCAGGCGGAACGCCCGGCTTTAGCCGGGCTTCCGCCCTACCGGCACACCGCGCAAGCCGGATCGCGCGGCACGCGGATCTGCTTGAAGCCGCCGCCCAGCGCGTCGTACAAGGTCAGCTTGCCCAGCGCCGGCGCGATGCCGGCCAATAGCTTGACCGCCTCCACCGCCTGCAGGCTGCCGATCACGCCCACCAAGGGCGACAGCACGCCAAACGTCGCGCATGGGCCGTCGCTGGCCTCGCCTTCGTCCGGAAACAGGCAGTGGTAGCACGGCGAGGCGGCGTCGCGGCTGTCGAATACCGCCAGTTGGCCGGAGAAACGCACCGCCGCGCCGGACACCAAGGGCACGCGCGCGGCCACGCAGGCGCGGTTGACCGCGTGGCGGGTGGCAAAATTGTCCGAGCAATCCAACACCAGATCGTGCGCGGCCGCCTCCTCCATCAGCCGGTCGCCCGACAAACGCTCGGCCAAAGGCCGGACCTCGATGTCCGGATTCAAAGCCCGCATGCGCCGCGCCGCCGATTCAGCCTTGCCCTGGCCCAGACTGGCCGTGTCGTGGGCGATCTGCCGCTGCAGATTGGACAGCTCCACCCTGTCGTCGTCGACGATGGTCAGATGGCCGACTCCAGCACTGGCCAGATACAGCGCCACCGGCGAGCCCAGCCCGCCGGCGCCGACGATCAGCGCCCGCGCGGCCAGCAGCCGGCGCTGGCCCGCTATGTCTATCTCCGGCAACAGGATGTGCCGGCTGTAGCGCAGCAGCGCCTCGTCGTCCAGTTCGCGCGGGTGTTCCATATTCATGCTCCAGAATGCGGAACGCCAGCCCTGAGGGGGCTGGCGTCGATAAGCGATTTTTGTCGAGCAAAACGCCTGAGGCAAGGCGCGCCTCGCAGCTTGGGCTGAGCAAAGCGAAGCCCAACATTACCGCAATGCGACATCAGGCGTTTCGCCTTACTCCTCCGCCACCTTGCGGGCGAACTTGATGCCCAGCTGCTTGAGCTTGCGGTACAGGTGAGTCCGCTCCAGGCCCACTTTCTGCGCCACTCGGCTCATATTGCCGTTTTCCAGCGAGATGTGGTACTCGAAATAGCGGCGCTCCAGCTGTTCGCGCAATTCGCGCAGCGGGATGTTGAAGTCGAAGCCCGACTCCTCCACCGGCTTTTCGTGGCGGAACTGCGCCAGCACCTTGTTGACCTCGGAGGCGTCCACTTCGTCGGACTCCGCCGTCAGCGCCAGGCTCTTGATGATGCTGCGCAGCTGCTCCAGATTGCCCGGCCAATCGTACTGGCGCATCGCGTTCAGCGCGGCGGTGGTCAGCTTGCGCGCCGGCACCTGCTTGGACTCCACCAGCTCCACCAGGATTTGCTCGGCGATGAAGGTGATGTCCTCGGAATGCTCGCGCAGCGGCGGGATGGGCACGATCACGCTGGACAGCGCGGTCAAGAGGCGGTTGTCGCACTCCGGGTCCACCAGCAGCTCCTGCAGCGGACGGCTGCAGGAACAGATCAGACGCACGTTGAAGCGGTCCAGCTTGGACAGCAGGAATAGCAGGCCCTGCTGCACGCGGCGGCTGTACTGGCCGATTTCCGGCAGATACAGCACGCCGTTGTTGGCCTTCTGCAAGAGTTCCAGCGGCGCGTCGGCCAGCTGTTCCAGCTTGGCCGGCGTCACCCAGGGCGTATTGCCCTGGTGGAAGAAGCGCGCCACCAGCTCGAAGCCGGAGCCGGATTCGCCGGTCAGCAGCACCGGCGATTTGACCTTGGCCACGCGCTCCAGCTGGCGCTTCAGCTCCTGGATGGGCTCGCTGCGGCCCAGCTTGTCCAGGTTCAGCGAGGTGTTGGCCTGCATATCGCCATACTTCAGCGCGCGCTGCACGGTGGTCAGCAGCTTCTGCAAGGCGATGGGCTTTTCCAGGAAGTCGAATGCGCCTATGCGGGTGGCTTCCACCGCGGTGTCTATGCTGGCGTGGCCGGACATCATGACTACCGGCATATTGAGCAGACCGGACTTGGCCCACTCCTTCAGCAGGGTCACGCCGTCGCAATCGGGCATCCAGATGTCGAGCAGCACCAGCGCGGGACGCGTCTGGTTGCGCAACTGCCGCGCCACCTCGGCGTTTTCCGCCAGGGCCACGGTATAACCTTCGTCCTGCAGGATCTCGGAGAGCAGTTCTCGAATACCGATCTCGTCGTCCACAATCAAAATATCGCTGCTACGCATTAGGCCTCCAGCAATGGCAGGGAGAGAAGGACGCGCGCGCCTTGCCGTTCGGCATTCCCCAAAATGACCTGACCATGGTGTTCTTCCATAATCTTCTTGACCACGGCCAGTCCCAGACCGGTGCCCTTGGCTTTGCTAGTCACATAAGGCTCGAACGCGCGCCTGAGGACGTCCGGATTGAAGCCGGCGCCATTGTCCTCGACGCAGACGAGCGCGTTTCCTTCTTCTTGTCGGCTGCTAATTTGAATCATCGGGATGCCAACGTCAAGGACTGCATCCTGGGCGTTCTGCATCAGATTATGCAGCACCTGACGCAGCAGGGCGGCATCGCCCATAATCATCAGCGGCATGTCTTCCAGCGCAATCTTAACAGCAGGATTGGATTCGTAAAGAGTCATCACCTCTCGAATCACCTGATTGAGATCAAGCTTGACCAGTTTGATCTTGGGCGCGCGGGCATAATCGCGGAAGGCGTCCACCATGCTTTTCAATGCGCCCACCTGTTTGATGATGGTGTCGGTGGAGCGCTTGAGCATGTCGGCGTCGGGGCCTTCCAGCTTGTCTGCCAGTTTCATCGCCAGCCGTTCGGCGGACAGTTGAATGGGGGTGAGCGGGTTGCGGATTTCATGCGCCAGCCGCTTGGCCACCTCGCCCCAGGCCGCGTCGCGCTGGGCCCGCGCCAGTTCGGTGATGTCGTTGAACACCAGCACATAACCGTCGTCCGAATGCTCCGGCAGCCGCGCGCCGCGCACCAGCAGCGTGCGCTCGCCATGGCTGGTTTCATAATTCAACTGGGTCTGCCAGTCGGTCTCCACATCGCTGTCGGCATGCTGCATCACGGTTTCCACCAGCGGCGCCACCGCCGGCATCTCGCTCCCCCACTCCGGGAAGCGATGCTCGGCCAGCCGGCCGAATTCCACGCCGAGAATGCGCGAGGCGCTGCTGTTGGCGGCGCGGATCTGCCAGTCTCCGCCGAAGGCGATGACGCCGGCAGACAGGTTGGCCAGGATGCTTTCCAGATAAAGCTTGCCGCCTTCGAGCTCGCCGCGGCTTCTCTCCGCCTGCTGCCGCGCCTCTTCCAATTGCTGCGTCATGCGGTTGAACAGCGTGGTCAACATGCCCAGCTCGTCGCGGCGGTATACCGGGTGGCGCTTGGAAAAGTCGCCCTGCGCCACCGCGCGCGCGCCGGCGGCCAGCTCGGACAGCGGCGCGGACAAGCGTTCGGACAGGAACAGCGCGAAAGCCAGGGCCGCGGTCAGCGCCAACAGCACGGCCAGCGCCAGCGTCAGCATGTAGAAGGTGCGCAGCCCATGGCGCGCCAGCAACAGCTGGCGGTACTCGGAACGCGCGCTTTCGATCTGCTCCGCGTCGCGGCTGATGTCGGCCGGCGCGGCCTGGCTCAGCAGCAGCACCCGGGTTTCCTCGCCCGGCGAGCGGTAAGCCTGCAGCACGCGTAGCGTCAGACCGTTGTTGCCGTCGTTCTCTATGCTGTGCTGCGGATGCTGCGCGCGTACCGCTCGCAGGGTTTCCCGCGACAGCCTGGCCGGGGTCTTGTCGCCAGCGAAGGCCAGCAGCTGGCCGTTGCCGCGGTTGAACACGGCGATTTCCTTCAGCCCTAGCTGATCCCGCAGCCGATCCAGCCTCCCCGCCAGCTTGCCGTCTTCCAGCGGCTGCACTTCGTCCAGCACCAGCTGGCCCTTGCGGCCGACATCTTCCAGCACATAGTTCAGCGCGCTGCGCCCCAGCACCAGGCCGCGGTCCAGCGCGGCCTCCACTTTGACGTCGAACCAGCTCTCTATGCTGCGCGTCAGGAATTGCGCCGACACGGTGAACACCAGAAGGCCCGGCACCAACGCGACGCCGGCGAACATCAGCGCCAGCTTTTGCGTCAGTTTGGCGCCGAACACGCGGTTGCGCACCCGTTGGCGCAGCCGCAGCAGCTGTCGCGCCACCACGCTGAGCAGGGCGAACAGCAGCAGGCTGTTCAGGCCGAACACCCACCAGTAGTAGTCGTTGAGCTTGGAGGCGTTGCCGGTGGCCACGGCCAGCAGATAGAGCAGGATCGCGCCCACGGTCGCCATCGCGATGGTGGCGTAGCGCATCAGCCGGCATCCTTCATGTCGAGCTTGATCCAGTCCGACTCCAGCGTCCAGTCGTCGGAACCCAGCGCGTTCATCTGGAAGGGCTTGGGCAGCTCGCTGATATCCAGCATCAGCCTCACTTGGCCGGCTACGGCCCCCGCCTTCTTCGGATCAAGCGTGCCGGGATTCAGCACGCGCCAGCCCTGGATCGCGCCTATGGTGGCCAGCGCCTCGCGCAGGGTGGGATAGTAGTTGGAGAGCGAGCCTATGCTGACCCGGTAGCGGCCGGTCAGCGGCTGATAGGACAATTTGAAGCCGAGCTGCGCGTGCGGATCGAACCATTCGCGCAAGCTCAGGTAATAGGACGTGCTGCGGGGCTTGGTCAGCTGGAATTCCAGCCGGAAACCCAGCACCACGCCTTGCTGCAGCGCCTCGTTCAAGCTGGGCGTCAACCGCGTCAGGAAGCGGGTGCTGACCGACAGCGTGCCGTCCGGCATCACCTCGGCCTCGGCCCGGCGGGAGGCGATGGTGTCTGCCCAGGCCGCGGTGGCCAGGCAGCACAGCAACAGCCCGATCAGGCTAATTTTTTTGAAGCAGCGCGTAATAAAAGCCGTCATGACGCTCACAGGGCAGCAGTTGCTCCTCTTTCAGCCGCACCGCGTCCGGGTGGCGCCTCAGGAAGTTCTCCAATTGCTGGCAGTTCTCTTCCGGAAAAATCGAGCAGGTAGCGTATAGCATTTTGCCGCCGCTGGCGAGCAGCGGCCACAGCGCGTCGGCCATCGCCGCCTGCTGCCTGCCCAGCGCGGCGAAATCGCCGGGGCGGCGCAGCCATTTGATGTCCGGATGGCGGCGCGCCACGCCCGAAGCCGAGCACGGCACGTCGGCCAGGATGCGGTCGAACGGCCGGCCGTCCCACCAGGTTTCCGGCTTCGCCGCGTCGGCCTCGCGCAGCTCTGCAGTCAAGCCCAGCCGCTCCAGATTGTCGGCCACCCGGCCGAGCCTGCCCGCGTCTATGTCCAGCGCCGTCATCTCGATACCCGCCAGCTCCAGCATATGCCCAGTCTTGCCCCCGGGGGCCGCGCAGGCGTCCAGCACGCGCATGCCGGGGGCCAGATCCAGCCAATGCGCCGCGCGCTGCGCGCCTTCGTCCTGCACCGAAACCGCGCCGTCGTCGAATCCCGGCAGCTCGCGCACCGCCACCGGTTTAGCCAGCTGCACGGCGTCATCGCCTAAAGCCACGGCCGCCATGCCGGCGGCCTCCAGCCGGGCCAGATAATCCGCGACCGTGCCTTGGCGGCGATTGACGCGCAAGGTCAGCGGCGGGTGGCTGTTGCCGGCGTCCAGCACGGCGCGCCACTGTTCCGGATAAGCCTGCCGCAGCCGCTCCACCCACCAGCCGGGGTGATTGGCCGACGCGATTTCGTCGCCCGCCGCCTCAGCCAGTATCTCCTCGCGCCGGCGCTGGAAATTGCGCAGCGCGCCGTTGACCAGGCCCTTGAACTTGCCGCGGGCGATGCCGGCGGCCGAGGTGACGGCTTCGTTCACCACTGCGTACGGCGCGGCTCGCGTGTGCTGCAGCTGGTACAGCGCCACCAGCAGCAGGCGCTCCAGTTGCGGCTCGGGCAGCGGCCGCGGCACCAGCTGGCGCAGGCAATGGCGTAGCGTGCCCAGATGGCGCAGGCTGCCGTAGCTCAGGTCCTGCAAGGCGCCGCGCTCAGCCGGCGTGAGCTGCGTTTGCTGACGCTGCGCCTCGGCCAGCGCGTCGGTCAGGGTGGTGCCGGCCTCGATGCGGCCCAGGATGTCTGCGGCCAGCCGCTGAATGTGATGCATGTCGATTCTCTCGATGAAACAAGGCCAGTCCGCTGCGGACTGGCCCATGGCAAGGATACCGATAATAAACGCTTAATAGACGCCGCGCGCCATGTCGTTGAGCCGCGCGATGCGCTCCTCGGTATGCGGGTGGGTGCGGAACAGCTCGCCCAGGCTGCCGCCGCCGGACAGCGGATTGATGATCATCATCTGCGCCGTTTCCGGGTGCGCCTCGGCGGTCGGCATGGCTATGCCCTGAGCGTAGTATTCGATCTTCTGCAAGGCGGAGGCCAGCGCCAGCGGATCGCCGGAGATCTCGGCGCCGCCGCGGTCCGCTTCAAACTCGCGCGCGCGCGAGATCGCCATCTGGATCAGGCTGGCGGCCACCGGCGCCAGGAAAGCGACGGCGAGACGCGGCAGCAGACCCACCGGCTGGCCGTTCTCGTCGCGGCCGCCGAAGAACATGGCGAAGTTGGCCAACGCGGAAATGGCGCCGGCCATGGTGGCCGAGATGGTGGAGATCAGGGTATCGCGGTGCTTGACGTGGGCCAGCTCGTGGGCCATCACGCCGCGCAGCTCGCGGTAGTCCAGCATGCGCATGATGCCGCTGGTGGCGGCCACGGCGGCATTGGCCGGATCGCGGCCGGTGGCGAAGGCGTTGGGCTGCTCCTCGTGGATCACGTAGACGCGCGGCATGGGCAGGCCGGCGCGCTGCGCCAGTTCCGCCACCATGCTGTAGAACTCGGGCGCGCTATTGGCGTCCACCTCCTGCGCGTTGTACATGGACAGCATCATGCGGTCGGAATTCCACCAGGCGAACACATTGAGTCCGCCTCCGAACACCAGCGCCAGCAGCATGCCGCCCTTGCCGCCCAGCATGCCGCCTATCAGCGCGAACAAGGCCATGATGGCCGCCATCAGCACCGTGGTCTTCAACCAGTTGTCGTTCATGCTCTCCCTCTCGAAACCCGCTTGTCCATCAAACAGATGCTTGGAGCCTCATTCCCCCAGCCTGGTTCCCGCCAGGCTGGCTCGGCCGGCGACGAAATCGCGCGCGGCCAGCCGTTTGCCGCCAGCCGCCTGCAACACGCTCAGCCGCACCAGGCCGACACCCGCTCCCACCAGCACGCCGTCAGCGTCGGCGGATACCACCACGCCCGGCTCGGCCGCGCCGGTCTCGGCGCTGGCCATCCACAGCTTCAAGGGCTCGTCGTTAAGCTGGGTGAAAGCGCCCGGCGCCGGATTGTAGGCGCGAATGGCGCGAGCCACGTCCTCGGCCGGCAGCGTCCAGTCGACCTGAGCTTCGGCCTTGCTCAGCTTCTGCGCGTAAGTGACGCCCGCCTCCGGCTGCTTCTCCGGCGCGATCCGCTCCAGTTGCGCCAGCGTGGACACGATGGCTTGCGCGCCGCAGGCGGCCAGCTTGTCGTGCAGCGTGGCGGCGGTTTCGTCGGCGGCGATGGCCACCGGGTGGACGCTCAGCATGTCGCCAGTGTCCAGGCCTACGTCCATCTGCATGATGGTGATGCCGGTTTCGGCATCGCCGGCCAGGATGGCGCGCTGGATGGGCGCGGCGCCGCGCCAGCGCGGCAACAGGGACGCGTGAATGTTCAAACAGCCGCGCGCCGGAATCTCCAGCACGTCCTGCGGCAGGATCAGGCCGTAGGCCGCCACCACCATCACCTCTGCGCCCACGTCGCGCAGCATCTGCTGCGCCTCCAGGTTGCCGCGCAGCTTTTCCGGCTGCTCCACGCGCAGGCCGTTGGCCAGCGCCACTTCCTTGACCGGGCTGGGCTTCAGCTTCATGCCGCGGCCGGCCGGGCGATCCGGCTGGGTCAACACCAGCGGTATCTCATGGCCCGCGTCAATCAGCGCGCGCAGCGCAGCGGCGGCGAATTCCGGCGTGCCGGCAAAAATCAATTTCATTGGCTTGTTTCCCGCTAATGACAACGGCGCCGTCCCGCGGCGCCGTCCATCGCCTGCCTCGCGGCGGGCTTACATATTCTGTTTTTCGCGCTTCTTCAGCTTGGTCTTGATGCGCTGCTGCTTCATCTGCGACAGCCGCTCGACGAAGACCACGCCGTTCAGGTGGTCCAGCTCATGCTGGATGCAGATCGCCAGCAGGCCGTCGGCCTCCAGCTCGAAGGTTTTGCCGTCGCTATCCTGCGCCTTGACCTTGACCCGCTCGGCGCGGGTGACCTTGTCATAAATGCCAGGCACCGACAGACAACCTTCCTCGTAAACGGTCTCGCCGTCCTTTTCGACGATTTCCGGGTTGATGAACACCCGGCGCTCGTCGCGCTCCTCCGAGATGTCCATCACCACCAGCCGGCGATGATAGTCCACTTGGGTGGCCGCCAGGCCTATGCCCTTGGCCTCGTACATGGTTTCGAACATGTCGTCGATCTGCTGCTTCAACGCGGCGTCGAAAACCTCCACCGGCGCGGCTACCGTGTGCAGACGTTCGTCCGGGTAATGCAAAATGTTCAACAGCGCCATTCTATTCATTCACTCCAAGTTGTCGTATCGCTGCGCCCGCGTCGATAATAGAGCGGTTCGACGCAGCTTCGTTCAGCCTCGGCCGGCGCGCATTCCGGCCGGCTTCAAGAATTGGAATCCATTCATGCTTAAGCGCATTATATCGCTTGCCCTGGCCTTGGCGCTGTCCCTTCCCGCGTGGGCCGACGAATTGACGGTCAAGCCGGACGCGCCGTCGCGCTACACCGTGAGCCGCGGCGACACGCTGTGGAGCATCGCCGGCCATTATCTGAACAACCCCTGGCAATGGCCTCAGCTGTGGCGGATGAACCGCGAACAGGTGCGCAACCCTCACTGGATCTATCCCGGCGACGTGCTGACGCTGGACTATGCGGACGGACGGCCCAGGCTGTCGCTGGACGCCGGCGCGCCGCGCGAGGTCAAGCTGTCGCCGCAGGCACGCGCCGAGCAACTGGACCAGGCCGTCTCCAGCATTCCGGCCGACGCCATCGAACCGTTCCTGGTCCGTCCGCTGGTGGTCGATCCGCAGCAGTTCGCCACCGGTCCGCGCCTGGTCGCCGGCCCGGATGAGCACCTGAGCCTCAGTTCCGGCGACCGCGTCTACGCCAGCGGCGTCAATGAGACAGGCAGTTGGCAGGCCTATCGGCTGGGCAAGCAGCTGACGGACCCGGACAGCCATCAGGCGCTCGGCGTCGAAGCCATATATGGGGGCGATCTGGTGGTAGACAAGCTGCGCCCGGACATCCAGACCCTGCACATCCGCAGCGTGGCCGGCGAAGTGCTGGTGGGCGACCATCTGGTGCGCGCGCCCAAGCAGTCCTTCGTCAATTACGTCCCGCATCCTGCGCCCGCCGAGCTGCGCGGCAAGATCGTCTCCACCTATCAGGGCGTGGCCGGCGCGGCGCAGTTCTCCACCGTAGCGATCAATCTGGGCGCCGCCGACGGCGTGGAGCCGGGCATGGTGTTCGGCATCTTCAAGAAAGGCGGCGCCATCGTGATCCGCGACGACGCCGGCAAGAAGCGCAAGGCGCAACTGCCGACCGAACAGGCCGGCGAGATGTTCGTCTACCGCGTCTTCGACAAGCTGTCCTACGCCCTGGTGCTGAACAGCGACGGCGCCCTCTATGTCGGCGACGGCATAGCCTCCCCGGAGAGCGAATGAGCGGCCCCTCCCGCGCCTGGCTCAGCCTCGCGCTGACGCCCGGCATCGGTCCGGTGGGTTTCCTGAAGCTGATCGACGCCTTCGGCTCGGCCGAGGCCGCCGCCGGCGCCCGCGCGGCGCAAACCGAGAAGCTGATAGGCCGGGAAGCCGCCGAGGCGCTGCAAAACGGCGCCGCGGCCGAATCTGTCGACGCGACGCAGGCCTGGGCCGCCGGCGAAGGCTGCCACCTGATTTCCTTGTTGGACGACGACTACCCGCCGCAACTGGCCGAAGCCGCCTCGCCGCCGCCCTTGCTGTTCGCGCGCGGCCGGCGCGAACTGCTGGCGCGGCCCATGCTGGCCATCGTCGGCAGCCGCGCCGCCACGCCGCAAGGCAAGCGCAACGCCGAGGACTTCGCCTCCGCCCTGGCCGCGCACGGCTACACCATAGTCAGCGGCCTGGCCAGCGGCATAGACGCCGCCGCCCATCTCGGCGCGCTGGCGCACCCGGCGTCCACCATCGCGGTGATAGGCACCGGCATAGACCGCGTCTATCCGGCGTCCAACCGCCTGCTCGCCCACCGCGTCGCGGCGGAAGGCCTGATCCTGTCCGAATTTCCGCTGGGCATCGGCCCGCTTTCCGGCAACTTCCCGCGCCGCAACCGCATCATCGCCGGCCTGGCCCGCGGCTGCCTGGTGGTGGAGGCCGGCACCGCCTCCGGCTCGCTGATCAGCGCGCGGCTGGCGATGGAGAGCAATCGCGAGGTGATGGCGATACCGGGCAGCATCCACAACGCCCAGGCGCGCGGCTGCCACCGGCTGATCAAGGACGGCGCGCGGCTGGTGGAGACCCCGGACGAGGTGCTGGACGAGGTGGGCCGCCTGCCGGCCGCCATGCCGGCGGCCGCGCCGCACGACACCGCTCCGGGCTCTCCGCTGCTGGACGCAATGGGCTGCGAACCCATCCTGGCCGATGAACTGGCGGACGCCGTCGGGTTGACTGTGGCGGAGGTTTACGCGATGCTGCTCGAACTGGAGCTGGACGGCCGGGTGGCCAGCATGGCCGGAGGCCGCTACCAACGTCTGGCACAAAACTGAACGCGCGGCGTTCACTCTCAGAAATCAGGCCATGTTTGACGTACTCACCTATTTATTCGAGCAATACAGCGACCCCGCGGCCTTCGGCGACCGCGGCGCCCTGACCCGCCAGCTTGGCGCCGCCGGTTTCGAGGAAGACGAGATCGGCGAAGCGCTGGACTGGCTGGACAGCGTCGGCGAAACCAGCGTCGAACCCTACCTGGGCGCGGACGAGGGCAGCGGCCTGCGCGTCTACGCCGACAGCGAGCTGGAACACATTCCTGTCGACGTGCGCGGCCTGCTGCAGTTCCTGGAAGACAACGGCGCCCTGACGCCGGCCCAGCGTGAAATGGTGATAGACCGGCTGCTGGAGCTGGACAGCGAGGACCTGGACGTCGACAACACCAAACTGCTGGTGCTGATGGTGCTGTGGGCGCAACAGGCCGAATTGCCCATCCTGCTGGGCGAGGCGCTGCTGGAAGCGGTGCATGGCGAGCCGACCATGCAATAACTTGTCAGGCCCGGGCCGTCGGCTTAACATGCCGCCGATTAGTCAACCTGCCTATTGTGTTCAAGAGCGCCCTTGCGCTCTTGTTTCGTTTGACGGATATAACAAGATGTGTCGGCCGGGCGCGTCCGGCCTTGAATTTCGCTGAAAAGATAATATGCCCACCAGTCTCCTGATCGTCGAATCGCCGTCCAAGGCGAAGACGCTGAAAAAATACCTGGGCCCGGACTTCGAGGTCCTGGCCTCCTACGGCCATGTGCGCGATCTGGTGCCGAAGAACGGCGCTGTCGATCCGGAAAAAGACTTCGCCATGAAGTACCAGCTGATCGCGCGCAACAGCAAGCACGTCGACGCCATCGTCAGCGCGGTGCGCGAGGCCGACCACGTCTACCTGGCGACTGACCCGGACCGCGAAGGCGAGGCCATTTCCTGGCACCTGGTGCAGATCCTCAACAGCAAGAAGCTGCTGAAGGACAAGACCGCCCAGCGCGTGGTATTCCACGAAATCACCAAGAACGCGGTGCTGGACGCCATCCAGAACCCTCGCGAGATCGCGCAGGACCTGGTGGACGCGCAGCAGGCGCGCCGCGCGCTGGACTACCTGGTGGGCTTCAATCTGTCGCCGCTGCTGTGGAAGAAAATACGCCGCGGCCTGTCCGCCGGCCGCGTGCAGAGTCCGGCGCTGCGCCTGATCTGCGAACGCGAGAACGAGATCAAGGCCTTCGTGCAGCAGGAATACTGGTCCATCCACCTGGACAGCCACAAGAGCCGCACCAAGTTCAGCGCCAAGCTGACCCAGCTCGCCGGCAAAAAGCTGGACCAGTTCGACCTCCCCAACGAGGCCGAACAGGCAGCCGTGCTCGCCCGCCTGCAGGGCTTGCCGGCCTCCGTAAGCAACATCGAGAAGAAAAAGAAATCGCGCAGCCCCGCCGCGCCGTTCACCACTTCCACGCTGCAGCAGGAGGCCGTGCGCAAGCTGGGCATGACCACCGACCGCGCCATGCGCACCGCGCAGCAGCTGTATGAGGGCATGGACATCGGCCAAGGCACGGTCGGCCTGATCACCTATATGCGTACCGACTCGGTGGCGCTGGCCAATGAGGCAGTGGAGGAAATCCGCGGCTACATCGGCCTGAAATGGGACGCGGACTACCTGCCCAAGAACCCGGCGGTCTACAAGAGCAAGGCCAAGAACGCCCAGGAAGCGCACGAGGCCATCCGGCCGACGTCCATCCTGCGCACGCCGGAAATGGTGAAGCCTTTCCTGACCACCGACCAGTTCAAGCTGTACGACATGATCTGGAAGCGGACCCTGGCCTGCCAGATGGCCCCGGCCAAGTTCGACACCACCAGCGTGGACATCCAGGTGGGCGAAGGCGTGTTCCGCGCCAGCGGCCAGGTGCAGACCTTCGCCGGCTTCCTCGCCGTGTACGAAGAAGACGTGGACGACGCGGAAGACGAGGACAACGCCAAGCTGCCGCTGCTGACCGAGGGCGAAGAACTGCCGGTGGACAAGCTGTACGGCGACCAGCACTTCACCCAGCCGCCGCCGCGCTTCTCCGAAGCCAGCCTGGTGAAGGCGTTGGAAGAATTCGGCATCGGCCGCCCGTCCACCTACGCCAGCATCATCTCGACGCTGAAAGACCGCGAGTACGTAATCCTGGACAAGAAGCGCTTCCTGCCCACGGACACCGGCGACATCGTCAACAAGTTCCTGACCGAGCACTTCGCGCAATACGTCGACTACAACTTCACCGCCAAGCTGGAAAACCAGCTGGACGAGATCGCCAACGGCGGCCGCCAGTGGGTGCCGGTGATGGATACTTTCTGGAAGGGCTTCAAGAAGCAGATCGACGAGAAGGAAAGCATCTCCCGCGCCGAAGTCACCACGGAAAGCCTGGACGAAGCCTGTCCCAAATGCAGCAAACCGCTGTCGATCAAGTTCGGCAAGCGCGGCCGCTTCATCGCCTGCACCGGCTATCCGGATTGCGACTACACCCGCAATATCGGCGAAACCGCCGAGCAGGCGGCGGAAGAGGCGGAAGCGCCGACGGTGATCGAGGGCCGCTCCTGCCCGGATTGCGGCGGCGAGCTGCACATCAAGAAGGGCCGCTACGGCAAGTTCATCGGCTGCGCCAATTACCCGAAGTGCAAGCACATCGAGCCTTTGGAAAAGCCGCGCGAAACCGGCGTCACCTGCCCGGAATGCAAGACCGGCCAGCTGATCGAGCGCAAGAGCCGCTACGGCAAGCTGTTCTACAGCTGCAACACCTATCCGAAGTGCAAGTACGCGACCTGGAACCCGCCCATCGCCGAACCGTGCCCGAAGTGCAACTGGCCGATTCTGACGATCAAGACCACCAAGCGCCGCGGCACCGAGAAGGTATGCCCGCAGAAGGAATGCGGCTACGCCGAGCAGATCGCGCCGCCGGAAGGCAAGGACGCCGCCCCCGCCGAAGAGGCGTAAGCGCGCTGACCGAAACCGCTCCCCCTCGGAGCGGTTTTTTTGCGCCCGCCGTTGCGTTTTTGGTCCATGCGGCCAAGCTGCGCCAGCGTTGCGCCCACGCCAACAGCATCAACAAGCATCTGATTCTATTGCGATTCAGCGCAACGCATGCGCTATCATCCGGCTGTACCTGCCGCCGAGCTTCCGACGGCGCGCGCCGCCCTGGCATGCCGGACGCAGCAGCCCTGCTCCGGCCGGCGGCGTTTTATTTTTTGAGATCGCCGCATCATGAAAGTCAGCAGTCATTTCCTGTTCACCGGAGCCAGCATACTCACCCTGCTCAGCCTCGCCGACCACCAGTACCTGCTGCTGCCGCTAGCCTTCCTGATCGCCTTCCTCGGCCTGTCCGCGGCCGACCGCGAGCAGATCGCCGAGATGGCCGCGCATACCACCGCGATGCTGATTCCGGCCTCGCAGCGGCCCTTATTGCCGCTGGACGCCTTCCGCGGCCAGGACCTGATGTTCTACCGCGCCGGCAGCCCGGTCTACCGCACGCTGATCGCGCGCGATTCGCGCTGGCAGCTGTTGGGCGAACAGGGCCAGGTGCAGGAAGAGCCCGGCTGCATCCGCGTCTATCCAGGCTATCTATACCGCCGCCAACCGTAATTAAGCCGCCGCACGGCTCCCCTCCGCCTCGCGGATTTCCCGCGCCAGGAAGTAATTCAGCGCCGTGCGCAGCACGGCGATGGCCCCCAGCTTGCCTATCTGGTCCCAGCTCGGCGCCACGGCGGTGGACAAGATGTCCGCCGCCAGCTGCAACTCCAAGGCTAGCGCCAGGAAGCGGGCAAAGGTCAGCCGCAGCTGGTTGTAATCGCTGGGGCGCCCGGCCAGGCGCTGCCGCAGGCAACGGCCAGCCGCCAGCAACACCCCCGCACCTATGATCAGCGCGCCACAGGCCTCCACGCCCAGTTTCAGCCATAGCGCCAGGTTCTGCACCCACTCCTCGACGCCCGCCTGCTGCGGCGATATCCACATATCGCATCTCCCGTTCCGACATGAAAAAAGGCCCCGCCAGCATGGCAGGGCCTGATAGTCAGAGCCGGATAAGTCCTGGCGGTTCCCTCAGCCGAACAGCACGATGCCCCACACTGTGGCCAGATTGATCAGGCCCAAGAGCTGGGCCGCGCTGCCCATGTCCTTGGCGCGCTTGGCCAACGGATGGCGCTCCAGCGAGGTGTGGTCCACCGCCGCCTCGATCGCGGAATTGAGCAGCTCGATGATCAGCGTGGCCAGGCTGCTGGCCACCAAGAGCGCGCGCGCCAGCGGCGTGGTATGGACGACGAAGGCCATGGGAATGAGGATCAGGGCCAGGATGCTCAGCTGGCGGAAGGCGTCCTCATGGCGCAGCGCCGCCTTCAGGCCGTCCAGCGAATAGCCGAAGGCATTGATCAGCCGCGTCAGACCCTTCTTGCCCTTGAACGGGCTTTCTTCCATTTTTCCCATCGCTCCCTCTGCCGCCTCAATGCTGGCAATGGCGCTCCAGCGCGTCGATGTACAGGCCGGCCACATTGATGCCGCTCTGGTCCATGATCTCACGGAAGCAGGTGGGGCTGGTGACGTTGACTTCGGTGAGATAGTTGCCGATCACATCCAGCCCGGCCAGCAAGATGCCGCGCTTCTTCAGTTCCGGCCCGACCGTCTCGGCGATCTCGCGGTCGCGCGCGCTCAAGGGCCGCGCCTCGCCGCGGCCGCCCGCCGCCAGATTGCCGCGCGTCTCGCCGGCCGCCGGAATGCGCGCCAGGCAGTAATCGACCGGCACGCCGTCTATCACCAGGATGCGCTTGTCGCCATCGCGGATTTCCGGGATGTAGCGCTGCGCCATGATGGTGCGCCGTCCGCGCTGGGTGATGGTTTCGATGATGACCGACAGATTGGCGTCGTCCGGCCTCACGCGGAAGATGCTGTCGCCGCCCATGCTATCCAGCGGCTTGAAGATCGCGTCCTGGTGCTGGTTGACGAAGGCGCGCAAACGATGCGCCTCCGCCGTGATCAGCGTGGGCGCGGTCAGGTCCGGGAACTGCAGGATGGCCAGCTTTTCATTGAAATCGCGCAGCGCCTGGCCGCTGGTGAACACCTTGACGCCTTGCTGCTCGGCCAGGCTGAACAGCTGGGAGGCGTACAGGTATTCCATGTCGAACGGCGGGTCCTTGCGCATGATGACCGCGCTGAAGGCCTGCAGCGGCTGGCGCAGCTTTTGCCCCAGCTTGTACCAATGCGGGCGCTCGTCGGTGACGGTCAGATCCACCGCATCCACCAGGATGCGGCCGCCCTCCACCGACAGCTGATGGGCCTCGGCGAAGCTGACCGCGTGGCCGCGGCGGTGCGCCTCCTCCATCATCGCGAAGGTGGTGTCCTTGTAGATCTTGAAGTGCTCCAACGGATCGGCGATGAATAAAATTCTCATGACAAGGTCTTTCTGGAGAAGGAGGCGGCGCCAGGATCTAGCGCGGCGTTAAGAGGAGAGCTTGGTCTTGACCCAGGCAGCCAAGTCCTTGCTCAGGGTTTGCGTGCAGCGCTCCAATACGGAACAAGAGCCCTTGAAGCCGCCCCACATGCCGCCCATCGAATCGCGGGAGCCTGTGAAAGTGTCCAGCAGCTTGCCATCCTTGTACAACTGGGCGGACATCGCGACGAACTTGCGGTGTCCTATGAAAGCATTGCCCATAGACACCGCGTTTTCTAGCCGAAGCTTCAGATAGTAGCCGTTAGCCTTCAGTTGGTCTTCCGGCGCTGTCTCAGCCGTCACGCCGGCTTCCTGCAGCGCCCTCATGCTGGCGGCGGCTTGCGATTCCGGCAGCTTGCATTCGTCGCGTACATTGCTGTTGATCATCGCGGGGTTGCTGAAGTCCGCGCTGGGGGAAACCTTGATCGCCGGCGCGTCCGCCAGGCAAAAGCCGGCGGCCGCCATCATCAGGCCTGCACAAAGAAGTTTCTTCATTTCGTCTCTGCGGGCCGGCCAAAGCGGCCCGTCATCCATGGTTAAGGTCGAACATTGTCGAAAACCGCACGATGCGGCTTTCGACGACATTCTATCTTAAGGCCAATGGCATGACATGCCGACGGGATCATTCATCATGCGTCCGGATCGGTGGCTTCCAGCTCCAGCGAAGCGGCCAGCAGCGCCAGCCGCGAGATCACGCCATAAGCATAGAAGCGGTTGGGCGCGCAATCCGGCAGGCCCTTGCGGTCCGGCAGGCACGCGGTTTCGAACGACAGCGGCACAAAATGCATGCCCGGCGCGTTCAGGTTTTCGTCTATGCCGCGGCCGGTGTGGACGCGGTAGAAGCCGCCGGTGACGTAGCGGTCCATCATGTAGACCACCGGCTCGGCCACCGCCTCGTTGACGGTCTCGAAGGTGTACACGCCTTCCTGCACGATCACCTCGGATACTTCCAGGCCTTCCTTGACCACCGACATCTTGTTGCGCGCCTTGCGGTTCAGGCCTAGCACCTCGTCCGGGCTCTTCACGCTCATCACGCCCATGCCGTAAGTGCCGGCGTCGGCCTTGACGATGACGAAGGGGTCGTTGTCGATGCCGTATTCGCGGTACTTGGCGCGGATCTTGTCCAGCATCTGCGACACCGTCTCGGCCAGTTGCTCCTCGCCGGTGCGGGCATGGAAGTCCAGGCCGCGGCAGCTGGCGAAGTAGGGGTTGATGGTCCACGGGTCGATGGAGATCAACTTGGCGAACTCGCTGCTGACCTTGTCGTACGCTTCGAAATGGTGGGTCTTGCGCCGCACCGCCCAGCCGGCGTGCAGCGGCGGCAGCAGGGTCTGCTCCAGGTTTTTCAGCAAATCCGGGATGCCGCCGGACAGATCGTTGTTCAGCAGCACCACGCAGGGATTGAAGCCGTCGGCCAGCACCAGGCGGTTGCCGCGGCGCTCCAGCGGTTCCAGCGTCAGCTTGTCGCCGTTGGCGGCGGCCAGCTCGGTCGGTTCGGTGATTTCCGGATTCAGCGAACCCAGACGCACCTTCAGGCCGGCCTGCTCGAAAATGTGCACCAGGGTGGCCACGTTCTGCAGATAGAACGTGTTGCGAGTATGGTTTTCCGGTATCAGCAGGATGCTGCGCGCCTCGGGACACACTTTGTCCACGGCGCTTTGCGCGGCTTGCACCGCCAGCGGCAGGAATTCCGGGTTCAGATTATTGTGCCCGCCCGGGAACAGATTCATGTCCACCGGCGCCAGCTTGAAGCCGCTGTTGCGCAGGTCCACCGAGCCGTAGAACGGCGCGGCATGGGCATGCCATTGGCTGCGGAACCAGTGCTCGATCTGCGGCTGAGCGGCCAGAATGCGGCTCTCCAGCTCGTACAGCGGGCCGGTGAGGGCGGTGGCCAGGTGCGGAACGGGTGACATGGTCTTCCCTTGGGCGTGTTTGAATCCACTTATGGTGGGGGTGCCGGCTCGCATATTCAAGTGGGACGAGCCTGGTTAAAACAAAAGGCACCGCGCAGCGCGGTGCCTTTCGATTCTAAGCGAGCGCGCTTACAGCGGCCATCTCTCGCCATAGGCTTCGAAGTAGATGTCTTTCAGAGAATCCCAATCGAAGAAGTGGTTCTGGCAGCCCGGCGTGGTGACCTTGATCGCGCCGATCACATTGGCCAGGCGGCCGGTGATCTTCCAATCCACCCCACGGCTGATGCCCCACAGCAAGCCGGCGCGGAACGCGTCGCCGCAACCCATCGGGTCCACCGGCTTGATGGGCATCTGCACGCGCGGAATCAAGTGCACGGTGTCGTCGACGTAGATCTCGGCGCCCTTGGAGCCGCGGGTGACGATCAGCGCCTTCACCTTCTTGCGCAGGTCATCGACGGTCAGGCCGGCGCGTTCGCGCATCAGCTCGCTTTCGTAGTCGTTGATCGCCACATAGCTGGCCAGCTCGACGATCTCGTGGATCTCGTCGCGCGACAGCAACGGCAGCTCCTGGCCCGGATCGAAGATGAACGGAATGCCCGCCGCCGCCAGCTCTCGCGAGTGCTGGATGAAGGCGGTGTAGCCGCCTGGCGACAGGATGGCCAGCTCGATCGGGTCCTGGATGTCGGACACGTGGTTCTCGGTGGCGAAGTCCATCGCCCCCGGATGGAAGGCCATCAGCTGGTTGCCGTCCTTATCGGCAATGCCGAAGCATTGCGGGGTATACTGCTTGCGGATCAGACGGATGAAACGGTCGTCCACGCCCACCCGTTTCAGGTGTTGACGATATGGCTCGAAGTCCTCGCCGACCACGCCCATCACAATAGGCTTCTCGCCCAGCAGGCACAGGCTGTAGGCGATATTGCCGGCCATGCCGCCGAATTCACGGCGCATCGTCGGGGCGAGAAAGGTGGTCGAAATCTTGTGCAGCTGATCCGGCAGGATCTGGCTGTCGAAGCGGCCTTGGAACGAGAACAGGGTATCGTATGCGAGCGCCCCGCAGACGAGGATAGACATGCCCACTCCGCAAAGTAATCAATCGAACATTTTAACATGAAGTTTCTTTTTCGATCATCCCCGGATGCACGCAAGTTGCGGAAATCCAAGACAATTCCATTGACATCACAGGAAATGCCCATGAAATCCAAACGCCTGTTCGTCTCCTTGCTGCTGGCCGCGCTGCCGCTGGCCGCCCACGCCGCCCCCTCGCTGGAGCAAAGCCGCTTCTCCAGCCTGGACGCCAAGCCGGTGGCGATGTCCGCCTACAAGGGCAAGGTGACCGTGTTGAACTTCTGGGCCACCTGGTGCGGACCGTGCCGCGAGGAAATGCCGATGCTGAACGGCCTGCGCAAGAAGCTGTCGCCCAAGGGCGTGGAGGTGGTGGGCGTGGCGCTGGACAGCAAGGAACAGGTGGAGCCCTTCGTCAAGCAGCTGAAGATCGGCTACCCCATCCTGCTGGGCAACGACGACACGCTGGACCTGATGCGCGGCCTGGGCAACAAGACCGGCGGCCTACCTTACACGCTGGTGCTGGACCGCAGCGGCAAGATCGCCGCCACGCTGACCGGCAAGCTGGACGAGAAAAAGCTGGAAGCGGCGGTGAAGCCGTATCTGTAATCCCCCTCTCCCCCAGCCCCTCTCCCGCGAGGGGAGAGGGGAGAGGGGAGATGCGCTGCTTATCTTTCCAAGCGCCGAATCGCCCGTAGCGCGGGTTGGCTCTGCCATACCCGCGAATGAGATAAGTCATAAGAGCTTGATGAGGATTGGGATCGCGGGTATGGCCTAGCGGCCAACCCGCGCTACGGCGCTGACGCGTCCCGTGCTGAGGCATTGGCGGAACGCCCGGCAAAGCCGGGCTGCCGCCCTACCGGGCTACGGCGCTCTCATCGCTCGAGACGTCGCGAGGCGGCAAGCCCCTCTCCCCTCGCGGGAGAGGGGTTGGGGAGAGGGGGCGGCGCAGGCTCACTTGCGCGATCAACTCCACCATCCCCTCCGGCGCCTCTGGCTCCTGCAGCCAATAGCGCCGGCAATCGTCGGTGCGGCCTACCCAGCCGCCTTCCACCAGTTCGCGCCGGATCAACACATGATCTCCAAAAGCTTCTTGCGCGCGGATGGCGATATTCACGCCCGGCTCGTCCCACTCTTCGCCGCGCGGCAAGCCGGCCCATATCGCCCACAGGCAAGCGCGCTGCTCGCTGAACTTCTTCGGCCAACGCATCAGGCGGCCCTCCGCGTCGAAGTGGCGCAGTAAACGCTGCGTCGCCGCGGAGACGGTTTTGGCTTCGGCCGGCGATGGCCTATCATGCTCGGCGCGCAAATGCTGGAAGTTTTGGAAGCCGGCCGCGCGCGCCAGCATATTGAGGATTTGCAGATGGCCCGGCGGCTCGGTCTGCTCCGCCCATTGCTGCTTCAGAGAACGGGCGAGCGCGGAGATATCGCTGCTGTAAAACGGATAAAGCGTGCGAGACATGGTTCGAATCCTGTCTGCGTGCCAAGGTCGGGGAGGACTGCCGCGGTCGCCGTTGCGGCCTGGCACGAGGTTCGAGCCAAGCGGTAAGTGGGTGATGCTGCCAAGACAGGTTTAGCGTGGCGAAATCGCCGGCGACGCCTGGGTGAACTGTTGACCCGCCGACATGCTATCACTGCGCCTTGGTGTTGGAAAGCCTTGCCGCCGGCGCGATGCCGGCGAATCCGCCAGCCGCCATTGCCGCGACTCATGCAGCCTTACGATCAAGATCGCGCGGTCGCATCTTTCGCGGGTATGGCCGGAGGCCAACCCGCGCTACGTTTCTGCGCCAGGGTGTTGCAAAGCCAGCGGCGCATGAGACGCCGAGCCCGAAAATCAAAAAAGCCGACGCAAGCGTCGGCTTTTGGGTAGATCCATCAGCGCATCAAGCCAGACGGCCGTGGCACTGCTTGTACTTCATGCCGCTGCCGCAGGGGCAGGGGTCGTTGCGATTGATGCGCAGGCCTTGGGCCGCCAAGGCGTCCGGCGACAGCGGATTGTCCTCGTCCTCGCCCAGCACGGAACCCGGCTCGGCGTGCTGCATCTCGAAATCCGCCAACTCATGCGGCTCCACCGCGTCGATGTCGTCCTGGCCGCGGATCTGCACCGTCATCAGCACTTGCACCACGCCGCGCTTGATGCGCTCCAGCATGTCGGCGAACAGCTCGAAAGCCTCTCGCTTGTACTCCTGCTTCGGGTTCTTCTGGGCGTAGCCGCGCAGGTGTATGCCCTGGCGCAGGTGGTCCATGGCGGCGAGGTGTTCGCGCCAGTGGTTGTCCAGCATCTGCAGCACCAGGCTGCGCTCGAACTGGCGCATCACGCCTTCGCCGGCCTGATCCACCTTGGCCTGATAGGCGGCGGCGGCCAGTTCGATGATGCGCTCGCGGATCTGCTCGATGTCCAGATTCTGCTCGGTCTTCAGCCACTCGGCCACCGGCGCCTGCAGCAGGAAGTCGGACTCCAGGGTTTTCTCCAGGCCGGCCAGGTCCCACTGTTCTTCCATCGATTCCGGCGGCAGATGCAGGTCGACCAGGTCGGAGATCACACCTTCGCGCATGTTCACCACCACGTCGGACACGTCCTCTTCCACCAGGATTTCATGGCGCTGCTGGTAGATCACCTTGCGCTGGTCGTTGGCGACGTCGTCGTATTCCAGCAATTGCTTGCGGATGTCGAAGTTGCGGCCTTCCACCTTGCGCTGGGCGTTTTCGATGGAGCGGCTCACCCACGGGTGCTCGATGGCCTCGCCTTCCGGCATCTTCAGGCGGTCCATGATGGCGGCCACGCGGTCGGAGGCGAAGATGCGCAGCAGCGGATCTTCCAGACACAGATAGAAGCGGGAAGAGCCCGGGTCGCCCTGACGGCCGGAACGGCCGCGCAGCTGGTTGTCGATGCGGCGCGACTCATGGCGCTCGGTGCCCACGATGTGCAGGCCGCCGGCTTCCAGCACCGCGGCGTGGCGTTGCTTCCACTCGGCGCGGATGGCTTCGACCTTGGACTTCTTGTCGGCGTCGGACAGGCTGTCGTCGGCCTCCACCGCCTTGATCTCCGGCGCGGGATTGCCGCCCAGCACGATGTCGGTGCCGCGGCCGGCCATATTGGTGGCCACGGTGATCATGCCCGGACGGCCGGCCTGGACCACGATGTCCGCTTCGCGGGCGTGCTCCTTGGCGTTCAGCACATTGTGCGGCAGCTTGGCCTGGGACAGCAGATTGGCCACCAGCTCGGAGTTTTCGATGCTGGTGGTGCCCACCAGCACCGGCTGGCCGCGCTCGTGGCAATCCTTGATGTCGGCCAGGATGGCGTCGTACTTTTCCTTGGCGGAGCGGTAGACCTTGTCCTGCGAGTCCTTGCGGATCATAGGCTTATTGGTCGGCACCACTACGGTTTCCAGGTTGTAGATGCTCTGGAATTCGTAGGCTTCGGTGTCGGCGGTGCCGGTCATGCCGGACAGCTTGCCGTACAGGCGGAAGTAGTTCTGGAAGGTGATGGAGGCAAGCGTCTGGTTCTCGCGGTTGATCTCCACGCCTTCCTTGGCTTCCACGGCCTGGTGCAGGCCGTCGGACCAGCGGCGGCCGGACATCAGGCGGCCGGTGAACTCGTCGACGATCACCACTTCGCCGTCCTGCACCACGTAGTGCTGGTCCAGGTGGAACAGCGCGTGGGCGCGCAGCGCGGCCATCAGGTGGTGCATCAGCGTGATGTTGGTGGCCGAGTACAGGCTGTCGCCTTCCTTCAGCAAGCCCATCTGGGTGAGGATGTCTTCGCTGCGCTCGTGGCCGGCCTCAGACAAGAGCACGGTGTGGGCCTTCTCGTCCACCCAGTAGTCGCCCTCGCCCTCTTCCGTTTCCTGGCGCTTGAGCATCGGCGGCACCACGTTCATGCGCTGGTACATGTCGATATTGTCTTCGGCCGGGCCGGAGATGATCAGCGGAGTGCGCGCCTCGTCGATCAGGATGGAGTCCACTTCGTCCACCACGGCGTAGGCCAGCTTGCGCTGCACTTTTTCGCCGGTGCTAAACACCATATTGTCGCGCAGGTAGTCGAAGCCGAATTCGTTGTTGGTGCCGTAGGTGATGTCGCAGCCGTAGGCGGCCTGCTTGTCGTCATGGGCCATCTGCGACAGATTCACACCGACTGACAGGCCCAGGAAGTTGTACAGCGGCTCCATGATGCCGGCGTCGCGGCTGACCAGGTAGTCGTTGACCGTCACCACGTGGACGCCGTCGCCGGTCAGCGCGTTCAGGTACACGGCCAGCGTGGCGACCAGGGTCTTGCCCTCGCCCGTCTTCATTTCAGGAATCTTGCCCTGATGCAGCACCATGCCGCCTATCAGCTGCACATCGAAGTGGCGCATGCCCATCACGCGGCGCGAGGCCTCGCGGCACACCGCGAAGGCTTCTTCCAACAGGCCTTCCAGCGTTTCGCCCTTGTTCAGGCGATCGCGGAATTCTTGGGTCTTGGCGGCCAGCGCCTCGTCGGACAGCGCCTGCATCGCCGGCTCCAGGGCGTTGATGCGCGCCACAGCTTGGCGATATTGCTTCAGCAGACGATCGTTGCGGCTGCCGAACACCTTCTTGAGTAGCGAAGAAATCATGTAGTCGAATCCAGAAACCAGCGGGCCGGAAGGCGTGTCCGCAAAAAATGCTGAAAAGTGTAGCACATTCCCAGCCATGGTTATGGGGGCGAGGGTGCGCCAGATCAAGAGTAGGGTAACAGACAAGTGTTGGATTTAGACGACGCTTGATAGAGCAAACGCTCGATTTAATTGACCGAACCATTCACGCGATTTAAATATTCTGTTGCAATAATCAGCAGTTTTCATACCAACAACATGAGAAATTCTGGAGAAGCGATGGATAGGCGGCAATTCCTCAAATGGGGCAGTTTTCTGACGGTATCGGTGGCGGCCGGCGGGCTGAGCGGCTGCGGCGGCGGCGGAGACGCCAGCGCCGCCCCGACGCCCGGACAAAGCCAGCTCGCGGCGGGCAAGGCGTTCAACCTGGGCGTTGCCTCCGGCGACCCGCGCCCGGACAGCATCATCCTGTGGACCCGCGTCGACGGCGGCGACGGCGCCAGCTCCCTCGGCGTGACGGTGCAGCTGTCGGACAAGGCGGACTTCTCCAATCTACTGGTCAACCAGGCGCTCAGCGCCGACCCGGGCTGGGACTACACCGTGCGCCACAAGGTGACCGGCCTCAACAGCGCCACGACTTATTACTATCGCTTCCTGACCGGGGGCACCGTCAGCACCGTCGGCCGCACCAAGACCGCGCCGGCCGCCGGCACGCCGGTTTCCCAACTGAAATTCGCCTACATCACCTGCCAGGACTGGAGCGTCAACCACTGGGGGGCCTTCGACGAGATCGCCCAGCTGGACCTGGACTTCGTGATGCACGTCGGCGACTACATTTACGAGACCGTCGGCGCCGGCTTCCAGACCGGCGGCAACGAAACCCGCCATCCGCCGCTGACGCTGCCCAACGGCACCAAGCGGGCCGACGGCGCCATCTACGCCACTACGCTGGCCGACTACCGCTACCTGTACAAGAGCTATCGCGCCGACCCGCGCATCCAGGCCGTGCACGCCAACTTCCCGGTGATCTCGATCTGGGACGACCACGAGTTCTCCGACGACTGCTGGCAAGACCGCCAGGTTTATTATCCGGGCGAGGACGACTATCCCAACATTCCGCGCCGCCGCAGCGCCAACCAGGCCTGGTTCGAATACACGCCAGCCGATGTCAATATCGACCTGTCCAATCCCTCGTTCCAGAATATCCAGATCTACCGCAGCTTCGCCTTCGGCAATCTGGCCACGCTGGTGATGACCGACCAGCGCCTGTACCGCGCCGACCACATCATTCCGGAAGACGCCGCGCCCAATACCGGCCTCGCCAATCTGGGCAGCCGCTATTTCGTGCCCAAGGCCACGCTGGCCCAGGTGGAGGCGGCCAAGATCGCCGCCATGGGCGGCGACTTGCAAATGGTTTCCATTCTGGGCGACACCCAGCGCGCCTGGTGGCAGCAGCAAATGCAGGGCGCCGCCACCACCTGGAAGCTGTGGGGCAATGAAGTCTCGCTGCTGCGCATGGGCGTGGACGGCACCATGGCGGTGGCCGGCCTGCTGACTCAGGGCCTGATCGCCGCGCTGGCGCAGCAAGGCGTCAACCTTAGCGCCGCCCAGCAGCAACTGGCCGGTGCTTTCTACCAAGACCTGAAGACAGCCAATGTCAGCGGCGACACGCCGGTGCTGAGCTACGCCAATGTCCAGCCGCTGCTGGCCGCCCTCAGCGGCGGCGCCCTCAGCGCCGCCGTGTTCAACGCCAAGCTGAAACCGATGCTGGACGCCAGCCTGCCGCCGTCCATGCTGCTGAACCAGTACATCCTGAACGCGGACCAGTGGGACGGCTACAACGCCGAGCGCAAGGCGCTGATGGCCTTCCTGAAGAGCAATAAGATAGGCAATGTGGTGGGCATCACCGGCGACATCCACGCCTTCTTCGCCGGCCCGGTGATGGATGACTTCGACGCCGCCAGCCCCACCCCGGTGATGGTGGATCTGGTCACCGCCGGCATCTCCAGCAACTCCTTCTTCAGCTACTTCAAGAACGTGGTGGACACCGTGCCGGCCTTCGCCATGGCCGCGCCGCTGATCTACCAGACGGTGAACGGCCAGACGGTCAACACCTTCAACAACACGCTGAAGCAGTTCAACGGCAACTGGCTCAAATACGTCGACACCGACGCCCAGGGCTACGCCGTGGTGACGCTGACGCCGGCCAAGCTCAGCTGCACTTTCCACAAGATGGCCAAGCTGGCGAACGGCATCGCGCCGTCTCCGGCCACCGCCAGCACGCAGACCGTGGAAGTGGCCGCCGGCACCCCCGCCGTCAACGTGCTGTAAGCGCCTGCCGGACAACGCCGCCGGCCCATGCCGGCGGCGTTTTCAACTAGTACATTTCGTCACAAAATACCCACGATCCCTTCGGCGATTTTAACAATCGCTTTATGGCTTCTCTGGTAGCATGCATGCCCTGACCGGAGCCGTCCCGGCAATATTCTGGCGCGATGCTTAAGCGCGTTGCCGGTTTTCGGCGTTCGAACAGGCATGCGCAATGCTACGGTAAAGTGTCGACCCACCCAGCCGTCAACCACTCCCGGCGCGCCCAAGCATACGGACCGCACGCCGCAAGGCCGCGGACCGCCGGAACAAATCCATAAAAACGGAGAGGCCTGATGACCACCGCCGTCCGCCACTTCATGCCCGCCACCGCCCGGCGGCTGATCCCCAATCGCTGGGACCTGATCGCTTTGCCGCTGATCCTGGGCTTCCTGTTGCTGGCCACCACAGGCATACGCGCCACCTGGGCGCCGATCGCCGCGCTGCAAACCATCCCCATCACGCTGGACCCCGGCAATCTGCCGGAATACGCCTTGCGCACCACGCTGCGCATGCTGGCGGCCATGGTCGCCGCCCTGGTGTTCACGCTGATATACGGCACGCTGGCGGCCAAAAGCCGCCGCGCCGGCCTCTTGCTGGTGCCGATACTGGACATCCTGCAGTCGGTGCCGGTGCTGGGCTACATCTCGTTCACCGTGACCTTCTTCATCGCGCTGTTCCCCGGCCGGGTGCTGGGCGCGGAATGCGCGGCCATCTTCGCCATCTTCACCAGCCAGGCCTGGAACATGACTTTCAGCTTCTACCAGAGTCTGCGCACCGTGCCGCGCGACCTGCAGGAGGTGTCAGTCAATCTGCGCTTGTCCGCCTGGCAGAAATTCTGGAAGCTGGAAGTGCCCTACGCCATGCCCGGCATGATCTGGAACATGATGATGAGCATGTCCGGCGGCTGGTTCTTCGTGGTGGCCTCGGAAGCCATCACCGTCGGCGACAAGACCGTGATGCTTCCCGGCGTCGGCTCCTACCTGGCCATGGCGATCCAGCACAAAGACCTGGCCGCCGTCGGTTGGGTGATCCTGACCATGTCCATCGTGATCCTGATCTACGACCAGTTCCTGTTCCGTCCACTGGTGGCCTGGGCCGACAAGTTCCGCCTGGAAGACACCATGAGCCAAGCCGCGCCGGAATCCTGGGTGCTGAACCTGATCCAGCGCACGCACGCCATCCAACAGCTGCTCAAACCGTTTGGCAAACTGCTGAAGACTACGGCCCGCCTGAAGCTGAACTTCAGCCTGCCCAAGGGCATACACTCGGAAGACCATACTTCGGTGTCGCGCGGCATAGACGTGCTGTGGTGGTCGCTGATCGCCGTGCTGGCCTTCCTGCTGGCCAGCAAATTGGTGCATTTCATCGCCTCGGAAGTCGGCCCCTGGGAAGTGCTGAAAGTGCTTGGCCTCGGTCTGATCACCCTGGTGCGCGTCAGCTTGCTGATCGCCGTCGCTTCGGTGATCTGGGTGCCGCTGGGCGTGCTGATCGGCCTGCGGCCCGCCCTGGCCGAAAAAGTGCAGCCACTGGCGCAGTTCCTGGCCGCCTTCCCGGCCAATCTGCTGTTCCCGGTGTTCGTGGTCTTCATCGTCCACTTCAAGCTGAATCCGGACATCTGGCTGTCGCCGCTGATCGTGCTGGGCACCCAGTGGTACATCCTGTTCAACGTGGTGGCCGGCGCCACCGCCTTCCCCAACGACTTCAAGGAGGCCGCGGCCAATTTCCGCATCCGCGGCTGGCAGTGGTGGCGCCAGGTCATGCTGCCGGGCATCTTCCCTTACTACGTCACCGGCGCGATAACGGCATCGGGCGGCGCGTGGAACGCCAGCATCGTGTCCGAATTCGTGTCCTGGGGCGACGACAAGCTGGCCGCGCACGGCCTGGGCGCCTACATCGCGCAGACTACCGCCGCCGGCGACTATCCCAAGATCCTGCTCGGCATCGCCGTGATGTCGCTGTTCGTGGTGCTGTTCAACCGCCTGCTGTGGCGTCCGATGTACGCCATCGCCGAAAACAAACTCCGTCTCAACTAAGGGGGCCCCAAGCATGACGACCAACAACACCGCCTTGGGACAAGAAATCTTCAAGCTGAAAAACGTCTGCCGCGGCTTTTCCAAGGGCAGCGACGAAATCCAGGTGCTGGACGACGTCAACCTGACGCTGCGCGAAGGCGAGATCGTAGGCATGCTGGGCCGCTCCGGCTCCGGCAAGTCCACCTTGCTGCGCATCATCGCCGGCCTGATCCAGCAAAGCAGCGGCGAGGTCAATTACCTGGGCAAACCGCTGAAGGGGCCGGCCGAAGGCGTGTCCATGGTGTTCCAGACCTTCGCGCTGTTCCCGTGGCTGACCGTGCTGCAGAACGTGGAAGCCGGCCTGGAGGCGCTGGGCGTGGACGCCAAGGAGCGCCGCCGCCGCGCGCTGGCCGCCATCGACCTGATAGGCCTGGACGGCTTTGAAAACGCCTACCCGCGCGAACTGTCCGGCGGCATGCGCCAGCGCGTCGGCTTCGCCCGCGGCCTGGTGGTGAACCCGCGCCTGCTGCTGATGGACGAGCCGTTCTCGGCGCTGGACGTGCTGACGGCGGAGACGCTGCGCACCGATATGCTGGACTTGTGGAGCCAGGGCCAGCTGCCGATCAAGTCGGTGCTGATCGTGACCCACAATATCGAGGAAGCGGTGTTCATGTGCGACCGCATCCTGGTGCTGTCGTCCAACCCCGGCCGCGTAGTGGCCGAGATCAAGGTGCCCTTCCCGCACCGCCGCAACCGGCTGGACCCGTCCTTCCGCAAGATGGTGGACGACATCTACGCGCTGATGACCGCGCGCCGCAGCGCCCACACCCTGCACAAGCTGCCGCTGGAAATCGGCAGCCAGCTGACCGAGGTATCCACCAACCTGATGGCCGGCCTGATCGAGGAAGTGGCGCAAGAGCCCTACTTCGGCAAGGCCGACATGCCGGAAATCGCCGAGAAGCTGCGGCTGGAAGTAGACGATCTGTTCCCGGTGGCGGAAATCCTGGAACACCTGGGCTTCGTCGAGCTGAAGGACGGCGACATCCTGCTGACCGCCGCCGGCAAGCTGTTCGCCGACTACGGCACCCAGGAGCGCAAAGTGCTGTTCGCCGAGCACCTGCAGCGCAATGTGCCCATGGCCGCCCACATCCGCAAAGTGCTGCAGGAGCGTCCGGGCCAGCGCGCCCCGCGCCTGCGCTTCGCCCAGGAGCTGGAGGACTCGCTGTCCGACGAGGCCGCTGAGGAAACGCTGGATACCGTGATCAGCTGGGGCCGTTACGCGGAGATATTCTCCTACAACGACCACACTGAAACCTTCAGCCTGGAAGACGTGGAAGGCGGCCAGTAAGCCGCCCTCGCCCGACAAGGGCGCCTCGCACCTTCAAGCAGGCGAGAAGAGCCTTATCTAAAGAAAAAGCGCGCTGTCGCCAGCGCGCTTTTTTATTGCTTCGATGGGATCAAACCGCGGCGGCGGCCAGCCTCAGCGCCGGCGACCAGCCCAGCACGCTCTTGGCCTTCTCGCTGTTGACGTCCGGATTGTCTTCGGTGATGTTGAAGACCCCGCCCGGCGACTTCTGCAACGCCAGCAGCGCGGCGTGGGCGGCCGCCTCTACGTGCAGCGGGCTGGCGCCGGTCGGCTGATCGGTGCCGGTGTTCGGGCCATACAGCTGGCCATAGCGCAGCACGGTGCCTTGCAGCTTGGCTTCCCCCAGCACATGCTTTTCCAACGCGGCCACGCCGTGCACGCTGGTGCGGCGGGTGCCTTCGGCGTCCAGATCCAGCGGATGGGTTTCCAGATAAGGCTTGTCGCCGGCCTTGTAGGCCCAGGCGATGCTTTGCGCGACGATGCGGCTGGCGCCGGCGGCCACGGCGGCGGCCACCAGGTTGCGCGTGCCTTCGTCGCGGATGCGGGCGTTGTTGACCACGGCTTGCGCCATCAGGCTCGGGTCCAAGCCGCGCGGCAAATCGGTCAACTGGTGGATCACGGCCCAGGGCTGGATGCGCACCAATTCGTCCTTCAGGGCCTCGGCGTCATAGACGTTGGCCAGCACCGGGGTCACGCCCAGCGCTTTCAGCGCTTCGACATGCTCGGGACGGTGGGTGCCGCCGTACACGGTGTAACCCGCGTCCAGCAGCAGCGGAATCAGAGCCTTGCCGATCACGCCGGACGAACCGGCTACAAAGACTTTTTGCGACATTTCGTATTCTCCTGATTGCGATGGGTATCCGATCGAAGCCGCGCTCACGATGGCGGCGCCCGACCATGTGCGCACTTTATCCGCGCCCCGCGCCCGCATTAAGGGGCAAAAAACGCAAAGCGGACCATGACATGATCCGCTTCCTTTCGACGCCTCCGCGGGGGCGCTGCCCGCGCCCCGCCAAACGCTCACGACGCCATGCGCAGCAGCGCCTGCTCCTCCTCGTCCGGCAGGTCCCAGACCTCGCGCACGCTTTCGCACATCGCCTGCACGATGGGGTTATGCGCCTCGGACTGCAAGTAGATGAAGTTCAGCATGCTGCGCTCCTGCCCTTTCGGCCAAATCACCACGTCCTGCTTCGCCTCGGCGTCCAGCGCCATATCCTCGCGCATCAGCGCCAGGCCCAGGCCGGACGACACCAGCTGACGCAGCGTGCCCTCCTGGTCCACCGCCACGATGCAGCGCGGCGTCTCGCCGTGGCGGGCGAACAGATTGGCCGTCAGCCGCTGGAACGAGCACTTGGCCGGCATGCCTATCCACGGCAGCTGCGAGACCACGTCCCACTCCGCGCCGAGCACGCGGTCGCGCCAGGCATACGGCGCCACCACGCGCAGCGTGATCGGATGCACCGGAATGGACACGATGCGCGGATTATCGATCTGGCCTATCACATAGCCGCCGTGCAGCTTGCCTTCCAACAGCTGCTCCTCCACCACGCCGGAGATGCACTGGTTCAGTTTCAAAGACAGATTGGGATGGCACTCCATCAAATTGGACAGCAACGCGCTCAGCCGCAGCATCACCGGTTCGGAAATGGTGCCGATGCGGCACTCGCCGCTCAAGCCGTCGCGGAAGCTCTGCGCCCGCGAAAACACGCTCTTGGCCGCCGCCAGCGCGCGCAGCGCGTCCTGCTTCAAGGCCTGGCCCGGCACCGTCAATATCATGCCGCGGGCGGTGCGGTTGAACAGTTGCACGCCGAGCTCGGACTCCAGCGCCTTGATCTGGGCGCTGACCGCCGGCTGGCTCAGGTACAGCAGTTCGGACGCCTTGGTCAGATTGGCCGCCTCGGCGACGGTGACGAAAGTCTTCAATTGGTTCAGATCCATCGTATAGCCTCACTTGATGAGCGCGGCGCGGCTGGGCGGGCGCGGCAGTTTGCGAATGAAAAACAGCGATTGCGCCGGGCCGGACAGCCGGTCCTCGGCAAGATGAGGCGAGTGTAGGCCGCCGCCCCCTCTCGCAAAAGGGACAAAAAATGAAAAGCGGGCCATGACATGCCGCCATGGCCCGCGTCCCCGCGCTACCCCGTCAACCCGCTTCCAACACCCTTTCCAGATCCTTCACCCTCACCTTGCCGCTAGGCGAATACGGTATTTCCGCCAGCGGCCGGCAACCGAACAGCGACACATTCTCGTCGTTGGCCGCCTCGGCGATGCGCTGCCGCAGCCGCTCGCTGTCCTGCCGGTCCGGCCGGATCTTGAACGCGCAGCTCACCGTGTCCTCCTTCTGCAATAGCGCCACGTCCTCGATGCAGGGCAGCTCGCGCAAGGCGTTCTCCAGCCGGTACAAGGGCGCCTGATTGGCGCCGCCGCCGGCGCGGTTCAGCAAGTACAGCCGGCCTTCTTCGTCCAGGTAGCCCATATCCGGCGTCACGAAGTAGCGTTCACCGTCCAGCTGCGCGAACTCGCCGCCGCCGCCCAGGTAATCGTCCATGTTCATATAGCTGGCGATGCACACCGTGCCGACCTGGCCGACATCCACGGGCCTGCCGTCCGCTCCCAGCACCGCGATGGTGTTGCCGTCGTAAGCGCGGCCCACGCTGGCCGGATAGGCGGCCAGGTCAGCCGGCTCGGCTATGGTGTTGACGCCGGATTCGGTGGTGCCGTAATACTCGTAGATCACCGGGCCCAGCATCTGCAACGCGCGCTGCTTCTCGATGGCGGTGAAATTGCGGCCGCCCACCAGCACCCAGCGCAGGGCGGGCAGCGCCGCCATGCCGCGCCGCGCCTTGAGCAGGCCGGCCAGCAGCACCGGGCTGAGCACGGTGGCGGTGATGCCGTATTCGCTCATTTGCCAGGACAAGTCGGCGCTGTCGGCGCCATCGCCCAGGTACAACGTGGCGCCCAGGGCCAGGAACAGCCTGGCCCAGCCGTTGCCGGCCGCGTGGTACAGCGGCATGCTGACCAGGAAGCGGTCGCCCGCGCCGAAGCCGTAGCGCTCGGCGAAATACTGGAAGCGGCGCTGATCGAAAGAGCGGCTGCGCAGCACCGCCTTGGGCAGGCCGGAAGTGCCTGAGGTGAAGCCCACGGCGCGGAAAGGACGGGCCGGGTTGTCCCGCAGGCCGTGCTCCTCGTACAGGCTGGCGCCGATGGCGTCGACATAGGCCACGCCCAGCGAGTCCAGGTCGAGCAGGGTGCCGTCGGCCGCCTGGCTGCGGCCTATCACCGGCACGTCGCACTCTATGCCCAGGCGCTTGGAGGAAATCAGCACGAAGTCAGCGTCTATGCGCTCGGCCATGGCCTGCACCGTGGCGAACGGCAGGGTATAGTCCAGCCCCACCGCCGGAATGCCCAGCGAGGAGAAGGCGGCCAGCCACGGAATCAGGTCCAGCCGGTTGTCGGCCACGTAGCAGGCCTGGCTGGGCAGCTCGCCGCCGCGGCGCGCCTGCAGATAGGCGACGCGGTGCATGGTCTGAATGTGCAGATCCTGCCAGCTCAGCGACTTGTCGCCGGCGATGATGGCCGGGCGGGTCGGATGGATGCGGCGGAAGGCGTCGATTTGTTTCAGCGAGATCATGGTGGGCTCCTAAATAGAATTTGGCTTGGCTATGGGGTTCACGTTCAGATTTCAAGCAGGGCGATGCCGGTCTTGCGTATGGTTTCCATCTTGCGGTGGATCTCGTCGGTGATGACGTCGCCGGGCACCAAGAGCGGCACGCCGGGCGGATACGGGATCACGAAGCGGTCGGCCAGCACTTGCTTCACCGACTCTCCCACCTGGCGCCGCTGCAGGGCGGCCAGGCCTTCGAGCATGGCGTCCACCGCTTCGGGCAGGACGCCGATGTGGAAATTCAGCAGCACGGTGCGGCGGGTGATGCGGTTCAGATAGACGCCGTGTTCGCGGAACAGATAGGCCTGCACCTCGGCGGCCGGCAGGCCCAGGCCTTCAATGTCGATCGACACCTTGCACGGGTCCTGGTGCACGTAGTCCTGCATGCCGTCCATCGCCGGCATCGGGCAGACGCGGTAGCACGACCAGTCCATGCCGTTTTGCAGCTTTTCCTTGAATGCTTGCGCCAGCGCCAGGGCCTGGCGCGCCCGCTCTCGCCCCTCCACCGCCATCTGCGCCTGCGCCAGGTCCAGCGAGGCCAGGATCGGGTAGCTGGGAGAGGTGCTGTGGACGCGGAACTTGGCGACATTCAGCCGCTCGCGCAGCGACTCTGGTCCGCGGAAGTGGATCATGGAGGCCTGGCGCAGCGTGCTCAGCGACTTGTGCGAGGACTGGGTGCATACCACTTCCAGCTCCGGATAACGGGCGCGCAGTTCGCCGACATTCATCGCAGTCAGGGGCTGCAGCTCGGGATGGAAGTAGTTGGCGGCGCCCCAGGCTTCGTCCACCAGGAATTTGCGGGTGCGCACGCCGGCCGCCAGCAAGGCGCCGATGATGCGCGGCACGTCGTAGATCACGCCCTCGTAGGACTGGGCGGTCAGCACGATCATTTCATACGGCGCGTCCGCCTGTTCGGCGCGGCGCGTCTGTTCCAGCAGCGATTCGATATTCCAGGCGCTGCGCTCGCTGACCGGGCACTCAAACTCCGCGGTCAGATAGTCGACGCGGGCGCCCAGGCCGTGCAGCACGAAGTGGATGGACTGGTGGCAGCTCTTGTCCATCAGCACCGGACCCTGGCGCTGGTACAGCGCGGTGGCGGCGATCTGGTTGCTGGTGGTGGTGCCGGTGGTGACATACACCGTGCCGTCCGCGCCGAAAGTTTGCGCGGCCAAGTCTTCCGACTGGCGGATCGCCGCCTTGGGGAAGAAGAAGCTGTCGAACAGCTTGCCGGTGGTGGTCAGTTCGCTGCCCAGCACCGTGTCCCCCAGCAGGCTGCAGTACTTGTCCGCCAGCGGGCTGCCCTGGGTGGAATGGCCATTGAAAATGGGCAGCGCGTGGAAAGAATGGCGTATCGTTTCTCGAATCGACAACAGCGCGTCAGCGATCGGCGTGGAATAAACTTGCTTCAACATGACTCTTCTCCGTCAGGAATAAAAACTCAGATTTAAACTGCAGAATTCATTCGACCGATCCGGCGTCGAACTGTTGGAATGCAATGTAGCCGAGCACGTGCAATTCCATCCATTCGCATTTTGCGAAGGCAGGGATCACCCAAACAGATGGCAAAAGCAAGCCATTGAAAACAAAGGATATTTTTACAGCAAAATCTATAACACTCCCGAAAATCAGCATGAAAAAAGGCGGGAAATCAGCACGACACGCTGATTTCCCGCCTAATAAAATCAATTATGGATAATATCTACCCCATTCACTCTTTAATATATAAAAACCAGCCTTCAGCCAAATTGATGGCTGCCTTCCAAAAATGCGAATGGACGCGAGGATAGGTGGAAATTAAAGTTCAGTCCGTACCTGACGCAAACTTTCAAAACCACCCTGGAGTGATTGATCATGCAAACCCGCCAATACCTGACCGGCATACTCTGCTGCCTCGCCGCCACCATATCCTGGGGCGCCATGTTCCCCGTCATGACCGACGCGCTGCGCCACATGGACCCGTTCACCTTCACTGCTCTGCGCTACAGCATCGCCGGCCTCGCCTTCGTCGTCCTGCTGCTGTTCCGCGAAGGTCCGCAAGCGCTGTCGCTGAAGGGCGAGCGCTGGGGCCTGGCCTGGCTGTTCGGCTCCGCCGGTTTCGCCGGCTTCGGCTTCCTGGTGTTCCTGGGCCAGAAACTGGCCGGCCCCAGCGGCGCGCTGACCGCCTCCATCATGATGGCCACCATGCCCATGCTGGGACTGTTCGTGATCTGGGCCCTGCGCAAGGTGCGGCCGCCCCTGTTCTCCTTCGGCTTCATCCTGATGTCGTTCTGCGGCGTCGTGCTGGTGATCACCAAGGGTGACTTCCACGCTGTGACTTCCGAGCCGTCCAACTTCGTGGCCAACATTCCGCTGATCCTGGGCGCGCTGTGCTGGGTGTTCTACACCGTGGGCGCTTCCTACTTCCCGAAATGGAGCCCGTACCGCTACACCACCATGACCACGTTGCTGGGCCTGACCACCGTGTTCGCCGTGACCATCGCCCTGATCCTGGCCGGCGCCATCCCGCAACCGACCCTGGCCGCCACCGTAGCCGTCGCCCCGCACCTGCTGTACATGGCCCTGATCGCCGGCCTGATGGGCGTGCTGTGCTGGAACATCGGCAACAAGATTCTGACCCCGCTGAACGGCGTGCTGTTCATGGACATCGTGCCGATCACCGCCTTCACCCTGTCGACCATCGCCGGCGTCGTGCCGGAAAACATGCAAGTTGCCGGCGCCAGCCTGACCGCCGTGTCCCTGCTGCTGAACAACCTGTATCAACGCCGCGCCCAGAAAAAAGCCGCCGCAGTGGCCGTCAAGCCGGCCCTGGCCCCCGCCGCCGGACGCTGAGTTTTCCCCTCTATCCCTTGTCCTCCCCTGTTCGGACCCGGCCTGCCGGGTCCGTTTTTTTGTCCGCTCTCCCTTCCGGCAATTTGACCAGGCCATTGACCCTGTCCTTAAGGGCATGGCCTGGCTTGTCATGGTCGATCAGCCAATTCTTGCCCCTTAAGCACGCCGCCCCCCACCGCTACATTTAGCTCGCCAACGACACGCAGGCCGCGACGACGACCTGCCCGCCGTTCAAACCAACCGAGAGAGGCCGACATGCAACAACAAAATTCCTGGAAGTCCGTCCTGCTGTTCGCCCGCTTCGCGCTGGCCGCCGCCTTCCTGTCCGCCGTGGCAGACCGCCTGGGCCTGTGGGGCAAGATGGGCGACCTGGGCGTGTCCTGGGGAAACATGGACAACTTCTATCGCCACGTCGCCAAGCTGTCGCCGTGGGCGCCCGCCCCGCTGATCCCCGCCCTGGCCTGGCTGGTCGACATCCTGGAAGCCGTGCTCGGCGTCTTCCTGCTGCTGGGCGTCCAGCTGCGCCGCACCGCCTGGGCCAGCGCCGCCCTGCTGCTGCTCTTCGCCATCAGCATGGCCGCCTTCCAGAGCTTGAAGCTGTCCCTGAATTTCAGCGTGCTGACCTGCAGCGCCTGCGCCTTCCTGGTCTACCTGGCCAGCCAGCCGCAAGCCGACGCCAAGCGCGCCTGACCCCCTACTTTCTATCGCGAGAAAGCACGAGACATGAACCCGACCACCCGCAAACAAGCCTGGGACGCGCTGTTCGCCGATCCCGAACTCGGCGCCGGCAACTTCCTGTTCAAGGCGCTGGAAGCCTACGGCCCGCTGGATGAAGACTTCCTGTTCCTGGAGCAGCCCTATGTCGGCCCCAGCGGCCGCGCCCACCAGGCCTATTCGCTGGCCAGCCTGCGCCAACAGACAGCCGAGCTGGCCGGCTGGTACCGCCGCCAGGGCATGGCCGCCGGCCGCCACGTCTGCCTCTATCTGGGCGACGGCATCCCGTCCTTCCTGCACTTCCTGGCCCTGGGCAGCCTGGGCTGCGTGCCGGTGCTGATCAATGGCCATCTGCGCGCCGACATCGCCGCGCTGTACGCCCGCCGCAACCGCTTCGACGTCTTCGTCTACGACAAGGAAACCGACGCGCGCTGGGACCTGGCCGGCGAACTGCATGGCCTGACCGCGCTCGACGCCGGCTTCGCCGAAGGCGCGCCGGTGGACATCGCGCCGCTGCCGACGGAAGGCTGGCCGGCCGCGCGCCGCGACGAAGACATCATCATGGTGTGCCACAGCTCCGGCACCACCGGCATCCCCAAGGCCGTGCTGTTCGGCCACGCCCAGTTCTTCAACGGCAAGCGCGAGCGCCTGCGCAGCTTCGTCGAACAGGACGGCGACAAGTTGGCCACCGCCATGCCGCCCACCCATGCCGCCGGCATCAGCTACCTGATGACCGCCACCATGCTGCAGCTGCCGACGCTGGCGCTGCACACCCAGACCGGCTCGGCCGCGGCCAATCTGATCGCCAGCTTCCAGCCCAGCATCGTCACCGCCTTCTCGCAAAGCTATGCCTCCTTCGCCGAGCAAGACTTGCCGGACAGCTACTTTGGCAGCGTGCGCCGCTTCTACAACACCGGCGACACCGCGCACGAGGCCCACATCCGCCAGTTGCTGCGCCTGGCGCCGGAAGCCCGCTTCACCGATATGTTCGGCGCGTCGGAACTGGGCATGTCGCAATTCTTCAAGGTGTCCAGCAAGGGCGACGTCGCCAG
Organism: Chromobacterium alticapitis; assembly: GCF_002924365.1. Taxonomy (GTDB): domain Bacteria; phylum Pseudomonadota; class Gammaproteobacteria; order Burkholderiales; family Chromobacteriaceae; genus Chromobacterium; species Chromobacterium alticapitis. The sequence continues at coordinate 310,556 of NZ_PQWB01000017.1, read as the reverse complement.
CAAGCGCACCGTGGGCCACGCCGCCGGCTATGCCCGCTGCGACATCCTGTCGCCGCTTGGCGCGTTGCTGCCTGATGGCGAGCCCGGTTATTTCGGCGTGCGCTCGCCCACGGTGACGCCGGGCTACTACGGCCAGCCGCACCTGACCACGCTGACTTCGCTGAACGGCTACTGGCTGACCGGCGATGTCGGCCTGCGCCTGGGCAACGGCGAATTCGTCCACCTGGACCGCATCGTCGACACCGTGCCCAGCAACTTGGGCGTGCCCGCCTACACCCTGCTGCTGGAAGAGCATCTGCTGACCCTGCCCGGCGTGTTCGACGTCAGCGTGGTCGGCGTGTCGCGCGGCCCCACCCGCGAGGAAGCCGTGCTGATCCTGGTGAAGCCAAGCCGAGGCGCCGAACTCGACGCCGCCGCCGTGCTGCGCCACGCGCAAGACTGCTACCCCTTCCAGGGCCGCGGCGCGCTGCCCGACTACACCGTCTGCGCCGCCCTGCTGGCCGAAGACGGCGCGCTGCCCGCCGGCTCCACCGGCAAGGTGCTCAAGCGCCTGATCCGCGATCAGTTCTGGGCCTGGCAACGCGACTATGACGACGGCGACCGCGCGCATCTGGCCGAGCTGCTGTGGAACCAGCATCTGATCGAGCAGCCCGCCGCCGCCGCCGCGCCGCTGGGCCTGCTGGACTACCTGCGCGGATAAGGAGCCGAAAATGAACCAGGACATCGCCACGCTGGAAGCCGGCTTCCAGCAAAGAATCGACCGCGGCGACAAGATCGAGCCGCAGGACTGGATGCCGGAGGGCTACCGCAACACGCTGCTGCGGCAGATGTCCCAGCATGCCCATTCCGAATACGTGGGCATGCTGCCGGAAGGTTTCTGGCTGACCCGCGCGCCCAGCCTGCACCGCAAGTGCGTGCTGCTGGCCAAGATCCAGGACGAGGCGGGCCATTCTCAATACCTGTACAGCGCGCTGGAGAGCCTGGGCGTGGATCGCGACGGGATCTATCAGCAACTGCTCAGCGGCCAGGCCAAGTATCTGAACATTTTCAACTACCCGGCGCTGACCTGGGCCGACGTCGGCATGATCGGCTGGCTGACCGACGGCGCCGCCATCGTCAACCAGGTGCCGCTGTCCCGCAGCTCCTACGGCCCCTACGCCCGCGCCATGGTCCGCATCTGCCAAGAAGAAAGCTTCCACCATCGCCAGGGCTTCGACCTGGTGCGCAAGCTGGTGGAAGGCACGCCGGAACAGCGGCAGATGGCGCAGGACGCGCTGAACCGCTGGTGGTGGCCGACGGTGATGGTGTTCGGCCCGCCGGACGAGGATTCGCCGCACTCGCGGCGATCCATGCAGTGGGGCATCAAGCTCTATTCCAACGACACCCTGCGCCAGAAATTCGTCGACCAGACCGTGCCGCAGATCCACCACCTGGGCCTGACCGTGCCGGACCCGGACCTGCGCCTCAACGAAGAGACCGGCCACTACGAAATCGGCCGCATCGACTGGGACGAATTCAGCCGGGTGATCCAGGGCGGCGGCCAGTGCAACCGCCACCGCGTAGGCAGCCGCCGCCGCGCCTGGGAACAAGGCGCCTGGGTGCGCGAAGCCGCCGCCTGCCACGCCAGCAAACAGGCCGCCCGCCAGGCCGGCCGCCAAGGAGAACGCCATGAATGAATGGAAATCGTGGGAAGTCTTCGTGCGCAGCCAAAACGGCGTCGCCCACCGCCACATCGGCAGCGTCCAGGCCAGCGACGCCTGCATGGCGCTGCAGCACGCGCGCGACGTCTACACCCGCCGAGACGACTTCGTCAGCTTGTGGCTGGTGGCGTCGGACAACCTGATCAGCAGCGCCGGCCAGGACAAGGCCGCGTGGTTCGAGAACGCCCGCGGCAAGGGCTTCCGCCACGCCACCTACTACCCGGTTCCCGAGGGAGTGCAACACCTGTGAACGCCGTGACCGAACACAATCCGCAACTGGCGGACTACCTGCTGCGGCTGGGCGACAGCGCGCTGATTCTGTCGCAAAGGCTGTGCGCCTGGTGCGGCCACGCGCCGACGCTGGAGGAAGACCTGGCGCTGAGCAATGTGGCGCTGGACCTGCTGGGCCAGGCCCGGCTGTGGCTGGACTATGCCGGCGCCAAGCTGTCGCCGCGCCAAAGCGAAGACGATCTGGCCTACCGCCGCGACGCCCAGGGCTTCCGCAACGTGCTGCTGACGGAGCAGCCCAACGGCAACTTCGCCGACACCCAGCTGCGCCAGTTCCTGTTCGACAGCTGGCACTGCCTGGTGCTGCGCGAACTGTCCGACTCCGCCGACAGCCAGGTCGCCGCCATCGCGGCCAAGGCGCTCAAGGAAGCGAGCTACCACCTGCGCCGCAGCAGCGAATGGGTAGTGCGGCTGGGCGATGGCAGCGCCCGCAGCCACCGCTACGCCCAGAACGCGCTGAACCACTGCTGGGACTACGTGGGCGAGCTGTTCGAGATGGACGCGCTGGAACAAAAAATGCTGGGCCTGGGCATAGGCTGCGACCTCGCCGCGCTGCATCCGGAATGGCTGAACTATGTGCAGGAAGTGCTGACCGCCGCCACGCTGAAGCTGCCGCTGAAGCCGTCCGGCCTGTGCGGCGGCAAGCGCGGCCGGCACGGCGAAGCGCTGGTGGGGCTGCTGATGGAAATGCAGCACCTGACCCGCATCCACCCGGGAGCGGAATGGTGACGCGCATACACGGCTTCGAAGTCCGGCCCGGCACCGAGCGCATCTGGGAATGGCTGGCCGGCATCCCCGACCCGGAAATGCCCTACATCTCCATCGTCGACCTGGGCATCGTCCGCGACGTGCGCTGGCATCACGACGCGCTGAACGTGGTGGTGACGCCGACCTACAGCGGCTGCCCGGCCCGCCAGCAGATCGAGCAGAACATCGTCAATACCCTGCTGGACCGCGGCGTCGACCCGATCCGGCTGGAGACGAGGCTGCATCCGGCCTGGACCACGGACTGGATCAGCGCCGAAGGCAAGTCCCGCATGCGCGCCGCCGGCGTGGCGCCGCCGCTGTCCGCGCCGCAAGGCTGGCAGACGCTGCGCTTCCGGCCGCGCGAGGACGCGGCGCCGCGCCCGGACTGCCCGCACTGCGGCTCCGGACGCACCCGGCTGCACAACGAATTCGCCGGCACCACCTGCAAGGCGCTGTACCTGTGCGACGCCTGCAGCAACCCGTTCGAACACTTCAAGAGCATCTGAGGCCAGGAAAAGGAAACGATCATGTCGCAGTTCTACCCGCTGAAGCTGTCCGGCCTGCGCCGCGACACCGCCGACAGCCTGGTGCTGACGCTGGACGTGCCGCATGAGCACCGCGCCCGCTTCGCCCATCGCGCCGGCCAGCATCTGACGTTGCGCATCCTGGTGGACGGCGAGGAAGTGCGCCGCAGCTACTCGCTGTGCAACGCGGCCGGCGACGCGCCGCTGCAACTGGCGATCAAGAAAATCGCCGGCGGCCGCTTCTCCGAATGGGCGCACCGCCAGTTGAGCGAAGGCGACACGCTGGACGCGATGGCGCCCATGGGCAGCTTCGGCCTGCCGGCGGAGCCGCAGGCGCGCCGCCACTACGCGGCCTTCGCCGCCGGCAGCGGCATCACGCCCATCCTGTCGATACTGGAAACCGCGCTGCGCGACGAGCCGCTGAGCCGCTTCACCCTGATCTATTGCAACCGCGACCTGGCCTCGACGCAGTTCCGCGAACGGCTGTGCGAACTGAAAGACCGCTACCTGGCCCGCCTGTCCGTGCTCTATCTGTTCAGCAACGAACCGCAGGACGTCGAGTTGTTCAGCGGCCGCCTGGACCAGGCCCGCTGCGCGGCCCTGCTGCAAAGCTGCCTGCCGGCGTCGACGATAGACCACGCTTATCTGTGCGGCCCGGCCGGCATGATGGACGCCGCCGCCGCCGCCCTGCTGGAAGCGGGCCTGCCGGCCGAACGCATCCGCAGCGAGCGCTTCGCCGCGGCCCAATCGGCCGCCGCGCCGCGCCGCGCCGCCGCCTCGTCCGGCGAAGGCGTTGAGCTGACCGTGCAGCTGGACGGCGCGCGCCGCCGCCTGACGCTGCCGGCCAGCGACGACACGCTGCTGGACGGCATGCTGAAAGCCGGGCTGGCGCCGCGCTACTCATGCAAAGCCGGCGTCTGCGCCACCTGCCGCTGCAAGGTGCTGGCCGGCGAAGTGGACATGGAGGCGCCGCACGCGCTGGATCCGGCCGAAGTGGCCGCCGGCTATGTGCTCAGTTGCCGCAGCCGCGCCCGCAGTCCTCGCCTGGAGCTGGCGTTCGACTGACAAAACCGTTCCCCACCCACCATTAGGAACCCCAAAATGAAACCCGAAACCCCGCTTTCGCGCTGGGTGCTGGCCCTCTATTGCCTGGCAACCGGCTTTTCCGTCGCCGCGGTGGTCTACCACCAGTCGATGACCCAACTGATCGCCGCCTCGTTCCGCCTGCCGGCGGACGCGCTGTGGGGCCTGTCCGTCGCCACCCAGTTCGGCTACGGCGCCGGCCTGATTCTCGGCCTGCCGCTGGGCGACACCCAGTCGCCGCGCCGCCTGATCCCGGGCTCGCTGCTCGCCCTCGGCCTGGTCCTGCTGCTGATCGCCGTCGCGCCGTCGCTGCCGGCGGTGATCGCCCTGTGCACGCTGGCCGGCCTGCTGTCTATAGGTGGCCAGCTGCTGATCGCTTACTGCGCCAAAACCTGCGCCCCGTCCGAGCGCCCCGCGGTGATCGGATGCCTGCTGTCCTCGCTGTTCGCCGGCCTGCTGCTGGCCCGCGTGCTGGCGGGCTGGGGCGGCGAGCACATAGGCTGGCGCGGCGTCTACCTGACCGTGGGCGCGCTGACCGCGCTGCTGGGCCTGGCCATCCACCGCCACATCCGCGCGCTGCCGCCGTCCGCCCAGATCGGCTACGGCCAGATGCTCGGCCAGCAAGGCCGCCTGTGGCTGGCCCAACCGGAACTGCGCCGCTTCGCGCTGATCGCCGCCTGCTTCTTCGCCGCCTCCAACGGCATCTGGGCCAATCTGGGCTCGCTGACCCACTCCACCCTACACTGGAACGCCGGGCAGACCGGCCTGCTGGCCTTCACCTCGCTGGTCGCCCTGCGCTCGCCGATGCTGGCCAACTGGCTGCAGCAACGGATGCGCTGGCAAGTCGCGGTGGTGCTGCTGGGCGTCGCCGTGGCGGCGGTCTCGCTGGCCGGCATCGCCGTCGGCTCCTGGCTGCCGATGATAGTCGCCTTCCTGATCGTCTCCGACGTCGGCGTGCGCTCGGTGCAGGCGCTGACCCAGAGCCGCGTGCTGGCCATAGATCCGCCGGCCGCCTCCCGTCTCAACAGCCTGTACATGACGGTCTTCTTCTTCGGCGCCGCGCTCGGCTCCTGGCTGGGCGGCATCGCCGTCCACCACCTGGGCTGGACCGGCATGTACCTGTTCCCGCTGATCTGCGCGCTGGCCGGACTCGGACTGCTCGGACTGCCCGGCGAATCGCGCCGGCTGGCCCGGGCCTGACAAGGCCGCGACACCTTCGATTCACGCTAGGCAATACCCCAACCTCAACTTGGCAATACATTCTGGAGAAACGAAATGACCGCAATCGCAACGAAAAGCAGCAAGACCCCGCTGGTAGCCGGCATGAGCCTGATCTGGGCCGACTGGCTGGAAGAGCAGGATCTGAGCCGCCTGGTGCAGCACCCGCTGCTGCAAGCCCTGGAGCGCGACGAAGCCAGCCTGTCCACGCTGAAGACCCTGCTGCTGCAGCACAGCCACTACTCCCGCCACTTCACCCGCTACCTGTGCGCGCTGATGGGCCAGCTGGACCAGGCCGACGACGTGCTGGCGCTGATGGAGAACATGCGCGAGGAAATGGGCGTGGACGGCGAGAACCGCATCACCCACGCCGAGATGTTCCAGCGCACCCTGCGCGTGCTGGGCATCGCCCCGGCCGACGAAGCCCCGCTGCCGGCCACCCTGGCCATGGTGGACACCATGATGGGCCATTGCCAGAACCGCGACGCGCTGGCCGGCCTGGCCGCGATGTGCCTGGGCGCAGAAGCCATCGTGCCGCTGATCTACCGCCCCATCCTGCAGGCGCTGAAGCGCTTCGGCTACGGCGAAGACGCCACCGAGTTCTTCAGCCTGCACATCGAGGAAGACGAAGACCACGCGCTGACCATGCTGGCCATCATGCAGCGCCTGACCCAGGACGACGACTCGCGCCGCGCCATGGCCGCCCAGGTGGGCCGCGAGCTGATCGAGCGCCGCGTCGCCATGTTCGACGCCATCTGGCAGCAATGCCAGGCCGCCGCCGCCGCGACGGCTCAAGCCGGCGACGGCCGCTTCAGCTCCGCCGACTTCTGGCGCGTGCCCAGCCGCCTGCGCGCCCAGGTGCCGGCCAAGCTCAGCCACAGCCAGGTGATGCAGGCCAGCCACGGCGGCGACGCCAGCTTCTCCTCCGAACGCAAGCACAAGGTCCACATCGTGGATCTGCCGAGCAACACCATCAGCATGACCATAGGCCGGCTGGACGCGGCGGAAGGCACCCGCCTGCACCGCCACAACTACGAAACCATGATCTACGTGATGCAGGGCGAAGGCTACTCGCGCATCGGCGAACGCACAGTGCCCTGGCGCGCCGGCGACGCCATCTACGTGCCCGTCTGGGCCGAACACCAGCACGTCAACACCGGCGGCGGCGAATGCGTGTACCTGGCCTGCGAAAACGCCCCGCTGCTGCAGAACCTGGGCGGCATCGCCTTGCGCGAGGAACTGGGCGCGCCGAGCGCCTGACGCCTCCGCGTCCGCCGCGGCAGGCTGGCGGCGGGCGCGGTCCTCTTTAAGACAGCAGACCTGACAGAGATCAAGACCATGCTGACACACACTCAAACCTGGACGCCGGACAGCTGGCAAACCAGGCAGCAAGCCCAAATGCCCGACTATCGCGACGACGCGGCGGCCGACGCCGTGCTGTCCCGCCTCTCCGCCTACCCCGCTCTGGTGAGCGTGGAGGAAATCCGCCAACTGCGCGCGCAACTGGCCTGCGTGGCCCAGGGCCGCGGCTTCGTGATCCAGGCCGGCGATTGCGCCGAGCGCTTCGACGGCCTGCGGCCGGAGGCGCTGTCCCGCCACTACCAGCTGCTGCGCCGCATGGCCCTGCGGCTGCAGCACGGCACCGGCCTGCCGGTGCTGCGCATAGGCCGCATCGCCGGCCAGTACGCCAAGCCGCGCAGCCAGCCGCACGAAACCCGCGGCGAGCAGAGCCTGCCCAGCTACCGCGGCGACATCATCAACGACAACGACTTCCACCCGGAAGCGCGCCGCCATGACCCGGCGCGCATGGAGCATGCCTATTTCCACGCCGCCGCCAGCCTGAACTTCCTGCGCAGCCTGGACCGCGCCCAGCAGGACAATGTGCCCGGCCACTATTACGCCAGCCACGAAGCGCTGCTGCTGCCCTATGAACAGGCCGCCCTGCTGCGCGGCGACGACGGCCACTGGTACGGCGGCTCCGGCCACTTCCTGTGGATAGGCGAGCGCACCCGCCAGCTGGACAGCGCCCACGTCGAATTCCTGCGCGGCGTGCAGAACCCCATCGGCGTCAAGGTGGGCCCCAATATGCAGCCGGAAGAGCTGTTGGGCTTGCTTGACACGCTGGACCCCGGCAATCAGCCCGGCCGCCTGACCCTGATCACGCGGATGGGCGCCAAATCCATCCACAAGCTGCCGGCCCTGCTGGCCGCGGTGCGCGACGCCGGCCGCCAGCCGCTATGGCTGTGCGACCCAATGCACGGCAATGGCATCACCACGCCCGGCGGCGTCAAGACCCGCCGCTACGACGACATCGAAGCCGAGATCCAGGGCTTCCTGGACGCGCACCGCCAGTGCGGCACCCATGCCGGCGGCGTGCACCTGGAGCTCAGCGGCGAGGACGTGACCGAATGCCTGGGCGGCCCCATGGAGCTGGACGAAGATGATCTGGGCCAGGCCTACCTCAGCGCCTGCGACCCGCGGCTCAACCCCGAACAGGCCATCGCGCTGGCCGAGCGGCTGATCGAGTCGCTGCGCCGGCCAGCCGCCGTCCAGCCGGAAACGGTGAATCTGGCCGAGCGGCTGATCGCCCGCCGCCGCGACAGCGACCGGCCCAGCTTCCAGGGCCCGGGCTTCCAGCTCAGCTACCGCCAGCTGGACCGCGCGGTGCGCCGCCAGGCCGCCTGGATGGAGCGCGCCGGCGCCAAGGCGGGCGACCGCGTGCTGATCGCGCTGGACGACGGCCCGGAGCTGGCCGTGACCTTCTTCGCCGCCCTGGCCGTGGGCGCGCTGCCGGTCGCGGTCAATCCGCGGCTGGACGCGGCGGCCATCGCCCATCTGCTCGCCGACGCCCGCCCCGCGCTGTGCTTCGCCCACACGGCCCAGGCCGCGCTGTGGCCGGCCGCGCCGGGACTGCAGCTGCTGGACGCCGACGCCCACCTGGACTGGCTGGCCGAGGCGCATGCCGACGACGGCTGGAACCGCTTCGCCGCCCAGCCGGCCGAGGCGCCGGTCCTGATCCAGTACACCTCGGGCAGCACCGGCCAGCCCAAGGGCGTGGTGCATAGCGCGCGCTCGGTGCTGGCGGCCTGCGAACACTTCGCCGCCGGCCGGCTGGGCCTCGGCGAAAACGACGTGCTGTACTCGGTGCCCAAGTCCTTCTTCGGCTACGGCATGGGCAACAGCCTGTTCTTCCCGCTCTACCTCGGCGCCAGCGCCGTGCTCGACTCGCAATGGCCGTCCGTGGATCGGGTGCGCGCCATGCTGCGGCAATATCGGCCGACCGCGCTGTTCGCCGTGCCCACGCTGTACCGCATGCTGCTGGACCAAGGGCTGGAGACCGGCGAGCTGTCCGTCCGCCTGGCCTTCTCCGCCGGCGCGCCGCTGCCGCCGGCCACCGCCGCGCGCTGGAAACAGCGCCACGGCTTCGACCTGCACGACGGCATAGGCGCCACCGAGATGTGCCACATCTTCGCCACCAGCTACCCGGACGCGCTGCAGCCGGGCAAGGTGGGACGGATGTTGCCCGGCTGGCAGGCCCGCATCGTCGACGCCGACGGCCAGCCCGTGGCGGACGGCGAGTGCGGCGTGCTGCTGGTGAAATCGCCCAGCATGGCGCTGGGCTACTGGCAACGCCCCGACGACCAGGCGGAGCGCTTCGTCGATGGCTGGTACCGCACCGGCGACCTGTTCAGCCAGGACGCGGACGGCCTGCTGGCCTTCCATGGCCGCGAGGACGACCGCTTCAAGGTTTACGGCCGCTGGGTGGTGCCGGTGGAGATCGAGAATCTGCTGGGCAATCTGCTGCCGGAATTGAGCGAATGCTATCTGGTGGCCGGCCGCGACCTAGACGGCGAAGACCGCCCAGTGCTGTTCGTCCGCGGCCACGCGGCGGAGGAAGACCTGGTCCGCCTGGTCCGCGCCGCTCTGGAAGCCCATCTGGAAAGTTACAAACGCCCGGCCCGCATCGCGGTCCCGGCCGACATCCCTGTCAATCGCAACGGCAAACCGGATCGCCGCGCCCTGTCGCGCCTGGCCGGCCTGCTGCTGCGCAGCCAATCGGAGACGCAAGCATGCTGAGCCAACAAGATTTCCTCGCTTACGGCGAGAACGGTTTCACCCACGTGCCGCTGTGGCAGACCCTGCCGCTGCCGGCCGGCGTGGAAGCGCTGTCGCTGTACCAGGCGCTGGCCAACCGCGGCCAGGACTATTTATTCGAGACCGGCCACTGGCGCGACGGCGCGTTCGAGCAGGCCTATTCGGTGATCGGCCTGCCCTGCGCCGAGCGCGTCGAGCTGGACGAGGGCGCCTTCCGCCACTACCGCGACGGCCACTTGCTGCGCGACGTCGCCTGCGACGATCCGCTGGCGGAGCTGGCCCGCTTCCAGCTGGATTTCCGGGTGCCGCACTTCTCCGCGCTGCCGCCGTTCAGCGGCGGACTGTTCGGCTACTTCGGCTTCGAAACCACGCGCCTGATCGAGCCGCGGCTGCGCCGCATGGCGCGCAAGCCGTCCGGCTTCGACCTGCCGGACGTGCTGCAATGGGTCAGCGCCGATCTGATCGTGCTGGATCATCGCCAGGGCCTGGCCTATTGCATCGTCCATGAAAACCCGGAGGCCGTGGCCAGCTACCACCGCGGCCAGGGTCGGCTGAACCGTCTGGCCGCTCGGCTGCGCCCCTTGCTGGCGCCGGCCGCGCCGCGCGCCGCCCTGCCCCAGGCCGAGGCGATGGAGCCGGACTTCGCCTTCCCCCGCCGGGACTTCGAACAGGCCGTGGCCAAGATCAAGGACTACATCACCGCCGGCGACGTGATGCAAGTAGTGCTGTCGCAGCGCATGAGCCTGCCCTTCGAACAGGACGCCGTCAGCCTGTACCGCTCCCTGTCCGAGCTGGGCCAGACGCCTTACCGCTACCTGCTGAACCTGGGCGAATGCCAGGTGGTGGGCGCCTCGCCGGAAATGCTGTTCCGCCAGGACGAGCAGCTGGTCACCAGCCGCCCCATGGCCGGCACCCGCCGCCGCGGCGGCGAAGCGGCCGAAGACGTCCGCCTGCGCGAAGAGCTGCTGGCCGATCCCAAGGAAATCGCCGAGCACATGATGCTGGTCGACCTGGCGCGCAACGACATCGGCCGCCTGGCCGAAATGGGCAGCGTGCAGGTGGACCAACTGCTGACCGTCGAATACTTCTCGCATGTGATGCACATCGTCTCCACCGTCACCGGCCGCATGCCGGACGAGGTGAGCGGGCTGGACCTGCTCAAGAGCACCTTCCCGGCCGGCACGCTGAGCGGCGCCTCCAAGGTGCGGGCGCTGGAAGTCATCGCCGAACTGGAGCCGCACTCGCGCGGCGTCTACGGCGGCGCCATCGGCTATCTGGACTGGCGCGGCCGCGCCGACCTGGCCATCGTCATCCGCACCGCGCTGCTGCGCGACGCCCGCCTCTATGTGCAGGCCGGCGCCGGCGTGGTGCAGGATTCGCTGGCCGAGCGAGAATGGCAGGAAACCATGGAAAAAAGCCAAATGATGCGGCTGGCCGCCGGCCGGTGCCGGGCCGCCGCGCGCAACGAAAAGGAGGCACTGGCATGCATTTGATGATCGATAACTACGACTCTTTCACCTACAACGTCGTGCAATACCTGGGCATGCTGGGCGCCGACATCATGGTGAAGCGAAACGACGAAACCAGCCTGGAGGAGATAGCCGCGCTGGCGCCGGAATCGCTGATCATCTCGCCTGGACCGTGCTCGCCGGCCGAAGCCGGCATCTCGCTGGCCGCCATCCGCCATTTCGCCGGCCGCCTGCCTATCCTCGGCATCTGCCTGGGCCATCAGAGCATAGCCGCCGCCTTCGGCGGCGAGGTGCGCCGCGCCGGCGAAGTGCTGCACGGCAAGGTTTCCCGCATCCGCCACGACGGCCGCGACCTGTTCGCCAGCCTGCCCGACGGCCTGCAAGTGGCCCGATACCACTCGCTGGTGGCCGGCCGCCTGCCGGACGAGCTGGTCGCCACGGCCCACGCGCTGGACGAAAACGGCGAGCCGGGCGAGATCATGGCGCTGCGCCATCGCGAGCTGCCGATCTACGGCCTGCAGTTCCACCCGGAATCGGTGCTCACCGAACGCGGCCTGGCCATGCTGGCCAATTACCTGCAACTGGCGCGGCAGGAAGCCGCCGCGCTGGCGGCCTGACGATCGCCCCATCCCCCGGCAAGGGGATGGGGCCAATGGCGGCGGACTTCGGTCCGCCCACTGGAGACACCCATGCAAGACCCGCATTTCAGCAAGACTTATCCGATACGCTTTTCGCAATGCGATCCGGCCGGCATCGTCTATTTCCCGCAATACCTAGTCATCAGCAACTGGCTGGTGGAAGACTGGTTCACCGAGGGACTGGGCATTTCCTTCTCCGAGATGATAGGCCCGCGCCAGCTGGGGCTGCCCCTGGTCAAGCTGGGTTGCGAATTCATGGCGCCGTCGCGCCAGGGCGATCCGCTGACCATGGAGCTGCGGGTGAACCGGCTGGGCCGGCGCTCGCTGACGCTGGACATAGAAGGCCATGTGCGCGGCGCCGTGCGCATGCGCAGCCAGCAGGTGATGGTGCAGACCTCGCTGGCCGACGGCGGCTCCGCCGACATGCCGGACGACATCCGCCGCGCGCTGGCCGCGCTGCGCACCGCAGAGGAGGCCGCGGCATGAAGATACTGCAACCGCCGGAATGGGCGCGCCCGCGCGGCTACGCCAACGGCATCGCCGCCCGCGGCACCCTGGTCTTCACTTCAGGTCAATTGGGCTGGGACGCCGAGGAGCGCATCCGCAGCGAACGCTACGCCGATCAGGCGATCCAGGCGCTGAAAAATATCGTGGCCGTGCTGGCCGAGGCCGGCGCCCGCCCAGAGCACCTGGTGCGGCTGACCTGGTACGTCAGCGACCGCGAAGCCTATTTCGCCGACGCGCGCGAAGTGGGCCGCGCCTACAAGGAACTGATAGGCCACTATCCGCCGATGAGCGCCTTCCAGGTCAAGGCGCTCATGGTGGAAGGCGCCAAGGTGCAGATAGAGGCCACCGCCGTCATTCCCGATCTGGTCTGAGCCGGGGGCGGCGTCAGTGCGCCGCCTCCATGCTCAACCGCAGGCCGCGCGCCAGGCTGGCCGCCTGTTCCGGCGTGGCGACGTTGGCGAAGCCCAGCAGCAAGCCTTTGCCGCAATCGTTTTCCATGCTGCGCGCGGACAGGGCGGCCACGCCGAACTGGCGCTCGCGCGCGCGTTGCGCCAGCAGTTGATCGTCTTCCTCGCTCCCCAGCCTGGCCAACAAGTGCAGGCCGCAGGCCGGGGCGCTGAAGTTCATGCGCTGGCCGAACTCATTCAGCAGGCTGTCTATCACCATCTGCCGCCGCTCGGCGTAGGCGGTGCGCATCTTGCGCAGGTGGCGGGTGAAATGCCCTTCCTTGATGAAATCCACCACCACGCCCTGGCTCAGCAGCGGGCAGCCGTCGTTCAAGGTATGGCAGCTCTCGTTGAAGCGGGGCACCAAGCGCTTGGGCACCACCAGATAGGCCAGCCGCAACGCCGGGCTGAGCACCTTGCTGAAGGTGCCGACGTACAGCACATTGTCGCTGGCGCCCAGGCTGGACAGCGAGGGCAGCGGCTGGCCGTCGTAGCGGTATTCGCTGTCGTAATCGTCCTCGATCACGAAGGCGTTGTGGCTTTCCGCCCACGCCAGCAGCTCCATCCGCCGCTTCAGCGACAACGACACGCCTAGCGGGCTCTGATGCGCCGGCGTCACCAGGGCGAAGCGCGCATGCAGGGCCCGCGCCTTGCCCTCCTCCACCCGCATGCCCTCCTCGTCCACCGGCACCGGCACCAGCTGCGCGCCCATTTCCGCCATCAGGTGGCGGGTGGGCGGGAAGCACGGGTCTTCCAGCCACACCTCGTCCATGGGCCGGAGCAAAGTGCGGCCCAGCAGGGTCATCGCGCCGCGGTAACCCGCGGTGATGAACACTTGCTGCGGCGAGCAATCCACCCCGCGCGACAGATGCAGATAGCCGGCGATGGCCTCGCGCAGCGGCTGGAAGCCGGCCGGCGCCGGATAAGTCAGCATCTTGCTCTGCAGCCGCAGCTGGCGGGTATTCAGGCCGGCCCACAGCTTGTGCGGGAACAGGTCCAGCGCCGGCAGGCCCAGTTGATAGGGCAGCGGCTTCTCATGGGTCGCCGCGTCGTAGACCGAATGGTTGGCCGGGCGCGGCGGCGCCTCAGACGCGGACCCCGCCTCCGGCTGCTTCTGCAGCCGCTCCAGGTTCAGATTCGGAGAAACCACGGTGCCGGCCTGGCCGCGCGCCTCGAGATACCCCTCGCCGATCAGCAGATCGTAGGCCACTTCCACGGTATTGCGCGAAATCTGCAATTCGCTCGCCAGCGCCCGCACCGAAGGCACCCGCTGCCCCGGCAGCAGAATGCCCTGGCGGATGGCGCGGATAAAGCGCTGATGCACTTGCCGATACAGGGGTAGCTCGCTGCCGGGCTGTAGGACAGTCGACGAGTAGAAATCATTCATCTTGAATTTATCTGAAAGGTGAATTTGGACAAGTTTTAACCTTGCGTCATATGTCATGCTAACAAGTTTACATACTGTTAATATTGCACACACAACAAAAACCATACTAAATGACAGGCCATTACCGGTCTTTCCGACTACTTGGAGCGCAAGCCCAAGCTGGCTAAAATACTGAATTATCTCGCAGCAGGATCCTCCCCATGTCCGGACGCCCGCTCCACGACATCGCCCGCCAGGATCAGACCCTGGCCCACCTCACCGCCGCGGCCCAAGCGCTGATGGCGCTGGATCGCGCTTTCAAGCGGCTGATTCCGCCCGCCATGGCCGAGGTTTGCCGCGCCGTGCGCATCCGCGACGACGAGCTGGTGATCCACGCAGACAACGGCATCGTGGCCGCGCGCTTGCGCATGACGGCCCCCGGCCTCTTGCCGCAACTGGCCCAAATCGGCTACCCGGCGTCCAAGGTTAAAGTCAAGGTGACGCTGCAACAGGCCCGCCCCAAGAGGGCCAAGTGGCTGGCCATCAGCGAAAACGCGCTGGACGGCATGGAACAGGCGGCCGACAGCATCGGCAACCCCGAGGTCAAGCGCGCGCTGGCGCGGCTGATCGCCCATCATCGCCGCGGCTGAGCCGCATGACGATCGTCTCCGCTCCTTCATATCTACATTGAAGCGGAGTAAAGTGGCGGCACTTTCCCATTCCAATCGCCAAGGATAGAGGACCCCGCCATGTCGGAACACGACCCGCTCAAACCCGCTCCCGAAACCACCCAGCCCCAAGACCCGTCGCGCCGCCGCCTGTTCGAGGGCCTGGCCGCCATCGGCGCCGCCAGCATGCTGCCCGCCGCAGTCAGCGAAAGCGCGGAAGCCGCGCCGGCCGCCCATGGCCCGCTGGACGCCAAGCTGCGCCACCATGTGAAGAACGTGGTGGTGATCTACCTGGAAAACCGCAGCTTCAACAATCTGTACGGCAACTTCCCCGGCGTGCAGCACCCGCTGTCGCAAGCGCCGGCCGAAACCTGTATCCAGTTGGACCGCGACGGCTCCAAGCTGAAAAACTTGCCCAAGATCTGGGGCGGCATGGTGCAGCGCGGCCAGACCGTGGGCGGCAAGTATTATCTGATAGACGAGAACAAGATCCAGAACCTGCCCAACGGCCCCTTCCCGCTGAAGGACGCCGAGGGCCAGCCGCTGCCGGAAGCCGTGATCACCCGCGACCTGTGGCATCTGTTCTACCAGAACCAGATGCAGATCAACGGCGGCAAGAACGACCAGTTCGTCGCTTGGGCCGACTCCGGCGCGCTGGTGATGGGCTATTACAGCGAAACCGCCAAGAACCTCAACCAATGGAAAATCGCCCAGCAATACACGCTGTGCGACAACTTCTTCATGGCGGCCTTCGGCGGCTCCTATCTGAACCACCAGTTCCTGATCTCGGCCCGCACGCCGGAATACTTCCACGCCAAGGACACCGCGGCGGCGAAGAAGATCGCCGTGCTGGACGACGGCCCGCAAGGCTACAAACTGAAACTGAAAGAACCGAGCTCGGCGATGGACGGCCCGCCCAAGTTCGTCAACAACGGCGCCATCACGCCGGACGGCTACGCGGTCAACACCATGGCCCCGCCGTTCCAGCCCAGCTACATCAAGCCGGCCGAAGGCGGCGACCCGCGCTACGCCGACCCGGCAGACGCTGGCACCCTGCCGCCGCAAACCTACGACACCATAGGCGACCTGCTGTCTCGCCAGGGCGTCAGCTGGGCCTGGTACGGCGGCAGCTGGCAGGCGGCGCTGGAAGGCAAGGGCGGCCCGGATACGCCTAACTTCCAGTACCACCATCAGCCGTTCAACTACTTCAAGAATTACGCGCCCGGCAGCCAGGCCCGCGAAAAACACCTGCTCGACGGCGGCCTGGGCGACAGCCCGATCAGCAACCGCTTCATCGCCGACGCGGTGGCCGGCAAGCTGCCGGCGGTGGCCTTCTACAAGCCGCAGGGCAATCTGAACATGCACGCCGGCTACTCCGACGTGGAAAGCGGCGACCGCCACGTGGCCAATGTGCTGCAGCACCTGATGAGCGGCCCGCAATGGAAGAATATGGTGGTCATCATCACCCACGACGAAAACGGCGGCTGGTGGGACCACGTGGCTCCGCCCAAGGGCGATCGCTGGGGACCGGGCAGCCGCATTCCGGCCATCCTGGTGTCGCCGTTCGCCAAGAAGGGCCATGTCGACCACACCTTCTACGACACCACCTCCATCATCCGCTTCATCAGCCGTCTGCACGGCCTGCCGGAGCTGGAGGGCGTCAAGGTGCGCAACCAGGCCTTCCGCGCGCGCGGCGCCCAGCCGCCAGGCGACCTGACCGCCGCGCTGGCGCTCTGACCCCGGCCCGGCTTCTGCTATAGTGAGGCGCCCCACGCGGGCGCCTTTCGCTTTTTCCGACCCCTAAAACACGCCATGACTCTTCGCTCCTTCCTCGCCGCCGCGCTGCTCGGCCTGCTGTCCACTCCAGTCTTTGCCTGCGGCGACGAGGCCGCGCTGTACAGCGCCGACTACGACCAGTGCATGAACCAGGCGGCCAGCACCATCGCCATGCTGGACTGCATCGCCGCCGAACACGCCAAGCAGGACAAGCTGCTGAACGCCAACTACCAAAAGCTGATGGAGCAGCTGTCGGCCACACGCAAGCCGCGCCTGCTGGCCGCGCAAAAGCTGTGGCTGCAATACCGCGACGCCAACTGCCAGGCCTACGTCGATCCGGACGGCGGCAGCTCGGAAGCCATCGTCGGCGCCGACTGCGCGCTGCGCGCCACCGCCGAGCGCGCGGCGGAGCTGGCCAAGATGCAGCCCGAAGCGCACTAGACCTATCTTCCGCGGAAATAACTTCCATGGAAGATAAAATCATGCCATGATGAAGTCATGGACAAGATAGACCTGATACTCGGCCAATGGCGGCAGGCCCGCCCCGACCTCGACTGCTCCGGCATGGCCGTAGTCGGCCGGCTGGGCCGCTTGCTGATCCATCTGCAAAAACGTCTGGCCGACAACTTCGAACGCTTCGGCTTGAAAGACGGCGAATTCGACGTGCTGGCCACGCTGCGCCGCGCCGACGGCGGCGACGGCCTCTGCCCCACCGATCTCTACACCAGCCTGCTGCTCACCTCCGGCGCCGTCAGCAAGCGGCTGGACCGGCTGGAGGCCGCCGGCTGGTTGACGCGCCACCCAGACCCCACAGACCGACGCGCGCTGCGCATCCGCTTGACCGATGCCGGCCTGGCCTTGACCGACCGCGCGCTGGAAGGCCATGTGGCCGCCATGGAAGACGCCCTCGCGCCGCTGGCGCCCGAACAGCGCGCCCAATTGGCGGCGCTGCTCAAACACTGGCTATTGGCCCAGCCCGGCGAAACGCCGGACTGACCCCCGCCCGTTTCCGCCTTTTCCCACCGACGCCGCGGCGCCGGCAGCCCCCGGCTTGCCCGCCGCCCTTCCAGGAGAACGCCATGCATCCCTCCGCTTCCCGTCCCCATGCTCTCGCGCTGGCCATCGTGCTGGTCGGCCTCAATCTGCGCCCCGGCCTGGCCGCCGTCGGCCCGTTGCTGGAGCCCATACGCCAGGCCACCGGCATCCGCTTCAGCGATGCCGCCCTGCTCACCACCCTACCCATCGCCGCCATGGGCGCGGGCGCCTTTGCCGGCGGCCGGCTGGAAGCCTGGCTGGGCGCGCGGCGCGGCGTGCTGCTGGCGCTGCTGCTGATCCTGCTGTCCTGCGCGCTGCGGCTGTCGCCGCCCGGCTACCCGGCGCTCTTGGCCACCGCCCTGCTGGCCGGCTGCGGCATCGCGCTGGCCCAGTCCCTGCTGCCTGGACTGATCAAGCGCCATTTCCCGGAGCGCGTCTCGCTGCTTATGGGCCTCTACGTCACCGCCATCATGGGCGGCGCCTCGCTGGCGGCGGCTGGCGCGCCCTGGCTGGCCCAGGCCAGCGGCCGCTGGCACTGGGGCCTGGCGGTCTGGGCTCTGCCGGCCGCCCTGGCCTGCGCGCTGTGGTGGCGGCACTCGCCAGACGGGGCTTATCAGACAGGCTTAGCCGCGCCAACCGGCGGCTTCGCCCGCCTGCCGCGCGCCTGGCTGCTCGCCGTCTTCTTCGGCCTGGGCACCGCCGTCTACACCTGCTCGCTGGCCTGGCTGCCGCCCTTCTTCGTGTTGCAGGGCTGGAGCGGCCAGCAGGGCGGCTTGATGCTCAGCTATATGACCGGCATGGAAGTGCTGGCCGGCCTGACCCTGCCCGCCCTGTCCGCGCGCAGCGCCGACCTGCGCGGCTGGCTGGCGCTGACGCTGTTGGCCACGCTGGCCGGCCTGCTGGGCATGGTGGCATTGCCCGGCGGCTGGATGCTGCTGGCGGTGGGGCTGCTGGGCCTCGGCGTGGGCGGGCTGTTCCCGCTGAGCATGATCCTGACGCTGTCCCACCTGGAAGACAGCCAAGCCGCCGGACGGCTGACCGCCTTCGTCCAGGGCGTGGGATATTTGATAGCCGCCTGCGCGCCCTTCTTCGCCGGCTGGCTGCGCGACCTCACCGCCAGCTTCCAGCTGGCCTGGCTGGCGCTGGCGGCGGCGGTGGCCCTGCTGCTGCTCGCCACGCTGCGCTTCTCGCCCAAAGGCTACCAGCCGGCGATGCGCCAAGCCTGAACCGTGCCAAGCGGCCGGCACCGTGCGATGATGGAGCCAAACCAAACGTCATGGAGAAATCATGACCCTGCTCCGCTTCTGCCTGCTGTTCTTGCTGTGCCTGCCGGCCCTGGCCGCCGAGCCGCGCGCCAATCCGTCCCCTGCCGATTCCGCGCGCACGCTGGAGCTGGATAACCGGCCCGTCTTCGTCTTTCTGGCGCGACAGGCCGGGCTGACGCCGGAACAGCGCCTGCAGCGTACCCTGGAGCGCATACGCGAGCTGGAGGCTCCCGACCTGGCGCAACCGGTCAAGGCCGCGCCGCTGGCCGATCCGCGCCTGCGCGGCATGGCGCTCAGCATCAACGGCAAGCCGCTGTTCACCCTGCTGGACGGCGATCTGGACCCCGGCGACCAGCTGACGCTGGAGCAGGCCGCCGCGCGCGCGCAGGCGCGGCTGAACGATTTACGCCTGCTGGCTCTGGAGCAGCGCTCGCCCGAGCAAATGGCCAAGGCTGTGCTGCTGGCGCTACTGGCCGCCGCGCTGTTCATCGCCTCCCTGACGCTGATCGCCCGTTTCCGCGCCGCCTCCCGCCGGCGGCTGGAACGGCAGCCGCTGGGCCGGCTGCCCTGGCTGGCCGGCCGTTTCGACGTGGTGCGTTTTCTGCGCGCGGCCGAGTGCCAGTTGGTGGACATCACCGCGCTGCTATCCGCCCTGGTGGCCGGCTACGTCTGGCTCAGCTACACCCTGGGCCGCTTTCCCGCCACGCGGCCGCTGGGCCGCAAGCTCGGCCAGTCGCTGTGGCAGCTGCTGTCCACCCTGGCCGACGACATCCTGTCCGCCCTGCCCGGCCTCGCCAGCGTGGCGGTGATCTTCCTCTTGACCCGGCTGGCCAGCCGCGCGCTGATGCTGCTGTTCCGCGCCGTGGAGCGCGGCCAGCTGGAACTGCCTGGCCTGCACGCCGAAACCGTGGGCGCCACGCGCCGGCTGGCGGCCTTCATCCTGTGGCTGTTCGCGCTGATCGTCGCCTATCCCTACCTGCCCGGCGCCGGCAGCGACGCCTTCAAGGGCGTCAGCGTGTTCTTCGGCCTGATGGTCACCCTGGGCTCGGCCGGCCTGATGAACCATGCGATGAGCGGCCTGGTGCTGATCTACGCCCGCGCGCTGCGGCCCGGCGACTACGTCAAGATAGGCGAGGTGGAGGGCACCGTCAGCGAGCTGTCCGCGCTGTCCACCAAGCTGATCACCGGCCAGGGCTACGAAATCACCATCCCCAACGCGGTGGCGGTGGGCGGCCAGGTCAACAACTACAGCCGCCACCGCGAGGCGGCCGGTCCGATGATCGCCACCCGCGTCACCATAGGCTACGACACCCCGTGGCGGCAGGTGGAGGCGCTGCTGGAGTTGGCGGCGCGGCGCACGCCCGGCATAGACCCGTCCACCCCGCCGCAAGTGCGCAAGCTGGCGCTGCAGGATTTCTACATCGAATACGAGCTGCAGGCCAAGGCGCTGCCGGACGCGCTGCCGCCGCGGCTGCGCGATCAACTGCACGCCCAGATCGTGGACGCCTTCAATGAGTTCGGGGTGCAGATCATGTCGCCGCACTTCGTCGAACAGCCGTCCGCCCCGGTGCTGGTGCCGGCCGAGCGCTGGCGCGAACCGCCTGCCGGACAATAGCCAATCCACCGCAGCCGACCGCTGGCTCCTTGTCCGGCTTTGGTTTAAGCTGCAAACAATCCATAAATCGACTGAAACCAGGGCCATCCGTCATGAACGTCAAGCAATACATGCAGCAACTGGGCAAGGCCGCGCGCAAGGCGTCGCGGCTGCTGGCCCGCGCCGACACCCAACAGAAAAACGCCGCGCTGATGACCATCGCCGACGCCATCATTCGCGATCAGGACAAGCTGCTGGCCGCCAACCAGGCGGACCTTGACGCCGCGCGCGCGGCCGGCCTGGAAGAGGCGATGCTGGACCGGCTGACCCTCAGCGCCAAGGGCGTGCAGGCCATGGCCGAAGGCCTGCGCCAGATCGCCGCGCTGGCGGACCCGGTGGGCGAAGTCAGCGAGATGAGCTACCGCCCTTCGGGCATCCAGCTGGGCAAGATGCGCGTGCCGCTGGGCGTGGTGGGCATCATCTACGAAGCGCGCCCCAACGTCACCGCCGACGCCGCCGGCCTGTGTCTGAAGTCCGGCAACGCCACCATCCTGCGCGGCGGCTCCGAGGCTTTCCACAGCAACCAGGCCATCGCCGCCTGCGTGCACGAAGGCCTGCGCGTGGCCGGACTGCCGGTTGAGGCGGTGCAGGTGCTGGAAACCACGGACCGCGCCGCGGTGGGAGAACTGATCGCCATGCCGGAATACGTGGACGTGATCGTGCCGCGCGGCGGCAAGGGGCTGATCGCGCGCATCAGCGCCGAGGCGCGCGTGCCTGTGATCAAGCACCTGGACGGCAACTGCCATGTCTACATCGACGACACCGCCAATCCGGACAAGGCTTTCAACATCGCGCTGAACGCCAAAACCCACCGCTATGGCACCTGCAACACCATGGAAACGCTGCTGGTGCATACGGCCTTCGCCGAATTCATGCTGCCGCGCCTGGCCGAGGCCTATTGGGAAAAAGGCGTGGCGCTGCGCGGCTGCGAACGCACCCGCATCATCCTGGGCGACAAGGTCGCGCCGGCCAGCGAGGCAGACTGGGCCACCGAATACTTGGCGCCCATCCTGGCGGTCAAGGTGGTCAAGGACATGGATGACGCGATCGAGCACATCAACGAGTGGGGTAGCCACCACACCGACGCCATCGTCACCGAAGACTATGGCCGCGCGCGCCGCTTCCTGCGCGAGGTGGACTCCGCCAGCGTGATGGTCAACGCCTCCACCCGCTTCGCCGACGGTTTCGAATACGGCCTGGGCGCCGAGATCGGCATCTCCACCGACAAGATCCACGCCCGCGGCCCGGTCGGCCTCAACGGCCTGACCAGCCAGAAGTGGATCGTGCTCGGGGATGGGCAGGTACGACAATAAGACCCCTCTCCCCCGGCCCCTCTCCCTCAAGAGGAGAGGGGGCTGCTGGCGGCGTGGATCTAAGCCTCCCAGCGGGTTCCCGCCGAATCATCCCCTTATCCAGTTCCGTAGCGCGGGTTGGCCCATGGCCACCCCGCGCTACCCGTTGCCGGCAAAGCCTCCGCGCGCCGCATATCCTGAGATCTGCTTCGGCGCGTCAGCGCTGAGATGCGCTACCGTTTTTTGCCGCCGGGAGAATCAGAACCCGTCGTCTTTCATTGCGGCAGCGGCTATTTCTGCGGGAAGCCGGGGGCGAAAAACGGCCCCGAAGGGCCGCCCGGCTCAGGCACAAAATCAAATCAACGGCTTGAGCTGCAAAGCCTGTTGCCCGATGTCAAAAACGGCCTCCCCCTGGTTCAGCACATTGGCGCCAAGCAAGCCATCCACCTCCGCCAGCCCTTTGGCTTTCAAGGAGGCGTTCACTCCGGCCAAATCCAAGGTCACCACCTTCTGCTGCCGTAGCGTGAAACGCGGACCCAGCTGCAAGTTGTCCAATAAGTAAAAATGACTTTCGACGCTGCCGCCGACGCCATGAACCTGATCCGCGCCAGCTTGCCGGATCAGATGAAACTTGTCGGCGTGCGCGTCATCGGTGGCGAATGTTCCGCCCGCTGCGGTATCGATGATGAAGCGCCCTTTCACGCCGTTGATCACCCCCTCCACCATCAGTTGCTTGCCGCCCAGCGACGTCAGAGGCAAGCGATCAAAAGCCTCTGCCGGCGCGGCATCATTTCGCAAGCGCAACTGCTGTTGTCCATAATCCAGCACCGCATGTTGCGCGGACAGCACATCCATGCCGATGACGCCGTCCACCGCGGCAATCCCTTCCTCGGCCAAGCCTTGGTTGATCGCGTCGAAATCCGTCAGATACACCGCCAACTTGTCTGCCGCCAATCTGCCGCCCCATTCCAACTGCTTGTCGGCTA
Organism: Chromobacterium alticapitis; assembly: GCF_002924365.1. Lineage (GTDB taxonomy): Bacteria > Pseudomonadota > Gammaproteobacteria > Burkholderiales > Chromobacteriaceae > Chromobacterium > Chromobacterium alticapitis. The sequence continues at coordinate 287,799 of NZ_PQWB01000017.1, read as the reverse complement.
CCCGCTTTATCTCCGTTGCCCCGGCGGACCCATGCGAGGTTTGCGCTGTCCCTTCATTTTCCAAACCGAAACGGGCCGCCTGCTTGCGGTCCACGCAGGTCATCGACGCGCCGCTATCAAGCAAGAAGCGACCATCCACGCCATTGAGCCGCGCCTTGACCGCGACAAAGCCATTGGCTTGCTTCGTCAAGGGCACGCTGAACGGGGCCTGCGCCGAATCGGTTGCGCTTGTCGCAGACTGCGCCGGGGAGGCAAAACCGAAAACGCCAGCCAACAGCGCCAGCAGCACATTTGTATTTGCTTTCAATTTGATGTTCCTCTGCATTTTTATTGGCACGCGCCCCTCCGCTCAGGCCTGCGTGAAATTTGCTCGTCTCGCGGAGACGGAGCGGCTCACACTCAAATTGTTCTTCATGTGGCATTTTCAATGCCAAGATCATTAATTGAAATTTTCCCGCGCGCTTCTTCCTTGTTGCCGCCTCCGCTATCGCGATATCAGACATCCCTCTCATTTCACGCGATAATCTCCCCCTTTGCCTCACAAGCGCGTTTTGCCAAACACATGAAAACCCTAACCAACGAAACTCTGGCCGAACTATCCGCCAAGGCCGCCGCCGCGCCGCGCCTGCGCGCCCACCACAATTTGCACGAACAACTGGAGGACGACATCCAGCGCCTGGCCATCGCCATGGAGCCGGATACCTACGTGCGCCCGCACCGCCACGCCAACAGCCCCGAGCTGTTGATCATGCTGGCTGGCGCGTTGGACTGGATAGAGTTCGACGCCGCCGGCGAAACCGTCGTCGCCCGCCATCGCCTGGGCGAGGGCGGCGCGCGCGTGTTCGAGATGCCCGCCGGCGCCTGGCACTCGGTGATTTCGCTGGAACCGGGCAGCGTGGTGTTCGAAATCAAGCGCGGCCCCTATCTGCCGCAGTCCGCGGCCGAGATGGCCGCCTGGGCGCCGGCCGAAGGCGAAGCTCGCGTGGCCGACATGCTGGCCTTCCTGCGCCGCTGTCAACCCGGCGACCGTTTCGCGTAACATCGCTTAACACTTGCCGCCGCCGCGGCCGGAACCGATGGCGGCGGCAGGCGCACCAAACGGCATTGCCCACCAACCGCAGCGCCGCATTCGATGTTCAAGTCCCGCCCCCTCGCCCTATTGTGCCTTCTGGCCCTGACCGCTCAGCAACCGCTGTTCGCCGCCGGTTCCGCCCCTGGTTTCGCCTCCAGCCGCACGCCGGCCGAAATCGCCGATTGCCTGCAAAAAGGCCTGGGCAAGCTGCATATCCCCGCCGATTTCATCGAACGCCAGGACGCCAGCGATGGCAGCCACAGCCTGCGCATGCGCAACCCGGTCAGCGACGCCTCCGGCACCGCGGTGGATATCCTGCCGCAAGGCGCAGGCAGCAAACTGCAAGTCGAGTTGAACGGCCTGCCGCTGAGCCCAGCCTGGAAGCGCCTGCTGCGCCAGTGCGGCGCCCGGCCGCTGTGAATAAATCGACAAATCGCCGCCGCGCTGTGGGCAGCTTGGATAATTCAGGAAAACTCTGTGCATAAAACAATAGGAGACTGTGGGCAAATGATTTCATCCACAGCGCCCTGTGAACAGTGTGGATAATTTCAGGACAATCTGTGGGTAAAGCCGAACGATTTCAGACAGAACCCACCCGCGGCAACGTTTACACTATCCGTCTCCTCATCCATCGCAGGCCCGTTAGATGTCGACAGTCCCCCACCTCAAATACGAACAACACTACGCCGACGGCAAAGCCCGCCGTCAACATTGCTCCCGCGCCCGCCAAGCCGAGTGCTCGCTGGCGCCGCAACGAGACGTGGTCGCCTTGGTGGAGTCCAGCTCGCAAGGCCGCGTGCCGGCGCTGGCGCCCCTGCGCTATGCCCGCATGCGCGCCTCGCCGTTCGCCTTCTTCCGCGGCACGGCCATGATACAAGCCGCCGATCTGGCCGCCGGCCCGGACAGCGGCCTGCGCCTGCAAATCTGCGGCGACGCCCACCTGATGAATTACGGCTTCTTCGCCTCGCCTGAACGGCAGCTGGTCTTCGACATCAACGACTTCGACGAGACCCACCCCGCCCCATGGGAATGGGACGTCAAGCGGCTGGCAGTCAGCCTGGCGCTGGCCTGCCGCGGCCGCGGCTTCGGCGACACCGCCGCGCGCGACACCGTGTTGCGGCTGGCCTCCACCTACCGCCGCCGTCTGCAGGCCTTCTCGCAAATGAGCCAGCTGGACCTGTGGTATTGCCGCGTCGGTTTCGACCAATTGCTGTCCCGCGCCACCGACGAGAACATGCGCCAGCAGCTGCAAAAAGTGGCCGACAAGGCGCGCGGCCAAACCCAGGAGCGGCTGCTGCCCAAAATGACCGACAGCGAGGACGGCGCGCTGCGGCTGCGCGACAACCCGCCGGTGATCTTCCACCTGGACGACCACGACGGCCCGCTGGCCGCCTGCGACGACTGGCTGGGCGCGGACAGCTTGGCCAAGGTACAGGGCATGCTGGACCATTACATAGGCACCTTGAAGGAAGACCGGCGCGAGCTGCTGCAGCGTTTCCGCCTGGTGGACGCGGCGTTCAAGGTGGTGGGCGTCGGCAGCGTCGGCACCCGCTGCTTGGTGCTGCTGCTGCAGGACGACTACGACCAGCCGCTGTTCCTGCAGCTGAAAGAGGCCCGCGCCTCGGTGCTGGAGCCGTTCACCCAGCTATGTGTGCACGGCAACCAGGGCAAGCGCGTGGTGTTCGGCCAGCGCCTGATGCAGGCCACCAGCGACCTGTTCCTGGGCTGGACCCGCAGCGCGGACGACCGCCACTTCTACGTGCGCCAGCTGCGCGACATGAAAGCCGCGCCGGCGCTGGAAACTTTCGCCAATGCCGACGAGCTGGCCAGCTACGGCCAGGCTTGCGCCTGGACGCTGGCGCGCGCTCACGCCAAGTCCGGCGGCTGCGCGGCCGAGATCGCCGGCTACCTGGGACAGTCCGACAAATTCGATCTGGCGCTAGCCGATTACGCCCTGGCCTACGCCGACCAGGTGGAAAAAGACTACGCGCTGTTCGACGCCGCCATCCGCAGCGGTCGCCTGCCTTGCGCCGCCTCCCCGCGGTAGGATATGCGGGAAAGTTCTAATGTTGATGTTTTGACTCTCGACTAGACTGTAACAACAAAAAAGCATAATCAGTCGGCGCCCGCGGCCTTCGGGCCCGTGGGCGCTTCCGCCCATGCGGCGGATTCGTCCCCACCCACAGAGTGTCGAACATGCAGCTGAATACCCGCCTGATCATCATCATCGCCGCCAGCCTGCTGGCGCTGCTTGGCCTCTCCACCCTCGCGCTGCTGTCCACCCGCGCCACCCTGCACCAAGAGAAGCGCGAGCAGATCGTGCATCTGCTGAAAATGGCGGAAAACTCCCTCAGCCATTTCCAGCAATTGGAAACCCAGGGCATGCCGCGCGCCGAGGCGCAGAAGCAGGCCATCGCCGCCCTGTCCGCGCTGCGCGTCGACGACATCTATTTCTTCGGCCGCAACCGCGACAATCTGGTGCTGTTCCATCCCAGCAAGGCTCGCGTCGGCAAGGTGGACATGGGCAGCAAGCTGCCGGACGGCCGCACCACGGTGCAGGCCTATGAAGATGCCATGCAAAAGGACCACTACGGCGTGATGGTGATCCAGACAAAGCGCGGCGACAGCGCTGAGGAATTCCCCAAGCTGAACGGCGTGTTCCGCTTCGACCCCTGGGGCTGGAGCGTGGGCACCGGCATTTTCATCGACGACATCGACCAGCTGTTCTGGCAGCAGGCGCGCACCCTGCTGGCGGTGGCCGTGGCCTGCGTGGTGGTGCTAGGCGCGCTGGTGGGCTGGATGTCGCGCTCGATACTGAACTCGCTGGGCGGCGAACCCGCTTACGCCGCGCAGGTGGTGAAAGCCATCGCCGACGGCGACCTCAGCGTGGACATCCAGGTCAAGGGCGGGCAGGACAGCCTGCTCGGCGCCATGGGCGACATGCGCGGCAAGCTGCGCGGCATGATAGACGAGATAGGCCGCGCCACCGCCAGCATCAACCACTCTTGCCGCGAGCTGACTCGGGACATGGACAAGGTGCACGAGGTGTCCGGCGTGGCCAGCGCCTCCACCACCTCGGCCGCCGCCGCCATCGAACAGCTGTCGGTCAGCATAGACCACGTCAGCGCCAGCACGCGCGACACCGAGGCCGGCGCGCGCGACGCCGCCGACATGGCGCGCCACGGCAAGACGCTGACCGACCACGCCGCCGACGGCATACGGCGCATCTCCGATCAGGTGCACGGCGCCAGCGACATGGTGGCGCAGCTGGCCGAGCGCAGCCGCAGCATCAGCAGCATCGCCGAGACCATACGCGACATCGCCAACCAGACCAATCTCTTGGCGCTGAACGCGGCGATCGAGGCCGCCCGCGCCGGGGAAATGGGCCGCGGCTTCGCCGTGGTGGCGGACGAGGTGCGCAAGTTGGCCGAGCGCACCGCCAGCGCCACCGACGAAATCAGCAATATCGTGCAGGCCGTGATAGACGAAACCGGCAATGTGGCCGGCCGCATGGATGAAATCCGTCCGGCGGTGCAGGCAGGCGTGGACCAGGTGAAACAGGCGGCCGACACGCTGGAGGCCATCAGCCTGCAGGCCAGCACGGCGCTGGAGCATGTGCACAACGTGGTGGTGGCCATGGGCGAGCAAAGCCAGGCCGGCACCAATATCGCCGGCAATGTCGAACAGGTGGCCGGCGTGGTGGAAGAAACGCAGAACTCGGTCAGCAACGCGGTGGCGGCGGTGCGCGCCATCGATCAGCAGGCCGCCATGCTGCACCAGACGGTAGGCCGGTTCAGACTGTAAAACAATCGACAGACTTGCCGCCGCCGTTGCGGCTGGCATAATGGTCGCGGGCGCACGCTCCATGAAAGCAAGAAAAAAAACTGAGGACAGACAGGAACCCCAGCACGCTTCAGTGGAGAAACGTATGTCTGATGCCCGCATGCCGGCAGGCCTCATCGAATGGCTGCAACAGAGCAAGGCGAGGGATGTGGAACTCGCCTTCCCCGACGTCCACGGCTTCGCCCGTGGCAAGACGCTGCCCGCCCCCGCCTTCATCCAGGGGCAGCAGCTGCGCATCGCGCGCGCGGTGCCGCTGCAAAGCTGCGTCGGCGAGTTCCCCGACTACAGCTTCTACGGCGAGCATGACCCGGACGTCACGCTGACGCCGGACTTCGGCACGCTCAGGCCGGTGCCGTGGGCCAGGACGCCGCGCGCCATGGTGATTTGCGACTGCGTGGACCATGACGGCAGCCTGTCGCCGCTGGCGCCGCGCTCGGTGCTCAAGGCCCTGCTGGCACGCTACGCCGCCCGCGGCTGGACGCCCATCGTCGCCCCGGAGCTGGAGTTCTACCTGTTCGCCGCCCACGGTGACCCGGCGCAGCCCTTCCTGCCGCCCCAACTGCCCAGCGGCCGCCGCGAAACCGGCTTCGACGCCTTCGGCTTCTCCGCGCTGGGCGAGCTGGAAGCCTTCTTCGACGAGCTGTACCAAGCTTGCGAGTTGTTGGGCATCGAAACCGACACCTGCGTCCACGAGATGGGCCCCAGCCAGTTCGAAATCAATCTGAAGCACGGCGACGCGCTGCGGCTGGCCGACGCCACCTTTATGTTCAAGACCGCGCTGAAGGAAATCGCCCAGCGGCACGGCCTCAGCGCCGTCTGCATGGCCAAGCCGCTGCCCGGGCAGCCCGGCAGCTCCATGCACATCCACCAAAGCCTGGTGGACCGCCAGGGCCGCAATGTGTTCAGCCGCGCCGACGGCTCGGAAAGCCCGGAATTCTTCCAATTCATCGCCGGCCTGCAGCGCTGCCTGCCGCAGCTGATGCCGCTGTTCTGCCCCAACCCCAACTCCTATCGCCGCTTCGTCAAGGGCATGGCGGCGCCGGTCAACCTAAGCTGGGGCCTGGACAACCGCTCGGTGGGCCTCAGGGTGCCGGTGTCCAGTCCGGAAGCGCGCCGCGTGGAGAACCGCCTGCCCGGCTGCGACGCCAACCCCTATCTGGCGCTGGCGGCCAGCCTGGGCGCCGGCCTCGCCGGCATCGAGCGGGAATTGACGCCGGACGAAGCCGTGCACGGCAATGTATTCAAACAGCAGGCCGCCAGCCTGCCGTCCACGCTGGACGCCGCCTGCGCCGCGATGGCCGAGGGCGACGCGGCGGAATCGCTGTTCGGCGCCGAGTTCAGCCGCGCCTATCTGGCGGTGAAGGAGGTGGAGCTGAACGATTACCACCGCCAGGTCACAGCCTGGGAGCGGCAGTACCTGGGGTTCTTGGTCTGACCGACTCTGTCAGCCGCCACGGCGTCCGCTGCGCGGACGATGATTTTCAAGGCGATTCCGTGTCAGGGGGCTGTCTCGCCAGCCCCCTGACCACCCCAGGCGACCCCAACGGCCCGAGAAACCCCGGGCCGAAGGGGGAGGGGCGCGCGTCGACAGCGTGGCTTATCCACAGGCATTCCTCGCCATCCAGCGGTTTTCGTTTCATTGCTCTGGATCAACCCCCGCGCGCGCCCGGCAAGACAAATCCGGCCATGCCGCAGTATGCTGAAGTCATCCCACCAAGCAGATGTATGCCAAGGAGCAGCCGATGTACAGCCACATCATCGCCGCGATAGACGGCAGCAACAATTCCGACAAAGCCCTGAACGAAGCCATTCGCCTGGCCAAGTTCGCCGACTCCCGCCTGACCCTGGTGCATATCGCCAGCCTGCGCGACCTGGCGGTGGACAGCCTGGGCGTCTACGCCGGCGACCCCGGTTACGACCTGGTGCTGAAGCAGGGCGAAGAAGCCCTGGCCCGCGCGCAGCAGATCGCCCGCAATGCCGGCTTGGCCCATGTGATCAGCCATATGGAGAAAAGCTGGGAAGGCGGCCAGGACCTGGCCGACCTGCTGCTGGCCTACGCCGGCGCGCAGCAAGCCAATTTGATCGTGCTGGGCACCCACGGCCGCAGCGGCCTGGCCCATCTGTTCCTCGGCAGCTTCGCCGAAGACTTGCTGCGCCGCAGCGCGCTGCCGGTGCTGGTGGTGCGCAGCCTGGACGACGACGACATCAGCGTAGACTAAGCGCCGCCGCGTTTATTCGCCCACAGGCCCGCCTCCCGCGGGCCTTGTCGTTTGCTCAGCGCCGCTCGGCGTGCACGAAGAACTCGTGATTACCGTCGCCGCCCTTGATCGGGCTGTCGAACCAAGCCAGCACCCGCATGGCCTGCTCGTCCAACACCCGGTTGATTTTGTCCTTCACCTGCGGGTACAGAGTTTCGTCGCGCACGATGCCGCCTTTCGACAAGCCCTCGCGCCCGACTTCGAACTGCGGCTTGACCAGGCTGAGCAGTCGGCCGCCCGGCTTCAGCAAAGGCAGGGCCGACGGCAGCACCAGGCTCAAAGAGATAAAGGACACATCGCACACCGTCAAATCGAAGCCGTCGCCCTCGTTGGCGGCCAGCAGGGCCGCGCGGTCCAGCGCGCGCGCGTTGACGCCTTCGAAGTAGCGCACCCGCGCGTCCTCCCGCATCCGCGCATGCAACTGATCGTGGCCGACATCGACCCCCACCACGCGGCGCGCGCCGGCCTGCAGCAGGCAATCGGTAAAGCCGCCGGTAGACTGGCCCACATCCAGCGCGGTCCAGCCGGCCACGTCCAGCTCGGCGGCGGCCAGCGCGCCCTGCATTTTCAATCCGCCGCGCGAGACGTAGCGGTCGGCCTCATCTGCCACCACGGCAAAACTGGCGTGCGGCGGAAACTTCTGGCTCGGCTTGCTCACCGGCGCGCCCTCGCAGCTGACGCGGCCGGCGGCGATCAGGTTCTGCGCCGCCGTGCGCGAGGCGGCAAGCCCCTGTTCCACCAGCAAAATATCCACTCGAATCATATCCGTCCCCAGCCGTCTGCATTCCACAATGCGCGACAGGTTGGCCAAGCCGGCGCGCGCTGTCAAGCCGCCGCCGCTGACCGCCCCCATCGCCCAAACTAGCCCCGCCAGCCTTTACAAGAAAACGCTAATAATGATAAGCTAAAAAGCAATTGTTTGATTTTATTCAATTATTCCAGCACAGGCCTACGACCTAACCGGACCCATCCGCCCTGATTCACGCGGACCTATCCACCTATGCTGACCGCCCCGCCTGCCTGCGGCTCTTGCCCGGGCGGGGCCTTCACGCCGGTTCTCGCCGGCTTCGCCCGCGGCCGCGCCGCGCCTTGCCCACCGCCATCCATCACGGCAGCCAGCCCCGCGCGGGGCCGCGCCGTCTACACAGGAGTCCCGATGGTCTTACGTTTATCGCTTTTGCTCGCCGTATTGTTCGCGCTATGGGGCGTCGTCGCCCCCGAGCACATGGCGAGCGCCGCTTCCCAATGGCTGAACTTCACGATCGCCCGCTTCGGCTGGTTCTATCTATTATCGGTGTTCGGCTTCCTCTTGTTCGCGCTCTACCTGGCCTTCGGCCGCTTCGGCCATATCCGGCTGGGCAAGGAAGACGAGGAGCCGGAGTTCTCGCGCATGAGCTGGTTCGCCATGCTGTTTTCCGCCGGCATGGGCATAGGCCTGGTGTTCTGGGGCGTGGCCGAGCCGCTGTCCCACTTCGCCAGGCCAGCCAGCGCATCCACCGCGCCGGAATCGGCCGAGGCCGCGCGGCTGGCCATGCGCCACGTGTTCTTCCACTGGGGATTGCACCCGTGGGCGGTGTATAGCATGACCGCGCTGGCGCTGGCCTACTTCAAGTTCAACCGCGGCCAGAAGGGGCTGATCAGCGCCGCCTTCCGCCCGCTGCTGGGCAGCCGCGTGGACGGCCCGATAGGCGTGGCCATCGACGTGCTGGCCGTGCTGGCCACCGTGTTCGGCGTGGCCACCACGCTGGGCTTCGGCGCGCTGCAGATCGAGAGCGGCCTGCAGATGCTGTTCGGCGTCGCGCCTTCTGACTGGCTGACCGCGGCCATCGTGGTGGTCGCCACCGCGCTGTTCATGCTGTCGTCCCTGACCGGCCTGTCGCGCGGCATCAAGTGGCTGTCCAATCTGAACATCGCGCTGGCCATCCTGCTGTTTCTGGCCGTGGTGGTGCTCGGCCCCACCGGCTTCATCTTCGATACGTTCACCACCACGCTGGGCGACTACCTGGGCAATCTGACCAGCGCCAGCCTGCGCATGAGCCCGTTCAGCCAGGGCGACTGGATGGCCAGCTGGACGCTGTTCTATTGGGCCTGGTGGGTCACCTGGGCGCCGTTTGTCGGCATGTTCATCGCCCGCGTCTCGCGCGGCCGCACCATACGCGAATTCATGGTCGGCGTGCTGCTGGTGCCGGCCCTGGCCAGCTTCGTCTGGTTCTCCGCCTTCGGCGGCACCGCGCTGGACCTGCAGCTGTTCGGCGGCGTGGACCTGGTCGGCGCGGTCAAGACCGATGTCTCCACCGCCCTCTACGTCATGCTGGGACAATTGCCGGGCGGACACTTCCTGTCCCTGCTGGCCATGCTGCTGGTGGTGATCTTCTTCGTCACCTCGGCCGACTCCGCCACCTTTGTGCTAGGCATGTTCAGCAGCGGCGGCAGCCTGAATCCCAGCCACCGCGTCAAGCTGATCTGGGGCGTGCTGCTGGCCGCCATCGCGCTGGTGCTGCTGCAAAGCGGCGGCCTGAAGGCGCTGCAGGCGGTGCTGATCGTCAGCGCCCTGCCTTTCATGCTGATCATGATAGGCATGGCGGTATCGCTGTACCGCGCGCTGGACGACGAGGAACGCGACGGCCGCCGCCGCGAAATCCGCCGGCTGCGCCGCTTGGAAGCGCTGGAGCGCGGCGAACAAAGTTGAGTCCGCGGCGGGACGAAAGGCCGATTTGCTGCCATCATCACGGTATCGTCTTGCCTAGGAGAACAATATGGACATGCACCAACTCGATCCGGCGGAAGTTCGCGTGCTGGGCGCGCTGGCGGAAAAGCAGGCGCTGACGCCGGACGCTTATCCGATGACGCTGAACGGTCTGGCCAGCGCCTGCAATCAGCTGACCAGCCGCGAGCCGGTGATGCAGTTGTCCGAATCCGACATCGCCGCCGCGCTAGATGCGCTGATCGCCAAGAAGCTGGCGACCGAGCGCATGCCGGCCGGCAGCCGGGTGGCCAAGTACGAGCACCGGCTCAATTACGAGTGGAATATAGATGGCGCGCGGCTGGCCGCGCTGGCCATGCTGATGCTGCGCGGCGCGCAGACCAGCGCCGAGATCCGCGCCCGCTCCGGCCGCCTGTACGGCTTCTCAGGCGTGGACGAGGTGGAAACCGCGCTGAACGCGCTGGCCGACAAATACCCGCCGCTGGCGATGAAGCTGGAGCGGCAGCCCGGCGAGCGCGAGGCGCGCTGGTGCCATCTGCTGTGCGGCGAGCCGCAGCCCGCTGCCGCGCCAGCCCAGGCCTGCGAGGTGATAGACGTAGGCCTGACCGGGCGCGTGGCGGCGCTGGAGGCGGAAGTGGCGGCGCTGAAAACCATGTTGCTGGCGATGGAGCAAAGGCTGAACGGCTAGCCCTCGCGCGCGCCTCCCTCAAACCCGGCATCGCCGGGTTTTGTCTTTTCCGGACCGATGCGCCGCGCGTGAACTTGTTTTTTAGGAATTGGTCACTATCTGTTGGCGTTTGAACCTAACAGGAATGACCGCATGAAGCATCTCGCACTCGCGCTGGCCCTCGCCGGCCTGGCCGGCGGCGCCCAAGCCGCAGACTACATCGCCGGTTTCGGCAACGGCACGCAGCAGTTCCAGCGCACGCCGGACGGCTTCGGCATCGGCCTCAACCTCGACTACCTGCGCGACGACCACAAGGGCAGCGCCGGCGGCGCCGGCCTGGAATTCGCGCTGCCGCTGGGCCCGCTGTCCGTGGCCGGCGGCGGCAAGCTGATGGCGTTGTCGCCGGACAGCGGCTCCGCCAGCGCCGCGCTGATCGGCGGCCGCGCCAGCTTCAACGTCGCGCCCAAGGTCAAGCTGTTCGGCCAGGCCTATTACGCGCCGTCCAGCTTCGCCAGCGGCAGCGTCAACCGCGTGTCCGACTACGCCGCCGGCGTGCGCTGGAACGCGTTCGGCCCGCTCAGCGTGGAGGCCGGCTACCGCTACTTCGACATCCGCCGCGACGATGGCCACCGCAGCCGCACCCTGGCCGACGGCGCCTATCTGGGCGCCGGCCTGAGCTTCTAAGCTCGTTCGATGCAAATGAAAAACGGCAGGGGAACCTGCCGTTTTTCACGCATCGCGCTTACCACCACAGATGGAAGCGCTGCTCCGGCGGCAGATACATCTTGTCGCCCGGCTTGACGCCGAAGGCCTGGTAGAACGGGTTCAGATTGCTGACGGTGCCGATAGGGCGATACAGATCCGGCGTATGCGGGTCCGACACCATTTGCTGCAGCGTGGCGGCTTCGCGCGTCTTGCTGCGCCAGGATTGGGCGAAGGCGATGAAGAAGCGCTGATCGCCCGTCATGCCGTCCATCACCGGAGCCGGCTTGCCGCCCAGGGCGATGTGATAGGCCTTGTAGGCGATCTCCAGGCCGGCGTTGTCGGCGATGTTCTCGCCCAGCGTCAGCTCGCCGTTGACGCGATGGCCCTTCACCGGCTCGAAGCGGCTGTATTGCTTGACCAGCTTGGCCGTCACTTCGGAGAAATGCTTCTCGTCGGCCGGCGTCCACCAGTTGCGCATATTGCCGTCGCCGTCGAACTGGTGGCCCTGGTCGTCGAAGCCATGGCTGATCTCGTGGCCTATGGTGGCGCCTATGCTGCCGTAGTTGACCGCCAGGTCGAACTTGGGATCGAAGTACGGCGATTGCAGGATGGCGGCCGGGAACACGATCTCGTTATTGGCCGGGTTGTAGTAGGCGTTGACCGTCTGCGGCGTCATGCCCCACTCGGCGCGGTCCACCGGCTGGCCCAGCCGCTTCACATCGCGCTGGTAGTTGAACTGGCTGATGCGCGCCGCATTGCCCGCCAGGTCATCCGGCTGGATCTGCAGCGCGGCGTAATCGCGCCACTTGTCCGGGTAGCCTATCTTGGGCGTGTACTTGGCCAGCTTGGCGTGCGCCTCCTGCTTGGTGGCCGGCTCCATCCAGCTCAGCGTGTCTATGCTCTGGTCGTAGGCCTTGAGCAGGTTGTGCACCAGCTCGTCAGCCTGGCGCTTGGCTTCCGGCGTGAAATACTTGGCCACGTAGAGCTTGCCCACCGCCTCGCCCAGGCCCTCGTTGACCAGGGACACCGCCTTCTTCCAGCGCGGCCGGTCCGCGCCGCGGCCGTCCAGCGCCTTGCCGTAGAAGTCGAAATGCGCGGCCGCCCAGGACGGAGGCAGGTCCGGCGCGTAGGCGTCCAGCGTGCGCAGGGTCAGGTAGTCGCGCAGCACCGGCAGCGGCGTGGCGGCCAGCAGGCCGGACAGTTTGGCGAAATAGCTCGGCTGATCCAGATTGATCGCATCCGCCTTGGCCAGTTGGGCGTCGGCCAGCAGGCCAGTCCAGTCATAGCCTGGCAAGCGCTTGGACAGATCGCCCACCGCCACCTTGTTGTAGGTCTTCTGGATGTCGCGGTTCTCGACATTGCTCCACTGGATGCGCGCCAGCTTGGTCTCAAACGCGAATACCGCCTGGGCGCGCGCCGCGGCGCGCTTCTCCCCCGCCATCTCCAACAGCTTGCCCTGATAGGCCTGATAAGCCTTGCGCGCCTTGGCGAAGTCCGCCGACTTGCCCAGATAGTAATCGCGGTCCATGCTCAGGCCGGATTGGTTGACGCCGGCCAGATAGGCCGAGGAGTTCTTCGGATCCTGCCCCACGTAGAAATGGAAAGGCGTGTCCACCGGCTGGCCTTGCAGCTTGGCCATATAGGCCACCGCCTGCTGGCTGGACGACAGGCCGGCGATGGCGTCCAGCTGCGCGCGCAGCGGCGCGAGGCCCCGCTTCTCGATGGCGGACTCATCCATGAAGCTGCGGTACAGATCGGCGATCTGGCGCGCCTCCGGCGTGTCCGGCTTGGCCGCGGCCTGCTCGATGATCTCGCGCACGCGCTGCTGGTTCAGGTCGTACAGGTATTCCGCGATGCCGGTGGACGTGCGCTCCGCCGGAATTTGCGCCTGCTTCATCCAGCCGCCGTTGGCGTACAGCGAGACGTTGTCCTGAATGCGCACCGCATGGTCTATGCCCTTCAGGTCTATGCCGTAGGCGCCGTAATCCAGCTCGGCGGCCGGCGCCGCCCAAGCGGCTTGCAGGCTCAAGGACAGGACCAGCGGCAGCAAAGTCTTCAATTTCATGGTGTTCCTCTTTTTCTCCGACATGGCGGCCACTGCGGCGCGCTCTTCATGACGGCTGCGTTGCAGCATGGTACCCGTCCGCTGGCAGTCGGACAATCCAGAATACGCCAACAGCATTTCACCCTCGCAAACAAAAGGCCCTCGGCAACCGCTGATGCCGGGGCCCATAGCAAACCGGGTTTACATCAGCCTCTGGTACAGGTACACCAGCACCCGCGCCAGCTCTTTCGCCGTGTCCTCCTGGCCGGCGTTGCCGGCGTGGCCGCCGCCGTCCGTCTCGTAGAACAGCGCGTCGTGGCCCAGCTCGCGCAGTCGGGCCACCATCTTGCGCGCGTGGCCCGGGTGCACGCGGTCGTCGCTGGCGCTGGTGGAGAACAGGGCCAGCGGGTAACGCGCGTCGGCGCGCAGATGGTGATACGGCGAGTACGCCGCCAGCGCGGCGCGCTCGGCCTCGTCTTCCGGATCGCCGTATTCGTCTATCCAGCTGGCGCCGGCCAATAGCTCGGTGTAACGCAACATGTCGAGCAAAGGCACTTCGCACACCACGGCCTGGAACAGCTCCGGCCGCTGCGCCATCGCCGCGCCCACCAAGAGGCCGCCGTTGCTGCCGCCCTCTATCGCCAGCTTGGCCGGCGAAGTCAGCTTGCGGTCTATCAGGTCTTCCGCCACCGCGATGAAGTCGTCGAAGCTGACCTGGCGCTTTGGCCCCTGAGCCGCCTGGTGCCAATGCGGGCCGAACTCGCCGCCGCCGCGTATGCAGGCCAGCACAAAAGCGCCGCCCTTGGCCAGCCAGTGTGGACCGAAGTTTTCGATGTAATGCGGCAGCATCGGCACCTCGAAGCCGCCGTAGCCATACAGCAGAGTAGGCGTGGAGCCATCGAAAGGCGCATCGCGGCGGCGCACCACGAAATAGGGGATTTGCTCGCCGTCCGGCGCTGTCGCCTGCCACTGTTCGGCCACATAGGGCGCGGGGTCGAAATCCTCCGGCTGGCGGCGCAGGCATTCGCTGTCGCCGCTTTCCAGGTCCAGCCGGTACAGGCCGCTCGGCGTCAGGAAATCGCTGTAGCTGTAGTACAGCACGTCGCTCTGCCACGGTTGGTCGGCGATTTCGATCACGCCATCCTCCGGCAGGCTAAGCGGCTGCCGGACCCATACGCCATCCTGCTTGGCGAAGCACAGCATGCGGCTTTTGACGTTGTCCAGCAGATTGACCAACAGCCGGCTGCGCGTGGTTTCCACCATCGCCACCGCCAGCCGCGGCTGGGGCGCTTGCAGCGTTTGCGGCGCGGCGCCCTCGCCCAGCAAGCCGGCCAGGCTGACCGCCAGCAGGCTGCCGCTGGGATAGCTTGCGCCCTGCCAGGTCCAGTCCTCGGCCAGTTTGACGATGAAATCGCCGGCGATATAAGCCTCGATCTCCGCCTTGGCCGGCAGCGGCAAGGGGCGCAGCTCCAACGCGCCGTCTATCAGGTAATAGGTTTTGCGGTAGAAACCGTCGGAGACTTCGGCCAGATCCAGCGCGCTGCCGTCGCTGTCCAGGAAACGCCAGGCCGCGGTCATCATCGCGTCTTCCGGCGCGGCGAACAGCTGGGTCCAGCCGTGCTGGCCATCCTCGCCGCGCTCCACCAGCCACACCTCGCGCGGGTAGCCGGCGCGGGTCAGCGGCGCGCCCTTCCAGCCAGGGCAGACGAAGGCGCTGTCCGGATCGCGCCAGGCGATGTGGTTCTTGCCCTCGGGAAAGCTGAAGCCGCCCTCCACCCAGCGCCGCGCCGCTACGTCGTATTCGCGCGCCACGGTGGCGTCACCGCCGCCGTTGGTCAAATGCACCAGCGCCCGTTCCGGCATCACCGTGCAGTGGGACACGCCGTCCAGATACCAGTCCTTGCCGTCGGCCTCCGCCAGCGCGTCTATGTCCAACACCGTTTGCCAGTCTTGGCTGCCGGCGCGGTAGGCGTCCAGGGTGGTGCGGCGGTAGATGCCGCGCGGGTGCGCCTCGTCCTGGTGGAAGTTGTACAGCCAGCCGGCGTGCTCGGCGAAGTACGGGATCTGCCGCGTATCGCGCAGATGGGCCAGGATATCGGCCTTCAGGCCGTCAAAACGCGGGTCGGCGTCCAGCACTCCTTCGGTGCGGGCGTTCTGCTCCGCCACCCAGGCGGCGGCGCGTTTGGAGTCCAGGCTTTCCAGCCAGGCGTGGGGGTCTTTGGACGGGGTCATGGCGCTGTGGATAAGAAATCAAAGAATGGCGGCGAGAGTAGCACCGGCGCGCGCCGCTGCCAAATCACCTCGCCGCCGCCGCCGCGGCCTTGAAGCGGGCGATAACCTCCGGCGGCGTATCCTTGTTGAAGGCCGCGTATAGCGCGCTATCCAACTGCTCCAGCTTGATGCCGCGCGCCATCCTGGTGTTTTCCAGCCCCAGCGCCTTCAATTTGCTGAGCATGCCGGTTTCGGTGGAGGGCAGCAGGTCGCAGCGCCCGGCCACCAGTTTCTTGACGTTCAGCGTGGAGTCCGGCGATACCTCGAGCCGGGGGAAAGCTTGCTCTTCCAGGTACTCGTGCCTGTAGTCGTTCAATACCACGCAAATGCGGTATTTGCGCGCGTCGTCCAGCTCGCGCACGCGGATGTCGCCGCGCGCGGCCAGGTGGTAGAAATAGACGTCGGTCTCGAGGATCTTGAATGTGAAATCGAGGAACTGCATGCGCTCGCGCGTTTTGGCGATGGGAAAAACCATGGCGTAAGGCCGAGTCTTGGCCTCCTGGTAGGCGCGCGCCCACGGCGCGGCTTGCAGGGCGCTCTGCGACAGGCCCAGAATCCGCATCACCCGGCTGACCTTCTCCACCGTGGTGCCGCCCATCACCCGCCCTTCCGGGCTGACCATCACATAAGGCGGATCATCGTCGGTATAGATGCGCACCTGCTCCAGGCCGGCGGCGGCGGCCGGCCGGCACAGCACGACCGCCAGCAACGCATAGAACCTCAACCGCATGCGGCCTGCTCCCATTGCTCACACCTAATGGTTATAGCCGCTGCGGCGCGCTCAATCGCAGAGCACGCGCTGCATCACCTCCAGCAGGCGGTCGATGTCGGTTCGGCTCACTTGCCAATGGGTAACCAGGCGCATGATGCCCTGGTGCGGAGGGTTGGCCAGGAAACCGGCCTCTTCCAGCGCGGCCATCAGCTCGCTGGAGTCGATCTCGGCATTGAAGCGGAACCACACCAGATTGATATGGGTATCGGCCGGATCGATATCCACGCAGGGCAGCTTGGCCAGGCCTTCGGCCAGATAGCGGGCATTGGCGTGGTCTTCATGCAAACGCGGCGCCATCTCGGTCAGCGCCAGGATGCCTGGCGCGGCCAGCACGCCGGCCTGACGCAGGCCGCCGCCCATCAGCTTGCGCTTGCGGCGCGCCTGTTCGATGAAATCCTTGCGTCCAGCCAGCATGGAGCCCACCGGCGCGGCCAAGCCCTTGGACAGGCAGAACATCACGCTGTCCACGTGGCGGACCACCTCGCGCACGTCGCAGCCCAGGCTGGCGGCGGCGTTGAACACCCGCGCGCCGTCCAGATGCACCGGCACGCCGTATTCGCGCGCCAGCGCGGCGGTGTCTGCCATGGCGGCCAGCGGCAAGACGCGGCCGTTGCTGTGGGCGTTTTCCAGGCAGATCAGGCCGGTGCGCGGCTCGTGGATATCATCGCCGACACGGATGCGGCGTTCTATCTGTTCCACCGCCATCAGGCCGTTGACGCCTTCGATGGTGCGCAGATGGGCGCCGGCGATCACCGCCGCCGCGCCGGCCTCGTGCCAGACGATGTGGCTGTTGTCTTCGACGATCACCTCGTCGCCGCGGCGGCAATGGGTGAACAGCGCCAGCTGATTGCCGAAGGTGCCGCTGGGCACGAACAGCGCAGCCTCCTTGCCCAGCTTGTCGGCGGCCAGCGCCTCCAGCTTCAGCACGGTGGGATCGTCGCCGTAGCAATCGTCGCCCAGCGGCGCGTCGAACATCGCCTGGCGCATGGCCGGCGTCGGTTGGGTCACGGTGTCGCTGCGCAGGTCTATCTTCTGCATGTTTGGCTTCTCCTCAAGTATGTGCCCGCGCCGGCAGGCCCAGAAAGCCCGCCAGCGCGTCGGTAATCGTGTCTTCCAAGGCCGCGGCGTCCGGTTCTCCATCCAGCAGCAAGCCGTGCACCAGGCTATCCGCCATGCGCAGCAAGGTGCCGGCCTTGGCGCGATCGAGGCCGGACTCGGCCAGCCAGTCCGCCATCCTCTCCCGCAGCGCGGCATCCCGTGGATTGCTCGCCGGCGGCTCGTCAAAAGCCGGCCATTCGCGCTCCAGCACCCGGTGCAGGCCCAGCTCGCGCCTATGCAGCGCCAACACGGCGTCCACCATGGCCGCCAGCTGGTCGCGCGGCGGCTGGCTGGCGCTGTCCGCCAAGACGCGGTCCAGCGCCGCCAATGTCTCTTCGCCATGGCGGCGATGCAAGGCGGCGACCAAAGCCTGCTTGTTGGGGAAGTACTGGTAGAGCGAGCCGATTCCTACACCGGCCTCCTCGGCCACGCGGTTGGTGTTGAACGCGGCGTAGCCGTCGCGGGCCAAAATGCGAGCCGCCGCCTCCAGAATGGCGGCCACGGCGTGGCGGGAACGGGCTTGGCGCGGCGCTTTGCGCGGCTGCGGAATGCGGGACATCGTTCAAGCTAAACACGAGTTTTCGCGCGCCGCAAGCCGCCTTACATTTATGAGGGTGCGGAGCCGGCCCGCCCAGTCCCTATCCCAACTGGAGCCTATTCATGTCCAAACCCATGGTTTTCTTCGCGCTGCTGCGCGTCCATCCCAACTGGCTGCGGCTAAGCCGCCCGGAGCGCCGCCGCTTCGAGGAAGACACGCTGAAGCCGATTTACGCGCGCTATCCCGAGGTGCGCATGCGCTGGTTCGACGCCGAGGCCTTCACCACGCGCTGCAGCGATGTGGCGATGTTCGAGACCGCGTCGGTGCCGGCTTTCTACTATCTGATAGACGCGCTGCGCGACAGCAAGGTGGTGACCGAGCCCTATTTCGAGTTCGTCGACATCATCCCGGCGGTGGAGGAAGGCTTCCGCGACTACGACGCGCAACTGGCGGCGTAAAAGACGACGGCGGCCGCTGGGGCCGCCGTTTTCGCTTGCGCTCGCGCGCGCAGGTGGGGAACCTGAATAAGCCGGCCGCGCCGGCGAGGAAATCAACGAATTGTCAGCAAAAAGCGCTTAGTGGATGCGATAGGATTGGCGGATGGCGTCGGCCTGGCGTTCAGCTTTCTGGATGTCGGGGCCGCCCATCGAAATGTCGGCGCCGCAAGCGCAGCGCAAGGCATGATCGGGTAGCAGGGTCTTCAGATGCATCCGGGTTTCCCGCCCGCATTCCTCGCAGGCGATCACCACGGTGGCGTTGTAGTGCTTGTCCAAATCGATATCGAATCTTTGCTGCTTCATCGGAGTCTCCCTAGAACTGAGAGTTGGCCGGCAGAGGAATGCCGTGAGCCATTCATGCCGGTCCCGCAACGCGCGCCGGAAAATCCCGACGCGTATTCATCAAGATACGGCCAATCTAAAAAGGTTCCAATCAATCAAGGCCTTGGATTATAAAAAAATCTTCATGCCGGCCAGAAACGCCACAGCGCGGCCCAGAAACGACAAGGGGGCTGGCATGGCGGCGGCGGCTTGGTTATCCTTGGCCGTTTTTTCGCAAGCCAGGTAAGCCCCTATGGACCACACAGCCGATCTCGACCGCCGTTTCGGCGGCATTGCCCGCCTCTACGGCGACGACGCGCTCTCGCGCTTTCGCCGCGCCCACGTCTGCGTGGTGGGCGTAGGCGGCGTCGGCTCCTGGGCGGTGGAGGCGTTGGCGCGCAGCGCCATCGGCAAGCTCACCTTGATAGACCTGGACAATGTGGCCGAATCCAACACCAACCGCCAGTTGCCGGCGCTGGACCCGCTGTACGGCATGGCCAAGGTGACGGCGCTGGCCGAGCGGGTGAAGGCGATCAACCCGGCTTGCGAGGTGGTGGAGATTGAGGATTTCGTCACCGAGGAGAATATGGACGCCATGCTGGGCCAGGGCTACGACTACATCGTGGACTGCATAGACAGCCTGAAGGTGAAGACCGCGATGGCGGCCTGGTGCGCCAGGAAACGCCAGCGCTTCATCGTCTCCGGCGGCGCCGGCGGCCAGATGGATCCGAGCAAGATCCAACTGGCGGACTTGTCCGAGGTGACGCAAGACCCGCTGCTGTCCAAGCTGCGCTACAACCTGCGCCGCCATCACGGCTTTGCCCGCGACGGCAAGAAAATGGGCGTGTCCTGCGTCTATTCGACGGAACAGCTGGTCTATCCGCAAACCCAGGCCTGCGACGCCGGAGACGCGCGCGGGCCGCAGGGTTTATCATGCGCCGGCTTCGGCGCCGGCATGGTGGTGACGGCCAGCTTCGGCCTGTTCGCCGCGTCGCGGGTGCTGACGGATTTGGCGAAGGGCAAGAAATAAGTCGGCTGCAACGCCTGTCCGCAATCCTTGGGGACCCTATCCGCGCAGCGGATTCAACACTCGCAAACCCTCAAGCCAGCGCTCACCCCTTACGCTGAATCAAATCCCACTGATTTCCGCACAGGTCGCGGAACACCGCCACCGTGCCGTAGTCCTGCTCCAGCGGCGGGCGGGTGAACTCGACGCCGGCGGCGCGGTAACGCTCGTAATCGCGCCAGAAATCATCGGTATTCAGGAATAGCCACACCCGGCCGCCGGCCTGATTGCCTATGGCCGAGCGCTGGACCTCGTTGCTGGCCTTGGCCAACAGCAGACTGGCAGCCGAGCCCGGCGGCGTCACCACCACCCAGCGCTTATCCTGCTCCGCCTGGTAGCTGTCCTCAGTCAGCTCGAAACCCAGCTTGCCCACGAAAAACGCGATGGCCTCGTCGTAATCGGCCACCACCAGCGACACCAGCGCCAGACTCTGCTTCATCTTCGCCCCCGCACGCCGGGCATCGACGGCGGCGAGACATCCGCCAGCCTGCGCCGCGCCTCGGCTAGGGCGCGATGATACAGCGGATGGCTGTCCGTCGGCGCGGCCGCCGTCAGGGGATGCCAGAAGAAGTCCAGCGACAGGCCGCCGTCGTCGGCACAGAAATGCGTCCAGACCTCGGGCAAAGGCGCGGCGACCTCGCACAAGGTAAAAGACCAGACCTGATCTTGGTAGGCAGACTGCCACTCGCCCAAATCGCGCGCCGCGCGGGCATGGCCTATGCCGGCCTCTTCCCGCAATTCGCGCAGCGCCGCCTGCGCCCCGCCCTCCCCCGGCTCTATCGTGCCCTTGACCAGCTGGCAGCCGGCCAAGGGATGGCGGAACCACAACAGTTTGCCGTCCTGCAGCAGCAACAGGCAGGCCTTGTTCGCGCTCATGGCCCCAGCACCTTGCAATCATGGTCCTGCAGTTCCTCGGCCGAGGCCCGGTTGACGGTCAGGATGTCGGCGCGGGTGGCCAGCAAGGCGAAACCCGGGCCATCGGCGAAGTCCGCCGGCAGTAAAACCAGGCCGTAGCGGTCCATTTCCTCGCGCGCGCCGGGCAAGCCGTCGGCCAGCAAGCGGAACGGATCGACAGCCGGATTGCCATCGGCATCGGCGTCGACGCGGCGCGCCCAGTAGGCGCGGCCTTTCAGCTCCACCGGCAATGGCCGCCAGGCCGCGCCCAGGCTGTCCTCCAGATCGTCCACCTGCTGCCGCACCGTGCGGTCCACGCAGGAGATGTGGATGTGCAGCTGGTTCTGGCTGCGGCCGTACTGGGAATTGATGGCCAGCGACACCGCGCGCCGCGGCAGCGGCTGGCCGCGCTTGGCGTCCATGAAGCGGCGCGCCTGCCAGGCCTCTCGCCAGTAAGGCGGCGCGCCGTCCCGCAGCAACAAGGGGCTTTCGATGCCGCTGACGCGGCTGGTGGGGATCAGCAGGTATTGCAGCGCGCCGTGGATATCCTTCAATACCGCCACACCTGGCTGCAGCTTCACTTCGGCGCAGGGCGCCGGTTGGCCCTTGGCCTGCTGGGCCGGCACGCATTGCTCGCCGACTATGCGCCACAACGCGTCGCTGTCGGCGGCGTAATAAGCCAGGCCAGGCAGCAGCAACGCGGACAGGCAGAGGGCTTGCAGGAGTCGTTTCTTCATTGTGGGTTCTCTAACGATCAGAACTGCACCAATTGGCTGGACCCGCCGTCCACATACCAGTTGGCGCCGGAAACGAAGCTGGTGGCCGGGCTGACCAGGAAGGCCGCCACCCTCGCCACCTCCTCCGGCGCGGCGAAGCGGCCCAGCGGATATTCGGCCAGCCGCCTCTGATACTCATCGGGCGCGTCCTGTTTCAGCCGGTCCCACAGACCGCCGGGAAACTCGGTGGCGCCCGGAGAGACCGTGTTCACCCGCACCGCGGGCAAGAGCCGGCAGGACAGGCTTTTCATGTAATGCGCCATCGCCGCCTTGACCGCGCCATAGCCCTCGGCCTGCGGCATGAGCAAGGATGCCGACACCGAGCCGATATAACAAATGGCCGCGCTGGACGACTGGCGCAAGTAAGGCTCCGCAGCCTCCATCAAGGCGATGGTGGCCTCCATATCGGTGGCGATGGACTCCCGCCAGCCGCCGCTGAGCGCGCTGACATTGGCCACCAGGCCATCGAAAGCGCCGATGTCGCGCAGCCAGGCCAGCAGGGCCGATCTATCCCGCGCATCCAGCGCGCGGCCATGCACCCGCCACTCGCGGGGCAGTTCGCTCAAAAAAGCGTCCAGCCGCGCGCCGTCGCGCGCGCAGCAGAATACTTCCGCCCCTTCCTCCGCCAGCGTTTTGACGATGGCCGCGCCTATGCCGGCCGAGCCTCCGGTCACCACGATGCGCTTGCCCCGCAATTGCAAATCCATAGCCCCTCCCTAAACGACCATGCGCAACGCTGCGCCTGACGCCGGCCAGGCCTGATGAAAAGCGGCAGGCCGCCGCCGATGTTCACCCCGCCGCCTGCGCCTGCTGGCGCAGCGTTTCATAATGGTCGGCCAGCTTGCCGTCGCCGCGCTCGCGGTACAGCTTGGCCAGTTCGTCGAACACGTCGGGATCGGGATCGCCGGCCGCGGCGTTTTCCCGCTCCAGGCGAAGCTGTATGGCCAACGCTTCGTCCTGCCGTTTCATGGCATGCAGCGTCCAGGCCACCATCCACCACGCCACGCGGGTGGCGGCGGCATCGCCGCCCTGCTGGCGCAGCGCCAGCGCTTGCTGGAATTCATCCAAGGCTTTGGGATAGTCGCCTTGCTGGTACAGCACGCAGCCGATGTTGTTGCGCAGGCTGGCGCGCCATTGGCGGGCGTTCGCTTGCCCTGAGGTTTCGGCCAGCCGCAACGCCTCTCGGTTCCAGCGCAGTTGTGCCGCCGCATCGGTCTCCACTAGCGCCAGCATGTGCTGCGCGTCTATCGCCAGCGCGTCCAGCCCGCCGCTCCGCGCCAGCGCGTCCGCCTGCAGATACGCGGCGCGCGCTTGCTTGCGCGCGTCTTCGCTCAGCTGCTCCCGGGGATGCGTGGCGGACACCCAGCTGCGGCCCCACTCCAGCCAGTAGCGCGCCTGCGCCTGCAGGCCCGCGCCGGCCAAACGCGGCTGCACGGCAGACAACAGCGCGCGCGCCTGGACAAAATCGCCGCGCAGGCCGTAGCTGCGAGCGATCTGGGTTTGCAGGATCAGGAAATCGTCGGGCGCGGCCGTCGTCTGGGCGGCGCGGAAGCGCTGTTCGCTGAGGGCGGGATGATCGAAGTCCCACAGGGCGCTCAGATCCAGGGCCGATGCCTCGGCGCTCCAGGCCAAGAGCGAACCGGCCAACAAGCCGGCGAAAGCGCGAATGGCGAACATGGCGATAGCAAGAGAGTCGAATGGAGCGGCCATTCTCCTTCATGCCAAAAGCATTGGCAATGCGGGCTATAGCGGCTCCACCCGCACCGCGGTGCCGTAGCACAGCACCTCGGTCAGGCCGGCCATCAAATCTGTGGCGTCGTAGCGCATGCCTATCACCGCGTTGGCGCCCAGCGCCGCCGCGTGGTCGCACATCAGAGCGTAGGTTTCGGAGCGCGCCTGTTCGCACAGGCTGGTATAGACCGTGATATTGCCGCCGAACAAGGTCTGCAATCCACCCAGGAAATTGCCGACGACCGAGCGCGAACGCACGGTGATGCCGCGCACTACGCCCAGATTGGCGGTGACCCGGTAGCCGGGTAGTTCAAAAGTGGTGGTGACCATTCTGGCTGGCAACATGAAAGCTCCCTGGAGATGGCCGCCCGGACGCGGGCGGCATGCCCCATGATAGCCGCTTGCTCAGGCCGGGCGGTACTCGCCGTCGCGCAACACCGGCACGCAGACGCTGACGTTCAGCTGCGCCGCCAACACCACGTCCTCCGGATAGCCGCGCTCGCTCAGTTCGCTGGCGGACATGCCATGCCTCAGTTGCTGCTCGATATCGTTGCGCGCCAGCACAAAGGCCGCCTCGGCCGCCAGCGCCTCCGGCGACTTGCTGCCCGTCAATTGTTCAATGATGGCGCCTGCGCCGAGGAAGTCCTCGTAGGCGAAACGCAGCGCCCCGTCAGCATTCAGCTCGCCGGCGGCGATCAACAGCGCGGAGCCGCCTTGCCGGTTCAGGTAATCCGCCACGGCGGCGGCATTGCGCAGACAAGCGGCGATGGTCTGTTTCGACTCGCAGGCCAAGCTGATGGCGGCGCCGTTAGGCGACGGCAACACCAGCCGGCTGCCAAAAGCCAGATGTTTCAGCGAGACCGGCGACAAGGAGGGCCGGGTGCGGCTGCGTTTGCCTGCCAGCACTGCCTGCCGGCTCTCCGCATACTCCTTGGCGCTGTCATCGTTGAAGCGATATGGCAGCACCACCACGCCATTGCCGCAGGCGACATCGACGCTGGTGCTGAACGACAACACATCGATGACGACGCAGCTATCCGCCTGCCCGCTCAGCTGCCGCGCCGCTTCCAGCCCCCATTGCAGCCGCACTGAATATTCTTGTTGTGCGTGTGGCATTCCTCGTTCCTGAAAATGGAAGCCACCAGCTAAAGCCGGCGGCGATTCTGACTGGCGCCCAAGCCATCCCCAAGGGATGGGAAGGTCGCGACTCAAAAGGTATTGAGCATAACCATTTATCAAGGAAACGCAAGGCTAGCCGCGCGAACCCGGCTTGGCCGCGCAAGGCCAGCCCAGCTTCAAGACAATTTCAGCGTAAGACGATATTCGCCGCCATGTTCGCCGGCCTTGGCGATCAATTGGCCCTCGCCGCGGATGCCCGCAAAACCGCCGCTGCCGCTGCCAGGCACCACGGTCAAAGTGCCGTTGGCGCCGGAGACCTGGGAATACACGCCGTCATGGCGCAGCACGAAGCTGCCTTGCAAATCGCCCCAGCTCGCCACCACTTGCTCGAAACCCATAAAGACCACGTCGTCGCCCGGCTCGACCGGATACATCAGTTGGTACTCCAACCTGCCCTCGCCTTGCAGCGGACCGCTCAGCTCATTGACGATGCTGGCGCGCTTCAGCTCGCAGCCGCCCTCCGTCTGCTGCATGAGCTGCTCCTGCCACTGCTTGGTGAGGAAGGCGCTGGCCAGGGAAACCGCCGTGTGATTGCCCATCTTCGTTCTCCTTGTTGGGGATGCTTCAGCATATATCAGCAGCCATGAAAAACGCCGCCTGACGGCGGCGTTGAGGCTCCTGGCTCAGGCCAGCAGGCAGGAAGCCTGCGTGTCCTCGCTGAGGCGGCGCAGCTTGGGCACCTCCTCGGCGCAGCGGGTCTCCGCCAGCGGGCAGCGCGTGCGGAACACGCAGCCGGACGGCGGGTTGATCGGGCTGGGCAGATCGCCCTGCAGGATCTGGATGGTCTTGTTTTTTTCCAGCTTCGGGTCCGGAATGGGGATGGCCGACAGCAGCGCGCGGGTGTACGGGTGCGAGGGCACGTCGTACAGCGCGTGCTTCTGCGCCAGCTCCATCTCGCGGCCCAGATACATCACCAGGATGCGGTCGGAAATGTGCTTGACCACCGCCAGATCGTGGGCGATGAAGATCAGCGCCAGGCCCATCTCGCGCTGCAGCTCTTTCAGCAGATTGATGATCTGCGCCTGGATGGACACGTCCAGCGCGGACACCGGCTCGTCGCAGATGATCAGCTTCGGCTCCAGGATCAGCGCGCGGGCGATGCCGATGCGCTGGCACTGGCCGCCGGAGAACTCGTGCGGATAACGGTTGATCATCTGTTCGCGCAGGCCGACGCGCTTCATCATCGCCTTGACGCGCTTCATCACCTCTTCCGAGGACAGCTCCGGCTTGTGCACGCGCAGCGGCTCGCCGATGATCTGGGCGATGGTCATGCGCGGGTTCAAGGAGGCCAACGGATCCTGGAAGATCATCTGGATGTCCTTGCGCACGTTCAGCCAGTCTTTGGCGCTGCCCTTGCGCAGGTCCTTGCCCATCCACACGATCTCGCCCTCGGTGGCCGGGATCAGGTTCAGGATGGCGCGGGACAAGGTGGACTTGCCGCAGCCGGACTCGCCCACCACGCCCAGCGTCTCGCCGGGATAGAGGTCGAAGCTGACGCCGTCCACCGCCTTCAGCGTTTTCTTGGGGCTCCACGGCCAGGCGTCGCCGCCCTTGACCTGGAAATGCACCTTGACGTTGCGCACCGACAGCAGCGCTTGCTTGTTCTCAGACATGGGTCACCTCCGCGGCGGCTTGCACCAGTTCTTCCGCCGGCTTGTGACAGGCGCGCAAAATCTGCGGGTTGAGCGAGCTGGCCGCCAGTTGCGGCAGCTCGGCCGCGCAGCGGGCGCTGGCATGGGCGCAGCGCTCGCTGAACGGGCAACCCTTGGGCATATGGGCCATATTGGGCGGATTGCCCGGGATGCTGACCAGCTCGGAGCCGTCATGATCCAGGCGCGGCAGCGCCCCCAGCAGGCCTATGGTGTAGGGGTGGCTCGGGTGATAGAAGATGTTGTCGGCCTGGCCGTACTCCATGGCGCGGCCGCCGTACATCACCAGCACGTTTTCGCACAGGCCGGCCACCACGCCCAGGTCGTGGGTGATCATGATGATGGCGGTGCCGAAATCGCGCTGCAGTTCCTTCAGCAGCGTCAGGATCTGCGCCTGCACAGTCACGTCCAGCGCGGTGGTCGGCTCGTCGGCGATCAGCAGTTCCGGCTCGCACAACAGGGCCATGGCGATCATCACGCGCTGGCGCATGCCGCCGGAGAACTCGTGCGGATACATATTGATCCGGCGCGCCGCCTCGGGGATGCGCACCGCGTCCAACAGCTCGATCGCGCGCTTTCTCGCGTCGCGGCGGCTCATGCCCTTGTGCTGCTCCAGCACCTCGGTCATCTGCCGCTCCACCGTCAGGTACGGGTTCAGCGAGGTCATCGGGTCCTGGAAAATCATGGACACGCGGTCGCCGCGGATCTTGTTCAGCTCGGCAGTCGGCAGCGCCAGCAGGTTCTGGCCGTGGAACAGCGCTTCGCCGCTGGCCTTGCCGTTCTTGGCCAACAGGCCCATCAAGGCCAGCATGGTCTGGCTCTTGCCGGAGCCGGACTCGCCGACTATGCCCAGGGTCTGGCCTTTGTTCAGTTCGAAGCTCACGCCGTTGACGGCGTTGACCACGCCGTCGTTGGTCTGGAATTGAACCCCGAGATTGTTGACTTTCAAAATGCTCATGTCTTGCCTCGTCTATCCTGGGGTCAGCGGTCCTTCGGGTCCAGCGCGTCGCGCAGGCCGTCGCCGATGTAGTTGGCACAGTAAAGCGTCAGGGACAGCATGCCGGCCGGGAACAGCAGAATCCACGGCGTGGTGTCCATCACGCCGGCGCCGTCCTGGATCAACACGCCCCAGCTGGTCATCGGCTCTTGCACGCCCAGGCCCAGGAAGGACAACACGGATTCGGTCAGGATCACGCCCGGCACCGTCACCGTGGTGTAAATCACCACGATGCCCAAGAGGTTGGGCACGATGTGGCGGAAGATGATGGTGGGGGTGGACACGCCAATCGCGTGCGCCGCCTCCACGTACTCCTTGGACTTGATCGCCAGGGTCTGGCCGCGCACCACGCGCGCCATATCCATCCACGAGAACACGGTGATGGTCAGCACCACCAGGTAAAACTCGCGGCCCAGCAGCGTCACCATCAGGATGGCGATCAGCAGATAGGGCACGGCGTACATCATGTCCACGATGCGCATCATCAGCGAATCGATCTTGCCGCCGAGGAAGCCGGCGGTAGCGCCCCAGACGATGCCGAGAATCACCGAGGCGATGGTCGCCAGCGCGCCCACCATCAGCGAGATGCGGCCGCCCATCAGGCAGCGCACCAGTAGGTCGCGGCCCAGCGCGTCGGTGCCGAACAAGTGCATATTATGCAGCGTCGGCGCTTCGCTCATGGCGTCCCAGTCGGTGTCGGCATAGCCGTTGGACAGCAGCATGGGACCGAAAACACAGGCCAGCGTGACGATGGTCAGCAGCACCAGGCTGACCACGGCGGCCTTGTTGCGGAAGAAGCGGATGCGCGCGTCGCGCCACAGGCTGCGGCCTTCCATCGCCGCTTCGCTCAAACCGTTTTCCATTGCCGCCACGGCTGCGGCTTGTTTGCTCTTCATCATTTTCCCACGCCCCCTCAGTAGCGGATCTTGGGGTCGAGCAGGGCGTAGGCCAGGTCGACGAGGAGGTTGAACACCACGGTGATCACCGTCACCAGCACCACCAGGCCCAACACCAGCGTGTAATCGCGGTTGGACGCGCCGTTGACGATCAGCTTGCCGAGGCCCGGCAGGTTGAACACGGTCTCGGTGACCACGGCGGAGGTGATGGATGAAATGGCCAGCGGGCCGATCACCGACACCACCGGCATCAGCGCCGGCTTCAGCGCATGGCGCAGCACGATGACGCGCAGCGGCAGGCCCTTGGCACGGGCGGTGCGGATGAAGTTGCTGTTCAGCACTTCGATCAGGCTGCCGCGCATCACGCGGCCTATGGTGGACACATTGATGAACACCAAGAGCGAGATCGGCAGGATCATGAACTTGGGACTGAAGTTATCCCAACCGCCGGCCGGCAGCACCGACAGCCAGATGGCGAAAATCATCACCAGCACCGGCCCCAGCACGAAGGAGGGAAAGGCGCCGCCGACGTTGCCGAACAGCATCACCAGGTAATCGATCATGCTGTTCTGGCGCAGCGCGGCGATGGTGCCGAGCGCGACGCCGATGACCAGCGAAATCAGGATGGCGCCGCCGCCTATCGTGGCGGAAACCGGCAGCGCCTTGCTCACCAGATCATTGACGGTCCAGTCCGCGTAACGGAACGACGCGCCGAGGTCGCCGTGCAGCAGGCTGTTCAAGTAATAGAGGTATTGCTTCCACAACGGCATGTCGAGGTGGTATTTGGCCTGCAGATTGGCCAGCACCGCCTCGGACACCTTGCGTTCGGTGTCGAACGGGCCGCCCGGCGTCATGTGCAGCAGCAAATAACAGACGGTGATCACCGCCAGCAGGGTGGGTATCGTCGCCAGGATGCGACGGAAAGTATAAGACCACATAGCAAACTCCGATGGCCGGCTCAGGACGCGGCCGCGCAGGCACGCGCCTTGGCCGCCGATCTACATCGCAAGCCGGATGGCCGCCAAGCGGACATCCGGCTCTCGTTCATCCAGCGCGAACGCTGGCTCTGCGCATCAAGCTCAGTGAGCGATGATGTACAGATCCTTGCCTTGGTAACGATCCATCGGGCTCTTGCCGTAGCCGCCGACGTAGGACTTCACCAGACGCGGCGCGGTGTATTGCAGCAGCGGCAGCATCGGGTAGTCATCCATGATCATCTTCACGGCCTGAGTGAACAGCTGCTTGCGCTTGGCGGCGTCCGTGGTTTGGTTGCCTTGCTTGATCAGCTCTTCGGCCTTCGGGTTGCAGTTCTTGTTGTCGTTCTGGTCGTTGTCGCACTGCACCAGCGCCAGGAAGGTGGTGGCGTCGTTGTAGTCCGCGTTCCAGCCGTTGCGGGCGATCTGGAAGTCGCCGTCATGGCGCTTCTTCAGCAGCACCTTGAACTCCAGGCTTTCCAGCTCGGTGTTCAGGCCCAGCTTGGACTTCCACTCGGAAGCGGCGAAGATGGCCATCTTCTTGTGGTAGTCGTTGGTGTTGTAGGTGAACTTCACCTTGGTGCCCGGCTTCACGCCCGCTTCGGCCAGCAGCTTCTTGGCCTCTTCGACGCGCTTGGCCATCGGCCACTTCACCCAGTCGTAGGTGGAAGCGTCGGCGCCGGAAATGCCATGCACCATCACGCTATAGGCCGGGTTCTGGCCGTCGGCGGTGACTTTCTTGGCCAGGATGTCGCGGTCGATCACCATCGACAGCGCCTTGCGCACGCGCACGTCCTTCAGCAGCGCATCCTTGTTGTTGAAGGAGTAGTAGCGCAGGCCCAGGAATTCGGCGTTGCGGATTTCCTTCGGGTACTGGGTCTTGTACTTGTCGAAGGTGCCCGGCGGCAGTTGCTGCACAAAATCGTTCTGGCCGGATTCATACAGCTTGACGTCGGCATTGCTGTCTTCGATCGGCAGATAGGTGATCTGGGTCAGCTGAACGTTCTTGGCGTCCCAGTAGTTGGCGTTCTTGACGGTCACGACCTTGCTGTTGACCTGCCAATCCTTCAGCTGGAAGGCGCCGTTGCTGACCATTTTGCCCGGCTTCACCCAATCCTTGCCGTACTTGTCGATGGTGGCCTTGGGCAGCGGCGCCAGCTGGGTATTGGTCACCAGCGAAGGCATGAACAGCACCGGGTACGGGGTCTTCACTTCCAGCGTGTACTTGTCGATGGCCTTGACGCCCAGCTCGGACGGCTTCTTCTTGCCTTCGGCGATTTCCTTGCCGTTCACGATGAAGATGCCGTAGGTGGAGGCGTACGGGGAGGCGGTTTTCGGATCGACGAAACGCTGCCAGCCGTAGACGAAGTCGCCGGCGGTCACCGGGCTGCCGTCGGACCACTTGGCGTTTTTGCGCAGATGGAATACCCAGGTGGTGGCGTCGGTCTGCTTCCAGCTTTCGGCCACACCCGGCTCAACCTTGCCGTAGGCATCCTGACGGGTCAGGCCTTCGAACAGGTCGGCGGTGATGGTGTTGGCCGGCACGGATTCGGCTACGACCGGATCCAGGGTTTCCGGTTCGGAACCGGTGTTGCGGGTCAGTTCCTGCTTGGCGGCCAGCTTGACGCCGGCGGGCACCTTGGCGGCCAGGGCGGATCCGGAGGCCAGCGCCAGCGCGACGGCGCCGGCGATCACTTGCAGCGATTGTTTGTTCGTCATCTTCTACTCTCCTTGTTCTGTCACGACTCGCGAGCAACGGGTCGGTGAATTTTTTTCACTCGATTGTATCCAGAGTGGATCGCTGATTATGCGCAGAGGGTTTTGAATACTTCAAGCCCCAAAACGCGCAATATTCCATTCATTTTCCTCAACATGCAAACTTTGTCCGACAATGGACTATCCGTGTAAATCAATGGCTTGATGGCCGGCAAACATTTATACCCATCGCATTTTTGCATGCCGAATACTATTGGCGGGCATCACGCGCGCTCATGGCCGCTGGCCTGTTCCGCCTGCGCCGACCCAACCTGAATCGCCATATGCTAATTCACTTGAAAGCTCAAGGGAAAGCATTTCCTGCTCTGCTTCCCGTGTAATGAAAAAAGCCGCTGAAAAGCGGCTTTGGCATTAAATTTTCTCAACGCTCAGCGTTTCAATCGCGCAAGCGCCACGTCACGCACTCTCCAGCGCGCAGCGGCACCAGGCTGTCGCCCGGATACGGCAGCGCAGCCGGAACCGTCCAGCTTTCCTTGGCCAGGGTGATGCGGTCGCTGTTGGCCGGCAGGCCGTAGAAAGCCGGGCCGTTCAGGCTGGCGAAAGCCTCCAGCTTGTCCAGCGCGCCGGCGGCCTCGAAGGCCTCGGCGTACAGCTCGATCGCCGCGTTGGCGGTGTACATGCCGGCGCAGCCGCAAGCCGCTTCCTTGGCGCCCTTGGCGTGCGGCGCGCTGTCGGTGCCGAGAAAGAACTTGGCCGAGCCGGACGTGGCCGCCTTGACCAAAGCCTGACGGTGCAGCTCGCGTTTGAGCACCGGCAGGCAATAGTGGTGCGGGCGGATGCCGCCGACGAACAGCGCGTTGCGGTTCATCAGCAGGTGGTGGGCGGTGATGGTCGCGGCGATGTTGGCCGGCGCGGCGGCGACGAACTCGGCCGCCTCGCGCGTGGTGATATGCTCGAACACTACCTTCAATTGCGGCAACTGGGCCAACAGCGGCTTCATCACGCGTTCGATGAACACCGCCTCTCGGTCGAACACGTCGATGTCGGCGTCGGTGACTTCGCCATGCACCAGGAGCGGCAGGCCGACTTCGGCCATCGCCTGCAGAGCCGGCAGCGCCTTAGCGATATCGGTGACGCCGTGGTCGGAATTGGTGGTGGCGCCGGCCGGATACAGCTTCACGCCGTGCACGAAGCCGCAGGCCTTGGCCTTGCGGATTTCATCGGCGCGGGTCTTGTCGGTCAGGTACAGCGTCATCAGCGGCTCGAAGCCGCTGCCGGCCGGGCGCGCGGCCAGGATGCGCTCGCGGTAGGCCGCGGCGGCTTCCACCGTAGTGACCGGCGGCTTCAGATTGGGCATCACGATGGCGCGGCCCATCTGGCGGCAGGTGTCGGGCAGCACGGCGGCCAGCGCGGCGTCGTCGCGCAGGTGAAGGTGCCAGTCATCGGGACGAGTCAGGGTGAGAGTCTGCATGGCGGATGGCTTCGGTCTTGGGAAAGATAAAATAATGGCGACGGGGATGCCCCGTCGCCTATCGTGCTTACTTGCGCTTGAGCACCATCCGGAACTTGCCTTCGCCGGTGGTGGTGGACTCCAGCAGGCCATTGCCGGTCTGGCGGCAAAACGCTTCGAAATCCTTGGGCGCCCCCGGATCGGTGGCGATCACCTCCAGCACGGCGCCGCTCGCCATATCGGCCAGCGCCTTCTTGGCGCGCAGAATGGGCAGCGGGCAATTCAGGCCGGAAAGGTCGATGTGTTTGTCTGGTGTCATGGACCGGTGTCCTCAGCCATATCGGGTTACAATGGGTAAAACCTGGCGCGGCCGCGATGCGCGGCAAGCCGTAGCCGTATAGTTTACGCCAGTCGTCAAGCCTTGCCCAAATCGGTCCGTATCATGTGCATCATCGCCTTCGCTTATAAAATGCCGGGCATGGGCCAGCTGGTCCTGCTGGCCAACCGCGACGAATACTACGCCCGCCCCGCCGAACCGCTGGACTGGTGGCCGGAATACCCCCACACCCTGGGTGGCCGCGACCTTCAATCCGGCGGCAGCTGGCTGATGGTGGACGGCCGCAACCGCATCGCCGCCGTCACCAACTTCCGCGATGGTTTCCCGGCCAAGGCCGAGCGCTCGCGCGGCGAGCTGGTGCAGCGCTTCGTCGGCGGAGATGACGACCCGTTCGCCTTCGCCGACTGGCTGCGCGCCGAGAGCCACCGCTACGCGCCGTTCAACCTGCTGTTCGGCAGCACCTCGGACCTGTTCTTCTTCCACAGCCCCGGCAAGCAGATCGCCCGCGTCACGCCCGGCATCCACACCCTGTCCAACGCCACGCTGGACACGCCGTGGTTCAAGAGCCGGCGGCTGGCGGAGTATCTGGGAGAGTTCGGCCGCGCGCCCAGCGAAGACCAGGCTTACGCCGCGCTGGCCGATCCGATGCCGGCCGGCCCGGGCGAGCTGCCCAATACCCGCATCGGCTTGGCGTTGGAAAAAACGCTGTCGCCCATCTTCATCCAGGGCCGCGACTATGGCACCCGCAGCTCCATGCTGCTGACGGTGAGCAGCCGCGGCGACATCGGCTTTTCCGAGCGGAGCTGGGGCCTGGCCGCCCGCGAAACCGGCCGCCGCCACTACAACCTGCGCGCCGGCACGGCGCGCTGATCCGGAGCAGAACATTGAATTTTCGCCCTACCCTGCCGGCGCTGCTGGCGCTGTGCCTGAGCCTGACGGCCCACGCTGAAAACAAGCAGATCAAGAACGACAATTACGCCTTTGACAACGACAAGCCTTGGGAAGAGCAAGCCTACGCGCTGCCCGACTACCCGCAGGCAGCGGACTGGCTGGAAGTGAAGCCGGACTGGCTGCAACAGAACCGCTTCTACGTGGATGCCAAGACCCTGAGCGTGGGCGGCGACGGCGTGGTCCGCTTCGTCAGCCGGGTGCGCAGCCCCAGCGGCGTGGAAAACCTCAGCGTGGAGGGCATTCAGTGCAAAGACAACCGCTACAAGGCCTACGCCTTCGGCGATGACATCAATCATCGCTGGATCGCCTCCATGGCCCCGCAATGGCAAGACATAGCAGGCTCGGACAAGCTGCGGCGCGAACTGCGCGCCTTGCTCTGCCCTTACGGCAGCGCGCCGCGCGACGCGGCTCAGGCGGTGGAGTCACTGCGCAAGGGCGGCTGAAGCGCCGGCTCGGCGGCGCTGACGGATGTTCTAGAATGAAACATCTGTCTTGCATTCGCGTAGGCGCCGATGGATCAGCAAACTTTGCAGCAGAACCGGGAAAGGGAATGGGTCAGGCGCTTGTTCGCGCAAAAAGGCATAGACCCGCTTGAGGTACGCTCCTTGCAATGCCCGGCGCCGGACGTCGGCGTGACGCTGTCCGACGGCCGCTCTCTCGCCATAGAAGTGACCGAAGTGCTGGCCGGCGAGCACGCCCGCCGCAACGCCCGCAAAAAAGATGTGCAGTTGGCCCAGCAGGCCGCCGGCGGCATCGGCGCCATCTTCACCCGGCCGGCCTGCGCCCTGGACGTCGCCTGCCGCATCGAGGCCAAGATCAGCAAGGACTACCAAGTGCCTCGCGGCCACCAGCTGCACTTGCTGCTGGCCGCCGGCACTTTCGAGCATGGCGCCATGGCCACCGCCCTGCTGCTCTACATCACCATCCAGGAGCTGAACCAGCTGACCCACGAGATGCTGGCCCTCTCGCATTACCAGCACGTCTATCTGCATGTGCAGCTGGGCCGCGGCCTGTACGAATGGAACCGCCGCGATCGCTGGCACGAGATACATCCGCCCGCGGTCCCGCCCGATGGCCGCGCAAAGCCGCAGGCGGACATGTAGCGCCGCTCGCCTTCCCCGCCCCACCAGCCTTCATTCGCATGCGACGGCGCCGCTTGAAATGCCATTGTTATGCTATATTCACCGCGCTACGGCATGGCAGATCCCCGAGACAACGCCTGTCGCCAGCGTATTCGCAACAACAGCAAGCTGATGCCCGTGTCGATCTCCATTCTCTCCCCCCTGCTTTATCTGATGATTGGCCTTGGTCTCGGCCGCGCGCCGTTTGAAATCAAGAGCCGCGCCTCGGCCCTCTTGACCAAGCTGGTGATTCCGCTAGTCATCATCTACAACATCGCCACCCATCGCCCCGGCGTCTTCGCCGTCATGGCCGCCACCATGGTCATGATGCTCAGCCTGATGCTGCTCAGCCGGCTCAAAACACGCGACCCGGTGCATGCCCTGTGCTTCAGCTATTTGAACATCGGCTGGCTGGGCATGCCGGTGGCCAGCACCCTGTTCGGCGACGGCGCGGCGATGCTGTTCATCGCCGCCTATGTCGGCAGCTCGCTATTGGGCAATTCGGTGGGGGTTGGGCTGATGGCCCAGGGAGGAAGTCTGAAGACCCGCGCGCGGGAAACGCTGAAAGCGCCGCCGGTATGGGCGCTATTGGTCGGCGTGGCCTGCATCCCGCTGGGGCCGCTGCTGGAAGCCCATGCCGCCGCGCCCTACCAGGCGCTGAAGTTCCTGATGAGCTTCCTCGGCATGTCCATCCTGGGCATCTGGCTATCGGCCACCCGGCTGCGCGCGGCCGATTTCGGCCAATCGCTGCGGGTGGCGGCGTTGCGGGCCGCCGCCATCGCCGCGCTGGTGAGCCTGTTCATCATGCTGTGCCGCCAGCTGGACATCCGGTTGGTGCTGGAAAACCAGGCCGCGCTATACCTGCTCTGCCTGTTGCCGCCGGCGGCCAACATCATCGTGCTGGAAACCCACTATATGAAGAGCGGCCGCTCGGCCAGCCTGATCGCCTGCGGCACCTGCATCAGCATCGTCGCCATCGGCGTCTACGTGGCGGTGGTCAAGCTGCTGTGAAACCTCGCCCGGCGCCCCGCGCCGGGCATGCAAATTACTCCACAGCCCGCCAGCTGCCGCTCTTGCCGCCGTCCTTCTCCAACAAGCGGATGCCGGTGATCTCCATGCCGCGGTCCACCGCCTTGCACATATCGTAAATGGTCAGCAGGCCGACGTTGACGGCGGTCAGCGCCTCCATTTCCACGCCGGTCTGGCCCAGACACTCCGCCGTCACCTCTATCCGTACAGCGGATTCGCCATCCAGCAGCTCGAAATCCACCGCCAGCCGCGTCAGCGCGATCGGATGGCACAAGGGGATCAGGTCCCAGGTTTTCTTGGCGGCCATGATGGCGGCGACGCGGGCGATGCCCAGCACGTCGCCCTTCTTGTGGCCGCCGCTCTCCACCAGTTCGAAGGTGCCCGGCAGCATGCGGATCACGCCCTCGGCCACCGCGCGGCGGGCGGTGGCGGCTTTGGCGCCGACATCCACCATATGCGCCTGGCCGGCTTCGTCGAAATGGGTGAGTCGTGTCATGGCGTACCCTTACAAAATGAAAACGCCCGCGGCGATCAGCGCAGCAGGCGGAATATCAACCAAAAGCAGGAAACGATGACCAGCAAGCCGGCGCTCCAGCGGACGATGGCCAAGGCGCGCCGCAAGTGGCGACGTTCATGAGTGAGGGCGAAACACAGCAAGGCCCAGCCTATGGCCAGTATCGTCGCCAGCAGCCACAACCGCCAGAAGCCGAACACGGCCTTAGTCCTGCGGCGGCAGCAAATGGAAGCTGGACGGCGCGTCCAGCGGATCGTCGAAGCTGACGAACTCCCAGGCATCCGGCGTTTCCAGCAATTTGCGCAACAGCTTGTTGTTCATCGCGTGGCC
Source organism: Chromobacterium alticapitis (assembly GCF_002924365.1). Taxonomy (GTDB): domain Bacteria; phylum Pseudomonadota; class Gammaproteobacteria; order Burkholderiales; family Chromobacteriaceae; genus Chromobacterium; species Chromobacterium alticapitis. The sequence goes on along the minus strand of NZ_PQWB01000017.1, from coordinate 251,399 downwards.
TGACTTGTAGCCGGAGAAGGCTGCGATCAAAGGATGGCCAACGATGTACAGGTCGCCGATGGCGTCCAGAATCTTGTGGCGGACGAACTCGTCCGGAAAGCGCAGGCCCTCCGGGTTGAGCACGTACTCGTCGTCGATCACGATGGCGTTGTCCAGGCTGCCGCCGCGGCCCAGGCCGTGGTTGCGCATGTACTCCACCTCGTGCATGAAGCCGAAGGTGCGCGCGCGGCTGATTTCGTCCATATAGGAATGCTGGGCGAAGTCCACTTCCACCGTCTGCGGCGCGCGGTTGAACGCTGGATGATTGAACTCGATGGACAGCGTGATCTTGAAGCCATCGTACGGGTCCAGCCGGACCCACACGCCGCGGTCTTCCACCATCACGCTCCGCTTGACGCGGATGAAACGCTTCTTGCACGGCTGATCGACTACCCCGGCCGTCTGCAACAGATACAGAAAGGGCGCGGCGGAACCATCCATGATGGGAATTTCCGCCGCCGTCACTTCGACGACCAGGTTGTCGATGCCGAAGCCGGCAAACGCCGACATCAGATGTTCGATCGTGCCGACACGCACGCCGGTATCCGTCACCAGCGTGGAGGAGAGGCGCGTGTCGTTGACGAGCGAAGGTTCAGCCTTCACGTCCACCGGCTCGGGCAAGTCGGTGCGGCGGAAGACGATGCCGGCATCGGGCGGCGCCGGCAGCAGGGTGAGCTTCACCCGCTCGCCGGAATGCAGACCGACGCCCGTGGCGCTGATCGCTTGCTTCAGCGTGCGCTGCAAGATCATTTCAGGCTACTCAATCAATCGGGAATACCCGATTCTAACATAGCGACAGGCTATGCTTTATTGATTGATTCGCTGGCATGAATAGTGTTTATCTATCCGATTCCTCCGCTCAGTCCGCCTGCTTGCGCAGGAAGGCCGGGATGTCGTAGCTCTCGCTCACTTCCGGGTTCGAGAAATCCAGCGACGGGTTGGCGCGGCGGCGACCGGTGCGCATGATGGCCGGCGCGTCCAGGTCTTCATAGTTCATCACTTCCACCGCGCGGTCATCGGTGCCGGTCTTGACGATCTTGATGTACTCCGGACGATCCTCGTTGCGGGTCGCTTTCTTCTGGCCCAGGCCGGTGGCGATCAGCGTCACGCGGATAGTGTCTTCCGGCATGTCTTCCACTTCGGCGGTGCCGAACTTGATCTGCGCGTCCTCATCCGCGTACTGGCGGATGATGCCCATGATCTCGCGGTACTCGCTCATCTTCAGGCAACCCGGCGCGGTGGAGATGTTCACCAGCACGCCGCGCGCGCCTTCCAGCGTGATGTTGTCCAGCAGCGGGCTGGCCACGGCCTGCTCGGCGGCCACGCGGGCGCGGTCGATGCCGGAGGCGTAGGCGGAACCCATCATCGCCAGGCCCATTTCGCCCATCACGGTGCGCACGTCGGCGAAGTCGACGTTGATCAGGCCCGGGCAGGTGATCACTTCGGCGATGCCGGCCACGGCGCCCTTCAGCACGTCGTCGGCCGCGCGGAAGGCTTCGCGCATGGTGACGTCGTCGCCCAGCACTTCCATCAGCTTCTCGTTGGGGATCACGATCAGCGAGTCCACGTGCTTCTTCAGGTCCTCGATGCCGTTTTGCGCCACTTTCAGGCGCTTGCCTTCATGATCGAACGGACGGGTCACCACGCCCACGGTCAGGATGCCCATTTCCTTGGCCACTTCGGCCACAACGGGCGCAGCCCCCGTGCCCGTGCCGCCGCCCATGCCGGCGGTGACGAACACCATATTGGCGCCGCGCAGGCTTTCGGCGATGCGCTCGCGGTCTTCCAGCGCCGCGCTGCGGCCCACTTCCGGATTGGCGCCGGCGCCCAGGCCGCGCGTCAGGTTGGAGCCCAGCTGCAGCTTCTGCGGCGCGCGGTTGCGCTGCAAGGATTGCGCGTCGGTGTTGGCGCAGATGAATTCCACGCCGTGCACATTGCCGGAAATCATGTTGTCGATGGCGTTGCAGCCGCCGCCGCCCACGCCGATCACCTTGATCACGGCCGAACTCGCCGTTTCCTGCATCACTTCAAAAACCATTCCGCTCATTTCCCTCTCCTCACATAAAGATGAGCCAATCCACTACTTGGTACTGCGCCCGAACAACATTGAATGTGCCGCCAGCCCTCGCCGACGGCCCTAAATCGAATCAGAAATTGCTGCCGAACCACGCCTTCATGCGCGAGAACATCTGTCCCATGCCTGCGGACTCGGTTTTCGCGGGGCCGGCGTAGCCCTGGATCTGGTCCTTGCCGTACAACAGCAAACCCACGCCGGTGGAGAAGCGCGGCGTCTTCACCACCTCGGCCAAGCCGCCCACGTACTTGGGCACGCCCACGCGCACCGGCAGATGGAACACTTCTTCGGCCAGTTCCACCATGCCCGGCATCAGGCTGGCGCCGCCGGTCAGCACCATGCCGGAGGACAGCAGCTCCTCGAAGCCGCTGCGGCGCAGTTCCTGCTGCACCAGCTGGAACAGTTCTTCCACGCGCGGCTCGATCACTTCGGCCAAGGTGGCGCGCGACATCTGGCGCGGTCCGCGCTCGCCCACGCCCGGCACTTCTATCATCTGCGCCGGATCAGCCATGCCCACTAAGGCCACGCCGTGCTGGATCTTGATGTCCTCGGCTTCCTTGGTCGGCGTGCGCAGCGCCATGGCGATGTCGTTGGTGATCTGGTCGCCGGCGATCGGAATCACCGCGGTGTGGCGAATCGCCCCGCCGACATACACGGCGATATCGGTGGTGCCGCCGCCGATGTCGATCAGGCACACGCCCAGGTCTTTCTCGTCTTCCGACAGCACGGCGATGGCGGAGGCCATCGGCTGCAGCACCAGGTCGGACACTTCCAGGCCGCAGCGGCGCACGCACTTGGTCACGTTCTGGGCGGCGGACACCGCGCCGGTGACGATGTGCACCTTGGCCTCCAGCCGCACGCCGCTCATGCCCAGCGGCTCGCGCACGCCCTCCTGGCCGTCGATGCTGTATTCCTGGGTCAGGATGTGCAGCACCTGGTGATCCGGCGGAATGGTGACGGCGCGCGCGGTTTCGATCACGCGGTCGATGTCCATCTTGGTGACTTCGCGGTCCTTGATCGCCACCATGCCGTGCGAGTTCACGCTCTTGATGTGGCTGCCGGCGATGCCGACAAACACCTCGTGAATCTTGCAATCGGCCATCAGCTCAGCCTCTTCCAGCGCGCGCTGGATCGCCTGCACGGTGGATTCGATATTGACCACCATGCCGCGCTTCAAACCGCGCGACGGGGTATGGCCCATGCCTACGATGTTCAGCTGGCCGTCTTCCAGCACCTCGGCCACGATCGCCACGATCTTGGAGGTGCCGATGTCCAGGCCGACCAGCATGTTCTTGCTTTCCTTGGGTTTGCTCACCTGTCGCTCCAAAGCCTAATCACTTGTGTCCCTTGGCCGGCGGCGCCTTGTAATCGGGCATCCGCACGGCGAATCCATTCGGGTAGCGCAGGTCGACGTATTCGATGTGATACGGCAACCGCGCCAACTCGCTCTTCCAATAGGTGGCGAAACGCTCCGCCCTCGCCACCGCGTCATTCCGTCCCAGCTCCAGCTGCAGCTGGTTGTCCAGCACCACTTTCCACGCCCGCCGCGACGACAGCCACAGCTCCCGCGGCGCCAGACCCGACGGCTGCAAGGCCTGACGCATCTGCGTCAGCATCGCCGTCATGTCCTTCTCCGCCCCCGCCGGACCGTAAAACACCGGCAGTTTGGCATCGCTGGCGGCGTCGAAACGCTCGCCGCGCGTGTTGACCAGACCGTTTTCTCCCCAGCGCGCCAGTGCCGCATGCTCCTCCACGGTGATATCCAGCGCGTCCGGCCAGCGCCGTCTCACCTGCGCGTCGCGCACCCACGGCAGCTTGCCGAAGGCGGCGCGCGTCTTGTCGATATCCAGCGTGAAGAAGGTGCCGGACAGCTCATGCTCCGCGATGAATTTCAGCTGTTCCGCCGTCACCCGGTTCATGTCGCCTTGTATCCGTATTTTCTTCACAGGGAACACTGGCGCGTGCGTCAGCCAGAATCCCCCCGCGTACAGCAGCATCAGCGTCGCGGCGCCCAGCAGCAGATTGGCCAGGCTCCTGAGCAGCCGATGGTTATCCCACATGCACCGTATCCAATACCTTCAGACACAGGTCTTCGTAAGCGATGCCCTCGGCCCGCGCCGCCATCGGCACCAGGCTGTGGCTGGTCATGCCCGGGCTGGTATTCGCTTCCAATAGATAAATCTCGCCCGCCTCATCCATCAGGAAGTCCACCCGGCTCCAGCCGCGACACCCCAATACCTTGAACGCCTTCAGCGCCAGTTCGCGCGCGCGGGCTTCCACTTCAGGCGCGAGGCCCGACGGGCAGCGGTAGACCGTGTCGTCACGGAAATACTTGGCCTGGTAGTCGTAATACTCGGTAGCCGGCTCGATCTTGATCGTTGGATAGGCTTGGTCGCCTATCACCGCGCAGGTGTACTCGCCGCCGCCGATGAACTGCTCGGCGATCACCACCTCGTCGTACTTGCGGGCCTCTGCAAACGCCGCGCGCAACTCGCCCGGCTGCTTCACCTTGGTCACGCCTATGCTCGAGCCTTCGGTCGATGGCTTGACGAAGATGGGCAAACCCAGCTGCCGCTCGATGGCGTCGAAATCGCTGCTTTCGTCCAGCAACTCGAAGGCCGGAATCGGCAGGCCGGCGCCCTTCCACAGCAGCTTGGTGCGCCACTTGTCCATGGCGATGGCCGAGGCCATCACGCCGCAGCCGGTGTACGGCATGTCCAGCGCTTCCAGCGCGCCCTGCACCGTGCCGTCCTCGCCGAACGGACCATGCAGGATGATGAACACGCAATCGAAACCCTCTTCCTTCAAGGCCGACAACGGCTTTTCCGACGGATCGAACTTATGGGCGTCCACGCCCTTGGACTGCAGCGCCGCCAGCACGCCGGCGCCGCTCATCAGCGACACTTCGCGCTCGGACGAACTGCCGCCCATCAACACCGCCACTTTGCCGTACTGCTTCATCTCTCTATCCTCAACAAGCCCGCTCCCACGGCGCGGGCGAAAATCCCGTCAAACCGCCTGCGCAGCCACAACCTTGGCCGGCACCGCGCCGACCGAGCCCGCGCCCATGGTCACCACCACGTCGCCGTCGCGCGCCGCATCCAGAATGGTCTGCGGCAGGTCGACGATGTTCTCGACGAACAACGGCTCCACCTTGCCGCCCACGCGCACCGCGCGCGCCAGCGCCCGGCCGTCTGCGGCCACGATGGGCGCTTCGCCCGCGGCGTAGACTTCGGACAACAGCAGCGCGTCCACGCCGGACAGCACCTTGACGAAGTCTTCGAACAGATCGCGGGTACGGGTGTAGCGATGCGGCTGAAAGGCCAGCAACAGCCTGCGGCCCGGGAAGGCGCCGCGCACCGCGGCCAGCGTGGCGGCCATTTCCACCGGATGGTGGCCGTAATCGTCCACCAGCGTGAAGCTGCCGCCGTCCTTGGCTTTCACTTCGCCATAGCGCTGGAAGCGGCGGCCGACGCCGGCAAACTCGGCCAAGCCCTGCTGGATCGCCTCTATGCTGGCGCCGCACTCCAGGCCGATGGCGATGGCGGACAGCGCGTTCAGCACGTTGTGGCGGCCCGGAAAATTCAGCACCACCGGGAAGCGCGTGGTCGTTCCATTCTTAGCCACCACGTCGAAATGCATCTGGCCGGCCGCGGCGCGCACGTTTTCGGCGTAGATGTCGGCGGAGTCGTCCAGGCCGTAGGTGGTGACAGGCTTGGTGATGCGGTCCTTGATCTCGCGGACGTTCGGATCATCGACGCACAGCACGGCGCGGCCGTAGAACGGCATGCGCTGCAGGAAATCGACAAAGGCCTGCTTCAGCTTGTCGAAGCTGTGGTCGTAGGTGTCCATGTGGTCGGCGTCGATATTGGTCACCACCGCCATCACCGGGCTCAGGTGCAGGAAGGACGCATCCGATTCGTCGGCCTCGGCCACCAGGAACTCGCCGGAGCCGAGCTTGGCATTGGTGCCCGCGGCCGTCAGCTTGCCGCCGATGACGAAGGTCGGGTCCAGGCCGGCCGCGCCCAGGATGGAGGCGGTCAGGCTGGTGGTGGTGGTCTTGCCATGGGTGCCGGCGATGGCGATGCCCTGCTTGAAGCGCATCAGCTCGGCCAGCATCATCGCGCGCGGAATCACCGGGATGCGCTTGTCGCGCGCCGCCAGCACTTCCGGGTTGTCCGCCTTCACCGCGGTGGACGTCACCACCACGTCCGCGCCCTCGATATACGTGGCGTCATGGCCGAACGAGACGCGCACGCCTTCCGCCGCCAGCCGCTTGGTGGTGGCGTTGTCCGCCACGTCCGAACCGGACACGATATAGCCCAGGCCGTGCAGCACCTCGGCGATGCCGCACATGCCGACGCCGCCTATGCCCACGAAATGTATGTGTTTGACCCTGTGTTTCATGTCTGTATCTCTACTGGGACGCTCTGTCGGCGTCCGTTCTATCCCCGGCCAGCTGCTGGCACAGGTCGGCCACCCGGCCGGCCGCGCCCAGACGGGCCAGCGCGCGCGCGCGTTCCGCCTTGTCCAGCAACTGCTCTCTGTCCAGCTTCGCCAACAGGCCAGCCAGCCCGTCCGCGTTCAATTCCTTCTGCGGCAAATGCCAGGCCGCGCCTGCGCCGGCCATCCATTCCGCGTTGTCGCGCTGATGGCTAGTGGTGGATACCACCAGCGGCACCAGCACGCTGGGCACGCCCGCGGCGCACAGCTCGCTCACCGTGATCGCGCCGGCGCGGCAGATGATCAGGTCGCACTCGGCCAAGCGCCCCGGCATATCGTCGACGAAAGGCAGCAGCTCTACTTGATCCCGCAGGCCTGCGGCCTGATAGGCGGCCTCGACCGAGGCGAAATTGGCCTCGCCGGTCTGGTGCGTCATCTTCGGCCGCTTGTCGGCCGGCAGCTTGGCCATGGCCTGCGGCAGCGTTTCGTTCAGCACCTTGGCGCCCAGGCTGCCGCCCACCACCAGCACCTTCAGCGGACCGCTGCGGCCGGCGAAACGCTCGGCCGGCGCGGCGATGTCTTCTATCTCGCGGCGCACCGGGTTGCCCGTGACCAGCGCCTTGGCCTCTTTGGCCGCGCTGCCGTCGAAACCGCACACCAGTTTCTTGGCGAAAGGCAGCAGCGCCTGATTGCTCAGCAGCAGGCTGGCGTCGGCATTGACCAGCGCCAACGGCTTCCACAGCAGGCCGGCCATCACGCCGCCGGGCAGGCAAACATAGCCGCCCATGCCCAGCACCACGTCCGGCCGATGTTGAAAGATCAGCCCCGCGCACTTGAAGAACGCGCCCGCCAGCTGCACGGCGCCCTTGATCGAGCCAAACAGGCCCTTGCCGCGCACGCCGTGGAAGTTCAACCGTTCCAGCTCAATGCCAGTCGGCGGCACCAGCTTGTTCTCCATGCCGCGCCGCGTGCCCAGCCACACCACTTTCCAGCCGCGGCTTTGCAACTCCTTGGCCACGGCGAGGCCGGGGACGATGTGTCCGCCCGTGCCAGCCGCCATCACCATGACCGTCCGATTCGCCATCTTCGTCAAACCTTGTACCCGCGCATGATGCGCCGGTTCTCGTAGTCAACCCGCAACAGCACCGCCATCGCGATCAAATTCATCAGCATGGCCGAGCCGCCGAAAGACATCAGCGGCAAGGTCAGGCCCTTGGTCGGCAGCAAACCCATGTTCACGCCGACATTGAAAAACACCTGAATGCCCAGCCAGATGCCCAGGCCTTGCGCCACCAGCGCCTGGTAGTAGCGCTCCAGCTTTTTCGACTCCACGCCGATGTGGAAGGCGCGGCGCACGATCCAGGCATACAGCCCGATCAGCACGCAGATGCCGACGAAGCCGAACTCCTCGGCAATCACCGCCAGGATGAAGTCGGTATGCGCCTCCGGCAGGTAGAACAGCTTCTCTATGCTGCCGCCCAGCCCCACACCCAGCCACTCGCCGCGCCCGATGGCGATCAGCGAGTGGCTCAGCTGATAGCCCTTGCCGTACGGATCGTCCCACGGGTCCATGAAACCCAGCACCCGCTTCAAGCGGTACGGCGAGGAGATGATCAACAGCACGATGGCCACCACCGCCATCACGGCTAGGCCGCTGAAGATGCGCATATTGATGCCGCCCAGGAACAACAGGCCCATGGCGATGCTCATCACCACCATCAGGGCGCCGAAGTCCGGCTCGCGCAGCAGCAGGAAGGCCACCACCACCATGGCGGCGAACATGGGCGCAAAGCCCTCTTTCAGGCTGTGCAGCAAATGGCTCTTGCGTACCGTATAGTCCGCCGCGTACAGCACGGTGGCGAACTTCATCACCTCGGACGGCTGCAGGTTCAGCACGAATAGATTGATCCAGCGCCGCGAACCGTTCACCACCTTGCCGATGCCCGGTATCAGCACCAACACCAGCATCACCAGGCCGATCAGGAAGATCTTCCCCGAATACTTCTGCCAGAACGCCGTCGGAATCTGGAACGCCGCATACGCCACCGACAGCCCGATCACCATGAACACGATGTGGCGGATCAGGTAGAAGTAGCGGTTATGCGTGGCCGCATCGGCCTCCGCATACGCAATGGACGCCGAATACACCATCACCAGGCTGATGGACAACAACAGCGCCAACGCCCAGGCCAGCGCCTCGTCCAAAGGGGTGATCGCCGTGTAGCGGCGTGCCGGATTCAGATTCATGCGCGAGCCGCCTTCACCGCGGCCACGGTATCTATAAACACCTGAGCGCGATGCGCGTAGTTCTTGAACATGTCCAGGCTGGCGCAAGCCGGCGACAGCAACACCGCGTCGCCGGGCTGGGCCAGGTCTGCCGCGCGGCGGGTCGCCGCTTCCAGCGTGGCGAAGCGCTCCAGCGCTACGCCGCTATCGGCCAAGGCGGCGGCTATCTTGTCCGCGTCGCGGCCTATCAACAGCACCGCGCGGGCGATGCGGGCGCAGGCCGGCTTCAAAGGCGCGAAGTCCTGCCCCTTGCCGTCGCCGCCGGCGATCAACACCACGGGGCGCGTCATGCCGTTCAACGCCGCCTCGGTCGCGCCGACATTGGTGCCCTTGGAATCATCGATAAACGCAATGCTGTCGAATTCGTCTACCAGCTCAACGCGATGGGCCAGGCCGCGGAAGGTCTTCAAGCCGGCCAGCAACTTGTCCAGCGGCAGGCCTATGCCCTGGCACAGCGCTAGCGCGGCCAGGGCGTTGGCGGCGTTGTGCAGGCCCTGCAGCTGCATGTCGGCGCAATCGAACACTTTCTCGCCGCCCACGCAAAGCCAGTAACGGCCGCCCTCCTGCGCCAGCGCGTAGTCGGCCTCGCCTTGTAGCGAAAACAACTTGAGCGGATGGCCCGGACGCGCCATCGCGCGCACCAGCGCGTCGTCCTTGTTCAGCACCTGCACGCCCTGGCCGTTGAATACCCGGGTCTTGGTGTGCGCGTAGTCCAGCAGATCGGCGTAGCGGTCGAGGTGGTCCTCGGAAATGTTCAATACCGTGGCGGCGTCCGCCTCCAGCGTGAACGTGGACTCCAGTTGGAAGCTGGACAGCTCCAGCACCCATGCATCCGGCCGCTTGCCGCTTCGCTCGCGCTCGAGTTGAGCGTCCAGCACCGCCAGGCCGATATTGCCGGCAACGACGGCGTCGAGGTCGGCGGCTTCGCACAGATGGCCCACCAGACTGGTCACCGTGCTCTTGCCATTGGAGCCGGTGATGGCGATCACCTTGCTGCCGTCGCCGTGGATCGCGCGCGCCAGGATTTCGATATCGCCGACGACTTCGCCGCCGGCGCGGCGGAAGGCGGCGATGGCCGGGTTGGCCAGCGGCACGCCGGGGCTGAGCACCAGCAGGTCACAACCGGCGAAAGTGGCCTCCTCGAAGGCGCCGACGGTCACCTCCGTGCCCGGCAAGTGCCGCTCCAGCTCGGCCAGCCGCTCAGCGGAGGGCTTGGCGTCGGCCACGCGCACGCTCGCGCCGTGGGCGGCCAGGTAGCGCGCGGCCGCCAGGCCCGAGCCTCCCAGCCCCACCACCGTCACTCGTCGCTTGGCGTAATCCATGGCTTTCATCCTTAGCGCAGCTTCAAAGTGGACAGACCGACCAGCACCAGCATCATGGTGATGATCCAGAAACGCACCACCACCTGGGTCTCCTTCCACCCCTTCAGCTCATAGTGGTGATGCAGCGGCGCCATGCGGAACACGCGCTTGCCGGTCAGCTTGAACGAAGCCACCTGTATCATCACCGACAGCGCCTCCATCACGAACAGGCCGCCCATGAAGAACAGCACGATCTCCTGGCGCACAATCACCGCTACCGTGCCGAGCGCGGCGCCCAGCGCCAGCGCGCCGACGTCACCCATGAACACCTGGGCCGGATAGGCGTTGAACCACAAGAAACCCAGGCAGGCGCCGCACATCGCCGCACAGAACACCACCACCTCGTGCGCGCCGGGAATGAAGGGCAGGCCCAGGTATTTGGAGAACACGGCGTGGCCGGCGACATAGGCGAAAATGGCCAGACCGGCGGCCACCAGCACCGTCGGCAGCGCCGCCAGGCCGTCCAGGCCATCTGTCAGGTTCACGGCATTGGAGGTGCCGACAATCACCAGATAGGTCAGCACGCAAAAGCCCACCGCGCCCAAGGGGTAGGCGACGGATTTGACGAAGGGCACAATGAATTCGGTGGAAGCCGGCAGCTTGGCAGTGGCGATCAGGAATACGCCGGCGCCGATGGCGATGGCGGACTGCCAGCCCATTTTGAATTTAGCGGACACGCCTTTCGGGTCCTTGTACACCACCTTGCGCCAGTCATCGTAAAAGCCCAGCGCGCCGGTGCCCAGCATCACGGCCAGCAACAACCAAACATACTTGTTGGACAGGTCGGCCCACAGCAGCGTGGTGAGGGTGATGGCCAGCAGGATCAGCGAGCCGCCCATGGTGGGCGTGCCGGCCTTGACCAAATGGGTTTGCGGGCCGTCGCTGCGCACCGCCTGGCCCACTTTCAGCTCGGTCAGCTTGCGGATCACCCACGGCCCCATCATCAGCGAGATGGCGAGCGAAGTCAGCGCCGCCATCACCGCGCGCAGCGTGGTGTAGTTGAAGACATTGAAGGCCCGGATATGCGAGCCCAACAGATCAGCCAGCCAAAGCAGCACCTTATACTCCTTCTTTCTTTGCTTGCATCAGGTGTTCCACCACCCGTTCCATGCGCATGAAGCGCGACCCCTTGACCAGAACGGCGGCACCCGAAGCCAGCCGGCTATCCAGGCACTCCAACAACTCGTCAATCGAATCAAAATGGCGCGCGCCCTCGCCGAAAGCGGCGGCGGCATGGCGCGAAACCTCGCCCAGCGAAAAGAGCTGTTCGATGCCGCGCGCGCGCGCATGCTCCCCAACCTCGGCATGCAGCGCCGGGGCGGCCTCGCCCAGCTCGCCGATGTCGCCCATCACGAAGGCGCGTGGACCGGGCAAGCCGGCCAGCACGTCCAGTCCAGCCTTCATCGAATCCGGATTGGCGTTATAGCTGTCGTCCAGCACAGCCAGGCCGCGCGGGCTTCGCTTGAGCTGCAAACGGCCCTTGGCACCGCCGAAAGCGGCCAGGCCAGCGGCGATGGCGGCCAACGGCACATCCAGCGCCAGCGCCAGCGCGGCGGCGGCCAGCGCGTTGCGGACGTTGTGCTCGCCCGGCGCCGGCAGCGCGATCTCGATTTCGCCAACAGGCGAAACCAGCGTGAAACGGCTGTCCAGCGCCGACAGCTCGATGCCGCGCGCGCTGACATCTGCTCCAGCGGCCAGGCCGAAGCGCGACAGGCGATGATGGCCGGCGGCGGCGGCAAACACATCCAGATTGGCGTCATCGGCGTTGACGACGGCGACGCCGTCCTCGGCCAGACCTTCGAAAATCTCCGCCTTGGCGCGGGCCACGTCCGCCGTGGAGCTGAAATAGCCGAAGTGGGCGCGCATGGCGTTGTTGACCAAGGCCACGCGCGGCCGGACCAAATCCGTCAGATAACGCAGCTCGCCATGATGGTTCATGCCCATCTCGATCACGGCGTAGCGATGTTGCGGCGTCAGGCGCAGCAGGGTCAGCGGCAGGCCGATGTCGTTGTTGAAGTTGCCGGCGGTAGCCAGCACGGCCTCTTCACCGGCATGGGCGCGCAGGATGGCGGCCAGCATTTCCTTGACCGTGGTCTTGCCGTTGGAGCCGGTGATGCCAACGCAGACTGCCGGCTGCGTCTCGCGCCAGCCGGCGGCCAGGCGGCCCAGCGCCAGCCGGGTGTCTTCCCCCGCCTGAATCAAGCTGGCGCCCGCCAGCTCGAAACCGTCGCGCACCAGCGCGGCCGCGCCCTTGGCCGTCACTTCCGCCACAAAATCATGCGCGTCGAAACGCTCTCCCTTCAGCGCCACGAACAGATCGCCCGGCTGCGCCAGCCGGCTGTCTGTGATCACGCGCTGCGCTGCGCCGTCGGCGCCGATCAGGCGGCCGTGGGCAAGGGCGGCGGCTTGGCTCAGCATCATCATGCTTGCGCCCCCCAGGCGGTCAACGCCTCTTCCGCCACGCGGAAGTCGGAGAACGGCCGCTTGACGCCGCCGATGTCCTGATATTCCTCGTGGCCCTTGCCGGCCACCAGCACCACGTCGCCGACTCGAGCCTGGCCCACTGCCCAGTGGATGGCGGCTTCGCGGTCGGCCTCCACGTGCGCCTTGCTGGCGCTCATGCCGGCCAGTACGTCGCGGATGATGGCTTGCGGGTCTTCGCTGCGCGGATTGTCGCTGGTCAGCACCGCCACATCAGCATGCTTCTCGGCGATGGCGCCCATCATCGGACGCTTGCCCGGATCACGGTCGCCGCCGCAGCCAAACACGCAGAACAGCTTGCCGCCTGCCGGGCGAATGTCCGACAGCGTGGCCAAAGCCTTTTCCAGCGCGTCCGGCGTGTGGGCGTAATCGATCACCACCAGCGGCTCATGAGTGCCGCCCACGCTCTGCATGCGGCCGCGCGCCGGCTGGATGCGCGCCATCACGGCGGCGGCGTCCTGCAGGCTGACGCCGTTGACGCACAGCGTGGCCAGGCAGGCCAGCAGATTGGCGGCGTTGAAGCGGCCTACCAGGCCTGTGCGCACGTCCACCACGCCCCACGGCGTGGCCACGGTCAGCTGCAGGCCTTCCAGCGTGGCGGCCAGCGCCAGCGGACGCACATCGCCCTGCTCCAGGCCATACGTCACGACCTGCGTGATCTTGGGGTCGATCTCGGCGGCCAGTTGGCGGCCAAAGGCGTCGTCGGCGTTGATGACCGCGCGCTTAAGCCCCTCCCAGAAGAACAGCTTCTTCTTGGACTCGCCGTAAGCTTCCATCGAGCCGTGGTAGTCCAGATGATCGCGCGTCAGATTGGTGAATACCGCGGTGGCAAACTCCACGCCGTTGACGCGGAACTGATCCAGGCCATGGCTGGACACCTCCATCGTCACCACGTGCGCGCCCTGGCGGCGGTATTCAGCCAGCTTCTGCTGCACCGTCACCGGGTCCGGCGTAGTGTGGGTGGTTTCGGTCAGTTGGCCGTAGAAGCCGTTGCCCACCGTACCGATCAGCGCCGCCTTCTGGCCCAGCAACGAGAATGCCTGCGCCAGCCAGTGCGAAATGGATGTCTTGCCGTTGGTGCCGGTAATGCCGACCACGGTCAAGTCGCGCGAGGGCAGTTCCAGCACGTGGGCGGCGACGATGCCGGCGCGCTCGCGCAACTGGGGCACCGCCAGATTGGGCACTTGCCACTCGGCTTTCCAGGCGAAGCCATCGGCGTCGTCCCACAGCACCGCCGCCGCGCCCTTTTCCAGCGCGGCCGGGATGAAATCGCGTCCGTCGGTGTACTCGCCGCGACAGGCCAGGAACACATCGCCAGGCAGCACGCGGCGGCTGTCCGCCTCCACCCGCTTGACGGGGAAGCCCAGCTGTTGCAACAAGGCCGGATCCCAGTCCGGCAAGGCAGTCAAACGGCTCTTCATGATCTTAAAAATCCGCCGGAACCGGGGTCGATTCCGGCAATAAAGTGTTGTTGGATGGCTCGTCAGGCGGCACGTTCAATACGCGCAGCGCGCCGCCGGCCACATTGGCGAACACCGGCGCGGACACCGCGCCGCCGTAGTATTTGCCCGCCGACGGCTCGTCTATCATCACCGCCACGATCACCTTGGGCGCATGGCCGGGCGCGAAGCCCATGAATAGCGCGCGGTGCTTGTTGGCCACATAGCTGCGGCCCTCCAGCTTGCGCGCGGTGCCGCTCTTGGCGCCTATGCTGTAGCCGATGATGCGGCCGTTGACGGCGCCGCCGCCGGGCTGGCTGTTGGCGATCAATAAATCGCGCATCTCGTGCGCGGTCTTGACGTCGATCACCCGCTTGCCCGGCATGGGGCTGCTGGTCTTGTACAGCGAGATCGGCAGCATCACGCCGTCGTTGGCGAAAATGGTGTAGGCGCGCGCCATCTGGATCAGGCTAACCGACACGCCGTAGCCGAAGGACATGGTGGCCTGTTCGATCGGCCGCCACTTGTGCCAGTCGCGCAAACGGCCGCTGGCCTCGCCCGGGAAGCCTGTATTGGGGGCGCGGCCGAAGCCCAGCGCGTCGTAGTGCTGCCAGAAATCCTCAGGACTGTTCATCAGCGCCAGTCTGCTGGTGCCGACGTTGGACGACTTCTGGATGATGCCCAGAATGTCCAGGCTGGCTTGCGGCGACACGTCGCGGATCACCGCCGGACCTATCATGTAGCTGTGGGTGTCCAGCACCGTCTTCAGGCTGGCCTTGCCATGCTCCAGCGCCAGCGAGATGGACAGCGGCTTCATGGTGGAGCCCGGCTCGAACAAGTCGATCACGCCGCGGTTGCGCATCATTTCCGGCGTCACCCCCACCCGGTTGTTCGGATTGAACGAGGGGTAGTTGGCCAGCGCCAGCAGCTCGCCGGTGTGGGCGTCCAGCACCACCACGCTGCCCGCCTTGGCCTTGTTCTCCTCCACCGCGTTCTTGATCTCGCGGAAGGCCAGGTACTGTATGCGCTGATCCACCGCCAGCGGCAGCTTCTGGCCGTCGCGCGGCGGCTCGATGGCGGCGATGTCTTCTATGATGTGGCCGCGCCTGTCCTTCAACACCACGCGGCGGCCGTCATGGCCGGCCAGCATTTTTTCGCGCGCCAGCTCCACGCCTTCCTGGCCTTTGCCGTCCACCCCGGTGAAACCGATGATGTGGGCCATGATCTCGCCAGTCGGGTAAAAGCGGCGGTACTCCTGCTGCTTGGCGATGCCAGGCACGCCCAGCGCCATCACCTTGTCCGCCAGCTCGGGGCTGATCTGGCGCTTGATATAAACGAACTCCTTCTTGCGGTCGGACAGCTTGGCCGACAGCTCCTCCGGCGACAGCTCCAGCAAGCCGGCCAGCTCGCGCAGCTTGGCCGGCGGCACCGGATCCATGTCGGCCGGGCTGGCCCAGATGGTCTGCACCGGCGAGCTGATCGCCAGCGGTTCGCCGTTGCGGTCTGTGATTACGCCGCGGTTGGCCTCCAGCGTCATCGCGCGGCGGAAGCGCGCCTCGCCCTGGCCTTGCAGAAAATCCTGCTGCGCCAATTGCAGATACATCGCGCGGCCGATCAGCGCCAGGAACAGCAGCGCCAGCATCAGCAGCACGCAACGCACGCGGGTGGCGGTCATCCGCAGCGCGGGGCTGGCCGACGCCGGTCTTTGGCGGACGCTGTAGCTGGAGCCGGCGCGCATCAGATGGCGCTCCTGGAGGAAATGACCTGGATCTGGCGCGGATCAGGCGTGTGCATGCCCAGGCGAGTGGACGCGGCCTTCTCTATCACCGCGTGCGCGCCCCAGGTGCTCTGCTCGAGCTGCAATTGGCCGAACTCCACATCAAGCTGCTGCGCGGACTTGGTTTCTTTCTGCAAGTCGCTGTACAGCTGGCGCGAGACGTGGGTGGACGTGACTACCGACCAGGCGGAGAACACGGACATCGCCAGCAGCACGGCATTGAGCTTGTTCATGCGTCGATCTCCCGCCACGGCGCGGCCGTGCGCTCGGCCACGCGCATGATGGCGCTGCGGGCGCGCGGATTTTCACGCACTTCCGCTTCGCCGGCGCGGATGGCCTTGCCCGCCAGGGCGATCGGCGGCTTGGCCATGTCCTGAGCCCGCACCATGGCCCATTGCGGCAGCTTTTCCTCGCTGCTGACGTCGCGCAGGTATTGCTTGACGATGCGATCCTCCAGCGAATGGAAGCTGATCACCGCCAGGCGCCCGCCCTCGCTCAAGAGCCGCGCGGCCTGCGGCAGCACGGACTTCAGCTCGTCCAGCTCCCGGTTCACAAAGATCCGGATCGCCTGGAAGGTACGCGTAGCCGGGTCTTGACCCGGTTCCCGAGTACGGACGTTTTGCCCAACGAGCACAGCGAGCTCGCGGGTGGTCGTGATGGGGCTTTCTTCCCGTTGCGCAACAATGGCTGCTGCGATCTTGCGAGCAAACCGCTCTTCACCATAAGTCTTGATGACCTCTTTGATATCGGCCTCGTCGGCCGTTGCCAACCACTCGGCGGCGGTCATGCCGCGAGTGGTGTCCATGCGCATGTCCAGCGGCGCGTCGAAACGAAAGCTAAAGCCGCGGCTGGCGTCATCGATCTGCGGCGAGGACACGCCCAGATCCATCAGCACGCCGTCGACGCGGGACACGCCCAGACGGGCGAGTTCGGCCGACAGCGTTTCGAAACCGTTGTGGACAATGTTGAAGCGGGCATCGTCCGCCGCCAGTTGATCGGCGACGGCGATGGCCTGCGGGTCTTTGTCGAAGGCGATAAGCCGGCCGTTCGGGCCGAGCTTCGACAGGATCAGGCGGCTGTGGCCTCCGCGACCGAAGGTGCAGTCGACGTACACGCCATCGTCGCGGATGGCCAGCGCGTCGACCGCTTCGGTCAACAGTACCGTGCGGTGCACGAAATCGGGGGTGCTCACAGCGTGAAATCTCCAAGGTGTTGCGCCAGATCGGCCTGGTCTATGGCCAGCGCGTCGGCGGTCTGGCTGTCCCATTCCTCGGCATTCCACAATTCAAAACGGTTGCCCATGCCTACCAGGGCAACGTCCTTGTCCAGCGCGGTCAGTTCGCGCAGGCGGGCCGGCAGCAAGATCCGGCCAGCGGCGTCCATCTCCAGGGTCTCGGCATGGCCGAGCACCAGTCGTTGATAGCGTTTCAGGGTGGGATTGCCGGTGGGAAGGGCCAGCAGACGGGCCTCGACCGGACGCCAATTGGGTTCGGGATACAACAGCAGGTGGTCTTGGGATTCGAGGGTAACGATGAGCTTATGGCCGAAAGCGGACAGCAGCGTCTCGCGGTGTCTGGCCGGAATAGCCAAACGCCCCTTGCTATCGAGAGACAAGATGCTGACGCCACCAATCATGATTTGAAGAATCCGCTGACCAAAGAAAACGGAGCCGTCGCTCCGAGGGGCACTTGCCCCACTTTCACCCACTTTACCCCACTTTTCGCCACTATAAGAAAGAACCGCCCCACGGTCAACATCGGGTTTCCCTAATTCGCCTTTTGCGACAATGACTTACGGAGGGGGATAAAAATGGAATCCGAAACAAATCAGGGACTTAAAAACACCTGTAAAAGTGGGACGTGAAGATTGTGAAAATAAAGAGATGCAACAGAATGGAAACAGTCACGAGCGGAAGTATTTGGCGCGGCAGTATCTTCAAGAAAAGAAACAATATAAACCCGGCAATTTCGTCTTTGTGTTTAAAAAACAACATGGCGGCTTAAACAGCCGCCATGTCGCTTCAAGCAAAGCGCTTAGCTCAGTTTTTGACGCAGGATGTCCTGCACCTGGGCGGGATTGGCCTTGCCCTTGGACGCCTTCATCACCTGGCCGGCCAGCGCGTTCAGCGCCTTTTCCTTGCCGGCGCGGAATTCTTCCACCGCCTTGGGGTTGGCGGCGATGGCTTCCTCCACCATCTTCTCGATGGCGCCGACGTCGGACACCTGCTTCAGGCCGTCGCGCTCGATGATGTCATCTGCGGACAACTCGCTGTCCCACAAGGCCTCGAACACCTGCTTGGCCAGCTTGCTGGACAGGGTATTGTCGGCGATGCGCGCGATCAGCCCGGATAGGCGCTCGGCCGAGATCGGGCAATCGGCGATTTCCTTGCCGTCGCGGTTCAGGCGAGCGGCGATTTCGCCGTTGATCCAGTTCGCGGCCAACTTGCCCTGGCCAGAGGCCTTGGCGACCGCCTCGAAGAACTGCGCCTGGGCGAGGCTACCGGTCAGCAGCGCCGCGTCGTAGGCGGACACGCCGTAGCTTTCCACGAAGCGGCCCTGCATCGCGGCCGGCAGCTCCGGCATCTCGCCCTGGATGCGGGCGATCTGCTCGTCGGAGATGCGCACCGGCAACAGATCCGGATCCGGGAAGTAGCGATAGTCGTGCGCGTCTTCCTTGCTGCGCATCATGCGGGTCTCGCCGGTATCCGGGTCGAACAGCACGGTGGCCTGCTGCACTCTGCCGCCGTCTTCCAGCGTATCGATCTGCCACTGGATTTCGTATTTGGCGGCCTGCTCCAGGAAACGGAAGGAGTTCAGGTTCTTGATCTCGCGGCGGGTGCCGAATGCCTTCTGCCCCTCCGGACGCACCGAAACGTTGACGTCCATGCGGAAGCTGCCTTCCTGCATATTGCCGTCGCAGATGCCCAGCCAGGTCACCAGCGCGTATAACGCTTTAACATAAGCCAGCGCCTCGTCCACCGAGCGCATGTCCGGCTCGGACACCACTTCCAAGAGCGGCGTGCCGGCGCGGTTCAGGTCGATGCCGGACAGGCCGTGGAAGTCTTCGTGCAGGCTCTTGCCGGCGTCTTCTTCCATATGAGCGCGCGTCACGCCGATGACCTTTTCCTGATCGCCGACCAGAATTTTCAGCTTGCCGTGCTCGACGATGGGCAGGTCCATCTGGCTGATCTGATAGCCCTTGGGGAGATCAGGATAGAAGTAGTTCTTGCGCGCAAACACGTTCTTCTGGTTGATCCTGGCGTCCAGCGCCAGACCCAGGCGGATCGCCTTGTCCACCACCGCGCGGTTCAGCACCGGCAGCACGCCGGGCAGCGCCAGCTCCACCGCGGAAGCCTGGGTGTTCGGCTCCGCGCCGAAGGCGGTGCTGGAGCCGGAGAAAATCTTGGAGGCGGTATTGAGCTGCACATGCACCTCGATACCGATTACGACTTCCCATTTCATGGTCGGAAAATCCTTTAATTTTTCACTCAGCCAAGAGATACAAATTTCTTGGATCTAAATTGTTCTTCTCTTTTTCGGCGCAACATCCTGCGCTGTTGCAACTTCCAGATCTGGGGCGCGGCTGTGCCAGTCAGTCGCCTGCTGGAACTGGTGCGCCACGTTCAGCATCTTCGCTTCGTCGAAGTAGTCGCCGATGATCTGCAGGCCGATAGGGCGGCCATTGGCGGCGAAGCCGGCCGGCACGCTCATGCCGGGCAGTCCGGCCAAGTTGACCGACAAGGTATAGATGTCGGACAGATACATCTGCACCGGGTCGGACGACAGCTGGCCCAGGTCGAAGGCCGCGGTCGGCGCCACCGGCCCCAGGATCACGTCGCACTGCTGGAAGGCGGACTTGAAATCATTGGCGATCAGGCGGCGGATTTTCTGCGCCTTGATGTAGTAGGCGTCGTAATAGCCGTGGCTCAGCACATAGCTGCCCACCAGGATGCGGCGCTTGACCTCGTCGCCGAAGCCTTCGGCGCGGGTCTTTTCGTACATCTCCACCAGGTCCTTGTATTCCTTGGCGCGGTGGCCGTAACGGACGCCGTCGTAGCGCGACAGGTTGGTGGAGGCCTCGGCCGGCGCAATCACGTAATAAGCCGGGATCGACAGCTCGGTGTTGGGCAGGCTGATTTCCACCGCCTCGGCGCCCAGCTTCTTCAGTTCGGCCACCGCGTTGTCCACGGCGCGCGCCACGTCGCCATCCAGGCCGGCGGCGAAGTACTCCCTGGGCAGGCCAACCTTCAGCCCAGCCAAGGACTGGTTCAGATCGCGCGTGTAGTCTTCCTTGGCGCGTTCCAGGCTGGTGGAGTCGCGTTCGTCGAAGCCGGCCATCACGTTCAGCATCAGCGCGCAGTCTTCCGCCGTCTGGGCAATCGGACCGCCCTGGTCCAGCGAGGAGGCGAAAGCCACCATGCCGTAACGCGACACCGCGCCGTAGGTCGGCTTGATGCCGGTGACGCCGCAATGGCTGGCCGGCTGGCGGATGGAGCCGCCGGTGTCGGTGGCGGTGGCGGCCGGCGCCAGGCGCGCGGCCACGGCGGCGGCGGAGCCGCCGGAGCTGCCGCCCGGAATGGCGTTCAGGTCCCACGGGTTCTTCACCGCGCCGTAGAACGAGTTTTCATTGGACGAACCCATGGCGAACTCGTCCATATTGGCGCGGCCCAGCGTCACCATGCCGGCGGCGGCGCATTGCTCCACCACGTGGGCGCTGTACGGCGAGACGAAGTTGTCCAGCATCTTGGAGCCGCAGCTGGTCTTCCAGCCCTGCTGGCAGAAAAGGTCCTTGTGCACCAGCGGCACGCCGGTCAGCGCATGGGCGGAGCCGGCGGCGAGGCGCGCGTCGGCCGCCTGCGCCTCGGCCAGCGTCTTTTCGCGGTCCACGCTGATCAGCGCGTTCAATTGCGGGTTCAGCGCCTCGATGCGCTCCAGGTACTGGCCGGCCAGTTCCACGCTGGAAACCTGCTTGGCCGCCAGCTGTTGCGACAATTGCTTGAGAGTGGCTTGTGTCATTTCGTTCAAAATCTTGCTATCCGGATAGTCTGGCCCGGCGCGGGAACCATTGGCGCCGAGACGGCTCACAGGCTTACTCGATCACTTTGGGAACGAGGAACAAGCCTTTTTCCACTTGCGGGGCGACCGCCTGAAAGCGCTCGCGCTGATTGGTTTCGGTCACGACGTCGTCGCGCAGGCGCAAGGACACGTCCTGCGGATGGGCCATAGGCTCGATGCCGTCGGTATTCACTTCCTGCATCTTCTCGATCAGGCCGAAAATATTGTTGAGCTTGTCCGCCGTGGCGGCGATTTCCGCCTCGCTCACCTCGATGCGGGCAAGCTTGGCGATCCGTGCGACATCCTGGTGCGTCAGCGACATGGCGTCCTCGTTAAAACCTTTAATATTTCAAGCTTTATAGGGTATCATACCCCGTTTGATTCTCCCAAGATCGACATAGCGCCACGACGCATCTCGAGGGCATTTTCCGCCATCGGGAGCCACGCGCCGGGGCGCTGCAAGCGCAGGCCTGCTTCCGCCGCCCGGAACGTCCGGACAAGCACCGCGATGGCCAGCCGAGACGGGCGCGCATGGCGCCCGACGGACGAAGCCGACGCAGTGGTTTCATGTCACGCCAAGGGGGCTGAAGCATGGGCCGACAACAGATGAACTGGATTTACCCGGACGCCGCTGGCGTCCGCCACTGACGAAAACTGACCAGGACCGCCCAATGTTTCGTTCGCTGACCGGATACTTTTCCAACGACCTCGCCATCGACCTTGGCACCGCCAACACCCTGATTTACATGCGCAGCAAGGGCATCGTGCTGGACGAGCCTTCGGTCGTCGCCATTCACAGCGACGTGCCCACCAACAAGAAATCCATCCTGGCCGTGGGCCTGGAAGCCAAGCGCATGCTGGGCCGCACCCCGGGCAGCATCCAGGCCATCCGCCCGATGAAGGACGGCGTGATCGCCGACTTCACCGTGACCGAGCAAATGCTGAAGCAGTTCATCAAGAAGGTGAACCCGAACCGCTTCTTCGCCGCCAGCCCGCGCATCGTGATCTGCGTGCCCTGCGGCTCCACCCAGGTGGAACGCAAGGCGATCCGCGACTCCGCCCTGGCCGCCGGCGCGCGCCGCGTCGAGCTGATCGAAGAGCCGATGGCCGCCGCGATCGGCGCCGGCCTGCCGGTGGAGGAGCCCACCGGCTCCATGGTGGTGGACATCGGCGGCGGCACCACGGAAGTGGGCGTGATCTCGCTGGGCGGCGTGGTGTACAGCAATAGCGTGCGCGTGGGCGGCGACAAGTTCGACGAATCCATCATCAACTACATCCGCCGCAACTACGGCATGCTGATCGGCGAAACCACCGCCGAGGAAATCAAGAAGACCATAGGCTCCGCCTTCCCCGGCGCCGAAGTGCGCGAAATGGAAGTCAAGGGCCGCAACCTGGCCGAAGGCATTCCGCGCGCCTTCACCGTGTCCTCCAATGAAATCCTGGAAGCGCTGACCGAGCCCCTGAACCAGATCGTGTCCGCGGTGAAGATCGCGCTGGAGCAAACCCCGCCGGAACTGGGCGCCGACATCGCCGAAAAAGGCATGGTGCTGACCGGCGGCGGCGCGCTGCTGAAGGACATCGACCGCCTGCTGGCCGAAGAAACCGGCCTGCCGGTGTTCGTGGCCGAAGAGCCGCTGACCTGCGTGGTGCGCGGTTCCGGCAAGGCGCTCGAGAAAATGGACAAGATCGGCACCATTTTCACCAACGTGCCCTAAACTTCCAGCAAATACACCGATTAAGCGAGCGAACGCCGCGCCGTCAAGGCGCGGCGACCTGTGCCCATGGATTTCGCCAACACCCCCAGCTTTTTCCGCTCCGGGCCGCCCCCGGCCGCGCGCCTGGCGATGAGCGTTCTCGCCTCCCTCGCGCTGCTGATAGGCGACAGCCGCTACGCCCTGATGGAACAGACCCGCGAAGGCCTATCGCTGGCGCTGTACCCGGTGCAACGCGCGGTCAATCTGCCGGCCCAGGCCATGCGCCACGTCGGCGACTACCTGACCTCGCAAACCGAGCTGAAGCAGGAAAACACCGAGCTGCGCGCGCGCCAGCTGCAGATGTCGGCCCAACTGAGCCGGCTGCAGTCGCTGGAGCGCGAGCTGAACGAGCTGCGCCAGTTGAACGCCATCCACGCCCAGCGCGACGACGCGGCGCAGATCGCGGAAACGCTGTACACCGGCCGCGACCCGTTCTCGTACAAGATCATCATCGACAAGGGCGCCGACGCCAAGCTGCTGCCTGGCCAACCGGTAGTGGACGCTCGCGGTCTTCTGGGCCAGGTGACGCGCGTGCAGCCGCTGACCGCCGAGGTGACGCTGATCATAGACAAGAACCAGATGGTGCCTGTCATGCTGGAGCGCACCAGCGAGCGCGCCATTCTGTATGGTTATGGCGGCGGCGTGGAGCTGCGTTACCTGCCGCAGAACTCGGACGTCAAGGAAGGCGACAAGGTGGTAACCTCCGGTCTGGACGGCGTCTATCCGGAAGGCATTCCAGTGGCCACGGTGACCCGCGTGGAACACAATACCGGCGCCACTTTCGCCCGCATCGCCGCCCTGCCGCTGGCAGGCGTGCAGCAAACCCGCTACGTGCTGGCCCTGCAGGCCAAACAAACCCCGGCGCGGCCGGCCGAACCGCCGCCGCTCCCTGACAAGAAGACCAAGGGCGGCAAGAAGACCGCCGACGAGGAGTAAGCCCCGATGTCGTTGGACCGACCCAAGGAACTGCTCAAGCCGGTCAAGCGCCGCTTCATTTTCCTGACTTTCGTGATCGCCGTGCTGATCGAGCTGGTGCCGCTGCCCCACGGCAGCACGCGCTGGCTGCCGGACTTCATCGGCCTGTTGATCCTGTACTGGGTGATCAACCAGCCGCGCCGCGTCAATATCGGCGTGGCTTTCCTGATGGGCATCGTCGCCGACGTGTCCACCGCCGGCCTGTTCGGCCAGCACGCGCTGGCCTACTCCATCACCGCCTTCCTCGCCCTGAGCCGCCAGCGCCAGCTGGTGATGTTCAACCTGGGCCAGCAGGCGCTGGTGGTGCTGGGCCTGATGCTGACCAACCAGTTCATCATGGTGGTGGTGCGCATGCTGACCGGCTCCGCCTTCGTCGGCTGGAGCTATTTCCTGCCGCCCTTGATCGGCGCGCTGCTGTGGCCATTGCTGACCAAGCTGATGCTGATCCCCTACCGCAACCATTCGGCCTGAGCCCCGCCTGATCCATGCGCCGCCCCACCCGCCTCAAGACCCCGCAGAACGACGAGGAACAGTTCGAACTGCGGCTGATCATCGCCTACGCGCTGATCGTGCTGATGTTCCTGCTGCTGCTGTCCCGCTTCGTCTGGCTGCAAGTGCTGCAGCACGACCATTTCTCCACCTTGGCCCAGAACAACCGCATCTCGCTGGTTCCCACCCTGCCCAACCGCGGCCTGATCGTGGACCGCAACGGCATCGTGCTGGCGCGCAATTATTCCGCCTATACGCTGGAGCTGACGCCGAGCAAGATCGCGGATCTCGACGCCACCATCGCCAAGCTGAAAACACTGGCCGACGTCAGCCCGCGCGACGAAAAACTGTTCAAGAAGCTGCAAGGCGAGAGCAAGAATTTCGAAGCCATTCCGCTGAAAGTGAAGCTGTCCGACGAGGAGGCCGCCCGCGTCGCCGCTCATGGCTACGAGCTGCCCGGCGTCGAGGTCAAGGCCAGGTTGTTCCGCGATTACCCGTACAAGGAGATGACCAGCCACGTGCTGGGCTACATCGGCCGCATCAGCCAGCGGGACAAGGAACGGCTGGACGAAGAGGACAAGACCACCAATTACAAGGGCAGCAACTATATCGGCAAGACCGGCCTGGAGTCGGTGTACGAGGATGAGCTGCACGGCCAGGTGGGCTTCGAAGAGGTGGAAACCGACTCCGGCGGCCGCGCCGTGCGCACGCTGCGCCGCACCCCGCCAGTCAACGGCGACACCCTGAAACTGGCGCTGGACATCCGGCTGCAGGAAATGGCGGACAAGCTGTTCGGCAACCGCCGCGGCGCGCTGGTGGCGATAGAGCCCAGCACCGGCGGCGTGCTGGCCTTCCTGTCCAAGCCCGGCTTCGACCCCAGCCTGTTCATCGACGGCATCGACAGCCAGACCTGGGGCGCCCTGAACAGCGACTGGCAAAAGCCGCTGATCAACCGCGCGCTGCGCGGCACCTACCCGCCCGGCTCCACTTTCAAACCGTTCATGTCCATGGCGGCCCTGGTCACCCACAGCATAGGCATGCGCGACATCCGGCCGGCGCCGGGCTACTTCACGCTGCCCGGCTCCAGCCACCAGTTCCGCGACAGCAAGAAGAGCGGCAACGGCATGGTCAATCTGCAGCGCGCCATCACCGTATCCAGCGACACCTTCTTCTACAAGCTGGCCTGGGACATGGGCATAGACAAGATCCATCCAGTGGTCGGCACCTTCGGCCTCGGCAGCAAAACCGGCATAGATCTGGACGGCGAGGCCAGCGGCGTGCTGCCGTCCAAGGAGTGGAAGGAAAAACGCTTCGCCCGCTCCAAGCCCGAGGTCCGCCGCTGGTATCCGTCCGAGGCGGTGCCCGTCGGCATCGGCCAGGGCTACAACGCCTACACGCCGCTGCAAATGGCCAACGCCACCGCCATCATGGCCAACAACGGCCTAGCCTTCAAACCGCACCTGGTGCAGCAGATCATCGACACCAAGAGCGGCCAGACGCGGTTGATCGAACCCAAGCCGGTCAAGCAGCTGCCCTATCCGCAGGAATACTTCGACTACATCAAGGAAGGCATGCGCGGCGTGATGATTTCCGGCACCGGCGCCCGCATCGGCATCGGCCTGCAGTATTCGATGGCCGGCAAAACCGGCACCGCGCAGGTGGTGGCGATCAAGCAGGGCGCCAAGTACAACGCCGCGGCGCTGGCCGAACAATACCGCGACCACAGCTGGTTCATCGCCTTCGCGCCGGTGGAGAAGCCCAGGATCGCGGTGGCCGTCATCGTGGAGAACGCCGGCTTCGGCGCCGCCGCCGCCGCGCCGGTGGCGCGCGGCCTGTTCGACTTCTACCTGCTGGGCAAGGTGCCCAAGGACATGGACGGCCTGCTGAAGACCGTGCCGCAGGAAAACGGAGACGCCAGTGAAAACCCCGCTGATTAACCGCATCTGGCAACAGATCAAGGAACCGCTGGACGGCTGGCTGATGCTGTTTCTCGGCCTGTTGTTCGCCGTCAGCATGGTGCTGCTGTACTCCGCCAACAACCAGTCGCTGGACAAGATAGACAACAAGCTGATCTACACCGCCATGGCGCTGAGCGTGATGTGGCTGATCGCGCGGATGCGGCCGCAGAGCGTGATGAACTTCGCGCCGCCCATCTACGCGCTGGGCGTGCTGCTGCTGGTGGCCGTGCATTTCAAGGGCATCACCGTCAACGGCTCCACCCGCTGGCTGAGCCTGGGCGTCACCCGCATCCAGCCCTCGGAAATCCTGAAGATCGCGCTGCCCATGATGCTGGCCTGGTTCTTCCAGAAGAACGAGCTGTCGCTGCGCTGGTGGCACTACCTGGTAGCCGCCGCGCTGATGCTGGTGCCGGTGGGCCTGGTGCTGAAGCAGCCCGATCTCGGCACCGCGCTGCTGATCACGGCTGCGGGCTTCTTCGTGCTGTTCTTCGCCGGCCTGCCGTGGAAGGTGATCCTCGGCGGCATCGTGCTGGCCGGCGCCAGCATGCCCTTGGTCTGGAATCACTTGCACGACTACCAGCGCAAGCGCGTGCTGACGCTGATCGACCCCACCACCGATCCGCTGGGCACCGGCTACCACATCATCCAGTCCATGATAGCCATTGGCTCCGGCGGCCCCTGGGGCAAGGGCTGGCTGCACGGCACCCAGACCCACCTCGATTACATTCCAGAAAGGACGACGGACTTCATCTTCGCCGTCTATTCCGAGGAGTTCGGCCTGGCCGGCAATGTGGTGTTGCTGGTGCTGTATCTGCTGATCCTGAGCCGGGCGATGATGATCACTGCCAGCGCCCAAACGCTGTACGGCCGGCTGATGGCCGCCTCCATCACCATGTCCTTCTTCGTCTACGCCTTCGTCAATATGGGCATGGTGTCCGGCATTCTGCCAGTGGTAGGCGTGCCGCTGCCCTTCATGTCCTATGGCGGCACCGCCACCGTGACGCTATTCATCGGCATGGGCATGCTGATGGGCATCAGCAACCTGCGGCGCTCGTGAGGCATAGATTCAACCATCAGTCAATGACATTTAGGTGCATGGAATTTTTCGCCCAATCTTCTATCATTACCGATCCGCGGCATCTTATCCGCCGCAATTGATCCGATAGAACTTGCGGCCGCCGCCCGAACCGCCGCGGAGAAGACCATGCGCATTCCCCTTTTGGGCCTGCTGCTGTGGGCGCTGGGCACCGCTCAGCCCAGCCTCGCCGCGCCAAGCCCCAGTGTTCGCGCCCCGTCCGGCGCGGCCGCCCCAGGCGAGCGCTTCGACCCCAGCCCCGCCAATATTGACCGCCGCACCGAACGGCTCACCCTGGCCAACGGCGCCCGGCTGGCCCTGCTGCCCAAGCAGACGCGTGGCCACGTCGTCAGCGGACACTTCCGCCTCGCTTTCGGCGACGCGGAGCAATTGGCCGGACAAGGGCTGGCCAGCCGTCTCACCGCGGCCATGCTGAACCGCTCCGCGCTCGCCCACAGGCAGGAGCTGTCGCAGACCTCGCTGCAAATCAGCGGCAACGGCCAGGAAGTCCGCATCGGCTTCATCAGCCAGCGCGACGCCTTGCCCGCCCTGCTCGACCTGATCGCCGAGCAACTGCGCCGCCCCGCTTTTCCACAAGACGAGTTCGACCGCCTGATACGCGCCCGCCAGCAAGAAATCGAAAACGCCCGCCATGACCCTCACGCGCAGGCCGCGCTGACGCTGGCGCGGCGGCTCAACGACTACCCCACTGGCGATGTGCGCCGCCCGCCCTCCCCGGATGAGGAACTGGCCGCGCTGCGCGCCATCACGCTGGAGCAGCTCAAAAACTTCCACCGCCGCTTCTACGGCGCCGACCACGCCAGCCTGGCCCTGGTGGGGGATTTCGACGCCGCCGCCACGCGCGCGCAGTTGAGCCGGCAATATGGAGACTGGAACAGCGCGGCGCCATATCGCTCCCTTGATGAAAAACCGCCGCTCCGGCCCGCTGAGCGGCAAATGCTGCAAATCGCCGCCCCGGCCAAGGCAGTCTATCTGGCGGCGCTGCCGCTTCCCTTGCGCGACAGCTCGGCCGACTATCCAGCCCTGCTGCTGGCCAACCGCATCCTGGGCGGCGCGAGCCAACCCAGACCGTTCCAAAGCGCGCTGCGCGCCGATGATGGACAAAACCCCGTGATTTGGCAGCTGTATGCCGCCTACCCGCCGCGCGACCGCACCCGGCTGCAGACTCGGTTGGAAGCGGAATTGGAGCGTCTGAGCCGCGATGGCGTCAGCGCGCGCGAACTGGCCGCGGCCAAGCGCGCCTTGCTGCAGGACGCGCAACTGGCCCGCGCCCAGGACGATGTGCTCAGCCGGCAATTGAGCCGGCAGCTGGAGGCGGGGCGCGACATGGCCTTCGTCGCCGAGCGGGAGGCCCGCCTGCGGCAAACCAGCGTGGAACAGGTGAACGCGGCCTTGCGCCGCTACCTGCGCCCCGGCGCCTGGCTGGAGGTTTACGCCGGCGACTTCGCCGGCCAGGCCGGCGGCCAGCTCAGCCGCAACTGAGAACCGGCGGCTCGCTATCCGGCAGCGGCCGGCCATCGCGGCCAAACAGCCGCAGCTGGCGCGGCAGATCATGCTCGTCCGCCAGCTTAACGCCCACGCCCAACAGGCGCACCGGCCGCGCGCCGCGGGCGAAGCCGGTGCGCAGCAACTGGCCGAAGGCCGCCATCCCCAACGCCTGCCCCGGCTGCTCCACCGTGGTCTGGCTGAAATCATCGAACTTCAGCTTGACCGACAAACCCTTGAACTCGGGATTGCCGTTGCGCGCTAGCCGCGCCTGCAGCCGCTCCGCCAGCTCCGGCAGCTTGGATAAGCAGGCTTGCAGATCGGGCAGGTCTTGAGCATAGGTCTCTTCCACGCTGATCGTCTTGCGGCTGCGATCGGCGGACACCGGCCGCTCGTCCACGCCATGCGCCATCGCCAGCAATTGCTCGCCGAAGCGGCCAAAGTGGCGGAATAAGTCGGCTGCGGTCCAGCGCCGCAAATCGCCGCAGCTTCGTATGCCCAGCCGGTGCAGCCGTTCCGCCGTCACCTTGCCGACGCCGTGCACCTTCTCCACCGGCAGCGCGGCGACGAAGGCGTCCACGTCGCGCGGCCGCACCAGAAACTGGCCGTCCGGCTTGTTCCAGTCGCTGGCGACCTTGGCCAGGAATTTATTCGGCGCGATGCCAGCCGAGGCCGTGATGCCCACCTCCTCCCGGATTTGCCGCCGTATCGCCTCCGCCATCAGCGTGGCGCTGCCCTGCTCGTGCGGCTGGCCCGTGACGTCGAGGTAGGCCTCGTCCAGCGACAGCGGCTCTATCACTTCGGTGTAGCGCTGATAGATGGCCATGATTTGCTGGCTGGCCAGGCGGTAGCGCGCCATGTCCGGCGGCAGGATCACCAGCTCCGGGCACAGCCGCAGCGCGCGCGCCGATGACATCGCCGAATGCACGCCGAAACGGCGGGCGACGTAATTGCAGGTGGCGACCACCCCTCGCGTTTCCGGCCTGCCGCCCACCGCCAGCGGCACGCCGCGCAGGCTAGAATCGTCGCGCATCTCGATCGCCGCATAGAAGCAATCGCAATCGACATGGATGATTTTGCGCTGGACGGCGTTCATCGCGGCTCAGGGACGGTCGCTATGGCCCAGCGGCTTGTCCGGCGCGATGCGGTCGCGCAGCCGCTGCTTGAGAAGTTTCAATTCCGGAAAACCGTCGTCCAGCTTGCGATCCCATAGCGGCTCGCCATCGACTTCCACGCGGAATACGCCGCCGCTGCCGGGACGCAACGCCACTTCGGACAGTTCTTTTTCAAAGGTGGTCAACAGCTCCTGCGCCAGCCAACCGGCGCGCAGCAGCCAGCGGCAGCCGGTGCAATAATGGATGACGACGCGGGGACGCGCGGCGGGGACGGCGGATTCGGACATGGGAACAAGCGGAAGGGATAAAACCACAGCATAACGCAGAAAAGGTGGCGCCGGCTCCCAAGTCTTTTTTGTATCCGGGCGCATGGCGCCCGCTCCTCCATCATTCTCTTTTGTATTGGCAGACTTGGCGCAAACCAGTTAGGGAGCCGGCGGCCAGGCATAGTGTCTTGTTCACAGCTCGTTGCCAGACTGAGTGTGCCCAGTCGCCCACGGCCTGTAAAGCGCGGTCCGGACTTATAATTCAATGCTGCAAAGCAATATGTAACTTCGACGCAACGATATTTTGCCGACATATAAAACAAAGGCTTGCCGCTATCCGGCAAGCCTTTCGTCTCAACATCGCTGCGGCGGAGAACCACCGCCCGCCGCCATGCTCAGTGGCTGTGTTCGGCCGCTGCGGCGCCGTCCTGCACCAAGACCTCCACCGTCACGCTGCCCGCCTGCTCGAACTTCAGCGTCAGCGGAAAATGCTCGCCGGCCTTCAAGGGCTGTTTCAGGCCCATCAGCATCACGTGGTAGCTGCCCGGCATGAACTTGACCGTCTTGCCCGGCGCCAACTCCACGCCGCCCTCCACCTTGCGCATGCGCATCACGCCGTTGTCGTTGACGTGGGTATGCAACTCGGCGCTGTCGGCGCGCGGCGTGCTGGCGGACAATAATTTATCGCCGGCCTTGCCCTGGTTCTCCAGCGACAGATAGACGCTGCCGGTGGGCGCGCTGGCGGGCATCGCGCGGCTCCAGGGGTGGCCGATATGAATGGAGCCAAGCTGGAAGGAATGGGCGGCGGCCAGGCCGGACAGACACAGCCCCAGCAGGGCGGCGGCAAAACGTTTCATAGCGGACTCCGGCGAGTGGGAATTGGGCCTGGCACTGTAGCACGCGCCGCCTTCTTGAGCCCGCGGCAAAATGTCGCAGCCGCCGCGGACGCCACAGCTTGGCATGCCAGCGTTTTAAAGCGCTGGCGGACGCTATCCGGCCTTCGCGGAACCCTCTACAATCTGCTGGCTACTCCATCGGCCCCGCATCATGCTTAAAACGTTGTCGCTGCAATTCCTGTTTGGCGGTCTGCTCAGCCTGATCACCATCACCAACCCGCTGTCCAAGATCCCGCTGTTCATCACGCTGACGCGCGAAATGAGCGATGTCCGCCGCAATTCCCAGGCCAGGCGCGCTTGCGTGTTCGCCGCCGCCATCATGGTGGTGAGCTTGCTTGCCGGCAACTTGATCATGGCGGCCTTCGGCATTTCCTACGGCGCGCTGCGCATCGCCGGCGGCTTTGTGGTGGCGATGCTGGGCTACCGCATGCTGTTCCTGTCGCAGGATCCGGGCCAGGCGCCCAGGCAGGCCGGCGAACGCGAAGACTACGCTTTTTTCCCGCTGGCCATGCCAGGCATCAGCGGCCCCGGCACCATAGCGGTGGTGATAGGCATCTCCACCGAGATCGCCGAACTGTCCACGCTGCCGGCCAAAGCGCTGGCCTTCGCCATGACCTTCGCCGCCATCGGTCTGACCTGCGCCGGCATGTGGCTGACGCTGAAGTCATCCTTGCTGATTTCGGAGCGGCTAGGTCGCGGCGGCCGCGAGGTGATGACGCGCCTGATGGGCTTCCTGCTGATCTGCATCGGCGTGCAATTCGTCGGCTCCGGCATCCGCACCTTCATGGCCGGCTCCTGAGCGGTCCGCCGCCGCGCGCAAACGGCGGCCTTCTGCCACAATGAACGGATCGTCATCGACTATCCGCTCCATGCCCGCCCCCTCCGCCGAACGCTCTGACCTGTTCCGCGCCGACGATCTCGGCCGGCTGGAATGCCTGGATGCCCATTACGCGGAGCGGGTGTTTCCGCCTCACTTCCACGAAGAATACGTCGTCAACACGCTGACCCTGGGCGCGCAGGCTTACCGCCACCGCGGCGGCCAGCACCGCGCCGGCGTCGGCGCGCTGGTGCTGATCAATCCCGGCGAAGTGCACACCGGCGAAACCGACCACGAAAACGGCTGGGCCTACCGCGGCTTCTATCCCTCCGCCGAAATGATCCACGCGCTGGCGGCAGATCTAAGCGGAGATACGCATGCCCGGCCCTATTTCCACGACACCGTCGTCCTCGACCCGGCGCTGGGCCAGCGGCTGGACCAACTGCACCGGCTGCTGCGCGGCCAGGCCGATCCGCTGCTGCGCGAAACCATGCTGGCTTCGGTCTTCGGCGACGTGCTGATCCGCCACATGAGCCTGCGCCCACGGGAGCAAGCCGCCGCGCCCAGCGCGGTGGAAAGGGCGCGGCAGATGTTGGCCGACGACCCTGCAACCGCGCTGTCGCTGCAGCAACTGGCTCAGGCGGTCGGCCTGTCGCCCTGGCAGCTGTGCCGCCAGTTCAAGCAACTGACCGGCCTGCCGCCGGTCGCCTGGCGCAATCAGCTGCGCGTGGCGCGCGCGCGCCGCCTGCTAGCCTCCGGCCTCGCGCCCGGCGCGGTGGCACTGGAATTGGGCTTCGCCGACCAGCCTCACTTGACCCGCGCCTTCCAACTGGCGCTGGGCGTCACGCCGGCCGCCTACCAAAAAGCGATGGGCGCGCGCTGAGCCGCGCTGCAAAATCGTTCAAGACAAGACCGCCGCGCCGTTCCATCATCGATGACGGCGAGCCGATGTCCGGCTGCGCCGCGACTCAGGACGCCTAACCATGCCCCATCCCCCCCACCGCCGCCGCTGGCTGCTGGACGGCGCGCGCGACACCATTCCCATGATGGTGGGCGCCGCGCCGTTCGGCGTGATCTTCGGCACCCTGGCTGTCGCCGCCGGCTTGCCGCCGGCCATCGCCGCCGCCATGTCGCTGCTAGTCTTCGCAGGCTCCTCGCAATTCATCGCCGTCAGCTTGATCTCGGCCGGCGCGGCGCTGCCGGTGATCTGGCTGACCACCTTCGTCGTCAATCTGCGCCATGCCTTGTACAGCGCCACCCTGCTGCCGTATGCGCGGACTTGGCCGGCAGCCTGGCGCTGGCCGCTATCGTTCTGGCTGACCGACGAAACCTTCGCCGTGGTGGAGCACCGCTTCCGTCAGGGCGAGGCCGCCGGCGGCCAGTGGTACTGGTTGGGCTCCTCGATCGCCATGTACGGCAACTGGCAGCTGTGGACGCTGATCGGCATAGCCCTGGGCCGCTCAGTGCCCGGCCTGGCGCAACTGGGCCTGGATTTCGCCATGGTGGCCACCTTTGCCGCCATCGTCGCCCCGCAGCTGAAAAAGCGGCCAACCCTGGCGGCCGCCGCGACGGCCGCCATCATCGCGCTCGCCGCGCGCGGACTGCCGTACAAGCTGGATTTGATGCTGGCCGCGCTGGCCGGCGTAGCCGCCGGCATGTTGGCGGAAACCCTGCAAAAAAGGAGCCGGCCATGATTGGATGGCGACACGGCGCGCTGATCGCCGGCATGCTGCTCGCCACACTGTCCGTGCGCGCGAGCTTCTTGATCTTCGGCCAGCGCTTGGCCTTCCCGGCCTGGCTCAATCGCGCGCTGCATTACGTGCCGGCAGCTGTGCTGTCCGCGCTGGTGGCGCCGATGGCGCTAGCCCCGGCCGGGCGCATCGATCTGTCCTGGCACAACGCCTATCTGGTCGGCACCGCGGTCGCCATCGCCATCGCCTGGAAAAACGGCAAGACGCTGCTGGCCATCGTAATCAGCTTCGCCGTCTACGGCGCGCTGCTCTGGCTGGCCTAGCCCGCAAAACCAAAGACCGCCCACCGGCGGTCTTTGGTCTGCGCTTCATCACGGTCAGGCGTTTTCGCTCGCCAGCCGCGTCTCGTCCGTCTCCGGCTTCTTCAGCTGATAACCCAACCACAGCAGACCCAGCCATAACGGCAACACGTACACCGATACCGCGATGCCGGGTGTGAGCAACATCACGCCGAGTATCGACGCCATGAAGGCCAGGCACAGCCAGTTGGCGAACGGATGCCACAGCGCGGGAAACAGCGAGCGGCGACCCGCGCGGGCGCGACGGAATTTCAGATGGGTCAGGCTGATCAGCACCCAGTTGATCACCAGCGCCGTCACCACCAGCGACATCAAGAGGGCCAGCGCGCCGCTGGGCAGCAGATAGTTGACGATCACGCCGACGAAGGTAGCCAGCGCCGAAGCCAGGGTGGCGTTCACCGGCACGCCGCGCTTGTCCACCTTGCCCATGCCGCGCGGCGCGTTGCCCTGTTCCGCCATGCTGAACAGCATGCGGCTGGTGGCATAGACGCCGCCGTTGTACACCGACAACGCCGCCGTCAGCACCACGAAGTTCAGCGCGTGCGCGGCGAAGCCTACGCCGATCTGATCGAAGATCATCACGAAGGGGCTGCCGCCGGCGGCTACCTTGCTCCACGGATACAGCGACAGCAGCACCGCCAGCGAGCCGATGTAAAAGATCAGCACGCGGTAGATCACCTGATTGACCGCCCGCGGAATGGTCTTCTGCGGATCGCGGGTTTCCGCCGCGGCCATGCCTATCAGCTCCAGGCCGCCGAAAGAGAACATGATGACCGCCATCGACATCAACAGTCCGCCGAAACCGTGCGGGAAGAAGCCGCCGTCGTTCCACAAATTGCCGACCGAGGCCTGCGGACCGCCGGCGCCGGACAGCAGCAGGTAAGCGCCGAACACGATCATCGAGATCACCGCGCCCACCTTGATCAGCGCGAACCAGAACTCGGTCTCGCCATAGTATTTGACGCTAGCCAGATTGACCCCGGTGATCGCCGTGAAACACACCAGCGCGGTCAGCCAGGTGGGCACCTCCGGCCACCAGTAGCGGACATATTCGCCGGCGGCGGTCAGCTCCGCCATGCCGGCCAGCACATACAACGCCCAATAGTTCCAGCCTGCGAGGAAGGCCGGGAACCTGCCCCAATAGCGGCCGGCGAAATGGCTGAGCGAACCGGCCACCGGCTCCTCGGTCAGCATTTCGCCAAGCTGGCGCATGATCAGGAAGATGACGAAGCCGGCGATCGCGTAGCCGAGAATCATCGATGGGCCTGCGGATTTGAGCACGCTGGCCGAGCCGAGGAACAGGCCGGTGCCGATGGCGCCGCCCAATGCGATCAACTGAATATGCCGGTTTTTCAGCTCGCGCTTCAAACCGCTGGAAGTTGAGGGAACGCTCACCTTTGCGCCTCCATAATGGATGAATTGAAACGGCGCTGGAAACAGGGAGCTTATCAGGAGCCACCAAAATCAGACAAAATGTCTAAATAAAACCAACCGCACAACTCGTTCAAAATCCGTACCGATCAGTACGACTTAAGACAAGACTAAACAAATCAAGGCACTTCGTCAAAAAAAATGGATGCGACTGATAATACGACCACGTATCTTTCAATACAAATATTAGACAAATTGTCCAATTCATAACAGCAACCCACCGCGCCACCAATAACAAGGCCGCCCCTGAGGGCGGCCTGGCGTCGCGAAGCCGGCCATGACCGGCGCCGAGGGTTACGGCGACTGGCGCGCCAGTTCGGCTTCCGGCTGCTTCGCGCGCTTCATGCGGAAGCCCAGCCACAGCAAGCCCAGCCAGATCGGCAGCGCGTAAACGGAAACATCCATGCCCGGCGTGAACAGCATGATGCCCAGGATCATCACCATGAAAACTAGGCAAACCCAGTTGGACACCGGATGCCACAGCGACGGGAACACCAGCTTCTGGCCTTCCTTGGCGCGGCGGAACTTCAGGTGGGTCAGGCTGATCATTGCCCAGTTGGTCACCAGGGCGGCCACCACCAGCGACATCAACAGGCCCAGCGCCTCGCCCGGCAGCAGGTAGTTCAGGATCACGCAAGCGAAGGTGGCCAGCGCCGAGAACAGCGTGGCGTAGACCGGCACGCCGCGCGTATCCAGCTTGCCCAGCGCGCGCGGCGCGTTGCCCTGCTTGGCCAGGCTGAACAGCATGCGGCTGGTGGCGTAAACGCAGCTGTTGTACACCGACAGCGCGGCCGTCAGCACCACGAAGTTCAGCGCGTGAGCGGTGAAACCGGCGCCGATCTGCTCAAAGATCATCACGAAGGGACTGCCGCCGGCCGCCACCTTGTTCCACGGATACAGCGACAGCAGCACCACCAGCGAGCCGATGTAGAAGATCAAGATCCGGTAAATCACCTGGTTCACGGCCTTGGGAATGGTCTTCTGCGGGTCCGCCGCCTCGGCCGCGGTCATGCCTATCAGCTCCAGGCCGCCGAAGGAGAACATGATCACCGCCATCATCATGAACAGGCCGGTAAAGCCGTGCGGGAAGAAGCCGCCGTCGTTCCACAGATTGCTGAACGAGGCCTGCGGACCGCCGGTGCCGGACAGCAGCAGGTAGCCGCCGAACACGATCATGCCGATCACAGCCGCCACCTTGATCAGCGCGAACCAGAACTCGGTCTCGCCGTAGGATTTGACGTTGGCCAGATTGATGCCGTTGATGCAGACGAAGCACACCAGCGCGGTCAGCCAGGCCGGCACATGCGGCCACCAGTACTGGACATAGGCGCCCACCGCAGTCAGCTCCGCCATGCTGACCAGCACATACAACACCCAATAGTTCCAGCCGGACAGGAAGCCGGCGAAATTGCCCCAGTAACGATAGGCGAAATGGCTGAACGAGCCGGCCACCGGCTCTTCCGCCACCATCTCGCCGAGTTGGCGCATGATCAGAAAGGCGATGAAGCCGGCGATGGCGTAGCCGAGGATCATCGAGGGGCCAGCCGACTTCAGCACGCTGGCCGAGCCCAGGAACAGGCCGGTGCCGACCGCGCCGCCGAGGGCGATCAGCTGGATGTGGCGGTTTTGCAGTTGCCGCTGCAAACCGGGTTGGACGTCGCTCACGGTAGGTTTCTCCTTATCGATACTGGCGGGTGCGAGCTCCATCTAACCATTGGCCAGGGGCGCGCGTCAAACGGCTGGATACAATATATATGCTCAAATTATGATGAACGTCTGCAATTTCAAAATATAAAACCATTAAATATGGCTTTTTTTGACATTAATTGCCAATTTTCGCGCAGCTCGCTGCAAACTTCGGCAGCGGCGCATCGCCGTCGGCCGCGAACGTTCCGTTACCAGCGGTGACAAATGGCGAACACACCTCCGGCAACTGTGCGCCTATGATCCGGGTCGAAGCCATATGCGACCAACAGCGTCGCCCAGGGAGAGAACAATGAAACAATCCGTATTGATCGCCGGCGTGCTCGGCGGCGGCATCGCGCTCGGCGCAGTCGGCGTAGCCGCCATTCAGGCCTTGAAACCGGCGGAACCCATCGCCGTCGCCGCGGCGTCCAGCGCGCCGCTGGCCCAGGCCTCGGCGCCCGCCGTGCAGGCCCTGCCGCCCAGCGCCGCCTCCTCCGCCATCGTCCAGGCCGCGCCGCAAACCTCCACGGCGGCAGTCGCGCCGTCGGCGCCGGCCAAGCCCAAGGCCGAGCCCAAGCCGGTCCACACCAGCCACGCCAAGATCCTGTCCGTCACGCCGGTCAAGGAAACGGTCAGCGAACCCAAGCAGGTCTGCCATCAGGAACAAGTGGCGCATCAGGCGCCGGTGCAGGACAACAACCGCATCACCGGCTCGGTGATAGGCGGCGTCGTCGGCGGCCTGCTCGGCCACCAAGTGGGCGGCGGCAACGGCAAAAAGGCGGCCACCGTGCTCGGCGCGCTGGCCGGCGGCCTGGCCGGCAACAAGGTGCAGGAGGGCATGCAGGAGCGCGATCAGGTGACCAGCACCCAGACTATCTGCAATACCGAGAACGTGGACAAGGAAAAAGTGGTGGGCTACGACGTGCGCTACTCGCTGGACGGCAAGACCGGCTCCGTGCGCATGGACGAGAAGCCGCAAGGCAAGACGCTGCCGGCCAAGGACGGCAAGCTGCTGATCTGACAGCCCCTAGCCCCGCGCATGCGAAAGGCCCGGTCTCCCGGGCCTTTTGTCTATTCGCCGCTCAAGCGGCCTGGCGGCGGCCTGACAAGCGCGCCCGTTGCCGCGCGGCCGCTTCCTCCGCCGCCTCCGGCGGGCCGAACAGCGCCGTCGCGCGGTCTCGCCAGTTATCGGCTCGCCAGGCCTCGGCCAGCATGTCGCGCCACTCCGCCACGCTGACCCACAGCGGATTGAAGCTGTCCACCGGCTTCACCGTGCCGTACTCGCACGGTTCGCTGTCCAGCTCCTCGACGAAGGTGCCGAACAAGCGGTCCCAGATCACCAACACGCCGGCGTAGTTGTGATCGATGTAACGCGGATTTTTGGCATGGTGGCTGCGATGAATGGACGGGGTGTTGAACACATACTCCAGCCAACCCAGCTTGGGCACGATCTGCGTGTGCACGAAAAACTGGAAGGCGAGGTTCAGCAGCACCACCGCCACCACCTGCTCGGGCGGGAAGCCAAGCCAGGCCAGCGGCAGCCAGAATGCCCACATGCCGGCCACCGGATACATCAGGCTCTGGCGGAAGGCGGTGGTGAAATTCATCCGGGTGGAGCTGTGATGCACGCTGTGCGCCGCCCACAGCCAGCGCACGCGGTGGCTGACGCGGTGGAACCAGTAATAAAGGAAATCCTGGACCACGAACAGCGCGAAGAAACTCAGCCAGCTGTCGGAAAAGTCGAATACGCGGTGATGGTGGAAAATCCAGCCGTACAAGGGCAGGGTCAGCACCCAGGCCAATTTGTCCGCGCCCTGGTGCAAGAGGCCCAGCGCCGCGCAACAGGCGGAATCGCGCCAGTCATAGATCGACAGCCGGCCCTGGCGGCGCAGCCGCCACAGCTCCCAGCCGACGAACAACAGGAAAACCGGCGTTAGCGCCAGCAGGATCCATTCCACCGGAAATTTCATCGACAGGCCCTTTCGCCAGAATAAAGCAAACACTCGATTGAAGTGTAAACTCTACCCAACAGGCATTGTCAACCGCGGCGGCTTCTGAGCCGGCATCCGCGCCGCCACTGTGGCGCGGATGCCATAGCCAAGCTTATCCGCGCCGCGCCATGAAGGCCGCCAGCGCGGCTTCGCGGTCTGCCCAGACGCGGGCCACACTGGGACGCTGGCCCAGCTTTTGCAGATACTCCGCGACGCCAGGCAGGCGCTGCGTCAAATTCTCGCCGAGCAAAGCCTGGCTCAGCTGCGCCACCGTCGGCAGCACGCCGGCAGCGCTGAGGTCCGCAAAACTGAAAACGTCGCCGGCCAGCCATGGGCCATGCTGCGCCAGCTGGGCCACCGCGCCCATGCCTCGGGCGATGGCCTGGCGCATTTCCTCGGCTTTAGCTGCGTCTGGACGCCCTCCCTTGAGCAGATACCCCACCAGCGGCTGCGCCGGCAGCATCACATAGAGCTCCAGCAACAACATCAGCTCGCGCGCCAGCGCGCGGCCATTCGGCGTCGGCGGCAGCAAGGAGGCGGTGGGATAGGCGTCTTCCAGCCACTCCAGAATCACCGTTGACTCCGCCAGCGGACGGCCGTTGATCTCGACGAAGGGAATCTTGCCCATAGGGCTTTTTTCCAGCAACCACTCGTCCTGCGAAGGCGGTGTCAGCACTTCCTGGAAGTTCACGCCTTTCTCCAGCAGGGCGATCTTGACCTTGTTGTAGTAGGGCGAAAAGGACACGCCGTGCAATTTGATCATGCCAACTCCAAAATGGTTGATGGAAAAACGGCGGATCGGAAGGCGCCTCCCGACCCGCCGCGATAGCGACATCATCTCAGCCTATACCGCTATTTAGCCAGCTCCAGGTTCTTTTGCTGCAATAGCGCGCGGATTTGCGGCAAGGCGCGCTGCGCCGCCTTCTCGCCCTCCAGGATCGCCTGGTTGCGCGCGTCGAAATCGGCGGAACCGATGTTCAGCACATCGGGGCGGATCACCACGTCGGCCTGCTTCAGCTCCTGCGCCAGCGCCGGGCCGTTCATGATGTTCAGGCTCTGATCCAGCATGGACAGGAAGCCCACGGCCTGGCCCGGCTTGGGCCTGGCCGTGATGTCGACCGCGATGATGAACTGCGCACCCATCTCTCGCGCGGCGCTGACGGGCACCGGACTGACCAGGCCGCCGTCCACATAGCGCTTGCGGCCGATCTGCACCGGCAGGAAGACGTTGGGAATGCTGGCCGAGGCGCGCACCGCCTGGCCGGTATTGCCCTGGCGGAACACCACTTTGCGGCCGGAGTCCAGCTCGGTGGACACCGCGCCAAACGGCAGGGCCAACTTCTCCAGCGGGCGGTTGCCCACCTGGGCGTTGATCCAGTTTTGCAGCTTCTCGCCCTTGATCACGCCCTTGCTGGACAGGGTCCAGTCGGTCAGATCGGCCTGGTCCAGCGCGATGGCGCGCTGCTGCAGCTGCATGCCGTTGAGGCCGGAGGCGTACAAGCTGCCCACCACGCTGCCGGCGCTGGTGCCGGTGACGATGTCAGGCTTGAGGCCGGCGGCCTCCAGCACCTTGATCACGCCGATGTGGGCAAAGCCCTTGGCCGCGCCGCCGCCAAGAGCCAATCCTATCTTCGCCTTGACCGGCGGCGCGGCCGGCGGCGTCTCCGGCGGCTTGGGCGTGGAGCAGGCGGCCAGCAGGGCGGCGAAGCCCAAGGCCAGCCAGGGGCGCAAAACAGTATTGCTAATCATGATTCCATCAGTCTTTCAGACACTGGCGGCCTAGGCGGCCGCCCCAACAGGCGCGGGATCCAGCATCACATAATTGAGATGCCGCGCGCCCTCCAATTCGAAATGGGTTTCGCCGTGGAGCAGCATGTCCACGCGGCGGTAAAAGGCGATGGCGCGAGCGTTGCCGTGCCACACCGTCAGCCATAGCCGCGGCTGGCCGTCCTGAGCGCGCGCCCATTGCCGCGCCGCCTCCAGCAAGCGCCGGCCCAGGCCCTGCCCGGTATGGCTTTCCAGCAGATAGAGCCGCTCCACTTCCATCGTCGGGAAATCGCAGCCCTGGCAAGCGCTATCCAATTTCAATAGCGCGTAGCCGAGCAGATGGCCATCATCCTCCATTAGCAATAGCTGATACGCAGGATTGGCGATCAAAGCCGTGAAATTCTCCGGCGTGAACTCGGACAACACATAATCGGCGATGCCGCGGCGGATGCCGCCGCCGACCAAATAGGTGTTCAGCCACACCTGGATGGACAGCGCGGCGAGACAAGCCGCGTCTTCGCGGCGGGCACTGCGGATTTCCACACTCATGGAACCTTCCCCTGTTCGCGCCGCCGGTTTGCGCTCAATCGGCCCGCTGCGCTTTCTTGACGAATTCGATCACCTGGCGGCCGTCGTCGCTCATCTTGGCCAGCTTCTTGCCGGTGCCTTTCCAGGCATGGCCGTACACCACCTCGTAACTGGCCGGCAGCTTTCCGTCTCGGCGGTGCTTTTCATAAGCCTCCTCCACTTTGCGCCAGGCCGCTTTGCCCATCAGGCCGCGGCCGCGGCCGGCGGTGGCGTTGTGCGCGCCGATGGCTTTCAGATCCCGCATCACGGACTTGGCATCGTCGTAAGTCAGCACGATCTTCTCCATGTCCATCACCGGCTCTGCAAAACCCGCGCGCATCAGCGCGTCGCCGATGTCGTGCATGTCGATGAACTCGTTGACGTGAGTGGCGCCGTCCACGCCGGCGAAAGCGCCGCGCAGCTCGGCCAGGGTATCCGGGCCCAGCGTGGAGAACATCAGCAGCCCGTCCGGCTTCAGTACGCGGCGCAGTTCGGCGAACATCTTGTCCGGCACATTGATCCACTGGATGGTCAGGTTAGACCAGATCATGTCCACGCTGGCGTCAGCCAGCGGCAGGCATTCGATGTCGGCGTTGATCTGCCACGGCGCGCTGGGCTTGAACAGCTTTTTCAGCAGGCCGTCGCCCTCGCGGGCGCGTTCGCGCGAGGCCTGCAGCATGGCGTGCGCCAAGTCCAGTTCTATCACCCGCGCCTGCGGATAACGCCGCCGCAGCTCGGCCGCGCCGTAGCCGGTGCCGGCGCCGGCGTCCAGAATCAGCTCGGGCTGATGCTTGATGTAATCGAGACGTTCGGCCATGCGGTCGGACACCTCGCGCTGCAGCACGGCGGCCGCGTCATAGCTGGCGGCTGCCTTTTCGAACGAGGCGCGCACGCGCGCCTTGTCGGTGTAAAACGATTCGCTCATGCCTGGGTTTCCAGATGCTCGGCAAGCGCGCGCACAAAATCCGGCTCATGCGACAGGAAGGGCGCGTGCGACGCTTGCGGGAATTCATAAAGGACGGCGTCCGGCAAGGACGCCGCCAGCCAGCGGCCGGCGCCTATGGGTGTGATAGCGTCGCGCGCGCCATAGAACAGCGCGGCGGGACACTCGATGCGGCCGGCCAGCGCGCGCGCGTCAGCTTGCAACAACAGCTCCAGCGCCGGCAACAGGCCTTGCGGCCGGCCATGGGCGAACAATTCGCCTCGCAAGGCTTTCAGCGTATCGCGCGCCGCCGGCGCGCCCATCATCTGCAGCGCGAGGAAACGCTCCAGCGTTTGCTCGAAAGCGCCGTCCAGGCTTTGCGCGACGGCCTCTATGGATTTGCGCTCCTGCGCGTGCGGCCAGTCCTCGTCGCGCACAAAGCGCGGGCTGGTGGCG
This sequence comes from Chromobacterium alticapitis, assembly GCF_002924365.1. GTDB lineage: Bacteria > Pseudomonadota > Gammaproteobacteria > Burkholderiales > Chromobacteriaceae > Chromobacterium > Chromobacterium alticapitis. Next base: position 208,724 of record NZ_PQWB01000017.1, on the reverse strand, counting down.
ATCAGGGCCAGGCTCTTAACCTTGTCCGGATGGCGCGCTGCCCAGTGTTGGGCGATCAGGCCGCCCAGCGACCAGCCCACCACATGCGTCGGCAGCGGAAAGTGCGCGGCCACGATGTCGGCCACCGCATCGGCGTCGAAGCGCGCCAGCGCCGGCGAGGCGCCATGGCCGGGCAAATCCACCAGATGGACGCAGAAGCGCGTCGCCAGTTGCTCGGCCACCCGGCTGAACACGCCGCCGTGCAGGCCCCAGCCATGCAGCATGACCACGTCCGGGCCCTGGCCCAGCGTTTCGACAAACAGATTCATGTACGGTCAAATTGGGCGAAAACGCTATTTTCGCAAGAGTGCGATGTGAAGGAAACCACCTAAGCCGGCGTCTTCGTCGTGAATGCGTTGCAGTTTGGTGACGGCGACGATGTCGCCGAGGCGGCGGTTGATGTCGGTGGCGACGACGCGCGCCAGCAGATTGCCGGCGCGGCGCCACAGCGGCGCCCGCTGGCGATCGGCCAGAAACTTGTCGAACACCGCCACCCGGCCGCCCGGTTTCAACACCCGCTCCACCTCGCGGATGCAGGCCAGCGGGTCCGGAATCACCGCCAGCGCCAGGTGCAGCACCACCGCATCGAAGCTCTCGTCCGGAAATTCCAGCTTCTGGCCATCCATCACCTCGGCCCGCACCGCCATGCCCAGCCGCTCCGCGCGCTCGCTCAGCTGCCGCAACATGGCCGGCGCGATGTCGATGGCGGAGACATGGCGGCAGCGCACCAGGAAATCCAGGTCCAGGCCGGTGCCGGCCGCGATCAGCAGCACCCGCTCATGAGGCTGCGGATTGAGCAGTCCCAGCGAGCGGCGGCGCTGCGCCGCGAAGCCCTGTGCCAGCTTGTCGTACAGCGGCGCGTACAGATCGTAGCGCCAGCGGTTGAAGCGGGAGGTCCATTCACGCCGCACAGGGAATATCCCGTTCGAAACGCGCCAGCCGCTCCCAATCGATGCCGCGCGCCGGCGCCGGCGCGGCGAAGTAGAAGCCCTGCAGCTTGCCGCAACCCATCTCCCGCAGCATGGCCAGCTGCGCGGCTGTCTCCACGCCCTCGGCCACCACGTCCAGGTCCAGCGCTTTGGCCAAAGCCAGTATGGCGCGGACGATGGCGACGGATTCTTCCTTGCGGTCCAGATCGAATACGAAGGACTGATCTATCTTCAGCACGTCGAAGCGGTAACGGTGCAGATAGGACAGCGCCGAATAGCCGGTGCCGAAGTCGTCCAGCGCCAGCTTGACGCCCAGCTCGTGCAAGGCCTGCATCACGGTGGCGGCGGTGTCCGGCTGGTCTATCAGCGCGCTTTCGGTGATTTCCAGGTGCAGCATGGACGGCGGCAGCTGGTAATGGGCGATGCGCTCGCCTATCCAGCCCACCAGATCCGGATCATGGAAATTGGCCGAGGACAAGTTGATGTGCAGCGCAATGTTTTCGCCGACGCGGCCCTCGGCGCGCCAGGCCTGCAGCTGGGCGCAAGCGGCGTTCAGCATGTAGCGGTCCAGCCGCGTGATCAAGCCGCTCTCCTCCGCCATGGGCAGGAACAGCGCCGGCGAAATCAAGCCGCGCTGCGGATGCTGCCAGCGCACCAGCGTCTCGAAGCCGGTAAGCCTGCCGGTGGCGGCTTCGATGAAGGGCTGATAGTAGGGCAGCAACTGGCTGTCCTCCTCCAGCGCGCGCCTGAGCTCGCTCTCCAGCGCCAACTGGTCCGCCTGGTCTATGCGCAGCTGGTGGCTGAACAGGGTGTAGCCCTGGCGGCCCTGCTGCTTGGTGCAGTACATGGCGTGGTCGGCGTCGCGCAGCAACTCGTCCGCCTTGTGGTAGTGGTCGCGGTCGGCCAGCACCACGCCGACGCTGGCGGTGGAAAACACCTCGCGCCCGGCCAGGATCACCGGCCGCTCGAACTCGCTGACAATCCGGCGGGCGATCAGCTCGCAGTCTTCCGTTCCATCCATGCCGAACATCAGCACCGCAAACTCGTCGCCGCCCAGCCGCGCCAGAAAATCGTAGTGGCGCAGGCAGGAGCGGATGCGGGCGCCGGCTTCGAACAGCAGATGGTCTCCGGCTAGGTGGCCCAGCGTGTCGTTGACCAGCTTGAAGCGGTCCAGGTCGATGAACAGCAGCGCGAAGCGGTCGCCGGAGCCGGCGAGGTAGCCGTCCCATGCCCGGCGCAGCGCCTTGGCGAAATAATTGCGATTGGGCAGCTTGGTCAGCGGATCGTGCAGGCTGTCGAACTCCAGTTGGGCGTTGACCGCGTCCAGCTCGCTGGTGCGCTCGCGCACGCGCTGTTCCAGCTCGGCATAGGCCTGCTGCAGGCTCTCCAGCGCGCGCACCCGCGCCAGCGCGGCGCCGATATTGTTGGCGACGAATTCCAGCACTTCCTGATCGCGGAAATTGTAGCTCGCCTCGCCGTCGTAACTCTGCACCGCCAGCACGCCCAGCAGCTCGTGGTCGCAGTACAGGGGCACGCCCAGCCAGCTTTGCGGCCTGACGCCGCCTTCCTCGTCCGGCGCGGCCAATTGACTGTACGGGTCCACCAGCAGCGGCCGCCCGCTGTGCAGCACCTGTTCGATATACCCCTTGCCCGGCTTGCGCGGATGCAGCGCTTCGACGTACTCGTCGGCGCAATACGGAAACGTGATGCGGTCATTGACCTTGTCGTACAAGGCCACCAGGCAGTTGCGCGCCGACACCATTTCCGACAGCAGCCGATGCAGGCCGCTGAGGAAGGCCTCCAGCGACAGGCTGGAATTGGACAGCTCCGCGATGCGGAACAAGGCGTTCTGGAATTTCTCGGTCCGCTTGCGGCTGGCCACTTCCGCGCGCAGCCTGGCGTTGGCGCCTTCCAGCTCGCTGGTGCGCAGCCAGACCTGGCGCTCCAGCCGGCCGCGGTACAGCACGCGGTCCAGCGCGAAGCCGACATGGCGCGCGGCGAACATGAACAACAACTGTTCGGACGAGGTCAGCGCCGGCTGATCCTCATAGGTATGCAACGTCACCGCGCCGATGAAGCCGCCGGCGGCGTTGGCCAGCGGCGCGCCCATCCAGAAGGCCGGCAGCGCAGCCGGTTGCGGCATACCCTCCTGTCGGCACAGCTCGACGATGCGCTCGCCGCTCAGCACCATGGGCTTGCCGCCGCGCAGCAGCCAGGCGGCCAGCGCGGCATGCCCGTCGTCCAGCGGCAGCATGGCTTGCGGCGAGGGCGGCGCCGGATCGCGTCTGTCGACATAGAACGGAAAATGCAGGGTCGCGCCATCATCGCCATAAAGAGCGATGGAGAAATTGCCGACATCCATCAGCCGCGACATCAGCCGGTGCAGCCTGGGCAGCAATCGCTCCAGGCTCGCGCCCTCCCCGGCCAGCAGGCTGATTTCCAGCATGGTCTCGTTGACCCGCCGCGCGGCGGAGTGTTCTTCGCGCAAGGCGGCGCAATGCAGATGGCCGGCCAGCAGGGCCGCGATGTCGGCCAACGACGCCGGCGCCCGGCCGCGCCACACCAGCCAGCCCAAGGCCTTGTCCGCCATGCGCAAAGCCAAGGCGCCGCCGTCCGGCCCCGGCAAACGGCCGCCGACCAGGAGTTCGGCCGATGGCAAGCCTTCGGCCGCGCCGAATCCGGCCAATTTCTGCCAGGTCGCGCCGGACGCGCCCCAGATAGCGGCGGCGGACAGGCCGCTCTCCCGCCGCAGCAGAGCCAGGGCCCGTTCGGCCGCCTGCGCCGGGTCTTCCAAATATTCTGCCGTGCTCATCATGTCATTATCGTAGTACGAGTTAGGCGGAAAATCCGCATGCCACGCGCAAACCGCTTCCCCACGGCGCGCGCCGCCCAAGCCTGGCCTAGCGGATACGCAAAGGCCCGAAGCCGAAGCTCCGGGCCTTTGACATGACTGCCGCGACCGGCGCGTCAGCCGCTCGCTTGCAGCATCAAATCCAGCAACGCGTCCAGTTGCGCCGGCTCGTGCGACGCCGACAGCGAAATCCGCAGCCGCGCGCCGTTCTCCGGCACCGTGGGCGGGCGGATGGCCGGCACCCAGTAGCCTTGCCGCCGCAAACTGTCGGCCAGCCTTATGGCATGAGCATCTTCGCCTATGATAAAGGGTTGGATCGGGGTGCGGGAAGCCCCGCCGGCAAAGCGGGTGCCATCCAGCCGTTCGCGGCAGCGCGCCGCCAGTTGCGCGAGCCGCGCGCGACGCTCGTCCCCCTCCTCGATCAACCGCAGGCTGGTCTCCACGGCCGCGGCCAGCGCCGGCGGCTGCGCGGTGCTGAAGATATAAGTGCGCGCGCGGTTGACCAGCCAGTCCGTCAACAAACCTTCGCCGGCGACAAAAGCCCCGGCCAGGCCTGCCGCCTTGCCCAAGGTGGCCATATAGATCAAGCGTTCGCTGGCCAGGCCGTGCTCCGCCGCCGCGCCGCGTCCGCCTCCCAACACGCCGAAGCCGTGCGCGTCGTCCACATAGAGCCAGGCATCGTAACGCTCGGCCAGCGCCAGCAGCGCCGGCAGCGGCGCTTCGTCGCCATCCATGCTGTACACCGCGTCCACCGCGATCAGCTTGGTACGGGCCGCGCTGGCGGCCAGCAGCTGCTCCAGATGCGCCATATCGTTGTGGCGGAAGCGTTGGAAATCGGCGCGCGACAGCAGACAGCCGTCATTCAGCGAGGCGTGGTTCAACTTGTCGGCGAATACCGCGTCGCCGCGACCGACCAGGCTGGTGATCACCGCCAGATTGGCCGCATAGCCGGAACCGAACAACAACGCGGCCTCGCGCCCGACGAAGCGCGCCAGCGCCTCCTCCGCGCGCTGGTGCGCCTCGCTATGCCCGGTCAGCAGGTGCGAAGCGCCGCTGCCGGCTCCCCAGCGCTCCACCCCCTGCTGCAAGGCCAGCGCCAGGGCCGGGTGATCGGCCAGGCCGAGATAGTCATTGCTGGCGAAGGACAGATAGGACTGGCCGTCGACGACGATGTCGACGCCCTGCGGCGACGCCAGGGTCGCGCGCCGGCGCAGGCGGTGATTCGATTCCAGGTCCGACAGCGCGGCGGACAAGTCTTGCAAACGCATGATGGGGCACTCTTAAAGCGTGGGTTGACCGCGCCGGAGAGGCGGTCCGGCGCGGCATACTATATATATGTTTCCGTTTAAGAAGACAGCCCTTATCCGCTAATGTTTCTTACAAGGGCTGCAAGTCCAGCTTGGCCATCAACGACTGGTCCGCCAACACGTCCGGATTGCCGGTAGTCAGCAGCTTGTCGCCATAGAAAATGGAGTTGGCGCCGGCCAGGAAACACAAGGCCTGGGTGGCTTCGTCCATTTCGCGCCGGCCGGCGGACAGGCGCACGTAGCTGCGCGGCATGGCGATGCGCGCCGCGGCGATGGTGCGGACGAACTCGGTCCAGTCCAGCTTTTCCGCCCCCTCCAGCGGCGTGCCCACCACCTTCACCAGATTGTTGACCGGCACCGACTCCGGCTGCGGATCCAGATTGGCCAGTTGAACGATCAGGCCGGCGCGGTCGCGCCGGGTCTCGTTCATGCCGACGATGCCGCCGCAGCACACCGACAAGCCCGCCTTGCGCACTTTGCCCAATGTGTCCAGGCGGTCCTCATATTCGCGGCTTTGAATGATATCAGCATACTTGTCCGGCGCGGTGTCCAGATTGTGGTTGTAGTAGTCCAAACCGGCATCCTTCAGCCTTTCGGCCTGGCCATCGCGCAGCAGGCCGAAGGTGGCGCAGGTTTCCAGCCCCAGCGCCTTCACTTCGCGCACCATGTCCAGCGTCTGTCCCAGATCGGCATCCTTGGGACCGCGCCAGGCCGCGCCCATGCAGAAACGGCCGGCGCCGTTGGCCTTGGCCTGCCGCGCCGCGGCCACCACCTCGGCCACTGTCATCATGGGCTGGTCCTCCACCGGCGTATCGTGATGCGCCGATTGCGGACAGTAGCCGCAATCTTCCGGGCAGCCGCCGGTCTTGATCGACACCAGGGTCGACAGCTGGATCTTGGTCGGGTCGAAGAATTGCCGATGGATTTCCGCCGCGCGGAACACCAGCTCCATCAGCGGCAGGCCCAGCAGGGCTTCCACCTCGTCCACGCTCCAGTTGGCCTGCTGCGGATGCGGCGCGGCCGGGCGTTTGAACTCCATCGGTACAGAATGCATCGTATGCTCCATTCATTTAAGGTTATTGCATGGCGGGCGCATTACCCATGCCCGCGATACGGGCGAACGACGGAATCTTGGAGGGGCGTCGCAATGCTGTCAAATTGGCTTACCCATCAGATTGACAACTGCCCAATAATTAAGCAGAAATGCTTACTCTGCGGACAAGCGGACAGCCATCGCGGACTATGTTCGCCCTGCCGGGACATGCTGCCCATGCTGCCGGCCGAACGCTGCCCGCGCTGCGCCGAACCCACCCCCGGCGGCTCGCTGTGCGGACCTTGCCAACGCCGCCCGCCGCACTTCGACGCGCTACACGTTCCTTACCTTTTTGGCTACCCCCTCAGCGGCCTGCTGCATGCCTTCAAGTACGGCAAACGCTTGCAATTGGCCGGAGTCCTTAGCGGTTTGCTCAGCGATTTCGCGGCGGGCCAAAGCAGGAAATACGACTTTGTCATTCCCGTTCCATTGGCAAATGAAAGACTTGCGCAAAGGGGATTCAACCAGAGCGGCGAGCTTGCCAAAGCATTCGCTGGTACAATGAACAGCCGTTTTTCGGATGATCTGTGTTGGCGAAAATACAACACACTGCCGCAGGCCTCGCTCGCCCGCGCCGAAAGACTGCGAAACGTGCGTCATGCATTCGGCGTAAAACGCCGCTGCGACGGGCTTTGCATCGCCATTGTCGATGACGTGGCGACCAGCGGCGCGACCCTCTCCTCCCTAGCCAGAGAGCTCAAAAAACAGGGGGCGAAACGGGTCGACGCATGGGTGCTCGCCCGGGCGTTTTCCCCAAAAACTTGACCAAGATTTTGATTCCTTGGAACAATCCACCCTGCCAACGATGTTCACTGTTGTTCTATTTCAGCCGGAAATCCCGCCCAACACGGGCAATGTGATTCGTTTATGCGCCAACACCGGCTGTGAACTGCATCTGGTCAAACCCTTGGGCTTTCCGCTCGAGGACGCGAAGTTGCGGCGCGCGGGGCTCGATTATCACGAGTATGCCCGCGTAGTCGTCCACGAGGATTGGTCCGCTTGCCTGCGGACGCTTCAGGGACGACGGATTTTCGCCGCGACGACGAAGGGCGCCACGCGCCATGACCGGATTTCCTACCAACCCGGGGACGTGTTTTTGTTCGGTCCCGAATCCCGCGGCTTGCCGCAAGATGTGCTGGCTGCCCTGCCGGCGCAGCAAAGGATTCGTTTGCCGATGCGTCCCGAGTCGAGAAGCCTCAATCTCTCCAATGCCGTCGCAGTGACGGTGTTCGAGGCTTGGCGTCAGCTCGATTTCGCAGGGGGGGCATAGCAGTTCGCAAGGTTGGCCCAACAGCATAGGGAGGTTTATGCAACCTGTACTCCGATGGCTGTGGCTTGTTTTTGTCAGTCTCGTGCTTGTGGCCTGTTCCACCGTGAAGACGGCCAGCGCCACAAACCAGTCGGCTACGCCGACAAACAAGAAGACCGTCGCCAAGAACGGAGCTTATTTCCAGAACGACGGTCCGGCCGATCATATCCCGGCCAACCTGAATCTGGTGCCTGACGCCGTGCCGCAGGAAGAGCCGCTGATCAAGTCGGCCAACCTGCCGTACTCCGCGCTGGGCATGAGCTTCCGCCCCGACGTGAGCGAAAAGCCTTACCACGCCACAGGCCGTGCCTCTTGGTACGGCAAGCAGTTCCATGGTCGCAAGACGACCTCCGGCGAACGCTACGATATGTTCGCCATGACCGCCGCCCACCCGACGCTGCCGATTCCGAGCTACGTCCGGGTGACCAACGTCAACAACGGCAAGTCCGTGGTGGTCCGCATCAATGATCGCGGCCCCTTCCACCGGAGCCGTCTGATGGACTTGTCCTACGCCGCGGCCTACAAGCTAGGCTTCGTCAAGCAGGGCAGCGCCAAGATCGCGGTGGACCGCGTCTGGCCGGCGCCTGACGACTCCTACCTCGCCACGGCTCAGCCCTCGCGCGAGCTGAAGGCGGGCGACAATCCGAAGTATCTGCAGCTGGGCTCATTCTCCAAGCTGGCTAGCGCGGAAGCGCTGCTGCAGAAGATGCTGGACCAACTGGACGACAAGTACGACTCCAAGCTCGGCATCGTCAACCAGGCAGGCGTTTACAAGGTGCGCCTGGGCCCGTTCCCGACGGACGAGGCCGTACGCACCGTGGCGGAGAATCTGCACGTGGAAACCGTGATCTCCAGCCTATAAGCGCGCCGGCTGTTGAATCGTATGGCACAGGGCGAAAGGCGAAGGATGCATCCTTCGCCTTTTTTCACGCCCGCTCGCCGGGAAAAGCCAAGAAAAAACCCCGGCCATGAAGACCGGGGCAATGCCTGGATAGCAACGATTCAGGCCCCGCTCAGGGAGCCAAGCGGGAGGTGAGAACACCTGCAGCTTAGGCGCCGCTCCCGCTTCAAAGTTCCGGCTCGGCGTCGCCCGCCGGCGGCAGCGCGTCGAACCAGCCCTTCACCACCTGCTCCACTTCGTCCACCCCGGCCTTTTTCAAGCTGGAGAACATCTGCACGCTGACTGATGGATAGTCGGCCAGCTCGCGCTTCACCAGCGCCAGCACCTTGTTCTGCTCCTGCCGCGACAATTTGTCCGCCTTGGACAGCAGGATATGCACCGGACGGCTGGTCTCGCGGAAAAATTCCAGCATTCTGCGATCCAGGTCCTTCAAGGGGTGGCGAGCGTCCATAATCAACAGAAGGCCGATCAGGCTCTGCCGCGTCCGCAGGTAGCGCCCCAGCAGCTCCACCCAGTGGGCGCGCACCGCTTCCGGCACTTCGGCGTAGCCGTAGCCGGGCAGGTCGACCAGGAAGCACTCCTCGCCCAGTTCGAAGAAGTTGATATGCTGGGTGCGGCCAGGCGTCTTCGACACGTAAGCCAGCCGCGTGCGGTTGGCCAGCGTGTTGATGGCGCTGGATTTGCCGGCATTGGAGCGTCCCACGAAGGCGACTTCGGCGCGCGTGGCCGGCAAGTCCTTCATATGGTTGACGGTGGTATAAAACTTGGCGTTTTGAAAAATCGACATGGTAGTAAGGTTAAATCAATTGGTATAGAATAACAGATTTGGAATTGCTACTTTTACAGATATTTTAGGGCTCACCCTAAAGGAGCGACCATGAAACGAACAATGCTGCTGGCGATGGCCACCTTCACTCTAGCCGGCTCGGCTCTGGCGGCGGGGCCGCAGGGCGATCCGTCAAAAGGCAAGCAGATCGTCGACACCGTCTGCGCAGCCTGTCATGGCGCGGACGGCAACAGCGTCGCGGCTGCCAATCCCTCGCTGGCCGGACAGAGCCCCCAATATCTGTATAACCAGTTAAAGGCGTTCAAGAGCGGCCAACGCAAAAATCCGACCATGCTGGGCATGGCCTCCACCCTGTCCGACGACGATATGCGCAACGTCGCCGCCTATTTCAGCGAGCAAAAGCCCAAAGAGCGCGAAGCCGCCGACAAGGCGCTGATGCCGCTGGGCGCCAAGCTCTACCGCGTCGGCAACGCCACCAGCCACGTGCCGGCCTGCATGGCCTGTCACGGCCCGGCCGGCAAGGGCCTGCCCGACGAATTCCCGCGCCTGGGCAGCCAGCACGCGGCGTATGTCGCCAAGCAACTGGCCGACTTCAAGGCCGGCGCCGACCGCAAAAACACTATCATGGCCGACATCGCCAGCCGCATGACCGACGAGGAAATGAAGGCCGTTTCCGCCTATATCTCCGGCCTGCGCTGAGCGCCATGCACGTCCCTTCGCGCGAACAGCTGGACGGGACGCAACTTTGCCGAGCCGGCGCGTTCAAAAGGGAAGCTCCCGGCGGGCTTCCCTTTTTATGTTCCCTATCATGAAAAAAAACAACCGTCGCCAACACACCGCACACGCCCTGCACGAGCTGTTCAGTTCGATGCGCTTCGCGATCGGCCTGTTGACCATCCTGGCCATCGCCTCGGTCATCGGCACCGTGCTGAAACAGAACGAACCCTATCCCAACTACGCCTTCGAGTTCGGACCATTCTGGTTCCGCGTCTTCGAGCGGCTAGGCTTGTATGATGTTTATCACTCGGCCTGGTTCCTGGTCATTCTGGGCTTCCTGGTGCTGTCCCTCACCTTGTGCGTGCTGCGCAACGGTCCAGGCTTCATCCGCCAGATGCGCTCCTTCCGCGAGAAGGCCAACGACGGCTCGCTGGCCGCCATGCCGCACAGCGCGGCCTTCGCCGCGGAGCGCTCGGAGGCCCAGCCGCTGTTCGCCTACCTGCAGGCCCAAGGCTTCCGCTGGCGCGAGAGCCCGCGCGGCGACGGCGGCCTGCTGATCGCTGCCAAACGCGGCGCGGCCGGCAAGCTCGGCTATTTCTTCGCCCACATCGCCTTGATCGTGATCTGCCTCGGCGGCCTGCTGGACGGCAATCTGCCGCTGAAGCTAGGCGAAGTGGTAGGCCGCATCGTACCGGAAACCCGCGACCTGCCGCAAAGCCAGATTCCCGCCGCCAGCCGGCTCGGCGCGTCCAATCTGTCCTTCCGCGGCAACGTCAACATCGCGGAAGGCAAGAGCGCCGACGTCACCTTCGTCAATTCCGGCAACGGCTATCTGGTGCAGGAGCTGCCCTTCATCGTCTCGCTGAAGAAATTCCATGTGGATTACTACAGCAACGGCATGCCCAAGCTGTTCGCCAGCGATATCGTGGTGACGGACAAGGCCAGCGGCAAGCATACCGAGGCGACGGTCAAGGTGAACCACCCCTTGATCGTGGACGGCGTCGCCATCTACCAGTCCAGCTTCGGCGACGGCGGCTCGCCGCTGCGCTTCTCCGCCTGGAACCTGGCCGCGCCGCAAGCGGCGCCTTCGCCGCTGCAGGGCGTGTCCATGAGCAGCCAGCCCTTGCGCGCCAACGGCAAGGACTATTCGCTGGAGTTCGGCGAGCTGCGGGTGTTCAACATCGAGAACGTCGGCAAACCGGCGGAGGCCGAAACCACCTTGCGCCAACGCATGCACGACGCGCGCGAAGTGCGCCAGGACAAGGCGCTGAAGAACTTCGGCCCGTCCATAGGCTTCAAGCTGCGCGACGCCCAGGGCCAGGCGGTGGAATACCTGAACTATATGGCGCCGATAGAGCAGGACGGCGCGCAGTATCTGATGGCAGGCATGCGCAAGACCCCGGCCGAGCCGTTCCAATACCTGCGGCTGCCGCTGGACGACGAGATGAAGATCGATCGTTTCATGCGCCTGTATTCCGCGCTGCGCAATCCCGCGCTGTACGACGAGATCGCCGCGCGGGCCACCGCCAAGGCGCGTCAGGGCGGCGTGATAGACGACAAGCTAGCGCGCCAGTTCGGAGACAGCGTCAAAGGCGTGCTGCAGCGTTTCGCCGACAGCGGCTTCGCCGGCCTGGAGAAATTCCTGGACGAACGCGTGCCGGCGGCCCAGCGCCAAGCGGTGGCGCAAACCTATATCAAGATCCTGCAAGGCGCGGTGATCGACGTGATGGCGGTGGCCGACGACAAAGCCCATGCGCCGCAACTGAAGGCCGATGCCGCCCACTACCGCTTCCTGCTGGACGGCCTGGTGGCCGCAGGCAGCCTGCGCGATTACGGCGCGCCGGTGTTCCTGCAGCTGGACGGCTTCGACCAGGTGCAGTCCTCCGGCCTGCAGCTGACCCGCTCCCCGGGCAAAACCCTGGTGTACTTGGGATCAGTGTTGCTGGTGCTGGGCATCGTGCTAATGTTCTATGTGCGGGAACTGCGGCTGTGGATACGCATAGACGGCCGCCGCTTGCGCGTGGCCATGACGTCCAATCGGCACAACCGCGATCTGGATCAAGACTTCCTGCGTCATCTCGACGCGATCAAACAGCTGACACGGGGACATGATGGAACTCGCTAACGCATCTTACGCCCGCGCGCCCTTGTGGCGGCGGACGAATCTGTGGGACTGGGCCTACGCGCTGCTGATCGTCGCGGCCGCGGCCTACACCTTCGGCTTGTACCACAACAGCATGGATGTCTACGAGCAAGGCATCCTGGCCGGCTCGACGCTGGGCCTGATCGCGCTGGGCTGGTTCTGGAAGTCCTGGCGCTGGTATTTCCCGCTGTCCGGCGCCGTGGCGCTGCTTGCCATTCCGCTGTACCAGCACGATCTGGCGCGCGGACAGCAAGCGTTCTGGCTCAAATACGCGCTGTCCAGCCAGTCCGCCATCATGTGGATGTGCACCTTGTTCTTCCTCGCCACCGGCGTGTACTGGGCCGCGCTGCTGCGCCGCTCGGAGCAGCTGGCGCGCATGGGCGGCGGCCTGACCTGGTCCGCCGCGGTGATGGGCCTGGCCGGCCTGTTCGTGCGCTGGTACGAGAGCTATTTGATCGCGCCGGACGTCGGCCACATTCCGGTGTCCAATCTGTACGAAGTCTTCGTGCTGTTCACGCTGATCACCGCGCTGATGTATCTGTACTACGAAGCCCGCTTCGCCGCCCGCCAGGCCGGCGCGCTGGTGCTGCTGGTGATCAGCGCCTCGGTCGCTTTCATCCTGTGGTACACCTTCGACCGCAAGGCGCACGAAATCCAGCCGCTGATTCCGGCGCTGCAATCGTGGTGGATGAAGATACACGTGCCGGCCAACTTCGTCGGCTACGGGGCCTTCTCGCTGGCCGCCATGCTGGGCGTGGGCGAGCTGCTGTCGCTGAAAGGCTGGCTGAAGGACAGGCTGCCCAGCGCCGAAGTGCTGGACGAGATGATGTACAAGGCCATTTCGGTCGGTTTCCTGTTCTTCACCATCGCCACCATACTCGGCGCGATGTGGGCGGCCGACGCCTGGGGCGGCTACTGGAGCTGGGACCCGAAGGAAACCTGGGCCCTGATCGTCTGGCTGAACTACGCCGCCTGGCTGCACATCCGGCTGGTCAAGGGCTGGCGCGGCGCGCCGCTGGCCTGGTGGGCGGTGATAGGCCTGCTGGTCACCAGCTTCGCCTTCCTCGGCGTCAATATGTTCCTGTCCGGCCTGCACTCCTACGGCGGCCTGTAAACCTGGCCGACAGGCCATGCCATGATGAAATACCCGGCGCTGGCGCCGGGTATTTCGCATTTTCCCGGCTCGGGACGATGGCATTTGGTATCCTTGTAGCGCTTTTTATCGTTTTTTTATCGCACAAGGAACGTTTTACATCATCATGGACCTTTCATGGCTGTCCGACCCCGCCGCCTGGCTTGGCCTCCTGACCCTGATCATCCTCGAGATCGTCCTGGGCATAGACAACCTGATTTTCGTGGCCATCCTGGCCGAAAAACTGCCGCCGGAGCAGCGCGACCGCGCCCGCGTCACCGGCCTGTCGCTGGCGCTGATCATGCGCCTGGGCCTCTTGGCCAGCATCTCCTGGCTGGTCACGCTGACCACGCCGCTGTTCTCGATCTGGGGCCAGGGCTTCGCCGGCCGCGATCTGATCATGCTCGGCGGCGGCGTCTTCCTGCTGTTCAAGGCCACCACCGAGCTGCATGAGCGGCTGGAGGGCGTGGAGCACGTCAAGGGCGCCACCCAGCGCGCCTACGCCGCCTTCGCCACCGTGGTGGCTCAGATCCTGGTGCTGGACGCCGTGTTCTCCATCGACTCCGTCATCACCGCCATCGGCATGTCCGAGCATCTGGCGGTGATGATGCTGGCCGTGGTCATCGCCATGATCCTGATGATCGCCGCCAGCAAGCCGCTGACCGCCTTCGTCAACGCCCACCCCACCGTGGTGATGCTGTGCCTGGGCTTCCTGCTGATGATTGGTTTCAGCCTGATCGCAGACGGCTTCGGCTTCCACATTCCCAAGGGCTATCTGTACGCAGCCATCGGCTTCTCGGTGCTGATCGAGGCTTTCAATCAGGTATCGCAGGCCAACCGCATCCGCTACTTGAACCGCACCCAGAGCTTCCGCGAGCGCACCGCCAACACCGTGCTGAGCCTGATGGGCAGCCGGCTGGCCGACAGCGCCGCGGCGGAGGCCAAGCCGGAAACCGGCCCGAAGCCGGTGGAAGACACCGCCTTCGGCCACAATGAGCGCGCCATGATACACAGCGTGCTGACGCTGGCCGAACGGCCGATCCGCGTGATCGCCACCCCGCGCGCCGACATCCACCGTCTGGACCTGAGCCAGCCGGATACGGCGCAGCGCCAGGCGCTGCGCGACAGTCCCTACTCGCGGCTAGTGGTGATACGCGACGGCAGCATAGACGAGCCGCTGGGCATCGTGGCGCGCAAGGACCTGCTGGCCCAGTTGCTGGACGGCCGCCCGCTGGACATAGACGCCGCGCTGCGCCAGCCGCTGGTGCTGCCGGAAACCGTCACCGTGCTGAAGGCGCTGGAGAGCTTCCGCCAGCATGCCGCCGACATGGCCTTCGTGGTCGACGAGTTCGGCAGCCTGGAAGGCATCGTCACCCAGAAGGACCTGATGGAGGCCATCGCCGGCGAGTTCCCGGAAGAGCACGAGCGCCACGAGCTGCCGGCCATCGCCGTTCAGCCGGACGGCGGCTACGACGTGGAGGGCAGCCTGGAACTCGTCACGCTGGAGCAGTACCTGACGCTGGGCGATTTCGAGGACGAGGACTTCCACACCGTGGCCGGCCTGCTAATGGACTGCCTGGAACGCATCCCGCGCGAGGGCGACGAGATCATCGTCGGCGACTGGAAGCTGCGCGTCACCGCGCAGAAGGGCAATCGCACCGAGCGCGTGCGCATCAGCCCGCTGGCCAGCCATGGCGGCGACGAGCTGTGAGCCTGACGGCCAGGGCCCGCCTCGGCCCTGGTTCCTCTACGTGCTGCGCTGCGAAAGCGGCGCGCTGTACACCGGCGTCAGCACCGACGTGAACCGCCGCTACGCGCAGCACCAGGCCGGCAAAGGGGCGCGTTACACCCGCCTCAACCGGCCTGTCGCCGTCGAACTGGTCATAGAATACCCCGACCGCTCCGCCGCGCTGCGGGCCGAGCACGCCTTCAAACAGCTTTCCGCCGCAAGCAAACGGGATTTTCTGGCCCGGCACGGCCATGCCGAATGAGCGCGCCGCGCGCCATTTGTGAACAGCCGTAAAGCCGGCCGCGTTTACAAATATGTACATATGGCGGGCAACACCTGCCCCGCCGGCTCCGGCCTATCCTGCAAACAGGCAGCAAACCTCTGCCCGATACAGGAGAACCAGACATGAACACGCTCGCTCACGCCACCCTCGCCACCACCCTGCTCGCCGCCTGCGGCCTCGCCTGCTCCGGCGCGGCTCTGGCCGATGAAACCCAGTGGCAGAAGAATCATCCGCGCCGCGCCGAGGTCAACCACCGCTTGGCCAATCAGAACCAGCGCATCCATCAGGAAGCGAAAAACGGCCAGATCAGCCGGGCCGAAGCGCGCAAACTGCACAAGGAAGACCACAATATCCGCCAGCAGGAACGCGAAATGGCCAAGCTGGACCACGGCCATCTCACCAAGCAGGATCAAAAAACGCTGAACCAGGAAGAGAACGGCGTCAGCCAGCAGATCAAGAACGGCAACTGATGCCCTGACAGCCTTGCGCCGCCGGCAAAACCATTTTGCCGGCGCGCGCCTATTCCGTAGCGCCCGAAGCGCTTGTTTTGTCCCCCGCGCACTCATCTAGGACGCATGGACGACATCGCTTCCAACAAGCCTGAGCTGCCGGCAGCCGAATTTGTGGATAAAAGTAGAAACAATGGCCGGCTGTGGATAAGCCGCATGCAGGCCGCAAGCTCAACGCCTTTCGAACAGCGCCTCCGCCTCGGCAAAGCCATAATGATGTGCCGACATGGCCGGCCACTCGCCCGCTCTCGCCTCCTCCGCTATGCGCCGCACCAAGCCCATCACCGCCAACATCGGGCCCGCGCCCAAGCTAACCCTGCTGACGCCGGCGTCGAACCATGGCTTAGCGCCATCTAGCCCAGGCAAGGCCATCAGGTTCAGCGGGCCGTTCAGGCCGGCGGCAAGACGCTTGGCCTCCGCCGGGTCTGCCAAGCCGGGCACGAACACCATGTCCGCTCCCGCCGCCAGGTAAGCGTTGCCGCGCGCCAGCGTTTCGGCGAAGCGCCGCTCGGCATTCCGTCCCAAGTCCAACAGATAGGCATCGATCCGGGCATTGATCCACAGCGGCGCGCCCATGGCGTCGGCGGCTTGCCTGGCGGCGGCCAAGCGCGCGCATTGCGCCTCGATGGCGAACAGGGGCTGCGGCAATGCGCCGTGGCCGTTGTCCTCCAGATTGACGCCTACAGCGCCGGCCTCGATGACGCCGCGCGCGGTCAGCGCGGCATCCTGCGGCGACAAGCCATAGCCCGCCTCGATGTCCGCGCTGACCGGCGCGTCCACGCTGCGGACGATGGCGGCGATCTCTCCCAACATGGCCTCGCGCGTCAGGCGCTGGGCATCGCCCAAACCTCGGGCGTAGGCGATGCCGCCGCTGGTGGTAGCGATGGCGGGATGGCCGGCGGCTTCGAACAGCCTGGCGCTGGCGGCGTCCCAGGCATTGGGCAGCAGCAGCCCTCCCTGTTGGTTGAGTTGGCGAAAACGGTGAAAAGCGGACAAGGGCGCGATCATGGCGATTCCTCTGTGGGTGATGGCCGCATCATCGCGCGCCGCGGCCCATCAGACTGGCGGAAATCGGCCTTGAACAATTGAGGAATTCCCGTCCGGAAAGCGCTGGCCTGGCATACGCTTTCACGCCATCATCATGCGATGGAACTCGACCCCGATTTTTGCCACCGCGCCTTGGCCAGCCGCGACGCCCGCTTCGACGGCCGCTTCTTCATCGGCGTGCGCAGCACCGGCATTTACTGCCGGCCCATCTGCCCGGCCCGCACCGCCAAGCGCGAAAACATCCTGGTCTACCCCACGGCGGCGGCCGCGCAAGAGGCTGGTTTTCGCCCTTGCCTGCGCTGCCGGCCGGAAGCCGCCCCGGACTCAGGCGCCTGGCGCGGCGTGCCCAATAGCGGCCACTCCCACACCGTGGCGCGCGCGCTGGCGCTGATCGAACAAGGCCTGCTGGATGAAGCCGGCCTGGCAAGCTTGACCGACAAGCTGGGCGTGGGCGAGCGCCAACTGAGGCGGCTGTTCGCCCAACACGTGGGCGCTTCGCCGCAGGCCGTGGCGCAGACGCGGCGAGTGCTGCTGGCCAAGCAGCTGATACACGAAACCCGGCTGCCGCTGACCGATATCGCCTTCGCCGCCGGCTTCGGCAGCGTGCGGCGCTTCAACGAGGTGTTCCAACAGCTTTACCAGCGGCCGCCCGGCGATTTGCGGCGCGATGCCGACGCGGCGCAAGCCGCGCCAGACCACATCAGCCTGCTGTTGCGCTACCGGCCGCCCTACCATTGGCCGGCCATGTTGGCGCATCTGCGGAGCCAGGCCGCGCCGGGCTTGGAAACCATCGTCGGTGAGCAGTACGTCCGGGCCATCGCCCTGGACGGCGAATGCGGCGTGCTGACGGTAAGCCACGAGCCGCGCCAGCGCGCCCTGCGCGTCGACCTACGCTTTCCCCGCCTGCGCGCCTTGCCGCGGCTGCTGGCGCGCGTCAAGGCCATGTTCGACCTCTCCGCGGACATGGAACCGATAGAACGTCAGCTGGCGCAAGACCCCTTGCTGGCGCGCCTGATCCCGCTGCAAACCGGCTTGCGCTTGCCCGGCGTTTGGGATGGCGGCGAAATCCTCTTCCGCAGGCTATCCATCCCGGACAGGCTGGCGTGGCTGGAAACGCGCGGCCTGCCGCTGTCCCACCCCGCCTTCCCAGCCTTGCGCTTCGCGCTGCCGGAATCGGCCGAATCGCTAACTGACGGGCCAGACCAGCTGCCCTCCGAGCCAGACTGGCAAGCCGTCTTGCTCGCGCGGGAAGGCGAAGCCGCGGACCTGTCGCCCTCCAGGATGGAAAGCTGGCGGCCGTGGCGCGCCTATGCCGCGCGCCACTTGCTCATGGCCACCGACCAGGAAACGCGCCTCGCTCACGCGCCGCCGGAATACGCCTTGCGCGCGGCCTCCTGACCCGAACGCAACACCAGCGCGGCGACGGCCAGCAAGGGCAGGCAAACCGCGTTGACCACTTGCCAGCCATAGAAGGCCATGAAGGCGCCGGCGCCGAACGAGGCCAGCACATTGGCGCTGTACACCACCAGCGAATTGATGCCCTGCGCCTTGACCCGCAGCGAGGCTGGGTAGGTGTTGGCCAACAGCAGGGTGCCGCCATTGAAGATGAAGTTCCAGCCTATGCCGGACAGCGCCAGCTCCGCCATATAGACGGCGTAGCTCTGCGCGGGCAGCAGCGTCATCAGGCAGCCGGCGGCGCTGATCGCGATGCCGGCCGCGACCAGCCCGCGCAATCCGAACCAGCGCACCAGTGTCGGATTGAACAGCGAGGGCAGATACATCAGCGCGAAGTGGACCTGCAGCACCTGGGCGGACATCTGCACGCCGAATCCGCACATCTGCAGCGAAATCGGCGTCGCGTTCATCACCAGCGTCATCACCGCGAAGCCTATCGCGCATAGCGCGCTGGCCTTGGCGAAATCGCTGCGCAGATCCAGCCTGGCGGGCGCGCCCGGCGCGTCCGCATGCTTGCCCAGCCCAGTCGACAGCCACATTTGCGACAGGGCCAGCAGCACGCACACCGCGGCCAGCGCGGCGAAGGCGCCGGCATAAGGCACGCCGGCCAGGGCGCCGGCGAAATGCCCGCCCAGGAAGGGCCCGGTCACCCCGCCAACCACGCCTGCGCCGGTGACGATGGATACCGCGGAGGTGCGCTCCGCCGGCGTGCGCGCCGCGTCTATGGCGGCAAAGCGGTAATACTGGCCAAAGGAGCTGAATATCCCCAGCAGGAAAGCGCCCAGGATCAGCGTGGCGAAACTCTGCGCCCACAGCCCCAGGCCGCAGACCAATCCGCCCAGCACCCCTATGCCGGCCTTGAACATGAAGCCGCTGCGGCGGCCCATGCGGCCCATCAGCATGGATGCCGGATAAATCATCAACAGCGCGCCCAGGACCGTCGCGGTGACCGGCAGGGTGCTCAGCGAGCGCTCCGGCGCCAGATAAGCGCCGGACAGGCTGGACACCGAAGTCAGCAGGGACACCACCGTGCTGGTCAAGGCCTGGCCCAAGGCCAGGACCAGGATGTCGCGGGAAGGCTTTTCCATGACAGACACCCTCTTCAAGCGATGGCGCGGCTACGCGCCGCGCCGGTGATGAAATCGGCCCATAGCGCCGGCAGCTCGCCCAGCGCCCCCACTGACCATGCCTCGCCGTCCAGCCCTTCGCCATAGCCATGGCGCGCGTGGATGAAGCGCATGCCGGCTGCCAGGGCGGCCTGGCGGTCTATCGCGGTGTCGCCCACCAGCGCGGCCGCGCCCGGTTCCCGCCCCACCAGTTGGGCCGCGTGCAGCAGCGGCCGCGGGTCCGGTTTCTTCCAGTCCAGGGTATCGCCGCACACGATGACGTCGAACCGGCCGGCCAGGCCCAGGCTGTCCAGCAAGGGCAGCGTGAAGCGGCTCAGCTTATTGGTGCACAGCCCCAGCGCCGCGCCCTGGCCGGCCAGCGCGTCCAGCGCGGCGGCGGCGCCCGGATACAAACGGGAATGCTCGACCAGGCCCTGCGCGTAATGCTCCAGATAAAGCGCGTTGAGTTCGGCGAGCAGCGCCTCGCCCTCGCGCCCCGCCCGCGCCAGCGCGGCCCGCGGGAACGCCAATCCGCCCAGCCCCAGGCACTCCCGCGCCAGCCCCGTTTCCGTCTCGGGCAGGCCCAGCTCCCGCAGCGCCCGGTTCATGGCCAGCGCCACATCGTCCAGCGTGTCCACCAGCGTGCCGTCCAGATCGAACAGGACCAGGCCGGCGTCCGCCGGCGTATTCATCATGCCATCGCTCATGCCCGCTCCCGCTCAAGCCGCGGCCGAGGCGCGACACAGCGCCTGCAGCAGCGCGTCGTCGTCCGCCGACGACAGGCACAGCGGTTGCCCCGACTCCGCCAGCCAGGCGAACGCCGGATAGTCGCCCTGCGGCTCCAGACGCACCGCCCGCGCCGCGCCGGCCCAGAATTCCGCGTACGCGCCGAAGACGGTCTCGCCGCGCTCTCCCACCATGGCCAGCACATGCTGGGACAGCTGATTGCCGCCGCGCGGCCCCAGCGTGAAGATGGCCGGCATATCGCGCTGCTTGTCCTTCTCATGCACCGTCAGCCGCAGCGCGTTGCGGCCGCCTGCCTCAGGCGCGCCCGCCGTCTCGTCGCCGCCATCCATCAGGTGCAGGGCGATGTATTTGCGGGTGGATTCCCACGCCACGCTCTGTATGAAGGAGATGGCGTCCTCCAGCACGGTTTCGCTGCCTATCATTTCCAGGCAGGCGGCCTGGTGGCGCGGCGAGATCAGGCTGGTGACGGCGGCCCGCACCAGGCGGTTGGCGTCGCCAGTCGCCAGCCAGTCCGCCACGCTGGCCGGCAGCGGCAGGCCGTGCGGAGCCGGGTGGCGCTGCGCCGGATCCGGCGCGAATACATGCTCCCAGTCGACATTCAGCAGCACGGTGCCGAACTTGGCGGCGGCCATTTCATCAGACACGCCGGCCAGCGTCTGTTTGAATTTGATGGCCCGCTCGCCGGAAATGGCGGTATGGCCGCCATCGCCCACCGCCTGCGAATACGCCTGGAACGCGATCACGCCGGGGCCGGCCAGCGCATCGGCGATGGCTTGGCGCTGCTGGTCGTAGCGCAGCGTCAGCGCCGGCCGGGTGAAAAACGCTTCGAAAAAGCGGCTGCCGCCGGTCAGCACCGCCAGCTTGATGGGCCGGCCCGCCACTTTCTCCAGCGCACGGACGATCACCAGCAAGCGGCCGATGGCGTACATTTCCGCCAGGTCGGCGTAGGGGCCGAAGGCCTTCAGGCCGCCGGCCGAGCGCTTGGGCTGGCCCCAGCCTATGAGCAGAGTCGGCGCGCCCTCCCGGCCCAGCCAGTCGCGGATATTGCGCTGCAGCGCCTTGACGTCCAGCCGGCCGGCGTTCTTGCTGACGATGGGATTGCGAAAAATCTCGCACGCCTGCGCCGCCAGCAGCCAGTCAGGCTGGTCCTGGTTCTCGTACAGGCAGCCAGGCGGCAGATCGGTCAGCGCGCTCGGCGCCAGCCGAGCCAGCGCGGCGGCCTCCCGCTCGATGGCGGCGCGCCAACTGCCCAGCATTTCCTTCACGCCATCGGCGGAAACGCTGGTCGATTCCGCGCGCGGCTCCAGGCTGAGGCTGCCGCCCAGCTCGCTGGAGAAAACCTTATGCAGATTGGACTCGCTCAACAGCTCCCGCCCGGCGAACAGATTGCTCGTCGTCATATCATCCCTTCCTCAGCAATAAGGTGTGCATCAGGCCGTTGCCGGCCAGTTCCGCCGCCGACGCGTAGCAGATAGGTTGGTCCAGCTTTTGCAGCGCGTGCAGCGCGCCGTATTTTTCCCGGTAGAAGGCCGTGTCCGGCAAGCGCTCGATCAGGACCGGCACCTCGCCCAGCGACTCCCGCTCCAGCCGGTAGCGGAAAGTCAGCTTGGCGCCCTCCGCCGACGCGGCCACGCCGCCGCAGCAATGCTGGGCCGTCATATTGACGTCCTGCTTGGTGGCGGACAGGAAGTGCACTTCGCCCTTCTTGCCGTGTATGGTCAGCTTGATGGCGTCGCCATCTATGCGCCGGACCACGTCCAGGTCGCGGTCGGTCAGCGAGATCGCGACATAGCGGATCGCCGCCTCCCAGGCCCGCCGGCGCAGCGCGCGGAACAGCTCGCGGGTTCGCTCCGGCGGGAAATAGCCCAGCATGGGCAGATGCAGGCCCTGGAAGCGGTATTCGGCCAGGTTGCGGTGCAGCGAGGACAGATAGGCGATATACAGCTGCTGGACCTCGTCGCCGTAATGGCGATCGGCGAACGAATCCGTCTCGGCCAGCGCGAACAGCTCCTCGTAATACACCGAGCCGACCACGGACCAAAAAGTGAAGCTCAGTTGGCCGCCGACATCGTCCAGCCGCTCGAGCGCCGCCATGCCCTCGTCCAGCTCGTCCGCGTCGAAATGCTCGCCATAACGTTCCTCCAGCGCGAGGCAATGCGTCTGGTAACGCCGCGTCCGCTCCTCGGCCAGGGCGGCCGGAATGCCGGCCGTCACCCATTGCTCGTAATTCTCCAGCTTGACGATGTCGCCTATCCCCAACTGTTCTATCCAGTAGCGCAAGCCGTCCTGGTAGGCGGCCACGAAGGCGTCTGGCGTCCTGCAGGCCCGGTTGTACTTGAAGCCGTCCGCCAGGATGACGAACTGGCAGCCGGTGGGGCTGAGCGCATGGATGACCTGGGCCGCCTCGGCGCAACGCGCCAGCGTATGCAGTTCGGCGAGGTCCGGCAGCGGCCCTCGGTTCTTGACCGGGCTGAACGGCTTGCGCGACAGGATGGGCAGGTGCAGGCGGATGGGCTTGCCCTGGGCGATCAGCTCGCGGACGCGGTCGCGCAGAGTCACGCGCGACATATTGTCCTCCTTGGCCTTGAACCACCAATTGTCGAAGAAAGCCTCGGCGATGAATTCGGCCACGTCGGGCTTGGCGACGCCATACAAACCGGCGTTCCTGCGCGCCCGGGCCACAGCCGCGCTGAGGCGTTGGGCCATGGTCTCGTTCATGCCGGCGCGCAAGGCCGGCACGAAATGGTGCAGCCAGTAGTCCGCTGGCAAACGCACGGCGCGGGTATGGAATTCGGCCTTCGAATACAAATGGAAACGCTTCTGGCGGACCAGACGTATCAAACGGTGGCCAGACGATATCTGGCTGCGCCTTTGCTCCTCGTTCAACTGGGGGGGCGCGTCCGTTTCTCCAGACGCGCGGCGCGGCGGTGGTGACAACGTGATCATTCAGTCCCTTTGCCCGGCGCGGAGCCGGTGGAAACGAAGTGGATGGTTGCCTGAGCGGAGCGTCCGGCCCGATCTGATGCCGGGCGCAGAATTATGGTTTAAGAATGATATTTACACTATATTAATGACAATAACATTTAAAGTCTCTATTCGTCCACTTGCCGACAGCGGTCCGTGGCAATGAGACAACAAATGTGACGCAGCATGGCGGGCTTGCTGGGAAAGGCAGGAGAAAACGAGGAGGGAGGAGAAGCGGCGCGCCCCCGCCAGGCGGCGGGAGCGCGCAAAGATATTACATTCTGGCCAGCGCTTGTTTGGCCTTCAGCGCGGCGTCGCTCTTGGGATACAGCTTGATCAGACGGCGGTAGGTGTTTTTGGCCTGGTCCACCTGCCCCAGCTCGCGCTGGCAGTTGCCGATATTGCGCAGAGCGTCCGGCGCGAAGTGGTTGTTCGGGTACTGCTCGACGAAGCGGCGATGGATCTCGATGGCGGCATCGTATTGGCGCAGCGCGGTATGGGCGACGCCCAGCCAGTAGCTGGCCTCGGCCGCCTGCGGCGCTTGCGGGTTCTGCTGGAGAAAGGCGCCCAGCGCATTGATCGAGTTGGGGAAGTCGCGCGCGCGCAATAGATTCAGCGCCTTGTCGTAGTCCGGCGCGCCCTGGCCGTCGCCGGCGGCGGCTTGCTGCTGGGCAGCGGCCGGCTGCGAAGCGTCCTGTTTGCTCGACGCCGCGCCCTCCAGCTTGCCCAGGCGGCCGTCCAGATCGTTGTACAGGTCGTTCTGACGCTTCTGCGTGGTTTGCAGATTGTAGTTCAGCACCTCGACGTCGCCGCGCAGTTTGGCGACTTCGGCCTTCAGGGTATCCACCTGGTTGACCATTTCCAGCAGCTTGTCATTGGACAGCTTGGTCTCCACCGCGGCGATGCGGGTCGTAGCCTGCTGGTTGACCAGATCCAGCTGGCGGCGGGTGGCTTCCAGGTCGCTGGTGCTGGCGCAGCCGGCCAGCGTCAACAGCAGGGCGCTACTGATGGCGATGCGGTTCATGGGCGTTCCGATGAATGAACAATGCCGGACATCATAGCGGCTGAGCGGCGGCTTGGCATCCGGCGGAATCAAAATGAAAACGGACGGCCGTCGGGCCGTCCGCTGGGTCGCGCTTACTGGCCTTGGTAGACGATGTCGGCGCGGCGGTTTTCGGCGTAGTCGGCCTCGGAGCTGCCCGTGGCCTTCGGCTTTTCCTTGCCGAAGCTGACGGCTTCCAGCTGCTGTTCCTTCACGCCCAGCACTTCCATGGCGTGCTTGACGCTTTCGGCGCGACGCTGGCCCAGGGCCAGGTTGTATTCGCGGCTGCCGCGGGCGTCGGTATTGCCCTGGATGATCACCTTCTTGTCGCCATGGCCCTTCAGGTAGTCGGAATGGTTGGCCACGGTGGTCTTGCCCGCGCCGTCGACGGCGGAGGAGTCGAAGGCGAAGTACACGCTGCGCTTGGCCAGCGGGCTGTTCGGATCGTTCAGCGGATCCATCGCCACTGCGCTCTGATCGCTGCCGGAGCTCACCGGAGCCTGCGTTTGCGGAGCGGACGCGGCCGGCGCGGCCGGGGCTTCGGCCGGCTTGGTGCTGGCGCAAGCGGCCAGCAAGGTGGCGACTGCAGAAGCAAGGGCGAGTTGTTTCAATTTCATTGTTTGGCTCCCGTTCAAGGATTATTGAATGGACCCCATGCCGGGTCCTGTACATCACCATTAAGCACTGCCAGTTTCACCTTGCTGCTGCCGTCGGCGCTGGCCGCGTACAACACGCTTTGACCGCCAATATCGCTGGAGTACAGCACCATGCGTCCATTGGGCGCGAAGCTGGGGCGCTCACTGTAACTACCATCAGACAATAGACGCGTGTCATTAGTTGCCAGATCTTGCGACATTACGCGGAAATTGCCAGCGGCGCGGCGGATGTAGACCAGGGTCTTGCCGTCCGGAGACACTTTCGGCGAAACGTTGTAGTTACCGTCCCAAGTAACGCGCTGCGCATCCCCGCCGTTTACCGGCACGCGATAGATTTGCGGGCCGCCGCTGCGGTCGGACACGAAGTAAATCATCGAGCCGTCCGGACTGAACGTCGGCTCGGTGTCGATGCCGCCGTTGTACATCAGGCGGCGCGCGGCGCCGCCGGCGGCGTTGATGACGTAAATCTGCGAGTTGCCGCTGGTGGTCAACACCACGGCCAGCCGGCTGCCGTCAGGGCTCCAGGCCGGAGCGGAATTGCTGCCCTTGAAGTTGGCCGCGACGCGGCGCTGGCCGGTGGCCAGGTCCTGCACCCATATCACGGGCTTCTGGCTGGCGAAGGAGACATAGGCGATATGGCGGCCGTCCGGACTCCAGCTCGGCGAGATGATGGGCTCGGTCGAGCGCAGTATGGTCTGGCTGCGCTGGCCGTCCACATCGGAAATCTGCAGCGCGTAGTTGCGGCCGGTTTTCAATACATAGGCCAGCCGGGTGTTGAAGAAGCCCTTCTGCCCGGTGATGGCCTCGTAGATCAGGTCGGCGATCGCGTGCGCCGCCTGGCGGCTGCGGTCCGGCGTCACGGTGAATTCCGCGCCGGCCAGCTGCTTCTGCTGCGACACGTCCATCAGCCGGAAGCTGATCTTGATCTGGCCGCCGCCCGCGTTTTCCACCTTGCCGATGGCGATGGACTGCGCGCCCGCGGCCTGCCACAGCGGGTAGCGGACGTCGGCCGGCTCGAACGGCACGTTGGCGACGGCGGCGGGGTCCACCAGACGGAAGGCGCCGGACAGCGCCAAGTCATTGCGGATCACCGGCGTCAGGTTGCCCTGGGTGGGGCCCTCGTCCTTGAACGGCAGCACGGAAATGGCGTGGCGGTTGGCGCCGCCGCCTATGATCTCAATATTCAGTTCGGCGCGGGCGGCGCCGGCGAGCAGCATCGCCGCCAGCAGCGCGCCCCGCAGCAGGGCTTTCAAACTCGGCATGTTTTCCTCAGTGCATGGTCGCAAACAGCCGCTCAATGCGGCCGGAACGTTAGGGTAAACGTACGGTAGCCATCATTGAAACTGGCTCCGTCCGGCAATTTCGGGAAGGTCTTGGCCTCCCACACCGCGCGCTGCACCGCGTCGTCGTAAGCCGGCACGCCGCTGCTCTTCACCAGCTGCACGGACTTCACCTCCAGCGTCGGCAGCAGCGTCACCCGCAGTTGCGCAGCCGGATTGCCGCTGATGCCGGGCGGGATCTGCACCAGCGGCGTCACCTTGGCCTTGACCTTGTCTATCCAGCCGGCGCTGACGCCGGAGCCGTTGACCGCGCCGCCGGCGATGCCGTTCTTGCTGCCGGCCTGGTCGCTGCGCGCGTTGGGCTTGCCGCTGGTGCGCGTGCTGTCCAGGCTGGACAACAGGTCGTCGGCCTCGTTGTTATAGGCCTTGGCGACGCGGTGGCCCGGCTTGGCCGCGGGCGGCGGCGCGGTCTTGGCGGTTTTCTTCTCCTCAACCGGCTTCGGCTTGGGTTCAGGCTTGGGTTTGGCCTGCTCCGCCGGCTTCGGTTTGGGTTCGGGCTTTTTCGGCTCGGGCTTGGGCTCGTGCTTCTTGGGTTCGGGCTTGGGCGCCTCCGCCGGCTTGGGCTTTTCTTCCCGCTTCGGCTTCGGCGCTTCCTTCTTGCCCAGATTCACCTCGGCCGGCGGCGCGGCGACCACCGCTTGCGGCGCGGGAACAGGCTTGGGCGCCGGGGCCGGCGCGACGGGAACGGGCGCCGTCGCGGGCGGCGGCGGCGCCGTGGTCCACAACTCCAGCGCCAGCGGCGCGGGAGTCGGCGGCGGCGTGGTCTGCAAACCGCCCCACAGCAGCAGGCCGATCACCGCCGCGTGAAACAGCGCGGAGGCGATCACGCTCCACGGGCGCAGCGAGCTGGACGGTTTGGCGTTCATTGCTTGGACGTCTGCTTGACGGTCAGAGCCACGCGCTTGACACCGGCCTGGTGCAGGCGATCGGCTATCCGCACCACCTCGGCGTATTTCAGATTGGCGTCGGCAGAGATAGCCACCGGCCGCTGCTCGGCGCCTACGCGCTCTTTCAACTGGCTGGCCAGGTCGTCCAGCGAGTCGACGCGGCTCTTCTGCTCGCCGTCTATCAACTCTATCTTGCCGGCGGCGTCCACCGTAACCTCCAGCGGCCGCACGTCGATAGCGGGCGCCTCGGATACGCTGGGCACGTCGATGACCCCGGGCGTGAACATCGGGGCGGTAACCATGAATATCACCAGCAAGACCAGCATCACGTCGATATAGGGCACGACGTTCATCTGGTTCATCTGGCGGCGGGGACGGCGATTCAGCATGACGGATACGGGCTCGGCTCGGTCAAACGGTCATCATAGCATCGTCACTTCATAACGATGCTGAGGCCAAAAGGTTTCAGAGTGTTTGCGATGCGGTAAGTTCTGCCGCCGCTATGCGCGCCGGGTGCACAGCGTCAGGCCGTCGCCTATGGGCAGCACGCACATCTGCACGCGCGGATCGGCCTTGAGGCTGGCGTTGAAGGCATGCACCAAGTGCACGCCGGGCGGATCTTCCGGCTTCGGCTCCACCACGCGGCCGGACAGGAAAATATTATCGATGGCGATGACGCCGCCGGGACGCACCAGTTGCAGGCAGGCTTCGTAGTAGTCGCGGTAGCTCGGCTTGTCGGCGTCGATGAAAGCGAGGTCGAAGCTGCCGGCCCGGCCTTCGTCCAGAAGCTGGCGCAAAGTGGCCAAGGCCGGCTGCAGCCGCAGGTCGATGCGCGCCGCCACGCCGGCCTTCTCCCAGTATTCCCGCGCGATGGCGGTGAAAGTTTCGCTGACGTCGCAAGCCACCACCGCGCCATCCTCCGGCATGGCCAGCGCCACGGTCAAGGCGCTGTAGCCGGTGAATACGCCGATCTCCAGATAGCGGCGCGCGCCTATCAGCTTGGCCAGCCAGCCCATGAACTGGCCCTGGTCCGGCGAAATCTGCATCTTGGCCAGCCGGTGGCCGGCGGTGAATTCGCGCAGCTCGCGCTGCGCCGGATGCTCGGTGACGGAAATATCGAACAGATAGGCGGAAAGGGCGCTGTCTAGCGCCACGGTGTGGCGGGTCATATTCGGACTTCCAGAATGACAAAACGCCCGCGAGGGGCGTTGGAGGCGAACCGGCCGGCGCTTATTCCGGCTGGTAGACGTAAGGCTTCTGCGGCACGCTGGATTCTTTCCAGCGGCGCTGATCGTCCAGGCTGACCTCGCGGTCCCACAGCGTCAGGCGCAGTTCGCGGCGCTCGCTGTCCACTTCCGGATGCTGCTCCAGGAAGCCGTTCATGAATTTGGTGAATTCGGACTGGTACATCGTCCCTACCCCTGATGGATGGATCGCGATAGTTTAAACGAATATGGCGGCCGCCGCCACGCCGCGTCACGGCTTCTCCTCTTCCCGCAACAGGCACTCGATGCGCCTATCCGGCGCCAGCCACATCAAAGCCACCGCCAGATACAGCGCGCCGGCCAGCCAGGCATGCCACCAGGCGGCGGCGATCGCCAGCAAGTAGACCGCCGGCGACACCTTGCCCTTGATGTCGCCGCCCAGCGCCTCGGACAAGCGGGTGCGATTGCCAGGCAGGCACAGCAAGGCCTGCTGCATGATCCACCAGGCGATGGAGCACATCAGCAGCACCATGCCGTACAGCGCCACCGGCAGCGCCGCGTAATGGTTCTGCCCCATCCAGCCGGTGACGAAGGGAATCAGCGACAGCCAAAACAACAGGTGCAGATTGGCCCATAGCACGCGGCCGTCCACGCGCTGCGCGGCGTGGTAGAAATGGTGGTGGTTGTTCCAGTAGATGCCCACATAGACGAAGCTGAGCAGATAGCTCAGAAAAACCGGCAACAATGGCGCCAGCGCCCGCCAGTCCGTGCCCTGCGGCACTTTCAGCTCCAGCACCATGATGGTGATGATGATGGCGATCACGCCGTCGCTGAAAGCCTCCAACCTGCTCTTGCCCATGATCTGCTCCTATCGTTCCGCCTCCGCCGCCCGATGATAGGGCAAGCGGATGCGAGTATGGTAGCGCTGGCCGCGCCGCGCCGCCTCGAGGCTGGCCTCGGCGTCGAAGAACAGGTCCAGCCGCTCGCGCAGATTGGACAAGGCCATGCCGCTGCCCGCTCGCTCCGGTTCCGGCCCATCCGGCATGGGATTATCCAGCGTCAGTTCGAGCTGCCCCCCGGCCAGCCTGGCCGCCACGACGATCTCCACTTCGCCGGCCATGCGCTCCGCGCCGTGATAGACGGCGTTCTCCACCAGCGGTTGCAGGATCAGCGGCGGCAACACGGCGTCCAGCGGCGCGTCCAGCCGCCAGCTGACTTTCAGCCGCGGCCCCAGGCGCTCGGACTCTATCGCCAGATACATCCGGGCCAGCTCCACCTCGCGCGCCAGCGTGGACGCGCGCGCCGGGTCCGCCATCTGGGCGCGGAATAGCTCGGCCAGATTTTCCAGCACGCCTTCGGCCCGCTCCGGCCGCAGCCGGATCAAGGCGATCGCCGCGTTCAGGCTGTTGAACAGAAAATGCGGCCGGATGCGGGCCTGCAGCGCCGTCAGCCTCGCCTCGGCCAGCGCCGGCGACAGCGCCCGCTGCCGCAGCGACAGGTAGTGCAACAGCACCCCGCCCGCCAGCATGGCCAGCAGCGGCGCGCTCCAGGGCTGGCTCAGCGTGTCGCGCAGCTGCCACTGGCACAGCGCGAAGCTGCCGCCTATCAGCGCCAGCGCCCAGCACGCGCCCAGCACGCGCCGCGCCAGCCAAGGGCTGGACAAGGCCAGCAGGGCCAGCGCCAGCAAGCTGCCGGGCACCAGGGCCAGCGCGGCCCGCAACCAGCGCCACATCGGTTCGGCCTCGCCCGCCGCCAGCAAACCATCGGCCAGCAGCAGCGACAGCGGCAGCAGCAAAATACGCAGCATCACGCCCAGATTGCGGAAATCCGGCAGCGCCAGAAACGGGTATCGGCCCATAGATTTCACCTCGCGGTTATCCAGCGGGCGATTGAGATGCATCAAGACAGATCATGGGAAAACATTTCGCCCGGTGTATAACTTTAAGGAAAGCCGATCCGAGGTCAATCCACCATGAAAGCCTTGCTGGCGCTACTATTGTCGCTATGCTGCTGGGCCGCGCCCGCGCCGGCCGCCGAACTGCTGATCTCCACCGGCGAATACGCGCCGTGGTGCGGCGAACAGCTGCCCGAGTTCGGCTTCGTCAGCCGCGTGGTGAAAGAAGCGTTCTCCCGCGAAGGCGTGCAGGTGCGCTTTCGCTTCATGCCCTGGGCCCGGGCGCTGGAAGCCCTGCGCAATGGCGATGTGCAGGCCAGTTCGTTCTGGTTCGACGACCCGGCAAAGGCCAAGGAATTTCTGTATAGCGCCTCTATCTCCGAGCACCGCGAACTGCTGTTCCGCCGTAAGGACTTGGCCATGCCGCGCTGGCGCAAATTGCGCGATCTGAGCAACCTGCGCTTCGGCGCCACCCGCAGCTACACCTATACCGCGGAATTCCGCCAATTGATGCAACAGGGCGCGCTGTCGGTGGAGGAGGCCAACGATGACAAGACCAATCTGCTGAAACTGTTGGCCGGCCGCATCGAACTGTTCCCGATAGACGAATTCACCGGCTGGCAGCTGCTGGCCTCCCACGCCTTTCCGCCCGGCGCGCGCGACCTGATCACCACCGAGGAGAAGGCGTTCAGCATCCATTACGGCCACCTGCTGATGCAGCGCTCCCCGCGCAACGAGCAGCTGATGACTCAGTTCAACGCCGGCCTGGCCAAGCTGCGCGCCGACGGCACGCTGGACCGCTTCAAGCTGGATCTGTACCGCGGCAGCGGCACTGGACAATAGACCGCCGCTGATCCAACGCAAACCGCGGCGATTGCTGCGGTTTTCCCCGCTTTACATCCTCCCGCCCCGGGGCATACGGTCAACGCTTTGGCCTCCTCGCCTCGAGCGCCTCCTTGTCATATTCCTTACATCCGCTTCCGCTTCAATCAAGACAGGGCTTTGGAAACGCGCCCCTGGCCAGTCTGTCAGACGATATACGGTAGCCAATATATGGCTTGCATAATGCACTGCAGCATGCTTTTAATATTTTTCAAACCGCCGTACGACGCCGCCGCGCACGGCCGTTACAAAATCCTGATTTCCCTATCCATTCGCAGGAGATTCTCAGATGCACATCGCCATTCCAGCTGAAAGGCTGGCCGGAGAGCACCGTGTCGCGGCCACGCCGGAAACGGTGAAAAAGCTGGTCGCCGCCGGCCACGCCGTTTCGGTGCAGGCCGGCGCGGGCCTGGCCGCCGCCATCCCGGACGCCGCCTACCGCGACGCCGGCGCCAGCGTCGTCGACGCGCGCCAGCCGCTGCTGGCCAACGCCGACATCACGCTGTGCGTGCGCCAGCCGGAGGCCGACGACATCGCCTCGCTGAAGCCCGGCTCGACCTTGATCGGCATGTTGTCGCCCTACCACAACCCGCTGCTGCCGCAACTGGCGGCGCGCGGCGTCTCCGCCTTCGCGCTGGAGCTGCTGCCGCGCACCACGCGGGCGCAGAGCATGGACGTGCTGTCCAGCCAGAACAATATCGCCGGCTACAAGGCGGTGCTGCTGGCCTGCCAGTTCTATCCGCGCTTCATGCCCATGCTGATGACGGCCGCCGGCACGGTGAAGGCCGCCCGCGCGCTGGTGCTGGGCGTGGGCGTGGCCGGCCTGCAGGCCATCGCCACCGCCAAGCGCCTGGGCGCGGTGGTGGAGGCCTACGACGTACGCCCCGCCACCCGCGAGCAGGTAGAGTCCTTGGGCGCCAAGTTCGTCGAAATGCCGATGAGCGAGGAAGAGAAGGCCGCCAGCTCCGGCGTCTACGCCCGCGAGATGACGCCCGAGTTCCTAGCGCGGCAGAACGAACTGCTGGCCGCGCGCGCCGCCGCCGCGGACATCGTCATCACCACCGCCCTGATTCCGGGCAAACCGGCGCCGCGCCTCTTGTCCGCCGCCGCCGTGGCCGGCATGAAGCCGGGCTCTGTCATCGTGGACCTGGCGGCCGAGGCCGGCGGCAACTGCGAGCTGACCCGCGCCGGCGAGGCCCGCCTGTCCGACAACGGCGTGCATCTGGTGGGTTTGACCAATCTTCCGGCCATGCTGGCGGCGGACGCTTCCAGCCTGTACGCGCGCAATCTGCTGACCTTCCTCGGCCTCTTGCTGGCCCCGGAAGGACTGAAGCTGGACCTGGACGACGACATCGTCGCCGCCACCCTGGTCGCGCACCAGGGCGAACAGCGCTTCGGCGCGTCCGCCAAGCCGGCCGCCGCCGCCCAAACCGACAAGGAGCCGCACCATGGTTGATCCCTTCCTCACCAGCCTCACCATCTTCGTGCTGGCCGTCTTCGTCGGCTACCACGTGGTATGGAACGTCACGCCGGCGCTGCACACCCCGCTGATGGCGGTGACCAACGCCATCTCCGGCATCATCATCGTCGGCGCCATGCTGCAGGTGGTAGACATCAATGGCCAGCAGATCACCCTCACCTCGGTGCTGGGCGCCATCGCCATCTTCCTGGCCAGCATCAATATCTTCGGCGGCTTCCTGGTCACCCAACGCATGCTGGACATGTTCAAGAAAAAGAGCAGAGGGTAAACGATGCAGAACCTATCCGCAGTTCTCTATCTCGTCGCCGCCGTGTTGTTCATCCTGGCGCTGAAGGGCTTATCCAGCCCGGCCTCGGCGCGGCGCGGCAATCTGTACGGCATCGTCGGCATGGCCATCGCCGTGCTCACCACCTTGCTGATCCTGGACAAGCCGGTGCTGGCGCTGATCGCCGGCGCCATCGCCGCCGGCGCGGTGATAGGCGGCTGGAAGGCGCGCACGGTGGAAATGACCGGCATGCCGGAACTGGTGGCCGCCATGCACTCGCTGGTGGGCCTGTCCGCCGTGCTGATCGCCGTCGCCGCCATCTTCCATCAGGGCGTGTCGCACACCCCGGTGCAGAAGGTGGAGCTGTTCATCGGCGCCTTCATCGGCGCCATCACCTTCACCGCCTCGGTCATCGCCTACGGCAAGCTGTCCGGCCGCTTCGGCGCCAAAGCCGTCAGTTTCTCCGGCCAGCACTTGCTGAACCTGATCCTGGCGCTGGCCATGGTCGGCTTCGGCATCGCCTATTTCGCCACAGACAGCCAGGCGGCCTTCCTCGCCATGCTAGCGGTGGCCCTGGTGCTGGGCGTGACGCTGATCATCCCCATCGGCGGCGCCGACATGCCGGTGGTGGTGTCCATGCTGAACAGCTACTCCGGCTGGGCGGCGGCCGGCATCGGCTTCACTTTGAACAACCCGGTGCTGATCATCGCCGGCGCCTGCGTCGGCGCATCCGGCGCCATCCTGTCCTACATCATGTGCAAGGCGATGAATCGCTCCATCGTCAGCGTGCTCCTGGGCGGCTTCGGCGCGGAAACGGCGGCCGGCCCGGCGGCGGGCGGCGGCGCGGCCAAGCCCTACAAGGCCGGCAGCGCCGAGGACGCGGCCTTCCTGATGGCCAACGCCGACCAGGTAGTCATCGTGCCGGGCTATGGCCTGGCGGTGTCGCGCGCCCAGCACGCGCTGCAGGAGTTCGCCGAGCTGCTGCATGAAAAGGGCGTCAACGTGCGCTACGCCATCCACCCGGTGGCGGGCCGCATGCCGGGCCATATGAACGTGCTGCTGGCCGAGGCCGAAGTGCCGTACGAACACGTGCTGGAAATGGAGGAAATCAACGCCGACTTCTCCACCACCGACGTGGTGCTGGTGATAGGCGCCAACGACGTGGTCAACCCGGCGGCGCAGAAGGACAAGGCCAGCCCGATCTACGGCATGCCCATCCTGGAAGCGCACAAGGCGCGCAACGTGATCGTGGTCAAACGCTCGATGAACGCCGGCTACGCCGGTCTGGACAACGAGCTGTTTTACATGGATAAAACCATGATGGTCTTCGGCGACGCCAAAAAAGTGGTGGAAGACCTGCTGAAAAACGCCGTACATTGACGACGCCGCCCGCGGTCCGCAACGCCCGCCGCAGGCGGGCGTTTCGCTTTCTTCGCTCGATAAGAACAGGAGACCGCATGCCCTCCCTCAGCGCCCTTCTCGTCAGCGGCAGCATGATGCTGCCGACCCAGGCCCTGCCCGATCTGCAACACACCGAGTGGCGGCTGCAGTCGCCAGCCAAATCCGCGCCGCTGCCCACATTGAGCATCGCCGACAACCGCATCAGCGGCTTCGCCGGCTGCAACCGTTTCACGCTGGGCATAGACGAAGAAGGCCGGCATCAGGTCGCAAGCACCCGCATGGCATGCGCGCCTGAGGTGATGCAGCGCGAACAGGCGCTGCTGAAGCTGCTGGGCGCGCCGTTCCGGCTGCTGCCGTCCGAAAACCGGCAGTATCTGACCTTGAAAGCCGGCAAGGCCGAATACCGCTTCGAGCGAGTCAACGACGCTGCGACGGCCGCGCCGCCGCCGGCAGCGCAGGCAGCCAAGCCCGCGCAAGCCGCGCTGCGCCTAGAAGCCGGCGAACAATACTGGTACGTCAGCAGCGCGCATTGCGAAACCGGCGCCTGCCTGCGGCTGCGCGGCCGCGAAGACCAGCCCTGGCTCAGCTACGCCGGCGCGATATCGGGTTTCCAGCCGCAGCCGGGACACAGCTACTACCTGAAACTGCAGGGCGAGCCGGCCGCCGACGGCGGACATCCTACGCTGCAGCTGGTCAAGGTGATCTACCAGGAAACAGTGAGCCCGCTGGCGGACTGAGGGAACCGCGGCCAGCCCGCGGCGTCCTATCCTATTTACATTAGGAAGACATGATGCACCATCGCCTGATTCTGCCGGCGCTGGCCGCCGCCGCGCTGGCCGGCTGCGCCGCCACGCCCTCCGCCCCTGTCGCCAACGCGCTCACCTTGCCCCAGCTCAAGGGCGAATGGCGCCAAATCGATGGTGGCCCCGCCGCCGCCAAGTTGCAGATCGACGAGCAGCGCCTGTCCATCCGCGCCGGCTGCAACGGCATGTTCGGCCCGGCCGCGCTGACGGACGGCAAGCTCAGTGCCAAGCCGCTGGCCGCCACCATGATGATGTGCCCGCCGGAGGCGATGCAGCGCGACGCCGCGCTGAGCCGCCAACTGGAAGCCGGCATGCCGGTCAAGCTGGAGCAAGGCCGGTTGCTGCTAGGCGAGGGCAAGGACGCCATGCGCTTCGAGAAGCTGCCGCAGGGCGAGATCAAGTTCATCTACGTCGCCGCCGAGCGCAAGCCGTGCAGCGGCGTCGCCCCGATGCAGTGCCTGCAAGTGCGCGACGACAAATCCAAACCGTGGCAGCTGCATTACGGCGAGATCGAAGGCTTCCAGCCCGAGCCGGGCGTGGCCTATCGCCTGCGCATCAAGGAAGTGAAGGTGGACAATCCGCCGGCCGACGCGTCGTCGCTGCGCTGGATTCTGGACATGGTGGTGGAGCAGGAAGTGGTGAAGAAGCCCTGAGGAACGATTCAATCATAATCATCGCGCCGCGGGCAAGGCCTATGGCCTGCCCGCCCTACCCGCCTTGGCATGGGCGTGAGCATGCCAATCGGGAGCGATTTGAATCGCGATTCCACCCACGGAATGACACCGCCGTAGGGCGGGCTGGCCCCTGGCCTTGCCCGCCCCACCCATGACGGCATCGGGTAAGAGCCATCGGCGTTTGTTCGATCCAAAAGCTCATCGCGCCGCGGGCAAGGCCTGTGGCCTATCCGCCCTACCCGCCTTGGCATGGGCGTGAGCATGCCAATCGCGTGGCGATTTGAATCGCGATTCCGCCCAAGGAATGACACCCGCCGTAGGGCGGGCAGGCCCCTGGTCTTGCCCGCGCCACCCATGACGGCATGGCGCGATTGGCGCGTCCAAGACCGGCACCGCCGCCCCGCTCTGCTACAATCGCGGCATTGAATTTGCAGGAGGCCGCCATGAGCCTGATTCCCGAAATCAAACCCCAGCAATCGCTGGAGCTGCTCAAAGAGCTGCACATCCTCACCCGCGACGGCAAGATCAACCAGGACACCCGCCGCAAACTGAAGCAGGTTTACCACCTGTACCAGTTCATCGAGCCGTTGATGGCCGACGTGCTGGACAAGAAAGGCGCGATGACGCTGGCCGACCACGGCGCCGGCAAGTCCTACCTCGGCTTCATCCTGTACGACCTGTTCCTGAAGGACAAAGGCGCCGGGCATGTCTACGGCGTGGAAACGCGGCAGGAGCTGGTGGACAAGTCGCGCGAGCTGGCCGACCGCCTGGGCTTCGAGCGCATGGGCTTTCTGAACCTGACGGTGGCGCAGTCGATCACCTCGACCGAGCTGCCGGAACAGGTAGACATCATCACCGCGCTGCACGCCTGCAACACCGCCACCGACGACGCCATCCGCTTCGCGCTGGCCAAGGACGCCCAGTACATCGTGCTGGTGCCGTGCTGCCAGGCCGAGGTGGCGTCGGTGCTGCGGCAGAAGAAGAACGAGACTTTCGGCAAGACGCCGCTGTCCGAGCTGTGGCGCCACCCCATCCACACCCGCGAGTTCGGCAGCCAGCTGACCAATGTGCTGCGCTGCCTGCAACTGGAAGCGCGCGGCTACCAGCTGACCGTCACCGAACTGGTCGGCTGGGAGCACTCGATGAAGAACGAGCTGATCATCGCCAAGAAGACCGGCAAGGGCAAGAGCAGCGCCCGCGAACGCCAGCTGGCCATTCTGGACGAACTGAATCTGATGGACCTGCGCGAGCGCTTCGCCTACTAAGCTGCCGGCTGCTACAACCTGAAGCGCGCGGTCACGCCCTGCAAGGCGTGCGACAAGGCGTTCAGCTCGCTGGAGGTCGTGGCCAGCTCCTCGACGGTGGCGCTGTTGGACTCCGCCATCTGCGACACCTGCTCCATATTCTGCGCCAGGCTCAGGCTGGCGGTGCGCTGTTCGCCCAGCGCGCCGGTGATATTGCCTATGGTGCCGACGATGGAACGGGTGCTGCTTTCGATCTCGTCCATGGAGGAGCTGGCCTCGCGCGCGCTGCCGCTCACCGCGTCCACGCTGGCCAGGCTCTGCTCCATGCTGCCCACCACCTTCTCCACGCCTTGCTGGATGGCGGTGATCATCAAGGTGATTTCCCGCGCGGAACTGGCTGTGCGCTCGGCCAGCTTGCGCACTTCATCCGCCACCACGGCGAAACCGCGGCCCATCTCGCCGGCGCGCGCGGCCTCGATCGCCGCATTCAGCGCCAGCAGATTGGTCTGATCCGCCACGTCGCGGATCACCGTGACGATATTGCCTATCCGCTGCACCTCCCCGGTCAGCACGCGCATCTCCTCCGACGTGGCCGCCACCGCCTCGCTGACTGACTGGATCTTGCCGACCGAGGCCTGCACCGCGTGCCCGCCGCGATAGGCCAAATCCCCCGCGTCCTTGGCCTGGCGCGAGGCCTGGTCGGAATTGTCCGCCACGTGGTTGATGCTGACGGTCAGTTGCTCGATCGTGGCCGCCGCCTCCGCCGTCGCTTCGGATTGGCGCTGCGCGCCGGTGGCCACTTGCTGCGCCATGCTGGCCAGCTCGTGAGCGGAGTCGGACACCTGATTGGCGTTGCCCTGAATGGCGGATACCACCTCGCGCAGGCCTTGCCGCATGTTCTGGATATTGCGGGCGATCTCCATCGCCTCGTCGCGCGAAGGCTGCAGCGGCTCGTCCGCACCGGACAGGTCGCCCTGCTGGATATGCTGGACCAGGGCGACTGACTTGCGCAGCGGCGTGGTGACCAGATTGGCTATGGTCAGCGCGATGGCCACCGCCACCAGCAAAGCCACGCCAGACGAAATCAACATGATGTTCACCGCCTGGCTGTGGGCCGCCCGGCTGTCTTCCACCGCCTGCTGCACCTTGTCATTTTCATAAGCCGTCAACTCGTTCAGCGTCTGCAAAAAAGCTTCGTTGGCGGGAATGAAGTTTTTCTGCAGAAACGCCTGCGCCTCGGCGTCCTTGTCGCCTCGGATCAGCGCATACAACGGCGCGTACTGTTCGGACAACTGATGGCGGGTCTGCATCACGCGCCCGAAAATCTCGCGTCCCTTGGCCGCCACCAGCACTTTGTCCAGCTGATTCAAGCTGTCTGTATTCTGCGCGCGCAGCGCCTCCACTTGAGTAATGGCGGTTTCTATGGCCTGCGGCGTGCTGGCCATGATGGCGTCCCGCGTTTGCGCGCCTATCTTGAATGTGGTCAACACCACGCCGCTGGCCAAAGCGGCTTTGGGATAGCGGTTCTCGGTGATTTCCGCCTGCTTGGCCTGTATCGCATTCAACTTGAGAACCGCGGTGAATACGATGGCGATCAGAATCAGGATCAACAGGCCGTAGCCCAACAGCAGCTTTTGTTTGACTGAGAATTGCGACAGCATCAGTGCTCTCCCGGGCAGCCGCGCGCGCAAGCGGAGTCCATCCAGTCCGATCAATAGTTTACGCGCGCCATGGCTGAAAAATAGACCTTGCCCGAACGATGCGCAAAACGATGTGCTCGCGCGGCTTTTCTTTCCCGCGCGATTGCCTAAGCTCAAACCTGCAAGGCTGGCGGGAAAAAATGATGCAAGTGGCGGAAATTTTCGACAAGGCGTCCGGCAAGCTGCCCATGGTGCCCAAGGTAGTGCAGGAGCTGATGGCCAGCTTCCATCGCAACGACGTCAACATCGGCGACATCACCGACATGGTGATGCACGACCAGGTGCTCAGCGCGCGCGTGCTGCGCCTGGCCAATAGCGCGCGCTTCGGCGGCAGCCGCCGGGTGGGCTCGCTGGACGACGCGGTGCTGCTGCTGGGTTTCGACAACCTCAGGGTGCTAGTGATCGCCTCCGGCATCACCGGGGCCACGCTGGGCATACCCGGCTTCGACATGCGGTCGTTCTGGCTGCGCAGCTTCGCCATGGCCAACACCGCCAAGCTGCTGTCCCGCTTGTGCGGGCAGGACCCGCAATTGGGCTATACCTGCGGCCTGCTGTCCAATATCGGCGAGCTCGTGTTGTATGTCGCCGCGCCGGAGCAGGCGCGCCAAGTGGAGCGCATCATCGCCGGCGGCGCCGACCGCATCGCCGCCGAGCGCATGCTGCTGGGCCTGGACCTGACCGTGCTGGGCGCGGAGCTGGCCAGGCGCTGGAGCTTTCCGGACGAGATCCAGGAGGCCATTCTGAACCAGCATGACCTGCTGAACGAAGACGCCTCGCCGTTCGCGCTGCTGATCGGCCTGACCAGCTGCATCGTGTCCGGCTTCCGCCACGGCATGCCCAGCGAGGAAATGCTGGCCAGCCTGCCGGACCGGGTGCTGGAGCGGCTGAACCTGGAGCGCGAGCGGGTGGAAAGCGCGATAGACCAGCTGCAGCAGTCCAGCACCCTGGTGGACGAGCTGTTCTGATCCCTCCAACGCCCGCGCCAGCGCAGCCTGCCCTGGACTCAAGCCGGCTGGCGCAGCTCGCGCCGCAATATCTTCCCGACATTGGACTTGGGCAGCTCCTCGCGGAACTCGACGTGGCGCGGCACCTTGTAGCCGGTCAGGTTTTCGCGGCAAAAGCGCAGCAGTTCGTCGGCCTGCAAAGCCGCGTCCTTGCGCACCACCACGATCTTCACCGCCTCGCCGCTGCGCTCGTCCGGCACGCCTATGCAAGCCACCTCGCGCACGCCCGGATGCTGGGCCACCACGTCCTCGATCTCGTTCGGATACACATTGAAGCCGGATACCAGCACCATGTCCTTCTTGCGGTCCACCAGCTTGAGCAGGCCGTCGGGGGTGCGGACGCCGATGTCGCCGGTGGCGAAGAAGCCGTCGGCATGGAACACCTTGGCCGTCTCCTCCGGCCGTTGCCAGTAGCCGGCCATCACCTGCGGCCCGCGCACGCACACCTCGCCCGGTTCGCCATCCGCCGCCGGCTGGCCGGCGTCGTCGCGCAAGCTCACCTCTGTGCCCGGCACCGGCAGGCCGACGGTGCCGGTGTAATGGCCGGTCGCCAAGGCGTTGACCGCCACCAGCGGCGAGGCCTCCGTCAGGCCATAGCCTTCCAGCAGCGTCAAGCCGGTGAGCTTGGACCAGCTTT
Source organism: Chromobacterium alticapitis (assembly GCF_002924365.1). GTDB lineage: Bacteria > Pseudomonadota > Gammaproteobacteria > Burkholderiales > Chromobacteriaceae > Chromobacterium > Chromobacterium alticapitis. The sequence continues at coordinate 168,562 of NZ_PQWB01000017.1, read as the reverse complement.
CCGCCACCGCGCGCTGCACCGCCGCGCCGCCGCCAATGCTGACTTTCCAGCGGGAGAAATCGAGCTTGGCGAAGCCGGGATGGTGAGTCAGGGCATTGAACAGGGTGTTGACGCCGGTAAACGCGTTGACCGGATGCTTGGCCAGCTCGGCCACCAGGCCGTCCAGATCGCGCGGATTGGTGATCAGCAGGCTGTTGCCGCCCAAGCGGGTCACCAGAAAGCAGTTCACCGTCAGCGCGAACACGTGATACAGCGGCAGCGGGGTGGCCACCACCGCCCGCCCCTCCGGCAAAGCCTCGCCCAATACCAGCCTGGCCTGCTCGACATTGGCCAATAGATTGCGGTGCGTCAGCATCGCGCCCTTGGATATGCCGGTGGTGCCGCCGGTGTATTGCAGAATGGCCAGATCGTCCAGGCCGCGCGGCTCGTCGCGCCAGCGGTCGGCCCGGCCCGCCGCCAGCGCGTCGCGAAAGCGAATGGCGCCGGGCAGGCGGTAAGCCGGCACCAGCTTCTTCACATGCTTGACCACGGCATTGACCAGCCAGCGCTTGGGCGCGGGCAGCATATCGCCCGCCGCGGTGACGATGACGTGCCGCAACGGCGTGCCCGTCTTGGCCTCTTCCACCACAGACGCGAAATTCTCCAGCGCCACGATGACGGCGGCGCCGGAATCGGCCAGCTGGTGATGCAGCTCCCGCGCGGTGTACAGCGGATTGACGTTGACCGCCACCAGACCCGCGCGCAACGCCGCGTACAAGGCCACCGGGTATTGCAGCAGATTGGGCATCATCAAGGCGACGCGGTCGCCCGGCGCCAGCTTCAGCGTCTGGCGGAAATAATCCGCCAGCCTGGCGCTTTGGCGGTCCAGCTCGCGATAGGACAGGTTGCGCCCCATATTGTGGAAAGCGGTTTGTGCGGCATGGCGGGCCACGGCCTGCGCCAGCATCTGGCCCAGAGACTGGGCCGGCAGCGCCTCTATGCGCTCCGGCGCTCCCGGATGGCGGGCAAAGTCCTGCATGTTTCTCCTCCTGTCGCCGCAGCGGCGGGCATTGCGGCGGATGACTGTTTTTATCGTGGGAATGCGAATGAAACGACGGCATGCGATGCGACGGGATTGCAGCCTTGACGTTAATTCATCGTCATCGCAATTTCAATCGAACGTCTGAATTAAAACCGCCAAACAGGCTTGGCCAAACCAGCGGCAAACCACTCGCCAGCGCCCGCCCGCAAGCCGCGCGGCCAGCCGCCGCAACGCGGAATCAGCGATTCCGCCGCCGGTTCGCCATCGCCGCGCCCCGCCAAAAGAAGCGCGCGCCAGAACCGCCGCTGCGGCGCGGACGCAACAGCGGAGGACGCCTAGCCGCCGACTCGGAGCGCCACCTTGCCAAAATGGCCAGCCGCGCGCAGATGGGCATAGGCCCCGGCAGTTTGCATGAAAAAACCGCCGGGCCTGGCGGCGCGGCGGCTGTTTTGCTAGCGGAAAGCGAGAAGGCTTAGCCTTCCTCGTCTTCCAGATCCTCTTCCACATGATCCAGGCGGCCGGTGTAGCGCAGCTCCACGTCCTGGGTCAGCAGGTCCACCTTCACCACCGACAGCTGGATGCGGTCGCCGCGCGCCAGTTCCGGCAGGCCCGGAATGCGCAGGCGCAGCGGCAGGCCGTCTATGCGCACCAGGTCTTCCTTGATCACGGCGGCGGTCGGCTCGGTGATGTTTTCCTGCAGCAGATACTTCAGGCACCAGTAGTATTCCATCTTGTCCTGGAAGGACAGATAGCCGCCGTAGGTGGCGTCGAAGTCGCGCAGAATGGCGAACAGCATGGCGTCGCCCTGGGCGAACTGCGGCTTCTCCCCGCGTATCATGGCCGCCAGCTGGCGCTGGTTGATGAAGTCGCTGGCGCGGCGCAGCGGCGAGGTGCTCCAGGCGTATTGCGCCACGCCCAGGCCCATATGCGGCTCGGGCCGGGTGGTCATGCGCACCTTGCCCATGCTCTGGGCGCGGTACATGGCCGGAATGTCGGCCTCGGCCAGCATGCGGCCCCATTCGCTGTTGGCCAGGATCATCAGCTCGGACACCAGCTTGTCCATCGGCGCGCCGCGCTTGCGGATGGTGATGGACACCTGGCCGTCGGCCACGTCGATGTTGTAATCATGCTGCACCGGACGAGTGGGATCATACTTGCCGCGGCGCTTCTCCAGCGCCTCGGCGAACTGCCACAGCCAGGTCAGTTCGCGCTTGAACGGGTAGTCGACGCCCGGATCATTGGCCAGCGTATCCTCGTTGAACACCTGCTCCAGCTCGGCGTGGCGCAGGTTGGCGGCGATATGCACCTTCTCGATACGGTTCTCGAAGGCCACCGGCTCGAATTCAGGCGTTACCTCGGCATACAGCGAGAACGCCGGGCAGGCGCGGCCTTCCTGCAGCGTGAAGGCCTGCACCACGTCGTCCGGCAGCATGGTGATCTTGTCGCCGGGGAAGTAGGCGGTGGAGAGGCGCGACAACACCATCTTCTCGATGTCGGAATCCAGCGGCACGCCCAGCGTCGGCGCGGCGATGTGGATGCCGACGCGCTTGTTGCCGTTGGGCAGGTCTTCGACCGACAGCGCGTCGTCGATCTCGGTGGTGTTGGCATCGTCGATGGAGAAGGCCTGGGCCGATGAAACCGGCAGCTCCGGCGCCTCCAGCGGCGGCGCGTACTTGCCGAAACCTATGCCCTTGGGGAAGAACTCCATCTGGAAACCGGCCATCAGGTAGTCCGGCACCGACGGGATGCCGCCCACCTTGTCCGCCAGACGCAGCGGCGGCAGGCCGGTTTCGCGGCTGGCCTGGTCGAAGGCTTTGAATTCCAGCGTGTTCTTGTCGGGTTTCCACAACAGCTGCATCAGCTGCGAGCGGATGGCTTCCGGCAATTCGCCGGCCTTCAGCTGGCTCACCCAGCCGTCTATCTGCGCCTGCTCGCGCTTTTTGCGCTCCACGCCGGCCAGCGCGGCTTGCAGCGCCTCTTGCGGCGCCTTCTTGTAGCGGCCCTTGCCCTTCTTGTAGAAGTACATGGGCGCGCCGTGCAGGCTGCTGATCAGCGCGGCGGCCTCGAAGGGGGACGGCTCATGGCCGAAGTAGTCGGCGGCCAGGTCCTGGTAGCCGAACTCGTCGTCGGGGCTGCATTCCCACAGGAAGTCCAGATCGATGTCGGCCGCCAGCTTTTCCGCCGCTGGCAAAAAGTCCGCCAGCGGCGAATTGAATTCCAGGAACACGTTGGCGCTCTTCAGCTTGGCGCGCTTGCCGTGCTGGGTATCCACCTGCAGGCTGGCGTCGCTGCGCGACACAATGCTGCCCACCTTGAAACTGCCGCTCTCTTCGTAAAAAACGTTCATCAAAACATGCCAGGCCGTTGAATTTAAGGGCGGATTATAGCAGTTCGCCCCGCCTGTCGGGCACCCGCACAAAACAAAACCCCCGCGCGGGGCGGGGGTGGAGCAAGGGCGGCAAGCCGCCATCCAGGCCCGCCGAAGCAAGCCGGAAAACTTCTTATTAGAAGTTGTACTTGGCGGTGTAAATCATCGCGTTTTCGTTGCCGGCGATGCCCAGCTTGTTCACAGCGTAGCGGTATTGAACGCCAGCAGTGAAGGACTTGGTCGCGTTCCACCACAGAGACACGGCACCGTTTTGGCCAGTACGCTTGTTCACTACGCCATTCGGCTGCGCAACGCCTACGAAGTAGTTGGAGCGGCCGAATTCGGTTTCGTGCCATTGGGTCATGGAGAACGGTTGGCCGAAGGCGGTGAAGTCAAAACCTGCCACATAGCCGGTCATCCAGCCGTTGCGATGCGCGCCAGTGCCATACTTCAACTCTTGGTGCATACCCAGGAAGGGCTTGAACCATACCTTGCCGAAGGACAGGTCGGTACCCAGACCCAGTACGCGGTTTTGGTCGAAGAAGTTGTAGCCACGAGTGTCGTATACGTGGGTGTACAGCTTGACCGGCACGCCGCCGATGTCGGTGATGTTGAAACGAGCGACTACCTTGGTGGTGTAACGACGGTCGCCGGCCGGCATTTCCTTGTCGTTGCGATTCCAGTTTTCCAGGTCGAAGAAACCATATACATCGCCCCAGGAACGGCCCATGCCGCCTTCAGCTTCCAGATATTGGAAATTGCGCTTGGCGCCGAACGGAGCAGCCTGAGTCTTTTCCAGGGTGCTGTCGGACCAGTTCAGCTGGTTGAAGCTAACGTCGGTAAAGGTGTAATCAGCGTGAGCCAGAGCGGAAGCGGCCAGCAGGGAGGCGGCCAGCAAGGTTTTGCGAGTATTCATTGTTTCACCAGACTATTTTCGTGTAGTAAGCGACCGACAGGGTCGGCGAGCGCCGCGCAGAATAGTCCCAGAAATGGCCTTACGCAAACGATTTGTCACAGTTCTGTCGTTTTTCTGCAAAGAAACGTGTTTCTGTTGTAGCAAAATGACATCAGTATTACAAATCGTTGCACAAATGCCACATGGAAATATCTCCACGTAGAGATAAGTATCTGAGCGCAAGCGGAATTCTAGTTTGTTTCAGGTCAAACTATCCAGCCAGTCCACTCGCAGGCGCGCATATCGACTTTGCCGCTGACATGAAATGCAACACCTTCTTCCTCCAGCAGCAGGCGCTGCCAGTCGGCATGTTCGCTGCCCGGGCGGGATAGCCGTCCGCCCGCGCCGACGACGCGATGCCAGGCCGCGGATACGCCGTCCGGCAAATGCCCCAGCAGATGGCCGACATGGCGCGAATGGCGCGGGTAGCCGGCCAGTTCGGCCAGCACGCCGTAGCTGACGACACGGCCCGGCGGCACCTGGGCCAGTAACGCCAGCACGCGGCGGGCAAACTCAGGCGGCATCAGCGGTAGCGCGGATCGGCGACATAGGGGTTGCCGCGCTTTTCCGCGCCTATGGTGGTGAAGGGGCCGTGGCCGGGAATCACCGTGGTGGCGTCCGGCAGGATGAACAGCTTTTGCTGGATGGCGTCTATCAGCTGCTGATGGCTGCCCATGGGGAAGTCCGTGCGGCCGATGGAGCCCTGGAACAGCACGTCGCCCGCCACCAGCAGGCCGGCCGTGGGGCTGTAGAACACCACGTGGCCCGGCGTGTGGCCGGGGCAGTGGATCACTTGCAGCGTTTCCTGGCCGACGGTCACGACATCGCCCTCTTCCAGCCAGCGCTGCGGCGCGAAGGCCTCGCTGCGCGGGAAGCCGAACATCTGGCCCTGGGTGGGCAGCTGGTCCAGCCAAAAGCTTTCCGCGCGCTGCGGTCCTTCGATTTCCACGCCCAACGCCTCGGCCAGCTTGGCCGCGCCGCCGGCGTGGTCGATGTGGCCGTGGGTCAGCAGCAGCTTCTCCACCGTCAGGCCCTGGCCGTCCACCCAGGCGCGAATCCGCTCAATATCGCCGCCCGCGTCCACGATGGCCGCCTGGCGGCTGACGCTGCACCACAGCACGCTGCAGTTCTGGGCAAACGGGGTGACCGGAATCACGTGGTATTTCAGGGCCATGGCTATGCTCGCGGACAAATGTCGGAATCTGCCATTTTGGCATGGCCGGGGTGGTTTGGGGAGAAGTTGCTTGATTGCCCAACGGGCGGCGCGGGCATGGTCTACCCGGCCAACCCGTGCTACGCACAAGCGGAAAAGCCCCTCCCCCCCGCGGGAGAGGGGTTGGGGAGAAGGGTGGGATATCGCGGGCAAGGCCTTAAGGCCTGCCCGCCCTACGAGATGGGCATCGTCAGGGAGGGGAAGGATGAGAGCGCCCATGGCAAACATGGCCGGCTCAGCGAGAGCCCCTCGCCCCCCGCGGGAGAGGGGTTGGGGAGAAGGGTGGGATATCGCGGGCAAGGCCTTAAGGCCTGCCCGCCCTACGAGATGGGCATCGTCAGGGAGGGGAAGGATGAGAGCGCCCATGGCAAACATGGCCGGCTCAGCGAGAGCCCCTCTCCCCCCGCGGGAGAGGGGTTGGGGAGAGGGATGGGATATCGCGGGCAAGGCATTAAGGCCTGCCCGCCCTACTCGGCGGCCTCGAGAGCGGGAAGTCCGCCCGACAAGGGCCAGGGTGATGCCGGAATCGCGTACAAGGCGGAACGCCCGATAAAACCGGGCTTCCGCCTATGAATACAGCGCCCGTTCGATGAACTGGCGCGGCACCTTGGACTTGGGCACGCGCGCGTCGAACCAGCCGCGCACGTCGCCGTCCAGGCCTATGCCGTGCATGAAGTTGTACAGCGCCTTGTTCAGCCCGCGCCCCATCAGCTCGTGGTCGGTGCCGGTGGGGTCGATGAAGCCGACATCGTTCTTGGCGAAGTCGCCCTCGGGCAGCGGCACCAGCTGCACGCCATATTCTTCTGGGTTTTGCCCCACTGGAGAATGCACGGTGCAGGCGAAACGGTGGAAGAAGCCGGACTGGATGCAGCCGTTGTCGAACAGCTGGCGCACGTATTCCAGCGCATCCACCGTGTCCTGCACCGTCTGCGTCGGGAAGCCGTACATCAGATAGGCGTGCACCAGTACGCCGGCCTCGGCGAAGCCATGGGTGACGCGCGCCACCTGCTCCACCGATACGCCCTTTTTCATCAGCTTGAGCAAGCGGTCCGACGCCACTTCCAGGCCGCCGGAAATGGCGATGCAGCCCGATTCGGCCAATAGCAGGGCCAGCTCCGGCGTAAATGATTTTTCAAAGCGGATATTGCCCCACCAGGAGATGGACACCTTGCGCCGCAGCAGTTCCTCGGCCAGCGCTTTCAGCATCTTGGGCGGCGCGGCTTCGTCCACGAAGTGGAAGCCGGTCTGGCCGGTTTCGGCGATGATGGCCTCGATGCGGTCCACCAGCAGCTCGGCCGACGCGGTTTCATAGCGCGAGATGTAGTCCAGCGTCACGTCGCAAAAGCTGCACTTCTTCCAATAGCAGCCGTGGGCGATGGTCAGCTTGTTCCAGCGGCCGTCGCTCCACAACCGGTGCATCGGGTTCAGCATGTCCAGCAGCGACAGGTAGCGGTCTATCGGCAGGCCGTCCCAGGTAGGCGTGCCAGATTCGGAGAACGGCACGTCGGCTTCCTGCAGGTTGACGTAGCGCACCGCACCGTCCTGCCGCAAAAAGGTGCGCGCCAGGCGGCTGACGCCGCGCTTGCCTTCGAGATGCTCCATCAGCGCCAAGAGCGGCTTTTCGCCGTCGTCCAAGGTCACATAGTCGAAGTAGTCGAACACGCGCGGTTCGGCCAGTTCGCGCAGCTCGGTGTTGACGTAGCCGCCGCCCAGGCAAATCTTGATATCCGGCCGGTGGCGCTTGATGGTCTGGGCGATGCGGAAGGCCGCGTACACCGCGCCCGGAAACGGCACCGAGATCAACACCAGCTGCGGCTGGTGCTTGTCCATCGCCTCTAGCGTCAACGCGGCCAGGGTGTCGTCCACCCAGTTGGGTTCGGCGGCCAGGGCTTTGGCCAGAGGATCAAACGTTGGCTGCGACAGCGCCAAGGATTCCGCATAGCGGACGAACTCGAAGCGCGGGTCCACCGCCTCGCGCAACACATCGGCGATATCGTTCAGATACAGCGTGGCCAAATGGCGAGCGCGATCCTGGGTGCCCAGCGCGCCGAAGGCCCAGGCCAAAGGGTCGCCGCCATCCGGATCATCCGGGTCCACGTACACGTCCAACGAGGCGAAGCGCGGACCTTCCGGCAGGTAGTTGCGGCCGGCGATGCGGTAAGACAGCGTGGCGTCGCGGCCCTGCAGAAAGCCGATCGCCGCGTCTATCGTCGCGGCGTAGCGCTCGTAGGAGATGTCGAACTGCATCATGCAGTCCGTGCGCTGGCGCATGGGGATGCGATGCACGTGCTCGCGCAGCGTAGCCATGCCGTCTTTGGAAAACAGCTTCAACACCAGCGCCAGCGCCAGGTCTTCCTGGAAGGCCGCTACGCCGCGCGAGCGCAGGAAGCCGGTGAGGTAAGCGGTGGACGGGTAAGGCGTGTTCAGCTGCGTCATCGGCGGGATGAGCGACAGCACGCGCAAAGAGCTGGCAGACATGGGGCGAAATCCGGCGGGTGGTTCAAAAAGCATAGCCGGGCATGCGCCCGGCCATGAAGAATTGTCCCACAGCGCGGGTATCGAGACTAGGCGGTTTTGGCGCTGAACTGCTCGAAGGCCTCCAGCGCGTTGGCGGAATACATCAGGGACGGGCCGCCGCCCATATAGACAGCCATCGCCAGCGTCTCCTCCACTTCCGTCTTGCTGGCGCCCAGCTTGACCAAGGCTTGGGCGTGGAAGCCCAGGCAGCCGTCGCAGCGCGCGGCCACGCCCAGCGCCAGCGCGATCAGTTCCTTGGTCTTCTTGTCCAGCGCGCCGTCGCGGGTGGCGGCGCGGGCCAGATCATTGAAACCCTGCATCACCTCCGGCACGTCGGCGCGCAAGGTGGCCAGGTGCTTGGAGATGGCGTGGGTCAGTTCCGGGTAATTGACGGCTTGGCTCATGGTTTTTGCTCCGTTTGGGAAGAGGACGACGGCGCGCGGCAACTGGACCAGCCAAACGGCAGATAGGCCGGGCAGAAGCGGAACAGGCCGGTGGCCAGCGGCAAGACGCCCAGCCAACCCCAGGGGCCGATGAGGCCGGACACCGCGCCGATAATCAAAACCACGCCCGCGGTCACGCGCAAGATACGGTCCCAACTTCCGACATTCGCTTTCATAATCAGCCTCCTGTCCGGCCATGCCGTCAAATGGATATGTTGATTTATATAATATCAATTGATATATTGAAGTCAAGCACTGTTGAAGACATGGAAGTCCCGCATGAGCACCATCACCCTTTCCGACATGCGCGCCGCCGCCGGCCAAGCCAGCGGCCTGCTGCGCGCGCTGGCCAACGAAGACCGCCTATTGCTGCTGTGCCAGCTGAGCCAGGGTGAAAAGTCCGTGGGCGAGCTGGAGGAAAGCGTCGGCATCCGCCAGCCCACGCTGTCGCAACAACTGGGCGTGCTGCGCAACGAGGGCCTGGTGGCCACGCGCCGCGACGGCAAGCGCATCTATTACTCAGTGGCGGATCCCAAGGCCCTGGCCGTGTTGTCCACGCTGTATCAGCTGTACTGCCCCAAGGAATAGACATGATCCTGGATTGGAACCATTTCACGCCGTGGAGCGCGCTGGCCGGCGGCGCGCTGATCGGCCTGGCCGCCGCCTGGCTGGTCTTGCTGAACGGCCGCGTGGCCGGCATCAGCGGCATCGTCGGCCATCTGCTGGCGCCCGGCGGCGACAAGGACTGGCGACTGGCCTTCGTCGCCGGCCTGGTCTTGTCGCCCTGGCTGTACCGCTTGTTCGCCGCGCCGCCGGCCATCGCCCTGGACGACAAGCCCTGGCTGCTGATCGCCGCCGGCCTGCTGGTGGGCTTCGGCAGCCGGCAGGGCTCCGGCTGCACCAGCGGCCACGGCGTGTGCGGGCTGGCCCGGCTGTCGCCGCGCTCGCTGGCCGCCACGCTGACTTTCATGGCCGCCGGCTTCGCCGTCGTCTGGCTAGTCCGTCATGTCTGGGGATAAGGGTATGAAACGAATCGCAAGCGCCGCCCTGGCCGGCCTGATCTTCGGCCTGGGATTGATCGTGGCCGGCATGGCCAATCCGGCCAAGGTGCTGGGCTTTCTCGATATCGGCGGGCGCTGGGACCCGTCGCTGGCCCTGGTGATGGCGGGCGCCATTACCGCGGCGCTGCCGGCCTTCGCCTGGGCCAAGCGCCGCCAGCGCTCGCTGCTGGGCGAGACCATGCTGCTGCCGACGGCGCGCCGAGCGGACCGCCGCCTGATCATAGGCAGCCTGATCTTCGGCATGGGCTGGGGGCTGGCCGGCATCTGCCCCGGACCGGCGCTGGTGCTGGCCGGCAGCGGCTTGGCCGACGGCTTGCTGTTCCTGGCGGCCATGCTGGCCGGCATGGCGCTTTACCGCGCCTGGGACGCGCGTGGCTGACGCGAGGGCGCCGGGCGGCTATACCTTCATCATCGCCTGTCTGGAGCCCTGCATGAAAGCCTTTATCTTCGCCCTACTCCTCTGCGCCGCATCGGCGGCGCTGGCCGCCCCGCCCAAGTTGGCGCTGCAACTGTGCGCCGCCTGCCACGGCCGGGACGGCAACGGCCCGCCATCGGCGCCCAGGCTGGCCGGCCAGCAGGCCGACTATATCGCGCAACAGCTGGAATGGATGCGGCTGGGCCAGCGCGAGGATGGCGGCGCGCACAAGCTGGTTTGGGACCAGTTGAAAAACGACGCCGACATCCAGGCGATCGCCCATTATTTCGCCACGCAAACGCCGGCGCCGCACCCGGCCAAACCAGCCGATCCGGACTTGCTGGCAGCCGGCCGCAAGCTGTATATCGAGGGCAATTTCGCCGTGGGCGCGCCGCCTTGCTTCACCTGCCATGGCGAACAGGGCGAAGGCGGCAGCGCCGCGCCGCGGCTGGCCGGCCAGCACGCCGGCTACCTGGCGGAGCGGATGAAGGTGTCTGAGCAGCCGCAACCGCCGGCGCGCATGGAAATGCAGGAAATCCTGAAGACGCTGAGTCCGGGCGAGATCAAGGCGCTGCTGGCCTATCTGGCCACGCTGTAAGCGGAAAAAAGAAAAGGCCACCCAAGCGGCGGCCCCAAGTTTCGGAGAAAAACGGGCTCCGGCCCGGTGGGCCGAAACATGCGGACCTTGCGGTCCGCCGTTTTCCGGCGACGATTCTAACGCCGACTATCGCCGGCCGCAATCATCAATCGCCCAGCGCGGCCAACAATTCGGCCTGCTGCTCGGCGATCAGCGCGTCGGTCAATTCCTGCAAGTCGCCATCCATCACGTAATCGAGCTTGTACAGCGTCAGATTGATGCGATGGTCGGTGATGCGGCCTTGCGGGTAGTTATAGGTGCGGATGCGCTCGGAGCGGTCGCCGGAGCCGATCAAGCTCTTGCGCTCGGCCGCTTCCTTCTGGTTCTTCTCGCGCAGCTGGATGTCGTAAATCCGCGCTGCCAGCACCTGCATGGCGCTGGCCTTGTTGGCGTGCTGCGAACGGCCATCCTGGCACTCCGCCACGATGCCGGTGGGCAAGTGGGTGATGCGCACCGCGGAGTCGGTCTTGTTGATGTGCTGGCCGCCGGCGCCGCTGGCTCTAAACGTATCGATGCGCAGATCGGCCGGGTTCAGCACCACTTCGGCAATCTCGTCGGCCTCCGCCATCACCGCCACCGTGCAGGCGGAGGTATGGATGCGGCCCTGGGTTTCGGTGGCCGGCACGCGCTGCACGCGGTGGCCGCCGGATTCGAACTTCAGGCGCGAGTAAGCCCCCTGGCCGACCAGCCGCACGATCACTTCCTTGTAGCCGCCCAGGTCGGACTCGCTGGCGGAGACGATCTCCACCTGCCAGCGGTTGCGCTCGGCGTAGCGGGTGTACATGCGCAGCAGGTCCGCCGCGAACAAGGCCGCCTCGTCGCCGCCGGTGCCGGCGCGCACTTCCAGGAAAATATTCTTGTCGTCGTTGGGGTCTTTGGGCAGCAGCAGCTTCTGCAGCTCGACGTCCAGCGCCGCCAGCTTGTCCTTGCCCTCGAGGATTTCCGCCTGGGCGAATTCCTTCATTTCCGGATCGGCCAGCATGTCTTCCGCGGCGGCGATGTCGCCCTCGCATTGCCGGTAAGCGGAGAAGGTTTCCACCACCGGCGTCAGCTCGGCGTGTTCTCGGGTAAGTTTCCTGAAGGCCTCCATGTCCTGGGTGGCCGTTTCGCTGGCCAGCAGGTGGGTCACTTCTTCCAGACGGTCGGCCAGCTGGGCGAGCCTGGCCGCGATAGACGCTTTCATTACGACTCCGGGTGTAAACGGTAAAGCCGCGCGATGGTCTGCACCTGCGCGTCATGCTCCGCGCCGCTGCCCGAGGACAGGGCCTGGGTGGGCGGGTGCATCAGTTTGTTGGTCAGCTGGACGGACAGCGCCTCCAGCACTTTTTCCGGCGCGTCGCCGCGCGCCAGTTGTTTCAATGCGCCTTCCAGCGCGTGGCGGCGCGCGCGATCCGCCTCGTCGCGCAAGGCGCGGATCAGCGGCACGGTTTCCCGCTTCTTCAGCCAGTCGTTGAACTCGGCCACCCGGCTCTGGATGATGGACTCGGCCTCGGCCGCGGCCTGCTGCCGCGCCTCCTTGCCCACCTCCACGATGCCGGCGATGTCATCCACGCTGAACAGGAACACATCGTCCAGCTTGTCCACCTCCAGCTCGATGTCGCGCGGCACGGCCAGGTCCAGCATGAACATGGGACGGTGGCGGCGCGCCTTGATCGCCCGCTCCACCATGCCCTTGCCGATGATGGGCAGCTGGCTGGCGGTGGACGTCACCACCACGTCGTAGCGCGACAGCGATTCCGACAACTCGGCCAGCGTGATGGCGTTGCCGCCAAACTGCTCGGCCAGCCGCTGGCCGCGCTCCAGCGTGCGGTTGGCCACGGTCAGACAGGATGGATTGCGCGCAGCGAAGTGCGTGGCCACCAGCTCTATCATTTCGCCGGCGCCGACGAACAGCACGTTCAGCTCGGCGATGGACGGGAAAATCTGCTCGGCCAGCTTGACCGCCGCCGCCGACATCGACACCGAGCTCGCGCCCACCGCGGTATTGGAGCGAACTTCCTTGGCCACCGCGAAGGTGCGCTGGAACAGGCCGTTCAGCAGCGTGCCCAGCGTGCCGGCGTTTTCCGCGCTGCGCACCGCGTCCTTGAGCTGGCCCAGAATCTGCGTCTCGCCCAGCACCATGGAATCCAGGCCCGACGCCACGCGGAAAGCGTGGCGCGCCGCCTGCGAGGCTTCCAGCTGGTAGAGGTAAGGCTCCAGCTCGGCGCGGTTCATGCCGTGGAACTCGCACAGCCAGTCCAGCGCGGCGTGCGGGTCCGGGCTCAGGCAATAGATCTCGGTGCGGTTGCAGGTGGAGACGATGGCCGCCTCGCGCGCGGCCTGCGAGGCCACCAGACTGTCCAGCGCGCGCGGCAGGGCATCGGCCGGAAAGGCCAGTTTTTCCCTGATCGACAGCGGAGCGGTGTGATGGTTGAGTCCGAGGGCAAGCAGATGCATGGGCAGACAAGGCCGCAGACGAAAACAGGACATTCTAGCCTAACTGCTCCGCGCCGTCCCGCACTTGCCCTTCCGCCCGCCACTCCCGCCGTTTGGCGGACTTGCCGCCATGACAGGGTTGTTGCGGCATAGATACACGCACAACAAATATGCGCATATTGATATTCATAAAAAAACACAAACAACATCAAAAATTTAACACATTCCTTACAAGAAATCCCGCATAGCCATCCCAGCCGCTCCTGACGATTTCCTTGTCATTTTCGCTATTTAATGCCAATTTCATCGCCTGCCAAACTATGTTGCAGCCACGTGACTGCAACGTCCATTCCGCGCCGGCAGGGGCGGAAATCCGTGATGACAAAGGAAAAGTAGAGATGCAGGTCAAGATTTTGGTCCAGGCGATCACCGCCATCGGCCTATTGGGGAGCGGCTTTGCCCATGCCGCGGAAGGCTCGGACAATCAGCTGGAACGCGTGACCATCACCGGCTCCAACATCAAGCGCAGCATCAAGCAGGAAAAGGCGCTGCCGGTCACTATCCTGAAGACGGAAGACTTGGCCAAGCAGGGCCTGACCACGGTGGAGCAAGTGGTCAATAGCATCGCCGCCAACCAGTCGACCCAAGGCGCCTCGTCTTCAGTCGGCTCCTCCACCGGCGGCGGCTCCTTCGCCAGCCTGCGCGGCCTCGGCAATCAGTACACCCTGGTGCTGCTCGATGGCCGCCGCATGGCTAACCAAGCGATTGATGGCACTTCGGCCGACCTGAATGCCATTCCGTTGTCAGTGATTGACCGGGTGGAGGTGCTGCTGGACGGCGCGTCCGCGATCTACGGCACAGACGCCATCGGCGGCGTGATGAACTTCATCACCAAGAAGAACATGAAGGGCTTCTCCATTGGCGGCAGCTTCGCCAACCCGCAGCATGGTGGCGGCGATGAAAAACGCATCAACGCTTCTTACGGCTTGGGCGACTTGAGCAAGGACGGTTTCAATGTCTACGGCGCCATCGACTACCTGAAACAGGACATGATCATGGCGAGCCAACGCGGCTTCGCCAGCACCGTCACACCGGCCACCGATACCCCGCCAAGCACCAATGCCTGGCCGGGCAACTACTATGACAGCGTGAAGAAAAAATGGGTAACCCCGTCCGCGCCTAACTGTCGTCCGCCTTACTCGAAATACATCGGCGGCATCTGCAAGGAATACTTCCCGCTCTATTCCGGCATAGCGCCTGAGGTGGAACAGATTTCCGGCATCATGCGCGCGACCAAGCGCATAGGCGAAGACCACGAGCTGTCGCTGCAATACACCCGCACCGAGACCATCACCACCGCGCAAAACGCGCCTCTGCCCACTGCGGGCGACATCACCCGCGCCAACGCCACGGATCCGACGCAGCGTGACAAGCTGTACGTGCGTACCGTGCCGCTGGGCAATCGCGAAACCGAGGCCAATTCCGTCACTCAGCGCCTGATGCTGAACATGGAGGGCCTGGTCGCCGGCTGGGACTACCGCGCCGGCATTGGCCGCTCCGAGAACCTGATCAAGGAAAATCTGACCTCGGGCTATGTCAGCAAGAGCAAGATGCAGGCCGCGATCGACAGCAAGACCCTGGACCCGTTCGACCTCAGCGGCAACAATCTGGCCGCCTGGCGCGCCGTAGGCATGACCGGTCAAACCAAGGAAGCCAAGTCGACCATAGACATGGCCGACGCCAAGGTCAGCAAGGAAGTGTTCGACCTGCCGGCCGGCAAGCTGGGCGTGGCGCTGGGCGCGGAAGTGCGCCGCGAAAGCCTGAGCACCCTCTACAACAAGGCGGTGACGCGCGACGCGCTGAGTACCGGCCAGGACAAGACCGAGGATTCGTCTGGCAGCCGTTCGGCCTACGCCCTCTATGGCGAAGCCGACGTGCCGGTATTGAAGAACCTGGATGTGCAGTTGGCCGCTCGTTACGACCACTACAGCGATACTGAGAGCTCGCTGAATCCCAAGGTGGCGTTCAAGTTCCAGCCTGATGAAAAGGTGCTATTCCGTGGTTCCGCCAGTACCGGCTTCCGCGCGCCCTCACTGTACAACATCTACCGTCCGAACCAGCTGCAGCTGACGTCCCGCGCCTATGTCGACCCGCTGGCCTGCCCGAACGGCGCGCAGCAACCGGGTACAGATGGCAACGCGTGTAACAAGATTCAGCGCAACAAGCGCATCGCCGGCAACCCTCAGTTGCAGCCGGAAAAATCGTCCTCGCTGTCGTTTGGCATGGTGATAGAGCCGGTCAAGGATTTCACCGCCAGCGCCGATCTGTGGTGGACCATGATCCGCGACCAGATCAGCATTCTGGACGAAAGCCTGATTTTCAATAACAAGTCCAAATATTCCGATCGCTTCGTGGCCGACGGCAAGGGCAATCTGGATTACATCGTCGACGACTACTCCAATCTCGGCAATCTCAGCGCGTCAGGCGTAGATCTGAAGCTGAGCTGGACCCTACCCAAGACCCGAGCCGGCGTCTTCAATCTATCTCTGGATGGCACGTATCTCGCCAAATACAAATACCAGAATGAAAAGGGCGGCGAGTACTTCAGCAATGTCGGCACCTTTATCGATGGCGCCCCGACCTTCCGTTGGCAGCATAATCTGACGCTGAGCTGGATGCAGGGCCCGTGGAGCGCGATCCTGTCGCAGAACTACAAGTCCGGCTATACCGATGAGAACCCTAATGACGAAAACCACATGGTCAAGCCGTACTCCACCTGGAACCTGTCAACCTCCTACACCTGGAACAAGCAGTTGACTGTGACTGCCGGCGTAAAGAACCTGTTCGACCAGGAACCGCCGTTCTCTAACCAGATCACGCGCTCCAGCCAGATGAACTACGATCCGCGCTTCACCGATCCGACAGGCCGCAGCTTCTTCCTGAAGGGTTCGTACAAGATGTAATCAGCCTAAGCTTGGCAGGCATGACAACGGACAACCCGCCCAGGCCGGTTGTCCGTTTTCGCTTGTGCGGATATCAGCAAACAGCCTTAACCCTCCCGCCGCATATCCACATGCAGAATCCCGCCGTCATCGTAAGGCTCGGATACCGGCGCGAAGCCGAAACCAGAATACAGCTCGCTGGCGTCGCACTGCGCCGACAGCATGATGGCGCGCCCCGGGTAATGGGCGTGGCACTGCGCCACCGCCTGCGCCATCAAGGCCTTGCCCAGGCCCTGGCCGCGCGCCTGCGGCGCCACCACCACCCGGCCGATGGCCGCCGCATCCGGATATTTTTCGCCCGGCGCGATCAACCGCGCATAAGCGACCAGCTGGTCCCCGTCGTCGCGCCCGCTCAGGTGCAGGCAGTGGGTGTCCACCCCGTCCACATCGCCGTAGATGGATTGCTGCTCCACCACGAATACCTGGTCGCGCAGCTGCAATGCCTGGTACAACGCGCGCGGGGTAAAGTCGTCAAAACCGTGGCAGTGCCACGCTATCCTGTTTGCCATAGTAGAATCCTCCCATTTCCGACACAGTCGTCAGCGATGCTATAGCATCTCGCCCGCACGCGTGCCGCCATTCAGATCAAGACACTAGCATTTATATATGAGCGACCACGACCTCTTCGACTCGTCTGCCCCGGCCGGCGACCTCACGCCGCCACCCCCGGCCGCGCCGCAAGCCGTCAGCGGCGACTGGATTCCGCTGGACCTGTACGCCGAGCGCGCCTACCTGGAATACGCGATGAGCGTGGTCAAGGGCCGCGCGCTGCCGGAAGTGGCCGACGGCCAGAAGCCGGTGCAGCGCCGCATCCTGTACGCCATGCGCGACATGGGCCTGGCCCACGGCGCCAAGCCGGTGAAATCGGCCCGCGTGGTCGGCGAAATCCTGGGTAAATACCACCCGCACGGCGACAGCTCGGCTTATGAAGCGCTGGTGCGCATGGCGCAGGACTTCACCCTGCGCTACCCGCTGATAGACGGCCAGGGCAACTTCGGCAGCCGCGACGGCGACGGCGCGGCCGCCATGCGTTACACCGAAGCGCGGCTGACGCCCATCGCCGAGCTGCTGCTGTCTGAAATCGACATGGGCACAGTGGACTTCGTTCCCAATTACGACGGCGCCTTCGACGAGCCCTCGCTGCTGCCGGCCCGCCTGCCCATGGTGCTGCTGAACGGCGCGTCCGGCATCGCGGTGGGCATGGCGACGGAAATTCCGCCGCACAACCTGACCGAAGTGGCCAACGCCTGCCTGGCCCTGCTGGATGATCCCGAGCTCGACACCGCAGCGCTGATGCAATACATCCCCGGCCCGGACTTCCCCGGCGGCGGCCAGATCATCACCCCGGCCGCCGACATCCAGTCCGCCTACGAAACCGGCCGCGGCAGCGTGCGCGTGCGCGCCAAGTGGGAAATCGACAAGCTGGCGCGCGGCCAGTGGCGCGCCATCGTCACCGAACTGCCGCCCGGCTCCAGCGCGCAAAAAGTGCTGGCGGAGATAGAAGAAGCCACCAATCCCAAGCTCAAGGCCGGCAAGAAGCAGCTGTCGCAAGACCAGCAGAACCTGAAGAAGCTGATGCTGGACCTGCTGGACCGCGTGCGCGACGAATCCGACAGCGCAAACCCGGTGCGTCTGGTGTTCGAACCCAAGTCCAGCCGCCAGGACCCTGACGAATTCATGAACATCCTGCTGGCGCAGACCAGCCTGGAAGGCAATGCCTCGCTCAACCTGGTGATGATAGGCCTGGACGGCCGCCCGGGTCAGAAGGGCCTGAAACCCATCCTCAGCGAGTGGATTGATTTCCGCCGCAGCACCGTCACCCGCCGCCTGGCGCACCGCCTGGCCCAGGTGGACAAGCGCATTCACATCCTGGAAGGCCGGATGATCGCCTTCATCCACATCGATGAAGTCATCCGGGTGATCCGCGAGTCGGACGAGCCCAAGCCTGACCTGATCAAGGCCTTCGGCCTGACCGAGATCCAGGCAGAGGACATTCTGGAAATCCGCCTGCGCCAACTGGCGCGGCTGGAAGGCTTCAAGCTGGAGAAGGAGCTGTCCGAGCTGCGCGAGGAGCGCGAAGGCCTGCGCCACATCCTGGACACGCCGGACGCGCTGACCCGCCTGATCCGCGACGAAATCCAGGCCGACGCCGCCAAGTACGGCGACAAGCGCCGCAGCGAGATCAAGGCCGCCGAACGCGCCGTGCTGTCGCAAACCACCGCAGACGAGCCGGTGACGCTGATCCTGTCGCAAAAAGGCTGGATACGCGCCCGCGTCGGCCACAATCTGGAGCTGGAAACGCTGAGCTTCAAGGACGGCGACGCGCTGGCGGCGGCGGTGGAAACGCGCACCGTGTGGAACGCCATCGTGCTGGACCACAACGGCCGCGCCTACACCATAGATCCGGCCATCGTCCCCACCGGCCGCGGCGACGGCGTGCCCGTCGCCTCCCTGGTGGACCTGCAAGACGGCGCCAAGCCGGCGCAGCTGATCTCCGGCCCGGACGACGCCCGCTTCGTGGTGGCCGGCAGCGGCGGCTACGGCTTCATCGCCAAGATCAGCGACATGGCCGGCCGAGTGAAGGCCGGCAAGGCCTTCATCACCCTGGACGCGCAGGAAACGGTGCTGGAGCCGGTGCGCCTGCCCGCCGCGCCGCTGGAGCAGCTGCAATTGGTGGCCGCCAGCGACGCCGGCCGCCTGCTGGCTTTCCCGGCGGCGGAGCTGAAGGAACTGGCCAAGGGCCGCGGCCTGATGCTGCTGGCGCTGGACGAAGGCGCGCGCATGACCGCCGTCGGCCTGGTGGCCGGCGACAGGGCGCTGCTGTCCACCACCTCCGTCCGCGGCAAGGTGGCGGATGAGAAGATCGCGCTGGAAGAGTTCATCGCCAAACGCGCCAAGAAGGGCAAGCTGATGCCCAAGAAATGGCTGGTCAGCGCCATCCGCGAGCTGCCGATGTGATGAAGCTGACAGCCCAGCCGCAAGCCCTGTCGCCGCGCGCCGCCCTGCTGTTCGTCAACGGCTTCCGCGCGCTCTTGCTGCTGGTGCTGTTCTCGCTGTCGCTGGTGCGCGGCGACAGCGGCCAGCCGCTGATCAACGGCGGCCCGCATTTCTATTTGTGGAGCGGCGTCTACCTGCTGCTGATAGGCGGCTGGTACGCGCTGCGGCGCAGCAGCCTGGGCGACACGCTGCAGCTGACCCTGGCCATCGCCGCCGACATCGCCATGATGGTGTGGCTGATGGCGATGAACGACGGCGTGCGCGGCGGCTTCGGCCTCTTGCTGCTGCCCTACCTCGCCGCCGCCGGCCTCTTGTCCACCGGCCGCTACGCGCTGTTCTACGCCGCCATCGCCACGCTGATGCTGCTGGGCTACGCCGGCTGGGGGCGGCTGCAGGGCGACGCGTCCGCGGTAGACCTGTCCTTCAGCGCCCTGCTGTCCGCCGCCGGCTTCGTCACCGCCATCGCCACCTGGCAGTTGGGCCGGCTGGCCCGCGCTTCCGAGGCGCTGGCGGCGCAGCGCGGCGGCGAAATCGCCAACCTCAACCACCTGAACGAATTGATCCTGCAAAGCCAGCGCGACGCCGTGGTGGTGCTGGACGAAGACGGCCACCTGCGTCAATACAATCTGCAGGCCGAGCGCTATTTCAGCCGGCTGCAACGCGGCCAGCTGCTGCCGGAACTGGTGCCGCTGGTGCAGCGCTGGCGGCAAAACGGCTACCCGGCGCTGTCCACCTTCGTGCAGCAAAACGTGCGCGGCCGCCAGCTGGTGGGCCGCCTGGTGCCGGTGCCGGTGCCGGAAGGCCAACTGCGCGGCGTGGTGCTGTTCATGCGCGACATGGCGGACATGGCGGAAGAAGCCAAGCGCGTCAAACTGGCGGCGCTGGGCCGCCTCACCGCCAATATCGCCCATGAAATCCGCAACCCGCTTTCCGCCATCAGCCACGCCGGCGATCTATTGGCCGAAGACGAAGCCGACCCGGCGCGGCAGCGCCTGCTGCGCATCGTCCAGGACAACGCCCGCCGCATCAACGGCATGGTGGAAGACGTGCTGACCCTGGGCCGGCGCGACCGCGTCAAGACCGAAACCATAGAGCTGCGCGCCTTCGTCGCGCAGCAGCTGGAACAGTTTGCGCTGGTGCAGCCGCAGTCGGCCGGCGCCATCGCCTGCCAGCTGCCCGAGCAATGCCGGCTCAGCTTCGATCGCGGCCACCTGGCCCAGGTGTTCGGCAATCTGCTGGCCAATGCCTGGCGCCACTGCAGCCAGCGGCAGGGCGCGGTGCGCATAGAAGCCGGCAGCGCGGAAAACCACCTGATACTGCGCGTGATAGACGACGGCCCCGGCGTGCCGGAGGCCGAGCAATCGCGCCTGTTCGAACCTTTTTTCACCACGGAAAGCGCCGGCAGCGGCCTGGGGCTGTACATCGCGCGCGAGCTGGCCGAGGCCAACGACGCGCGCCTGGAGTACACCCCGCCCGGCGGCGTGTTCCGGCTGATCTGCCGGCTAGCCCATGACTAAGACCCCCCTGCGCGTATTGATCGTCGACGACGAACCGGACATCCGTGAGCTCTTGGAACTGACGCTGCTGAAAATGGGCCTGGCCCCGGTCTGCGCCGGCAGCGTGGCCGAGGCTAAGGCCGCGCTCGCCGCCGGCCGCTTCGATCTGGCCTTGACCGATATGCGGCTGCCGGACGGCGAGGGCCTGGAAGTGGTGCGCCACATCGGCGAGGCCGGGCTGGACTTGCCGGTGGCGGTGATCACCGCCTATGGCAGCGCCGACAACGCGGTGCTGGCGATGAAGGCCGGCGCTTTCGACTACCTGCAGAAGCCGGTCAGCCTGGCCCAGCTGCGCAGCCTGGTCAAATCCGCCCTGAAAGTGGAGGCCCCGTCCGCCAAGCCCGCTACGCAACAGCGGCTGCTGGGCGAATCGCCGGCCATCCAGGAAGTGCTGCGGCTGGTGGACAAGCTGGCGCGCAGCCAGGCGGCGGTGTATATCGGCGGCGAATCCGGCACCGGTAAGGAGCAGGCGGCGCGGCTGATCCACGAACTAGGTCCGCGCGCCGGCAAGCCCTTCGTCGCCGTCAATTGCGGCGCCATCCCGGAAAACCTGATGGAGAGCGAATTCTTCGGCTACCGCAAGGGCGCCTTCACCGGCGCCGACGCCGAACGCGAAGGCTTCTTCCAACAGGCCCAGGGCGGCACCTTGTTCCTGGACGAAGTGGCGGACCTGCCGCTGGCCATGCAAGTGAAGCTGCTGCGCGCCATTCAGGAAAAAACCGTGCGCAAGCTGGGCAGCGCCCAAGAGGAGGCGGTGGACGCGCGCATCATCTGCGCCACCCACCAGGACTTGGCCGCCAAAGTGGAGGACGGCGGCTTCCGCCAAGACCTGTACTACCGGCTCAACGTGCTGCCGCTGCGCATGCCGCCGCTGCGCGAGCTGCGCGAAGACATCCCGCTGTTCGCCGAACGGCTGCTGCAACGCTTCGCCGGCCACGGCCCGGCGCCGCAGCTCACTGCCGACGCCCGCCAGGCGCTGCAGGATTACGCCTATCCCGGCAACTTCCGCGAACTGGAAAATATATTAGAGCGCGCCGTAGCCCTGGCCGCCGCGGCCATGCTGTCGCGCGACGACCTACAGCTGACCCCCTGCGCCGAATACAGCCCGGAACCGGGCAGCGACGAACCGTTGCAAGACTACCTGGACCGCGTGGAGCGCGAAGCCATCGTCAAGGCGCTGGAAGCCACCCGCTACAACCGCACCCAGGCCGCCAAACGGCTAGGGGTGACGTTTCGATCATTGCGGTATCGGATGGAGCGCTTGGGAGTGAAGTGACGCGAGAGCGCCTCAGCAAGGGGCTTGCTCAACTCAACATGCCCTGCTTCAAGCGGGATTGGCAATTCAGCACAACAAATAGGTCACCTCAAAAAACCCTCGTCTTCATCAAAAATGGCAGCATATGCCTTTGATTTTGTTAAGTCGGAATTTTGAAAACTGAGGTTTTTCGAGGTGCCCAATAGGTTGGGTAACTATACTCAACCTATTGCTTCCGCCTACAGGAATTGCTTATTGAGGTTCCTGCTGAATTTGACACTTATTAGTCGTTTTACACTCATAATCCATAAAACCACCTGCTACGGCTTCTAGAAGATCATCAGTCAAAACATCCTCAACAGAAAATACACTGTCAAATTCACCAAATTGATTGAACTTTACTTCCTTAGCAACTTTAGTCATGAATAACTCCTTTATTCTGCAAAATTGAGTTTCGCAAGGAAATATTAATTATCGCTTTGAGCTTGCAAGGTCGGCTTGCACTCGTTAACCGTTTGGCAACGAATATCCAAAAAGCCGCCAGCCACAGACTCCAGCAGCGCTTCATCCGCAACCAGTGACATACCAGCCTCATTGAAAACAAACTCACCAAACTTGTTGAACTCTACTGCATTTTCAATCTTCTTCATTTAAGTCTCTCCTCTGGTTAAAAGCCTGCATATGCAGGACTCATGGAGCATCGCTCCAACTTCTGAACTACTAGGCTACGCTTTTTATTTCAATAATTTTTTTCTCTGCCGGCTTTTCATAGGACCGCAAATAGGAGGGGCAGGAAAGAATATCCCAATCTTGCTCAGATATTCCCCTCATCCAGTACGCCATTTTTTCACCAAATATTTGAACAGTCCCATCCTCATTCAACCGTCCAACCGTATTTTTCTCATCATACAAAGCCACTGTGCATTTTGCTATATTTCCATTTGCGCGAATCACTAGAGAATTTGGCTTAGATGCATAGCATATATATTGCTCGTCATCACCATGAGATTGCTTATTCAATGCCATTTCTATATTGGATATAGCAGAGTTGGCCGCCTCCCCTTTCAGCAAGGCTACTCCGCCCGCATCCTTCCCATAGTTCCCAATTGGCTTAATAAAAACCGTAAACCGGGAATCCCTGCCAAATTCACTGTCTATCTCTTGGGCAAGCCGCTCGGCAGACTCCAAGTTATCTGCCGTTAGATGTAGCCTTATCACGACATTGAAATCAAGATTGGACTCTTTAGCGGCTTTTAGATTATTCCAAATTTTTTCGAAAGTCCCCTTCCCGCTCTGCAACTTTCTGGTTGTATCATGTCCTTCCTGAAATCCATCCAACGATATCTGGTAGTGAGTTTGCCCTGCATCAACCAGTCGCTGCAAAGTTTTTATATCCAGCATATAGCCATTTGTCGTAATATGCCCAGGAGCAAAACGGACTCCAGCTTCCTCACACGCAGATTTGGCATATTGGCTTACGTCCAAAACTTGGTCCTTTGCCAATAGCGGCTCGCCGCCAAACCAGTTCAGCTTGAATACTTTCAACTTTGGAAGCCTATGCTCGATCAGCTTCTTAATACCACTTACAATCTCCGGGGACATTTTTCCTATTTGAAAGTCTTCATAGCAATAAGTACACCGGAAGTTGCAATTCTCTGTTGGCAAGATGATTAATTCCAAGAACCCGCTGTGCGTTGCCACAGCGATTCTCATGTCTCCTTTATTCATACTTAATCTCCCCTTATAATTTTCTAAAACGATACGCCACGCTCAAGACGTGAAGAAGTTTTTCTCTTAGAAACGTTGCGCCCATTCCATTTCACCACCCCTATGCTGAGCTAGCATCGTTCAGCACATCATGAATATCTGAATTATCCAACCCTCGATAATTACAATGTCATTGTCAATTCATCGTTGCATTTCGATTCAGGATTTGTCAACATGAACTTGTTATGACAATAGTATGAGAATGGGAAATGTCTCACAACAACAACAAGCCTCCGTTGCGTTCAACCTTATTCCGAAAAGAGGTTATAGCGCGGTTGGGAGATCGCCGATATGGATCAATAATATTGACCAGAAACAGGGCGCTCTCGTATCTAACCATTCTGTTCTGCGGCATCGCGATTGCGATTCTTTTATTCTTTTTCCGAGCCAGTTACACTGAAAAATCACAAATTAAAGGCATATTATTTCCAAAAAATGGTCTAATAAGGGTGAAATCAATTCAGGACGGCACTATCTCTGAAGTGCGGGTCCAAGAGGGAAAACAAGTCAAGGCTGGAGACGTTTTATTCGTCCTCTCCAATGCACGCACCAGTGCGACCCGTAACGATGTGGAACAAACCATCACAGCCTTGCTGCTTGCCAGACGCGATAGTCTTGTCGGTGATCAGAGCCTGCTGCGACAACAAGCGAAGCAGAAAGCCGAGTCGACGCTACGCAAGGAGATGGATCAGCGGAAGGAAGTGCTGCGCATCGACGAACAGATATCCCTGCAACAAAGACGAGTGGAATTGTCGGAGCAGGCCGTGGCTCGCACCCACAAATTGCAAGAGGCTCATTTCATCTCTGCCGCCGCGCTGCAAGACAAACAGGCTGAGTTGATAGATCAACAAACCAAGTTGGCCGATTTGAAACGCAGCCGCGCGGCTGCGCAAAGTGAACTGGATACGATCCATGCAGATCAAGACGAGCTTCGCCTACAAGCGCAACGCGACGAAGCCGCGACAAAACGCAATGTCGATTCGATAGAGCAAGACTTGACCGAAAACGAGGCCAAACGCCATCTATTGGTACGCGCGCCGCAAGACGGCATGATCAGCGGCATCACTGCGCAAGCCGGCCAAACCGTCATCAGCGGCCAAGCCATGGCCAATTTGTCGCCGGCAGGATCTCCGCTGGAAGCCGAGTTGTATGCGCCCTCCCGCGCCGCCGGCTTCGTCAAAGCGGGCATGCCGGTCTTGATCCGCTACCAGGCTTATCCCTATCAAAAATTCGGACAATTTCGCGGTACCGTGCGCGAGATTTCGCGCAGCGCTCTGCGGCCGGACGAGCTGAGTGCGACAAGCGCCAGCCAAAACAATGAACCCTTATATCGGGTGCGCGTTCAACTAGATCGCCAGAATGTCACCGCCTATGGACAAGTCCAAGCGCTGCGAGCCGGCATGGCCCTGGACGCCAGCGTGCTGCTGGAAACGCGCAAGCTATACGAATGGGTGCTGGAGCCGCTGTACAGCATCAGCGGAAAGGTCTGATATGCATCATCAAGCGCTGTCTTTGCAATTTTGGGGCCGCCGCCGCCTGCCGCTGCTGCTGCAGACCGAAGCCGCCGAATGCGGCCTGGCCAGCCTGGCCATGGTGGCCGGCTACTGGGGCCACCATATCGACCTGGCCAATATGCGCCGCCGCTTTTCAGTCTCGCTGAAGGGCAGCACGCTGAAGAGCCTGATCACCATGGCCCAAGGCCTGGGCCTGCAGTCGCGCCCGCTGAAGCTGGATTTGCAGCATCTGCCGCAGTTGAAGCTGCCCTGCGTGCTGCATTGGGACATGAACCACTTTGTAGTGCTGAAGCAGGTGGCGTCCTCCCACATCGTCATCCATGACCCGGCGGTGGGCGAGCGCAAGCTGGCAATAGACGAGGTGTCCAAGCACTTTACCGGCGTAGCGTTGGAGCTGACGCCTGGAGCCTCTTTCCAGCAGACGGAGGAGCTGCAACAGTTCAGCCTGCTGTCGCTGATGGGCCAAGTTGAGGGGCTTGGAGGCGGACTATCGCAACTTCTGCTGCTAGGCCTCGCGCTGCAGGTGTGCGCGCTGGCGGCGCCGTTCTATTTGCAGTGGGTGGTGGACGAGGCGCTGGTGGCGGCGGACCGCAATCTGGTAACGGTGCTGGGCATAGGCTTCCTGCTGCTGGTGCTGCTGCAAACCGCCATCAGCGCCGTGCGCTCCTGGGCGGCTACCGCACTGGCGGCCAATCTGAACTTCCAGTGGCTGGGCAATGCCTTCGCACATTTGCTGCGGCTGCCGCTGCCATGGTTCGAAAAACGCCATCTCGGCGACATCGTCTCCCGCTTCGGCTCCATCCAGACCATACAGAAAAGCATCACCACCCAGCTGGTGGAGGGCGTGATAGACGGCATGCTGGTGATCGCCACCCTGGGCGTGATGCTGTTGTACAGCGCCAAGCTGGCGCTGGTCAGCCTGATCGCCGTGGTCTTGTACGCGCTGCTGCGCTGGAGCATCTTCCGTGCGCTGCGCGAGGCCACAGCCGAGCAGATTATCCACGCCTCGCGCCAAAGTACCCACTTCATGGAATCCGCGCGCGGCGTGCAGAGCGTGCGGCTGTTCGGCCGCCAGGAAGAGCGCCGCATCGGCTGGATGAATATGCTGGCCGACCAGTTCAACGCCGACCTGCGTATTTCCCGCCTGTCCATTTCATTTCAGACCGCCAATACGCTGCTGTTCAACGCCGAGCGGGTGATCGTGGTGTGGCTGGCAGCGCTGGCGGTGATGGACAACCAATTTTCGGTGGGCATGCTGTTCGCCTTCCTCAGCTACAAGGACCAGTTCAGCCAGCGCATCGCCGCCTTGATCGACAAGCTGTTCGAATTGCGCATGCTGAAACTGCACGGCGAACGCGTGGCGGACATCGTGCTGACTGAACCGGAAGCGGAGCAGAACGATGTGGAGATCGACCCCGCTCACGTCCAGCCGGCGCTCGAAGTGCGCAATGTCGCCTTCCGCTATTCCGACAGCGAGCCCTATGTGCTGCGGGAGATGAACCTAACCGTGCCGGCCGGCCAGTGCCTGGCCATCACCGGCGCCTCAGGCTGCGGCAAGACTACGCTGCTCAAATTGATGCTGGGCCTGCTGGAACCCACCGAGGGAGAGATTTTGGTCGGAGGCATTCCACTCAAACAACTGGGGCTAGGCAATTACCGCCAGCTATTGGGCACCGTGATGCAGGACGACCAGCTGTTTTCCGGCTCCATCGCCGACAATGTCTGCTTCTTCGACCCGCAGCCGGATCAGGCTCGCATCCAGGAATGCGCCAAGCTGGCCGCTATCCACGATGAAATCATGGCCATGCCAATGGCTTACAACACTCTTGTTGGCGACATCGGCTCCGGCCTGTCCGGCGGCCAGAAGCAGCGCATCCTGCTGGCGCGCGCGCTGTACAAGCAGCCCAAGCTGCTAGTGCTGGACGAGGCCACCAGCCATCTGGACGTCTGGAACGAGAAACTGGTCAACGCCGCGGTGCGAGATATCGCCATGACCCGGCTCTTGGTGGCGCACCGGCCGGAAACCATCGCCATGGCGGAGCGCGTGGTGGTGCTGGAACAGGGCAAGATCGTGCAGGATACGGTCAATGCCGAGATACCCAGCGCAGACGCGGTGGGTGAGTCGATTCAAGCTACGGCGAGCGAGCAGGCCTGAGCCGCCCTTATCCATTGAGATTACGGTATCTTGCCGAATATCAGCGAATAATCACGCAACGCCTGTCTTTCACACGCACATCCTCCCGCGCGCGCGACGTGATCAACGGCCAGCCAAGTCTGCGCCAAGCATTGCGCCAGACTCAAAATGAGAAACCGCCTCACGAGGCGGTTTCTTGTTGGCCTGGCTCCACGCAGCGCAATGCTGAAGTAGACTGGAACGCCTCCCAATCCACTCACAAGGTCTTGGCCACCATGCCAAACGCCGCCAGCATCATGATGCAGCCCGCCGACCGGAACAGCAGCCGTTGCGCCGCCGCGCTCGACAGAAAATGGCGAATGCGCAGCGCGGCGAGGATACACACGCCGCCCACGGCCAGCAGCACCAGCAAAGTCAGCGGCACCAGCATCAGGCCCCAGGTCTGCCAGCTAACCGAATCCAGGGAAATCACCAGCGGCAGAATCGCCAGATAAAACGCGATGGTCTTGGGGTTGCCCAGCGTGATGGTCAAGCCGGAAAGCCAGGCCGATGCCAGCTGCCGTCCGCTCGTCTTTTGCTCGATATTGACGGCCTGTGGCTGATGCCGCCAAAACTGCCAGGCCAGCAGGCATAAGTAGAGCGAAGCCGCCCAGTTGATCAGCGTGAAAATGGAGGCATAAGCATGCGCGATCACGGCCATGCCGAATACGGCGAGTGAAAGGTAGATCAAGTCTCCTAGAATCAGGCCGGATAACATGATGAAGCCCGCGATGGCGCCGCCGCTTATGCTGCGCGCCACCAGCGCGGTCATGCCTGGCCCCGGAATGGCCGCCGCCAAGCCCAGCGCGGCGATGTAAGAGAGAATTTGAGCGCTGCCCAGCATATTCGTCCCTATCTAGATAAATGCATTGATCAATGGTTGAAAGCCCAGTGTGGGGAGTTTTCAGCGTAACCCCTGTCATCCCCGGCAAAACCGCTCAAGACTCCGCTTGCACCACCCCTCGCCCGCGCTTTCCAAGCATCGCCTCGCCAGCGCCGCCGGGAGATCGCCCCGCGCCATGAAATGACGTTTGATTGACAATTCATTATGCAGTAGGCTGTAGGATTTTTTTGTCTATCTTGATCTAATTATTCAATATTTCAGCAAAAAGCTGACTCATCTAGCCATCAAAGAGAAAGGATTTTTCTCATGGCGCTTAACTCGACAGATATGGCGCTGCTCCAGCTACTGCAGAGCGACGCCCGCATGACCAATCAGGAACTCGCCGAGAAAATAGGCATGTCCGCTTCTCCCTGCTGGCGCAAAGTGCGCAAGCTGGAAGACGACAAGGTCATTCAGGGCTATCGGGCTGTGCTGAATCGCAAGAAGATAGGCTTGGGCGTGATGGTCTTCATCCGGGTGGTTCTGGATAGCCACAGCGAAGCGGAGGCCAAGAAGTTCGAGGAGCAGGTGATCGCGATGGAAGACGTGGTTGCCTGCTACAGCATCGGCGGGGATGCCGACTTCCTGCTGCAAGTAGTGGCGGCGGATCTGGACTCTTACGCCGATTTCGCCATGTCGGTGGTGCGCCGCTTGCCGGGCATGAAGGAGATGCAAAGCATGTTCGTGCTCAAAGAAATCAAGCCCCTGGATAGCTTCCCCATCAAGAAGCTGGCGCCGTAAACCTGAATTCTCACGGTAGGGCGGATGCCCCGACGGGGCGATCCGCCGCGCCCGCTCGCGGCAAACCATGGCGGAACGCCCGGCCAGACCGGGCTTCCGTCCTACAGCCTTACTTGCCGATGCAAAAGCGGGAGAAGATCACGCCCAACAGGTCGTCGGCGGAGAACTCGCCGGTAATTTCAGACAGGGCGTTTTGCGCCAGGCGCAGCTCCTCGGCGAAGATTTCCACTTGTTCCCAATCGGCCTCGGCCAGCTCCAGGTGGTCCGCCGCGCGGGCGATGGCGTCCAGGTGGCGCTGGCGGGCCAGGAACACGCCTTCGTCGGCGCCGCTGAAGCCTATCATTTCCAGCAGCTTGGCCTTGAGCAGATCCACGCCCTGATGCGTCTTGGCCGACAAGCGCACCAGCGGGTGGCCTTCTTCGTCGGCGATGCCGGGCGCGTCTGCTGTCAGGTCCACCTTGTTGAAGACATGCACGCGCGGCAGGCCGGCCGGGATGCGCGCCAGGATGGCCTGCACCTCATCGGTGAGGCCATGGCGGCTGTCGGTCAGCACCAGCGCCAGGTCTGCGCGCTCCACCGCCTGCCAGGTGCGCTCTATGCCTATTTTCTCCACCACGTCGTCGGTTTCACGCAGGCCGGCGGTATCGATCACATGCACCGGCACGCCATCGATGACGATTTCCTCGCGCACCGTGTCGCGGGTGGTCCCGGCGATATCTGTCACGATGGCGACGTCGTCGCCGGCCAGCGCGTTCATCAGGCTGGATTTGCCGACATTGGGCTGGCCCACCATCACCACGTGCATGCCCTCGCGCAGAATGGCGCCCTGCTTGGCCGTGGCCTGCACGCCCACCAGCGTGGCGCGCAGCCGGCGCAGGCGGCCGATGGCGTCGGCCTGCTTGAGAAAATCAATCTCTTCTTCCGGGAAGTCCAGCGTGGCTTCCACCAGCATGCGCAGATTGATCAGCTCGTCCACCAGGCCATGCACCTGGCGCGAGAAAGCCCCCTTCAGCGATTTGAGCGCGCTCCTGGCGGCGGTTTCGCTGCTGGCGTCTATCAAGTCCGCCACACTCTCCGCCTGGGCCAGGTCCAGCTTGTCGTTGAGAAAGGCGCGCTTGGTGAATTCGCCCGGTTCCGCCAGCCGCGCGCCCAGCTCCACGCAGCGCGCCAGCAGCATCTTCATCACCACCGGCCCGCCATGGCCTTGCAGCTCGATCACGTCTTCGCCGGTAAAGCTGTTGGGGCCGGGGAAGAACAGCAGCAAGCCGTTATCGATGGCCTGGCCGTGGCTGTCGAAGAAGTCCGTATACATCGCGTAGCGCGGCTTGGGCGTTTTGCCCTGGGAGATGGCCTGCGCGAACGGCAGCAAGTCCTTGCCGGAGACGCGGATCACGCCTACGCCGCCGCGGCCGGGGGCGGTAGCGATGGCGCAGATGGTGGCGGGGGTGTAGCTGAGGTTCATCGACATTCCTTGATTGCTTGGCCGCGGTTGGTCCGCCCGCTGTTGGGTCTGCGCGGGGGGCTAGCAGGCCGCATCGCCCCTCTCCCCAACCCTCTCCCGCGAGGGGAGAGGGAGCCGTCTGCGCAGCGCAGCCTGTCATCTTGATGCGGACCCGCGCGGTTTTCGCGGTGTATTCACTACCGCCATTATCCCGCAATATGGCTGCTTAGTACTGCACAAACATGCGCCGCTACGCACTGATTAGCCCCTCTCTCCCCGCGGGAGAGGGGTTGGGGAGAGGGGGCGCGTTGCCCGCTCAATAAAAATCCGGCCAAAGGCCGGGTTCGTTCAAACATTCAGTTCCATAGCGCGGATTGGCCAGAGGCCATACCCGCGAGCGATGCCGGGCCGGTTAAACAACCCACGGGTCTGCTCCATGGCCGCCCCTCGTACAGGTTTGAAACAAGACTCGCGCCCATTCCTGGTCGGTTTGCGCCATGTTTTGCGGCGGGGAAGCCCCTCTCCCCTCCGCGGGAGAGGGGTTGGGGAGAGGGGGCGCGCTGCCCGCTCAATAAAAAAACCCGGCCAGCGGCCGGATTCGTTCAAACATTCAGTTCCATCGCGCGGATTGGCCAGAGGCCACACCGCGTACAGATTTGAAACAAGACTCGCGCCCATTCCGGGTCGGCTTGCGCCATGTGTTGCGGCTGGGAAGCCCCTCTCCCCTCCGCGGGAGAGGGGTTGGGGAGAGGGGGCGCGCTGCCCGCTCAATAAAAAACCCGGCCAGCGGCCGGGTTCGTTCAAACATTCAGGCGAGGCGCTCAGGATTGCAGCGCGGCCTTGTTGTTCTTGTTGATCTGCTTGTTGATGAACCATTGCTGGGTCATCGACAGCACGTTGTTGACCACGTAGTACAGCACCAGGCCGGCCGGGAAGAAGAAGAACAGCGCGGAAAAGGCCAGCGGCATGATCTTCATCATCTTCGCCTGCATCGGGTCGGCCGGCGGCGGGTTCAGGAATGTCTGCAGGAACATGGTGATGGCCATCAGCGCCGGCAGGATGAAGTACGGGTCCGGGCGGGCCAGGTCGACATACCACAGCACCCACGGCGCGCCGCGCAGCTCCACGGAGGCCAGCAGCGCCCAGTACAGGCCGATGAACACCGGGATCTGGATCAGCATGGGCAGGCAGCCGCCCAGCGGGTTGACCTTCTCGGACTTGTACATCTCCATCACCGCTTGCTGGAACTTCATGCGGTCGTCGCCGTATTGTTCCTTCATCCGTTCCAGGCGCGGCGCCAGGGCCTTCATCTTGGCCATGGAGCGGTAGGAGGCGGCCGTCAACGGGTAGAAGGCGGCCTTGACGGTCAGCGTCAGCAGAATGATGGCCCAGCCCCAGTTGCTCACCAGGCCGTGCAGCTTCACCAGCAGCCAGAACAGCGGCGAGGCGAAGATGTAGAACATGCCGAAGTCCTTGGCATATTCCATGCCGTCCGCCACCTTGGAGATCAGGTCATACTCTTCCGGACCGGCGTACAGCGGCACGTTCACGCTCAGGCTCTTGCCCGGAGCGATGGCGGCGTAGTCCACCAGCGCGGCGGCGGAGTTCAGGCCATTGCTCTGGGTCAGCTCGAAGCGGCAGGAACGCTCGTCCTTGCACACGCTCTTGCCGTCCAGCGGCTTCAGGATCCAGGCGGACATGAAGTAATGCTGCAGCATGGCCACCCAGCCGTCGTTGGTGGTCTTGGCGTAGTCGCCCTTGCCCTTGGCCAGGTCTTCAAAGCTGACCTTCTGGAACTTGTGCTCGGAGGTGTACACGGCCGGGCCGGTGTAGGTATGGGCGAAACGGCCCTCGCCTTCCGGCGCCTGGCTGTCGCGCAGCAGGCGGTAGTACGCGGTCGGCGCCACCGGGATGGCACCGCCGTTCACGATGTCGTAACGGACGCCGATCTCGTAGCTGCCCTTGGTGAAGGTATAGACCTTGCTCACCTTGACGCCGTTGGCGTCCGGCGCGCTCAGCTTCACTTCCAGCTTGTCGCCGGTCATTTCATAGCTGGGCTTGTCCGCGGCGAACACGGTTTTATGCGTCGGCAGGGCCGGGTTGCTGGCGGCAACCAGGCCGGTTTGCGCCACATAGGTATTCTTGGCGTCGTCCTGGAACAGCTTGAAGGCCTTGGCGTGGTCTTCCGTCTCGCCATGCTTCAACAGCTTGAGCGAGCGCAGGTCGCCGCCCACGGTATCGATCTCGGCTTCCACCAGATCGGTCTTGACGTGGATGCGCTGGCCGCGGGTCAGCTTGTTGGCGTCGGCAGGCTGGGCCGCGCCGGAAGCGCCGGCCGTGGCCGCAGTCTTGGCCGCTTGCTGTTGCGGGGTATGCTTGGGCATGAAGAATTCATTCCACCCAAACAGGATGCCCACGGACAGTAAAACAAAGATTATCAGTCGCTTGGAATCCATCTTCTCGATACCGGAAAGTTCAGGGAACCGGGTCATAGCCGCTGCCGCCCCAAGGGTGGCAACGGCAAATGCGTCTGGCGGCAAGGCAGCCGCCCCTCAGTGCGCCATGTTTCCTCAGCGCCTCGATCGCGTAGCTGGAACAGGTGGGCTGGAAGCGGCAACGCGGCGCCAACCACGGGCTGATAGCCAGCTGGTAAAAACGGATCAAGAGGACGAGGACGCGCGACATCGTGCCAGTTTAGCAAACAGTGCGGACAAAGCGGTTACAGCTTCGGCGCGCTGCTCATAGGTAAACATGGTCTTGGCGCGCACAACGTAATCCATGCCGCCCAGCGTTTGCTGGTTCAGGCGGAACCACTCGCGCACGCAGCGCTTGATGTAATTGCGGCGCACCGCCCGCTTGGCGACCTTCTTGCCGACCACCAGGCCCACTCGGGCGTGGTCCAGGCCGTTGGGGCGGGCGTACACCTGAAAGAACACATTGCTGCGCTGTTGCCGCAAACTAAAAACGGATGAAAAATCATCCGTTTTTAACAGCCGGTGCGCACGGCGAAAGCGGTAAGCCACAAGGACTTAGACGGCCAGCTTCTTGCGGCCCTTGGCGCGGCGAGCGGCGATGACGGCGCGGCCGCCACGGGTCTTCATGCGGACCAGAAAGCCGTGAGTGCGTTTGCGACGGGTATTGGACGGTTGGTAAGTACGCTTCATGATATGGGTTTCCTGTTTCGAAACGGAAATAAACGCGTGATTTGACTCGATAACGGCCGATTTGTCAACGAGGAATTTTCGACTCCCCTGTGGATAACTTTGCAAAAAAACGTTAGAATGTGGGGGTTTATCGTTGCCGACCGGCTGCACAACAAATGAACGCATCCTGGGCCCGCAGGCCCGCCGCGTTTGAAACAGCGCAGTCCGCCGGCCGCTTCCATGCCGAACATCCGCCGTCCGCGCGCCGCTGCATCCGCGCCGCTGGCGGCTCATCCCGCTGTTGCCAGCCGAGCGCGCTCAGCGGGTTTTTCGCTTTCACATGCGTGTATGTAATGACTGAACTGGATCAATTCTGGCCTGCCTGCCTCGCCCGACTGGAGGCCGAACTGTCTTCGCAACAGTTCAACACCTGGATCAAGCCGCTTACCGCCGAAGCCGGCGACGACGGTATCGCGCTGTTCGCGCCCAACCGCTTCATCATGCAGTTCATCAAGGACCGCTTCCTCGGCCGCATTGAGGAACTGGCCGTGGAACTGGTGGGCGAGTGCCTGGTGGAGCTGCGCCTGGGCGCGCCGTCGGCGCGGCCGCTGCAGCCGGCCGCCAGCAGCCAGCCCAGGGCCAAGGAGCCGGCCAAGAGCGCGCCCAGCGCGCCGGCCGCGCCCTCTCCGGCCAAGCAGGCGGCGGTGAAGGCCATTGGCGGCAGCCATGAAAGCACGCGCCTGAACCCCTCGTTCACCTTCGACACGCTGGTGACGGGCAAGGGCAACCAGCTGGCGCGCGCCGCGGCCATGCAGATTGCGGAAAATCCGGGCGACCAGGCCTACAACCCGCTGTTCGTCTACGGCGGCGTGGGCCTGGGTAAGACTCACTTGATCCAGGCCATCGGCAACCACGTGTTCCAAAAGAACCCGCAGGCCAAGATCCGCTACATCCACGCCGAACGCTACGTGGCCGACATCATGCGCGCCTACCAGCACAAGGCCTTTGATGAATTCAAGCGCTACTACCACTCGCTGGACCTGTTGCTGATTGACGACATCCAGTTCTTCGCCGGCAAGAACCGCACCCAGGAAGAATTCTTCTATGCCTTCAATGCGCTGATAGAGGGCGGCAAGCAGGTGATCATGACCTGCGACAGCTACCCCAAGCAGATTGAAGGGATGGAAGAGCGGCTGATTTCGCGCTTCTCCTGGGGCCTGACCGTGGAAATCCAGCCGCCGGAGCTGGAAATGCGCGTGGCCATTCTGATGAAGAAGGCCGAGGCCGACAGCATCAAGCTGGAGCACAACGTAGCCTTCTTCATCGCCCAGAACGTGCGCTCCAACGTGCGCGAGCTGGAAGGCGCGCTCAAGCGCGTGGTGGCCTATGCCCGCTTCACCAATCAGAACATCACGCTGGAACTGGTGAAGGAAGCGCTGAAGGACATCCTGGCCGCCGGCAACCGCCAGGTGACGGTGGACGCCATCCAGAAGACGGTGGCCGAGTACTACAAGATCAAGCTGTCCGACATGCACAGCAAGAAGCGCAGCCGCGACATCGCCCGTCCGCGCCAGGTGGCCATGGCCCTGGCCAAGGAGCTGACCCAGCTATCCCTGCCCAATATCGGCGACGCCTTTGGCGGCCGGGACCACACCACCGTGCTGCACGCGTGCAAAACCATTACCGAGATGCGCGGCAACGATGCCGACATCGCGCATGACTACGAAGCGCTGCTGGCCATGCTGCGCAATTAATCGAACCATGATCCGACTCTTCACCCTCAACTGGGAGCCCGCCACATGCTGATCCTGCAAGCCGAACGCGATGCCCTGCTCAAGCCCCTGCTGGCAGTCACCGGCATTGTCGAGCGCCGCCACACCCTGCCCATCCTGTCCAACGTCCTGATCGAGAAAAAGGGCGGACAGGTAGGCTTCCTGGCCACCGACCTGGAAATCCAGATCACCACCGCCAGCAGCGACGAGCTGCCGGGCGAAGATTTCCGCCTCACCACCTCCGCCAAGAAGCTGCAGGACATCCTGCGCGCCATTCCGGGCAACGCCACGGTGACGCTGGAGCAGCTGGACGGCGGCCGCCTGGTGCTGAAAGCCGGCAAGAGCCGCTTCAACCTGCAAACGCTGCCGGCGGAAGACTTCCCGCTGCTGTCCGTGGCCAGCGCCGGCGAATCCAGCTTCAGCCTCTCCCAGCGCGAACTGAAGCGCCTGATCTCCCAGGTGCAGTACGCCATGGCGGTGCAGGACATCCGTTATTACCTCAATGGCCTGTTGATGCAGACGGACGGCAACCAGGTGCGCCTGGTCGCCACCGACGGCCACCGCCTGGCCTTCGCCAGCGCCGACGTGGCCGCCACCCTGCCCAAGGCCGAGGTGATCCTGCCGCGCAAGACCATCATCGAGCTGTACAAGCTGCTGCAAGACAGCGACGACGAAATCAAGATCGAAGTGCTGGCCAACCAGGTGCGCTTCAGCTTTGGCGCCACCGTCATCATCAGCAAGGTGGTGGACGGCAAGTTCCCGGACTACAACCGCGTCATCCCGCTGGACAACGACAAGATCTTCCTGATCGAACGCCTGGAATTCCTGCACGCGCTGCAACGCGCCGCCATCCTGGCCAACGAGAAGTTCCGCGGCGTGCGCCTGGTGCTGGCCCCCGGCAAGATGTCCATCCTGTGCACCAACAGCGAGCAGGAAGAAGCCGAGGAAGAGCTGGAAATCGCCTTCCAGGGCGGCACCCTGGAAATCGGCTTCAACATCAACTACCTGCTGGACGTGCTGACCAATCTGCCGGCGGAAACGCTGCAGCTGGCGTTTGGCGATTCCGCCCGCAGCGCGCTGTTCACCATTCCGGACGTCAGCAACTTCAAGTACATCGTGATGCCGATGCGCATCTAAGCAGTACCAGGATTCGGAGCGAGCGGGAGGCCCAGCCTCCACACCGGGTTTAAGAATGACCGGCGCGGCAAGCCTACACGGCGCGCCGCCTATTGGAAAGTTGAGTATGAGCGAACAAGAATACGGCGCGGACAGTATCAAGGTGCTTAAAGGCCTGGATGCGGTGCGCAAGCGCCCCGGCATGTACATTGGCGACACCCAGGACGGCACCGGCTTGCACCACATGGTGTTTGAAGTGCTGGACAACGCCATTGACGAGGCGCTGGCCGGCCATGCCGACACCATCAAGGTCACCATCAACCCGGACAACTCCGTCTCCGTAGAAGACAACGGCCGCGGCATCCCCACGGACATCCACCCGGAAGAAGGCCGCTCCGCCGCAGAGGTCATCATGACCATCCTGCACGCCGGCGGCAAATTCGACAGCAACAGCTACAAGATCTCCGGCGGCCTGCACGGCGTGGGCGTATCGGTGGTCAACGCGCTGTCCGATTGGCTGAAGCTGAAGATCTGGCGCGACGGCAAGGTGCATGAAATGGAATTCCGCCGCGGCGACGCGGTGGCCCCGCTCACCGTCACCGGCCATACCAGCCACCGCGGCACCGAAGTGACCTTCTTCGCCAGCGTGGAAACCTTCGGCCACATCGAATTCCACTTCGACATCCTGGCCAAGCGCATCCGCGAACTCTCGTTCCTGAACCAGGGCGTGGGCATCCAGCTGATAGACAAGCGCAGCGGCAAGGAAGAAAACTTCGCCTTCTCCGGCGGCGTGGCGGGTTTCGTGGAATACATGAACCGCAACAAGAACGTGCTGCACCCCAAGACCTTTTACGGCATTGGCGAAAAAGACGGCATGACGGTGGAGGTGGCGATGCAATGGAACGACTCTTACCAAGAGAACGTCCAGTGCTTCACCAACAACATCCCGCAGCGCGACGGCGGCACCCACATGACCGCGCTGCGCCAGGTGATGACCCGCACGCTGAACCAATTCATCGAAGAGAGCGAAGTGGCCAAGAAGGCCAAGGTGGACACCACCGGCGACGACATGCGCGAAGGCCTGACCTGCGTGCTGTCCGTCAAGCTGCCGGACCCCAAGTTCTCCAGCCAGACCAAGGACAAATTGGTCTCCAGCGAAATCGGCCCAGTGGTCAACGAGGTGATCAGCGAAGCGCTGAAAACCTATCTGCTGGAAAACCCCAGCGACGCCAAAACCATTTGCGGCAAGATCGTGGAAGCCGCCCGCGCCCGCGAAGCCGCGCGCAAGGCCCGCGAAATCACCCGCCGCAAGGGCATCATGGACGGCCTGGGCCTGCCCGGCAAACTGGCCGACTGTCAGGAAAAAGACCCGTCGCTGTGCGAACTATACCTGGTGGAGGGTGACTCCGCCGGCGGCTCCGCCAAGCAAGGCCGCGACCGCAAATTCCAGGCCATCCTGCCGCTGAAGGGCAAGATCCTGAACGTGGAACGCGCCCGCTTCGACAAGATGCTGCAAAGCCAGGAAGTGGCCACGCTGATCACCGCCATGGGCTGCGGCATCGGCAAGGACGAATACAACCCGGACAAGCTGCGCTACCATCGCATCATCATCATGACCGATGCCGACGTGGACGGCGCGCACATCCGCACCCTGCTGCTCACCTTCTTCTACCGCCAGATGACAGAACTGGTGGAGCGCGGCCACATCTACATCGCCCAGCCGCCGCTGTACAAGGCCAAGCACGGCAAGCAGGAACGCTATCTGAAAGACGACAGCGAACTGAACCAGTACCTGCTGCAACTGGCGCTGGAAAAAGCCGAGCTGATCCCGGCCGAAGGCGAAGCCCCGCTGGCCGGTGAAACCCTGGGCGAAATCGCCCGCCAGTTCCTGCTGGCCCGCGCGGTGATGGAACGCGAAAGCCGCGTGATCGACCCGCTGGTGCTGGAAGCCATGCTCAAAACCGGCCCGCTGTCGCTGGAAAGCCAACAACAGGCCGACCACACCGTGGCGGAACTCTCCAAGCACCTGCCGGCTGAAACCATAGACCTGCAACTGCTGCGCGATGAAAAGAACGACGGCTTCCTGGTGAAGATCATCCGCAAGCTGCACGGCAACGTGCTGGTGACCGTGCTGGACCAAAACTTCCTGGACAGCGGCGACTACGCCGAGCTGAAGAAAACCGGCAGCCTGCTAGGCGGCCTGCTGCGCCAAGGCGCCCACGTGAAGCGCGGCGAAACCGTGCGCCCGGTGGCGGAATTTGGCGAAGCGCTGGACTGGCTGCTGACCGAGGTGAAAAAGGGCATGAACATCCAGCGCTACAAAGGCCTGGGCGAGATGAACCCGGAACAGCTGTGGGAAACCACCATGGACCCGGCTGTGCGCCGCCTGCTCAAGGTGCGCATCGAAGACGTGATGGGCGCGGACGACGTGTTCACCACCCTGATGGGCGACGAGGTGGAGCCGAGACGTCAGTTCATTGAAGGTAATGCCTTGATCGCACGCAATATAGATGTTTAAAATTGTAGGATCCCACGAAACTCTAGATTTTTCCCACTTTTCTAGATTTTTGGGATTTCACACGCAGCCTACGCTGTAAGAAGGATGGCCTCCAAGTTTGGAGGCCATTTTCTTTTCCAGATAGCTCAGGTGACGTGCTTCATTGTGGGCGCTTTCGTGCGATGTTCAGAGCGTATACCTTCGCTTGCCAGTGGGTGCGTTATTGTCATTGGACAAGATCGGTTCCGATCAGACGCCAAATTAGATCTGTCGTCGGATACAAGAACGGCGAATCGGGCGTTGAGATTTGCCATGATAGTGAACAGGTCATTTCAAACCCAAAAACCTCTGCCCACCACACCCGGTATTTTCTAGTTTGCCGCTCACCCGGCCTTGTTATCATGCTCCCTCTCTTGTCCACTCTTGCGCTGAAAGGCTGCCATGCCTCCCCAATCTTCCGTGCTGGATGCCGCGCTGGCGAAGTATTTCGGGTTTTCCGGCTTTCGCGGTGGCCAACGCGAGGTGCTCCAGGCGCTGCTCGATGGCCATTCCGCGATGGCGATTTTCCCCACCGGCTCCGGCAAATCGCTGTGCTACCAGCTGGCCGCCACGCAATTGCCGCATTTGACGCTACTGATCTCGCCGCTGCTGGCGCTGATGCGCGACCAGTTGGCGTTTTTGCAGGCCAAGGGCATTGCCGCTGCCACGATTGACTCCACCCAAAGCCGCGATGAAGCGCAGCAGGTGATGAGCGACGTGCGGGCCGGCTGCATCAAGGTACTGATGGTGTCGGTGGAGCGCCTGAAGAACGAACGCTTCCGCCGCTTTATCGCGGAAGTGCCGCTGTCGCTGCTGGTGGTGGACGAGGCGCATTGCATTTCGGAATGGGGACATAATTTCCGCCCGGATTATCTCAAACTGCCACAGTACCGAGCGCAGCTGAACATCCCGCAAGTGCTGTTGCTTACCGCCACCGCGACGCCAACGGTGATGCAGGACATGGCGCGGCGCTTTGCAATCGCGCCGGAGCACATCACCGTGACCGGCTTTTACCGCCCCAATCTGCACCTGCATGTCCGTGCCATGGCTCAGGCCGACAAGAACACCGCGCTGCTCCAACTGCTGGCCCGCACCCCCGGCGCAGCCTGCGTGGTGTATGTCACCCAGCAGCACACCGCCGAAATTCTGGCCACCAGGCTACAAGCGCAAGGCATCGCGGCGGCGGCTTATCACGCCGGGCTGGACAGCACGCTCCGCGAGCAGATTCAGGACGATTTCATGAATGGCACCACGCCGGTGATTGTCGCCACCATCGCCTTTGGCATGGGCATAGACAAGGGCAATATCCGGCAGGTGATTCATTACGACTTACCCAAATCGGTGGAAAATTATAGTCAGGAAATCGGCCGCGCCGGACGCGATGGAGAGACATCGCTATGCACACTGTTGGGGAATCGCGATGGCCTGCATGTGTTGGAAAACTTTGTCTACGGCGACACGCCGCAATTGGCATCCATCGAACACGTGCTGCAGCGCATCCGCAACGAAGCACAAAACGGGCAATGGGAAATGACGCTGCATGGGCTATCAGCCGACAGCAATGTCCGCCAACTGCCGCTCAAAACGCTGTTGGTGTACCTAGAAGTACAAGGCCTGCTGCAAGCTCAGTACAGCTATTACAGCGAGTACCGTTTCCAGTTGCTGGAGGAAGAAGACACGCTGTTGGCGCACTTCAAGGACGAACGGCGCGAATTT
Organism: Chromobacterium alticapitis; assembly: GCF_002924365.1. Lineage (GTDB taxonomy): Bacteria > Pseudomonadota > Gammaproteobacteria > Burkholderiales > Chromobacteriaceae > Chromobacterium > Chromobacterium alticapitis. The sequence goes on along the minus strand of NZ_PQWB01000017.1, from coordinate 127,905 downwards.
GTCGCCGCCTTGCTGGCGCATAGCAAACTGGGGCGCAGCTGGTACAGCTTTGATTTTGAATCATTCTTGCAAGCCTTTCCTGGCCAGCGCCAACGCGCGGTCACCGCGCTGGAGTTCATGGACGAGCGCGGCTGGCTAACACTGGAAACCAAGCAAATGACCGAGGTATACGCGGTGAGCGATGCGGCGTTTGACGTGGCATCGCTTGCCGCCAGCCTGCATGCTCAATTCCAGGCGCGGGAAGATAGCGAGCTGGCGCGTTTGCAGCAAATGCTGGTGCTGTTCGAGACTGAAACTTGCCTGAGTTACGCGCTGGCCAGCTACTTTGGCGATACGGCCGCGCCGGCGCAGTGTGGCCATTGCCTGGTGTGTCGCGGTAAACCGGCACGCTTGCCCGCCGCCCCAGCCTTGCCCGCTTTAACAGCGGACAACTTGCAAACCGCGCTGGCTGGCCTGACGGAAAAACTGGGCCATGTACCGGCCCCCCATCTGGCAGCGTGTTTCTTATGCGGCATTACCCTGCCGCTGCTCACCAAATTGCGTGCCTCTCGGATAGCGGGCTTTGGCCAGTTGGCTGCCTATCCCTTTGCTGAAGTACGGGCGTATTGTTAGCGCCGTTGGGCTGAAATCAGCACGGATACGGGTGCAGGGCCTATGAACTGTGGCGTCATCATGGGGCGAGTCCAAGAAACTGGCCTCTCACACCCTTCATACTCAACCCACCCTCACCTTCAACCTGGAAGACTTTCCTGCCGAGCAGTTGGCGTAGCATGAAATCGAAGCCCCGCATCCAGACGAGTTCATCTCCCACCTGCTGGACTTGAATCTTTCAGCGAGCCTGGCGGCCTTTGCTCGCCACCGTAAAACACTCAAAAACCCGCCTAAGACGGTAGACGAATACCTGGATACCTTGCTGCAGCAAGGCCTGCCGGATACCGTGCGCCAGCTGCGGCCATGCGCGGCGGCGCTTTGACTTCCTCTACGGCATCTCGGAGGCGAAGTTGTTTGAAAAGTCCCACCTTGCATAGAGATAGATTTCCGCATAGCAGCGGCGGCTGAAAGCCTGAGAGAGAATCATCCAGGAAGATGAGACGCCCGTACCGCCTCCGTCCCACGTTCGTCTAGAACCCCGTTGATTGGCCGTGGAGCTCATCTAGATAAAGATGGGATCCTACACTCGCAGACCACAGGCGGCAGGTAATGTATCTAATGAATCAGAGCGTTGGCCATGCCATCCAGCCGCAACTTCACTTTTTCCCAGTTCGGCATCACTTGCCCCATTAGCCGGTAGAAGCGCTCGCTGTGGTTGTGTTCGGCCAAGTGGCACAGCTCGTGCAAGATCACGTAATCAATGCAGTCCCTGGGTGCTTTCACCAGATGGGGATTCAGCGTGAGCCGCCCTGCAGGTGAACAGCTTCCCCATTGGGTTTGCATGGTCAAGACTCTTAGTGGTGGTTTCCCACTCACCCATAAGGCTTGCTCCAGCATTGCGTCCCGCCTGCGTACAAAGACTTCTTTAGCGCGCGCTTTGTACCAGTCGGCAAGCAATACGCTGATTTTGTCGGCGGATTTTTCCCGCACCGTCACTTCGATCTTGCCGCGCAACAGTTTCACCGCTGGTTTCTCTGCTGGGTTTTCGATGACCTTCAGGACGTACTGCTTGCCAAGGTAATAGTGGCTTTCACCACTGATGTATTGCCGTGGGCGCACATGCTCCAGGCGGGAGCGGAACTCGCGCAGTTGCTGATAAATCCAGCGCGCACGCAGCTTGGCTGCGGCGATCACTTGCTCATCCGTGGCCGCTTCTGGCGCGCTGATTTGCACACGACAATCCGGCAGCACCTTGATCAGGATTTTGTTGCTTGATCCCGTGCGCGGCAGCCGTTCAAAACCAATCTGTTCATCCGCATAGTTCAATGACAGATTGGTTTTACTCGGCTCAGGCTTGATCGCAACAGCCACCTCAAACCCCGGCTGCATTCAAGCCAACACGGGTAATTTGCACCACCCACTCCACCATGGCTTTAGCCTGATCCATGCCTGCGCCAATCGATTTGCATTCTTTGAACAAGAGCGGCAGCAATTGCTTGCGGATGTTGGCTTCGATGTTCTGCGGGTTGATGGAATGCTCGCCAACCACTTGCTCAACCAGTTGGTCGATATCAAACGCCAATGCCACCCATTTGCCATGCACCTGTGCATCGCTGATCGAAAACACCTCGGGCAGCGTTTTTTTAAAGATGCCAAAATAGGCTTGCGCATGACGATTTCCATTAAATGATCCTGGTAGTTCATCCAGCTGGCGTTGCTGCACTTTTGCTTCAAATTCGTGGAACAGCAAGTATTGCTTGAGCGGATGATCGAACAGCTTTTCTGCCTCGGCAATGGCATCGCGCAGCAGCTTGGAGAAGGCTTCTTGCGCATACGGGTCATCGCGCAGCTCTTGCTCAATCATCTTCGCCACCCGGGTTTTGATGATGTCGGTTTCGTTGCGGGTTTTTTCTTCCGACCAGTCTTCCGGCTTGGGTTTACTGCCCATTTTGCCAACTTCATAGGTGCCGCCCGGTTCGCGCACTTCCACGCCCACAACGTGCTTATCCAGCAATTTCTTTACCTGGGTGGCGTAGTCGTCATAGTTGATGGTTTCACCCGTATCCTGCTTCACCAACTGGCGCAGGCTGGAGAACTGCTTTACCGTTTCCTTGTAATGCTGGCGATCCGCATCGCTAAAGCTCGTGTCCTCAAAGAAAGTTGCCGATTGCAGTGCCACTTTCAGGCAACTGGAGAACTCGCTGAGTGCTTCGTAGAAGTCATCTCGTACCTTCTGGTTCACATCCACCAGCTCACCGTTGCGCTCTTCCGTTTTCGGGATGAGCACCTGGCGCAGCTGTTCGATGTCATTCTTGTTTTTTACTCCATCAAAAATGGCCCACAGCTGCTTATACAGGCGCGGCAGGCGTTTGTACTCCGTGCTCATCGGGTTGTACAAACCGGCGATATCGTTGATGTCGTAACCACCCTGCGTACGTGCAGCCAAGTCCTGGTACTTGGCAATGGTGGTATCCAGCTCGGCCAGAATGCCGCGATAGTCGATCAGCAAGCCAAATTTTTTCAAGGGATGCAGGCGGTTGACACGGGCGATGGCCTGAATCAGGTTGTGCTCTTTCAGCGGCTTGTCGATATACAGCACGGTATTTTTCGGCTCGTCAAAGCCGGTCAGCAGCTTATCCACCACAATCAGCAGCTTGAGCGACGCATCTTTGTCGAAACGCTCGATCACCTGCTTGGTGTAGACCTGCTCATCCTGCGAGCCGACATTGTCTTTCCACCACTGCGTCACTTCCGGGATCGAGGCTTCATCCACTTCCGAATTGCCCTCACGGGTATCCGGCGCGCTAATCACAACAGCAGATTCAAATAACCCAGCTTCATCCAGGTATTTCTTGTACTTGATCGCCGATGCCTTGCTATCGCACGCCAGTTGCCCCTTGAGGCCTGCGTCGATGTTCTTATCGAAATGCTCGGCAATATCGCGGGCTATCAGCTGGATGCGATCGTCGGCGCGATACAGCTCGCCGCGTTTGGCGTATTTGCGCTTCAGGTCGGCCTTCTGCTTGTCGGTCAGGCTGGTGGTAATGCGGGTGAAGCCGGCATCGATCGCTCTATCGTTGATATCCAGATCGGGGATGCGCTCTTCGTACAGTAGCGGGGTAACGGCTTCGTCTTCCGCTGCCCGCTGCATGGTGTAGGCGTGCACAATCGGGCCGAATTTGCTGGTGGTTTTGTCGTCCTTTAGCAGCGGCGTGCCGGTAAACGCCACAAAGGCGGCCTTGGGCATGGCCTGCTTCATGCGGATATTGCTTTCGCCCCCCTGGCTGCGGTGGCCTTCATCAATCAGCACAATGATGTCGGGGCTGGTATTCACACATTCCGGCAGCTTTGTCGCGGTATTGAACTTGTGAATCAGCGAGAAAATGATGCGCTCGGTGCCGGTACTGATCTGCTCCGCAAGCCGCTTGCCGGAAGTGGCCAGCGCGGCTTCCTTGTCTTTCTTGCCGGATAACTCGCCGCCCGAAGCAAAGGTTTTGGAGAGCTGGCTTTCCAGGTCAATACGGTCCGTCACCACCACAATGCGGCATGCCTTCAGCGACTCATGCAGGATCAGCGCCTTGCTTAAAAACACCATTGTGAACGACTTGCCCGAGCCCGTGGTATGCCAAATCACGCCGCCTTCACGCCCGCCATCGGCGCGGCGGGTGTTGATGCGGGCGATCAAGCGCTTGATGCCGAACACCTGCTGATAGCGGGCCACGATCTTGCCTGCTTTTTTGTCGTACAGCGTGAAATACCGCACCATCTCCAGCAGGCGGGCGGGTCCAAGCAGGCTGATCAGTAATTTATCTTGTCCGCTTACCGCCAACTCGCCGCCAGCCAGCAGGGATTGATACCACTGCAAATCTTTGGCAGCGCGATGCGCAAACAGGGTATCGATCTGCAACCCGCTCAAGGGCTTGTTCTTGATCGCAGCCATCTCGGCATCGGAGATATCCTCCTCACGCCAGGCGGCGTAAAACTTGGCTGGCGTGCCGCAAGTGCCATAACGGCCATCCGCGCCGTTGATGGATAAAATCAGCTGGGCGTAGGCAAACAGGCGCGGAATTTCATCATGGCGCTGATTGCGCAGCGATTGCGAAATGCCTTCGGCAATGGTCGGCCCCTTTTTGGCATGGCCATCGGGGCGCTTGGCCTCGATGATCACCAGCGGGATGCCGTTCACAAAGCACACGATATCCGGGCGGCGGCTATCCATTCCGCCCGAGCGCGTGACGCTGTATTCCTCGGTGAACAGAAAGCTATTGTTTTCCGGCTTTTCCCAATCGATCAGCGCAATAGTCGGGTTGGCCTTTTTGCCCTCGACAAACTCGGTCACCGAAATGCCGTACAGCATGTGGTTGTAGAGCTTTTCATTGGCCAGCGCCAGGCCTTCATTCAGCGCCGGGCTACATACCTCGGCAATCAGCTTATCCACTGCCTTATCCGACAAGGCCTGCTCACGCCCATCAAAGCGAAAGCGTCGCGTCTGCAATACCCGCCGCAGTTCATCGCGCAACACCACTTCATCCTGCTTGCCACCGCATTGGGCCAAGGCCTGCTCGGGTGGCAGGAAGGTCCAGCCCAGCTGGCTCAGCAGCGTCAGCGCGGGGATTTTGGCGCTGTATTCTTCTTGAAATTTGGGCGTGAACGCTTGCTTCATTGTTGATCCTTGTTTTTGCTGGCGCGTTTGCTGTCCCATGCCAAAAGCGACGCGATATCCCGTTCGCCCTCCGCCTCTTTCAGCCTGCGTTGCTGCTGGGCAAACTGCTCATACTCGGCGGCTGCTTTTTCATCGGCCATCTGCTTGCTGATCTTGCCCGCACCGTGCAGCACTTCGCGGTCATTGAATTGCAGGAACTGGTCCAACTTGTCCTGCCAGTCGCGCAGAAAGATCTGCTGCCGGCGTCTGGCCTGGTCTTCGGCAAAGTCCAGCCACATGCTCACCACCCGGTTCAATTCATCCACTTCGGCGCTATTCAGATAGTTTTTGGCTACCGTCACATCCGCCTTGCGTACCTCCTGCCCCTTGTAGCTGGTCAAGCCCATATGCGGTTGGCTGGCATCGGCGCGCTGATGTATCAGCTCAGCAGCAGTCAGGCCGGTGCAGGCAAAGTGCAGCTTGTTCTGGATGATCTGGAAGAACTGCGTGGTGTCCTTGAACGAGGGCTCATAGTCGGCCGCCAGCGCAAAAATCTCCCGCACCCGCAGATACATGCGCCGCTCGCTGGCGCGGATGTCGCGGATGCGCTCCAGCATCTCGCCAAAATAGTCGGGCACCACGGATGGGCCAACGGGCGGGTTTTTCAGCCGCTCGTCGTCCATCACAAAGCCCTTGACCAGGTATTCCTGCAGCGTCTGCGTCGCCCACTGCCGGAACTGCGTGCCGCGGGGGGAGCGCACGCGGTAGCCCACCGCCAGAATGGCCGACAGGCTGTAGTGATCAATCTCGCGAGAGACCTGACGCGCGCCTTCCTGACGAACTATCCGGAATTTCCGGATAGTTGCCGCCGGGTCCAGCTCCGCTTCCTTGAACACGTTCTGCAGGTGCTCATTGATGGTGCGCACATCCTTGCCATACAGTTCGGCCATGGTGGCTTGCGACAGCCACAGCGTCTCGCTCTCGAAGCGGCACTCGATGCGCACCTGGCCATCGGCCGATGAAAACATGATGAACTCGCCGGCCGGCGCCGCGGGCCAGGTATTCGGATCGGTCATTCACGCCTCCGCTTGGTCCTGCGCGCACTGCACGCGGCGCTTGCCGGTCAGCAGTTGCTGCATCAGGGCTTTCTTCTCTTGCTTCAGACCGTCGAGTTGAGATTGAAGGGTTTGGATTTCTTGGTCGGCTAATGTAAGAATCGCAGCAATTTTCACCTGCTCAGCCAGAGCAGGTAGCGGCACTTTCAAGTCAAAGAAATCAGCGGGTTTTACATTCAACAGCCCATGAGCACGACCACCTTCATATGCAATTTGTGTTAAGCCACGATTAAGTAAGCCTGATTCGAAATAGTGCTCAAAGAAGTTACTATCTGCTTTATCCTTTGCGGCCAATGCAAAGCAAATGTACAGCGTCGTCACCACTCCGTCGTCGTAGCGATTGAGGCGCTTGATCGCTCCCATTGGGTAGCCGATGGAATAGCTCTTGTTGTATGCAAACTGGCCTTTCTTCAATAGGAAATAATTGTCCAGTGTTTCTGATGCCACAGTACGGTTGAAATATTCATCCTGCCGAATCAAGCCCTGCTGGCCAGAAATGGTCACGACATTCTCTGACTGCCCACCATTACGTGTCGTCACCCTTGAGAAAATGCTTCCCAATTTGACAACTTTCCACTCCCCCTCAAACCCCGGAAAGCGTTTTTCCCCGGTGAGCAGCTGTTGCATCAAGGCTTTTTTCTGCTGGCGGGCGAGGTCGAGCAGGCGCTCGGCGGTAGCGATGGCCTGATCCCAAGTCGAGAGGATTTGGGCGATTTCCTTTTGTTCATTGACAGGCGGAACAAGAAGCTGAAAAGGCTTCAAGATTTGAAGATTGATATTTTTCTGTGCATTTTGAGTTGCCAGACTATCTAGCGCATCACGTTTTGTTTCCAGAAGTTTCTTAAGCCAATACACATCAGCTTTATCTTGATAAGGTTTAATTGCTACAACGCTATCTGGGCAAGCAACATCGAACTTAGTAATAGCAGTGTCGCCAATGTTGGCTGCAATCGTAATTAGTATCGTATCCCTAGGAAAAACTTTACTTACACCTATGCCATCTTGATTAAGGGTTTGTGAGAATTTTTCAAGATATGTCCCAGCAGAACTGACGTCGCCAGTTTGTACGAATGGGACATCCCCACCAAAATACTTTGGATCATTTCTTGGCCTAGCGGAAAATTTCCCACGTTCAACCAGAGCAATATCTTCAAGTGTTTTTTCCGACCAGCCCTTAGGCACCATAACCCAGCTCCTGCAGATATTTCGCCATCTCTGTTTCCAGCGTAGTCAGTTTCGCCTTCAAAGCCTCGCGCTCCGCGCGTACCGCCAGCAGGTCGATTTCTTCCTCTTCTTCAAAAGTATCGACGTAGCGCGGGATGTTGAGGTTGAAGTCGTTGTCGCGGATTTCATCCAGGCTGGCCAGATAGGCGTATTTCTCTATGCTGCGGCCTTCGCGGTAGGTGCTGACGATTTTGGCGATGTTGTTGTCAGTGAGCTGGTTCTGGTTTTTGCCGGCTTTGCATTCGTGGCTGGCATCGATGAACAGTACCTTGCTGTCAGATTTTTCCTTGCTGAAAATCAGGATCGCCGCCGGAATGCCGGTGCCGTAGAACAGTTTTTCCGGCAGGCCGATCACCGCGTCTAGCAGGTTTTCTTCGATCAGCTTTTGACGGATTTTGCCCTCGCTGCTGCCACGGAACAGCACGCCATGTGGCACCACCACGCCCATGCGGCCGCTGTCGGGTTTCAGCGTTTCTATCATGTGCAGGATAAAGGCGTAGTCGCCCTTGGTTTTGGGCGGAATGCCACGGCGGAAGCGGCTGTATCTGTCGTTTTCGGCTTCGTCGTGCCCCCATTTTTCCAGTGAAAACGGCGGATTGGCGGTGACGATGTCGAACAGCATCAGCTCGCCGTTTTTATCCAGCAGCTTGGGGTTGCGGATGGTGTCGCCCCATTCGATCTTGTGATTGTCCTCGCCGTGCAGGAACATATTCATCTTGGCCAGCGACCAGGTGGAGCCGATGGCTTCCTGCCCGTACAGCGCGTAGTTCTTGCTGCCGTGATTGCTCACCACCTTGCGGCCACATTTCATCAACAGCGAGGCCGAGCCGCAGGCTGGGTCACAAATGCTGTCACCCGGCTGCGGGTCCAGCAGCTCGGCGATCAGTTCGGAGACTTCGGGCGGGGTATAGAACTCGCCGGCTTTCTGGCCGCCGCTGGCGGCGAAGTTCTTGATCAAGAACTCATAGCCGTTACCGATGATGTCCAGTGTGCCGACGCGGCTGGGCTTGAGGTTGAGCTCAGGCTTGGCAAAGTCTTCCAGCAGGTGACGCAGGATGGTGTTTTTCTGCTTTTCTTCGCCCAGCTTGTCGGTATTGAAGCTGATGTCCTGAAACACGCTTTTGCCCGCGTCCTTGAGCTTGGTGCCGTTGGCTTCTTCAATCGCGTGCAGCGCCTGATCGATGCGCTCGCCATTGCCCGGCTCGTGGCGGCGCTGGTACAGCTGGTAGAAGCTGGCCTCCGCCGGCAGCACGAAGCGCTCGTTTTTCAGCATTTCGGCAATCAGTTCCGGCTCGTCACCGTATTGCTTCTGGTAGCCATCGTAGTGGTCCTGCCAGACATCGCTGATGTATTTCAGAAACAGCATGGTGAGCACGAAGTCTTTGTAGGTATCGGCGCTGATGGTGCCGCGAAAGGTGTCGCAGGCCGCCCATAGCGCTTTATTGATGTCGTCCTGGTTGATTTGCTCGGTCATGGTGATTCCTGGGATGCGTATTTTTAACGATAGGGTGTTGCGGCCGCGGGTTCGGCAAGCAGATCAGCGGCGAGCTGATTGGCCATCGCCGCCTGCAGTTGCTCGCCATTCCGGCGCAGTTGTTCGATCAGGCGCAGCTCTTGCCGCAAGGTATGGGCCAGGCCAACAATGGCCTGCTGCCGGGTGAGATCTGGCACGGCAATGGGTATCTGGTCCAAAGCGTTGCGCTTGATGGCTTTGGTGAGGGTGCCCTCGGCGTTCAGGTCAAAATAGCGCTGGCAGGGGGGCTGGTTGAGAAACCAGCACAGGTATTCGGGCAGCAGTTGGGCCGCGGTGGCGCGCACAATAAAAAACTGCGGCGCGGCGACGGCCTGTTTGCCGCTTGCGGTAAGCGCATCGTCAATCAGCACCGCGTAGTTGTGGCTGCCACGCGCCGCCACCAGGATATCGCCCACTTGCAGGCAGTCATCCCGGCGGCCAGTGGGCTCGGTTTCAATACAGCCGGCCCAATTCACACCGTCTGGTGTTGAGGCATCTTTCATCTGCACGGCGACAATCCCCGAGCCGCGCGACTCGGCAATCCTCCCTCTAAAGGGGTGCCCGGCAGAGATTTTGGCAAGGTATTTCAGCTGCATGCCTTCACCGTTTCATAGTCGATGATGCATATTATTCCGCGCAGCCCTGCCCGTCAATTTATTGTTTCTTACTTATTACTGCAAAAAAACCACACCGATCAGCATGGTGTTCTGGAAGCGTGGTTTGAGCGGTGCTTGCCCTCCTCTTGGCCTCTGCAAACAATCTACCGTCTCATCAGCGCGCCTCGTCGCGCCTGTTCATACGTACTTCTGCACTTGCCTAGCAAGCCTCTCAGCTAGATAATCCCTCCGTGCCGTTCAATAGCGGCACCGGGATTGGCGTCCTGTTACATCTTCCATCGAACTGCCGCGTTCGCCGCGCCAGTTCGATCATCATTGCTACGCGCAATTTATGGCGGGCCGTGGTGGGAGTGTCGCGAGACACGCCGGAGGAGATGCCGGTAACGCCAATCCCGCCATGCGCCTGCCACCCCCGATTGGCGTCGGGAAAGCAGGATTGAGCACTCATCTCCGTGAGGATCTTGCTATGACTAGCATTTCCCGCAGTGCGTCTCACCTTGCCGTATCCTCCAGCCCTTTGCTCCGTTCCGGGGCGTCTGCCTCTTTGTCTCAGCCCAGCCTGCTGGCCATGCATAGGCTGCATGATGCCTTTGCCGCCTTGCAGGACCAGCTAGCCCGCAAGCCGCAGGCCTGCGCCCGCGTGCCGGCGGCGCAGCTGGCGCATCTGTGCCGCGACATTGAGGACGCGGTGGTGGAAACCATCTGCCACCTGGCCCATAGCCAGCTGGGCCTGCAGGCGCTGTTGGACCTGCTTGCCTGCCTGGGCGACGACGTGCGCCTGCCTTCCAGCCGCCTGCTGCAATTATTGCAGCCGCTGGACAAGCGGGTGGAGGCGTCGCTCAGCCGGCTCACCGGCGTGCTGTAAGCCGCTGCCGCCGGGGCCCATCCGGGCACGGCGGCCGCTGAGAACCCCGTGTTGGGGTGGGCAGCGGCGTGGCGGCACCTTGGGGGCGCACTCACCCTTTGCGCCCCGCGCCGCCTGCACATCAGGCACCTTCCGCCCTCGCCGCTTTCTCCGCCCCCGCACGGGACGCACTGACTTACCGCTCGCCCGCGCGCCTTGGCCTTTTCCCCGGCCGAAGGCCGGACAGGCGCTGGCTCACGCCCGGGCGGGCGGACTTTCTCGCTGGAGGATACGCATGTCCCACCCCACTGAATTTGCGCCGTTTGCCGTGCACATCCACCCCCAGGCGCATGGCCACGGACCACTCCGCCACCTGCGGCCATCCCACCCGGCCGCGCCGCTGGCCAAGCTGAACCACATCTTTGCCCAGTTGCAGGAGCAATTGGCCGACCCCGATCTAGCCAGCCTGCGCCACCCCGTGGCACAACTGGCCCACCTGTGCCGGGAAATGGAGGACGCAGTAAGGGAATCCATCCCCCGCCTGGCCCATGCCCAGCTGGGCCTGGAAGCCATGATGGACCTGCTCTCATGCCTGGGCGACGACGTGCGCCTGCCATCCAGCCGGCTGAAGGAGCTGCTGGCGCCGCTGGATAAGCGCATGGACCAGCCGCTCCACCTGCTCACCCGCGCGCTGTAAGCGCACAGCCCGCCAGGCCGGCACATGCTGGCCCGGCGGTTTCCGCTATCCAGTCATGGAGGAAAACGCATGTCCAACATCACCCCGCTGACACCGCCCTCTCTGCCCACATCCAAGCGACACGCCAACACCAGCAAACCCAGCCCTCTCCCCGCCACCGTGGCGGCGCTGGCAGAGCTGCGCCAAGTCATCGCCAAGCTGCAAAACCCGCAAAGCCATGCCTGCCCCACCACGCTGCGTCTGACTGTGGAGCGGCTGGCCCAGCTGGACCGCGACATCGAACAAGCCCTCAGCGCCAGCAACCAAACCCTGGCCCGCGCCAGCGAAAGCATGCAATCGCTGCTGAACCTGCTGCGGATGGCGGACGCCACCCCGCTGTCCGCCCGCCAGCTGTTCAGCCTGCTCGCCCCACTGCATCAGGAGATGCTGCTGGCCCGCTATCAGCTAATAGGTAAGCAGTAATGAAAAGGCCCACCCGGCGGATGCGGGGTGGGCTTTCAGATATGAGCGCAGGCATGCGGCTATGTGATGGGCTTGCATAAGGCGTAGCTGTAGCAATCTATTCACGCCATGGAAAAAATACAATTAAGTCATTGTATTTTATAGATGTATAAATATATTATCTATTCAATTTTCATTCACCATCCATTCAATGCTAGTTGAATCCATCCTCTCCAGCCTGCGGACTGGCCCCAAGACAGCGGCGGAGCTGTGCGGCCAATTGGGTATCAGCCAGCCCACCTTGTCGCGTCGCCTGCTGGATGCCGGCACCAAGGTAATCCGCGTGGGCCGCGCCCGCGCTACGCGCTATTTCGCCGTCAGGCTGATAGGCGGCCACGCCGGCATTCCCATCTATCGGGTATCCCAAGAAGGCCGCCTGGAGGATGTAGGCGAACTGACCGCCACCTGGCCGGGATTCGCGCTGGTCCGTCCGGATGGCGAGGCCACACATTACGATGGGCTGCCTTGGTGGCTAAACGATATGCGTCCGCAAGGCTATCTGGGCCGGGCCTGGGCGCGGCGGCTTGCTGCGCAAAGCGCGGGGTGGTCTGCGGATTTGAAGGATTGGACGGATGAGCAGGTGCTGCTTGCGCTGGCCTCGGGCGAAGTGGACATGCCTGGCAATCTGCTGATAGGTGAAGAGGCGCGCTCGCGCTGGCTGACGGGTACACACGCCGAGCTTATTTCCACAAATGACAGAGCACGCTACTACTTGCACACGGCCAAGCTGGCGGAAAGCGGCACACTGCCCGGCTCCAGCGCGGGCGGGGAACAGCCCAAGTTCACCGCTTGCGTGGCAGGGCGCGAGATACTGGTTAAGTTTTCCGCTTCCAGCGATAACGAAGTCAGCCGCCGCTGGCGGGATTTACTGCTGGCGGAACACATCGCGCTGCGCTTCCTGAGTGCCCACGGCTTTGAAGCGGCGCAAAGCGAGGTGATAGACGTTGGCACCCAGCGTTTTTTACAAGTCTGCCGGTTTGACCGCAACGAAGCGGGAGGCCGCCGCGGCATGGTCAGCCTGCACACGCTGGACGCGGAGTTTGCCGGCTTGGGCGCAGGAACCTGGCCGCAAATCACAGCTCAGTTGCTGCGGGAAAAGTCTCCACGCAGCCAGCGCCCCATCATCACGCCGCAGGCCAACGAAACAACCGGCCGACTGTACGCCTTCGGCACGTTGATCGGCAACACCGACATGCATGCGGGCAATCTGGCCTTCTACCATGACGGCGCGCTGCCGCTGTCGCTGGCTCCGGTTTACGACATGCTGCCCATGGGCTTTGCCCCCAAGACCGGGGGCGAGATGCACGATGCGCTGCCGCCCTTCCGCCTGCCCGCGTTGCCGGCCGCCGCCATCTGGCATGAGATGCTGCAATTGGCCCGCGCTTACTGGCAGGAGGTCATGAACCACCCGCTAGCCAGCCCCGCCCTGGCCGCCATCGGCGCCCGCCAGCTAGGCTGGCTGAACACGGCTGCGGAGCAGATCAGAAAGGCAGGCGGCGAGCCGCCGCAGGCTTAGCCCAAATTCCCCCGGGCAAGCTGTGCTACGTGGCAGGTCAAGCCCCCCTCTCCCCACCCCCTCTCCCACGAGGGGAGAGGGGCTTTGCCGCCTGTACTGCTCTTGCTTGCGGCGTTACCTTAAGCGCTACCGCGCGCCATTGCAGCGGTAGCGCGGGTTGGCCAAGGGCCATACCCGTGACCGCATTGCTCGCCTTGCCTGTTGTGCTGCCCATCTCGCTCATGATCGATAGCAATCATCTCGTCCGCGGGTATGGCCTGTGGCCAACCCGCGCTACGGGGCGGATCTCTATCTTTCAGCGCAGCGTGTAAGCATGGCTTACAGGTTCATGCCGAGGATCGGCATGACTGACTTGTCCGCGAATGGCTTGAGTCCGCATACATGCGCCCCTCTCCCCAACCCCTCTCCCACGAGGGGAGAGGGGCTTTGCCGCCTGCGCTGCTCTTGCTTGCGGCGTTACCTTAAGCGCTGCCGCGCGCCATTGCGGAATCTATTCATCAAAATCTAAAAACTGCGCTTCAATACTTGTATGTGCTTGTTTTCAATGAATTGAATCTATTCATTTTCTATTCCAGTTTGATCCCATGCCTGCCAAACGCGCCTGCGCTCTGGCTCCAGGCGCTTTGCGCGCAGCTGGGCTCGACGACGAGATCCGGCAGATGGACACCGCAGAGAAACATATGCCCGGCGAGAAGATCTCCCCATCACGCAGCCCCGCCTCATAGCCGCATGACTAGGTATTCCTACTCTGGTGCCTTTGGCGGCAATCCACCTTATAACGCGAACAGGCTCCGGCCATGCCTGCGGTCTATCCGGGGTCAGTTGTGCGCGCCGCCGCCATGGCGGGCCGGCGTGAAACGGTTAGCGCAATGCCACGGCCGGCCAAGTCTGGTCTCTGCATTCCCAGCCGCCGCTGATGGCTCTTCATACAGGAAAGAAAGGATTGATATGGGCAACAATGTTTACCAGCCGCCATTTTATGTCCCGCCGAAAACTTCCACGTCCTACCCGGGCACATGCAAGTCTGGCCAGATCATCCTCTACAAGGACAATAACTGGAACAGCGCCTCCCTCACCATCGACACCAACAGCCCGCAATATCCATCCGGCCATTTCTTTTCCTTCTCCGGAACATCCTTGCAGGATAATGCAACCTGGATAGTGTTCAATCTGCCGGAAGGCGTGGTTTGCACACTGAGCAATAACCTGGTGCAAAACACCAATCCTTACGATTTCTCCGGCGCCGGCGTATGCGTGGATTTGATCGGCAACGGGCAAACCCAGACCATCGATTTGGTGGCCTACGGCGCCAATGATTGCCTGAGCGGCGGCATCTGGCGCGATGTGGAGCTTGACCAGGGCTGGTTCCAGCTGTTCACCGACACCACCGAGCGCGGCACTTTCGCCACCATTTTCCTCACGGAATGGCCCACCGCCCAGCCGGTGTCCATCGCCAAATGGTGGCTGCAGGACCAAGCTTCCTCGGTCAACTTCCCCAGCCTGACGCCGCCGCAGCAGCTCACCCTGGCGGACAATGCCGACGGCAGCGGCCAGTCCATCACCCTGGGCGCCACCAATGCCTTTGGCACCTATAGCACGCCGGCTGCGGTGGATCTCACCACCAGCGGCATGAACGACAAAGTCAGCTCCTTTACCTACAGCCTGATTTCGCCGGTCAAGACGGTGGTTTCATCGGTCACGGTCAATGTGGACTCGCCCATTCTGCCCGGCCAGACCTTTACCGAAACCATCAAGGGCACCAATGCCTCGTCGGAAGTGCTGACCGTGACGGATACCGTGGCGGTGGGCAAGACGGTGGAAATTTCCAACACCACCACGCAGCAATACGAAACCACGGCCTCCATTTCCGCCACCGTCACGGCGACGGAAGGCATTCCGGATGTGGACTCCATCCAGGCCAGCCTGACCACCTCGTTCTCGGTGACGTCCACCACCTCGTCGTCCCAGACCACGACCAGCACCAACAGCGTCAGCCTGCAGCAGCAAATCACCTTCAACGTGCCACCGCAATCCAGCTACTCCGGTGTAGCCACCATCTCCATTGGCCAGGTGCCGCCCACTACCGTCACGCAGAACGGCTTCTACTACTACAGCCAGAACCTGCCGGGATCGGTCAAGCAGCCCGACGGCACCTATCTGCTGACGTCGCCCATCACCGTCAACATCAGCGGCGAGGTGGGCTCTTCCGTTCAGTTCACCGTCACGGCCACCCCGCTGACTACCGCGTCGCTTAGCTCCAAATAGGCAAGCTGCGCCGTAATCCATCAAGCCCGCCCGGCCGCCAAGCCGGGTGGGCTTTGGCTTATCATCGCGCCGCGCAATCCGCACGCAATTTGTCTCCGCATCCCTTCGGTCCTCTGCCTTCCTCGGCGGACTAAGCTTCGCGGCCGCCCAGCGCGCGCGCCATGCGCCTGGCGGACGCGCCGGCGATCAAATGATGAAAGGGCGTAACCAGGGCCAGATAGCCGCGGCCCAACGCGTTGTGCCTGCGCACCAGGGTGGCCACGCACAGCTGGCCCGGCCGCCAGCGCAACACCAGCCGGAAGTCCAGATGGCGATCGTCCTCGCCCAGCACGACATCATGCTCGCCTAGATGCAGAATGCAGAACACGCCCAGCTTCTGCCCTTGCCGATACGGGCCGGCGGCCGCGTTCAGCGCCGTTTGCGCGGTTTTCAGGCCCAGCGGGGCCACCAGCCGGTCACGCAGGCGCATCAGCGTATTGGCCCACGGCGGCATGGCCTGGGAAAAGGCGCGCAACAGGGCGGCGGCGTCCGGCGGCGGCGCATCCATGGCCACGGGCATAGTGCGGATGTCCTGCCACCCGTAGCGGCCGGCTTCAGCGGCCAGCAGGGGAATATCGGAGAAGAGGTTGGTGGCGGGCATGCGGGTTCTCCTGAACGATGGCACAGTCTTAGCATCCCATCGTTCTGCTTTGGCGTCTTGAAGCCAAGCGACATCCGCGCCACGGCACGCAGGCCAGCTGCTGGCCCAGCTCCCGGCACTAGCCATCCAGCCGCTCGCCGCGCGGCGTGGCGATGCGGCAAGGCTGCGCCGGCGGCCGGCCGCAGGTCGCGCGACACCCGCCAATCTATGCGCTGGGCGGCGATGGCGTTGGGTTGCGGTCTATGTGACAGGCCGGATCATCCCGTGCGATGGGGAATTCTCAGGTTTCAGCACCCGCCGGCAACGCGTTGGCGATGGTCGGCCGGAACCTGCCGCTCAACCCGCTGCGCCCTACGATATCCGCGCGACGGCGCCAGCCCAGAAGCGCGCCAAAAAAAACCGGCCGCCAGGGCCGGTTCAAGTTTCAAGACACAAGCACTCAGTGATAGCTCTGCGCCGCCTTCACCGCGGCGGCGGCGTCCACCAGGCCGGCGGAGCAGCCTTCGCAGTCGGTCGCCGGCGCGCGCGCGGTGTCGATCAACAGCTTGCGCGTGGCTCTCCAGTCCAGGTTCGGATTGACCGACAGCATCAGCGCCACCAGGCCGGCCACGTGCGGGGTGGCCATCGAGGTGCCGCGGTCCGCGCCGTAGATGTCGTTGCCCGGCGAGGTCTTGCCGTCGTTCAGCGTGGAGATGATGCCGGGGTCCTTGCCGATGAAGTCGCCGCCCGGCGCCGTCACCGCCACCATCGCGCCGTAGTTGGAATAGGACGCGATGCCGCCGTTCATGCCGTTGGCCGCCACCGTGATCACGCCCGGGCAGCTGGCCGGGGCGAAGTCGCGGGTGTTGCGCGTGGCGTTGCCGGCCGCCACCACCACGATGCCCTTCTTCGCGGCAATCGTCTTGAGCACGTCGCGGTAGGACTGGGTGCACGGCTGCCCGCCGCCCAGCGACATGCTGATGATGCGCGCCGGGTTGGTATTGGCCGGCATGCCGGTCACTGTGCCGCCCACCGCCCACAACATGGCGTCGGCGATGTCCGCGTCGGTGCCGCCGCAGCGGCCCAATACGCGCAACGGCAACAGCTTGGCCTTGGGCGCCACGCCGGTCAGGCCATTGCCGTTGCCGGCCGCCGCCGCGATGGTGCCGGCGACGTGGGTGCCATGCCAGCTGCTGTCGGATGCCGGGGTGCCGGCGCCGCAATCGCCCGCGGCCGCCCAGTCGCCCTGGTCCTGCGCGTTGGCCTGGCGAGCCGTGGTCTTGTCCGGACCCACCGCCAGCCGGGCGGCGGCCGGATCGCTCACGAAGTTGTAGCCCGGCTGCAGCAGATTGGGCACCAGGTCTTTATGCGGACGGTATCCGGTGTCCAGCACCGCCACGGTCACGCCCTGGCCCTGGGTGATGTCCCAGGCTGCCGGCAGGTTCAACGCGCCCGGCTGGCTGGCGCTGTCCTGCATGTCCCACTGCGCGCTGGCATACATCGGGCTGGCGGGCACCAGATTGGCATGCTTGATGAAATTGGGCTCGGCATACTCCACCGACGCGTCCTGCTGCTTGATGCGTTGCGCCAGCGCATGCGCCTGGGCGGCCGTCATCGGCTTGCCGCTGTTGAACACATAGGCGCCGGTGCCCATCTGGTGATCGAAACGCAGCGGCTGGCCGGTAATGCTTTGCACTTGCCGGGTGCGCGCGGCGTAATCGCCGGGATGGGTCGGCAGCGCTTGGCCGCGCGGCAGGCTGGCCGCCTGACGGGCCAGCAGCGCCTGCGAGTTTTGCTTGTACTTGACGATGATGCCAGCGGCTTCGGGACCGCCCGGCGCCGCCAGAACGGCGCCGCTCAGGCCTGCCAGCAGCAGGCCGGAAATCAGATGATGCATTTTCACGGAAAGCTCCTTCTACTTGCTACGCGGGCGGGTCAGTTCTGCAGGAATGGAATGGTGGTCAGATTGGCCGGCAACTTGCCGCCGCCGGCGGACGGGCTGCCCCAGTTCACCACCTTGCCGTCCTTGGCCACCGCCAGGAAACCGCCCAGATCCGTGCTGTAAATGGCGCGGATATTCTGCAGCTTGGCCTGCACCGCGGAGCTGTCGCCGCCGTGAGCGGCCGCGCCCCAGGTCACCACCGTGCCGTCCTGCTTCAGCGCGGCGAAGGCGTAGTCATTGGAGAACAGCGCCACCACATTGCTCAGCCTGGACTGCACTGCGGAGCTGTCGCCGCCGCGGGTCTCGTCGCCCCAGGTCACCACGGTGCCATCCTTCTTCAAGGCGGCAAAGGCGTTCTCAGTGCTGGCGACGGTCACCACGTTATTAAGCTGAGCCTGCACGCTGGCGACATTATTGAGTTGACTGTCACCCCAGCTCGCCACCGTGCCATCCTGCTTCAGCGCGACGAAGGCGGTTTTGCTGGCGAATACCTTGGCCACATTGCTTATGCCCTTCTTGGGATCATTGAAGTCGGCGCCGCGGTCGAATATCACGCTGCCTATGGTGCTCACCACGCCGCTCTGGCTCAGCGCGGCGATGACATTGCGGTTGCTCAACAAGGACAGATTGGCTTGCGGCATCGGTTCGCTGCCGTCATACAGGCCGGTGCTGGTGTTGTCGAAGTTCTGGCCCCAAGTCACCACGCTGCCGTCCTTCTTCAGGGCGATGAAGCTGTAGTCGGTGGAATAGACCTTGACCACATTGCTCAGCTTGGCGGCCACACCGCTGGCATCGCCGCCCACAGACGGATCGCCGAAGGCGAATACCGTGCCGTCTTTCTTCAAGACCGCCACCGCGCCTTCGGTGTAGCTGACGTCGGTGACATCGCGGAATTTCGCCAGCATGTCGGGCGTGAAGAACGAAGAAATGGAGGACATGGCGCCATCGCTGTCGAACGGCTGCTCCAGATTGCCCCAGGCGGAGGCGCTGCCGTCCGCGTTCAGCGCGACGAAACCGCGCTTCAACGCCCACAGCTTGCTTACCTTGTTCAGCGGCGCCACCGGGCCGAAGTTAGGATCGCCGGGACCGCCCTGATCTTTGCTGTTGCCGCCGGAGGCCGGACGGCCCCAGCTCACCACGGTGCCGTCTTTTTGCAGTACGGCCCAGGCGCGCTCGCTGCCCACCACCTGCGCCACATTCTTGGGCTGAACTGCCAGGACCGAGGTATCGCCGCCCAGGCGCTTGCTGCCCCACACCGCCAGCGTGCCGTCAGCCTGGGCCACGGTGAATACGGAGGGCGTAGCGAATACGGTTTGCGGGGCCAGGATTAGCCCTGTAGTACGGAAGCCGCAACTGGCGCGCACCAGCAGAGGCGAGCTGGGGTCCGGATCATCGATATAGTTGCCCTCCTGCGTGGAAGACTGGTTATAGCTTTGCCAGGTCAGTTGCAGATTGCCCGCGCAACTGCTGCTGGCCGCGGCCAGCGTGCCGCCGCGCTTGCCGAACACATCCAATTGCAACGAACCGCCGGCCAAACTATTGGTATTGCCGTTATCGCCCGTTGAAGCGCCGCTGTCGCCGCCGCCGCCGCAACCGGCCAGCGCGCCGATCAGGCCCACCCCCAGCGCCAGCGCGCTCAGGCGCCATGGCGTATGTATCCGATTCATCACGTCTCCCTTTCTCTATCGCAGACATTTTTCTTTTTTAATGCTCAAGGCATTAAACAAAAATGTAACAGCCCAATGAAGAAAGGGAAAATATTTAAAACAAGTACAAAGTTTTACGTGCTTTTTCGCAACAAATTCAACGCAATATCACTAAATATTAAATAATCTTGCAACAAGCAAATACTCAAAACGAATTTCCACTCAAATGTTTATTGCGCCATTTTTGATTTAAATATCATAAAAACAATCCTTCCCACACCAACCCGTCCTTTTATGCTGTCAGGCCGATCAGGCGTTTCTCGCTGCGCACTTCGACCACGCGCGATAGCGCGCGATGCTCAAACAATCTAGCATTTTGGAATAAACATATTCAAAATCATCACAATTTTTAAAAAACATGCAAAATAAAAGCCGCCCGCAACTTATGCGGGCGGCCTTGGCCTGACAGCCTGGCGGTCAGACGCGCGCGAGCTGAGTCGCTTCGCGCGCCAGCGCGGTGATGCGGTCCCAATCGCGCGCGGCGATGGCGTCGTCCGGCGTCAGCCAGCTGCCGCCTACGGCCAGCACATTGGGCAGGGCCAGGTATTCCGGGGCCTTCTTGATGTCGATGCCGCCGGTCGGGCAGAAGCGCAGGTCCGGGAAGGGGCTGGCCAGCGACTTCAGCAGCTTGACGCCGCCCACGGCCTCGGCCGGAAACAGCTTCAGGGTATTGAAGCCCTCGTCCTGCGCCCACATGGCTTCGGACGGGGTGGCGATGCCGGGGATCAGCGTCAGGTTGGACGCGCGCGCGGCCGAGGCCAGCTCGCCGGTGAAGCCCGGGCTGATGCCGAACTGCGCACCGGCGTCCACCGCCGCTTCCAGCTGGGCGCGGTTGCGCAGCGTGCCGGCACCGACGATGGCGTCCGGCACTTCATCGCGCATGCGGCGCATCGCGGCCAGCGCGGCCTTGGTGCGCAGCGTCACTTCCAGCACCTTGATGCCGCCGGCCACCAGGGCGTGGGCCAGGTCCACCGCCACCGCGGCGTCGTTGACGATGATCACCGGCACTACCGGGCCTTGGCGCAATACAGTCAATGCATCCATTCTTAATCTCCTGTTGGCAGGCGGCGCGCTTGCGCGCCGTCTGCTGAATCGTATACGCCGCTCAGTTCCAGTCCGGGTGGCGGAAGCTCATCGCGCCAGCCTCGGCCTCGTCGGCCGTGTGGCGGAAGCCGGCGAACAGCTCGCGGCCCATCCCGTATTCATTGTGCGACAAATCGGCCTCGGCCTGCTCGCGCGCATCCCATTCTGCCTGGTTCACCAAGGCGGACAGCTCGCCGGTTTCGGCGTTGACGCGGATCAGGTCGCCATCCTGGATCTTGCCGATGGCGCCGCCGGACAGCGCTTCCGGCGAAATATGGATGGCCGCCGGCACCTTGCCTGACGCGCCGGACATGCGGCCGTCGGTCACCAGCGCCACCTTGAAGCCGCGCTCCTGCAGGATGGTCAGCGCCGGGGTCAGCTTGTGCAGCTCCGGCATGCCGTTGGCGCGCGGGCCCTGGAAGCGGATCACCGCGACGAAGTCTTTTTCCAGCTCGCCGCGCTTGAACGCCGCCAGCATGTCGTTCTGATCGTGGAATACCACCGCCGGCGCTTCCACCACGCGATGCTCTGCCTTCACCGCCGACACCTTGATCACGCCGCGGCCGATATTGCCGGCCATCAGCTTCAGGCCGCCGTCGACGGAGAAGGGGTTGGACGCCGGGCGCAGCACGCTGTCGTCGCCGCTCACCGCCGGCGCGTCGCGCCATTTCAGCTCGCCGTTGTCCAGCCACGGTTCCTGGGTGAAATGCGACAGGCCGCGGCCCATCACCGTGCCCACATCCTCGTGCAGCAGCCCGGCCGACAGCAGCTCGCGGATCACGAAGCCCATGCCGCCGGCGGCATGGAAGTGGTTCACGTCGGCCTTGCCGTTCGGGTACGCGCGCACCAACAGCGGAATCACCGCGGACAGCTGGTCGAAATCGTCCCAGTTGACGTCGATGCCGGCGGCGCGGGCGATGGCGACGATGTGCATGGTGTGGTTGGTGGAGCCGCCGGTGGCCAGCAGGCCGACGATGGCGTTGACGATGGATTTTTCATCGATCATCTCGCCCACCGGGGTGAACTGCTCGCCCTGGGCGGCGATCTTGGCGCCCTGAACGGCGGCGGCGCGGGTCAGCGCCTCGCGCAGCGCGGTGTTCGGATTGACGAAGGCGGCGCCCGGCAGGTGCAGGCCCATGATCTCCATCAGCATCTGGTTGGAGTTGGCGGTGCCGTAGAAGGTACAGGTGCCGGGACCATGATAGGACTGGCACTCGGACTCCAGCAGCGCGTCGCGGCCTACCTTGCCTTCGGCGTACAGCTGGCGCACCTTGGCCTTTTCATCGTTGGCGATGCCGGTGGTCATCGGGCCGGCCGGGACAAATAGCGCCGGGAGATGGCCGAAAGTCAGCGCGCCTATCATCAGGCCCGGCACGATCTTGTCGCACACGCCCAGGTACAGCGCGGCGTCGAACATCTGGTGGCTCAGCGCGACGGCGGTGCTCATGGCGATCACGTCGCGGCTGAACAGCGACAGCTCCATGCCGGCCTGGCCCTGGGTCACGCCGTCGCACATCGCCGGAACGCCGCCGGCGAACTGGGCGGTGGCGCCGGCCGCCAGCGCGGCCTCCTTCAGCCAGACCGGGAAGGCTTGCAGCGGCTGGTGGGCCGACAGCATGTCATTATAAGAAGACACAATCGCCAGATTGGCGCGATGCTCTTCTTTCAGGTGAATCTTCATCGTATCCGGCATCGCCGCGAAAGCGTGGGCCAGATTGGTGCACGATAGATGGGCCCGCTCCACCCGGCCTTGCTGCGCGGCGGCGCGCACGCGCGCAAGATAGGCGCTGCGGCGCGGCTGGCTGCGCGCGATGATGCGGTCGGTAACGGCGGACAGGGTGGGATGCAAAGCCATGATGACGTTCCGTGTTGAATTAAGTCTGATAGTAGTTTTACTACACGCAAAACGCAAGGCGGACTACGCGCCGCCTACGGCGTCCAGCCGCGACTATCCGCTTTTCCGACAGCCATTTCCAGCCTAGATAGCCAATTTTTGAGCCAAGGCAAAAGGTGTTGCAAAAGTGGCCTCGCCCGCCGCTTGGCCATAGACAGCCAGTAGCCGAATGGTAATATAACTACATCTAATTAAACTTCGAGATGGAAGATCAGGATGGAGAATCGTTCTACCCCTACCCCGGCCTTCGACATGGTGTTGTTCGGCGGCGCCGGCGACCTGGTGATGCGCAAGCTGCTGCCTTCCCTGTACCAGGCGCACGCCGCCGGCCTGCTCAACGAGCAGGGACGCATTCTGGCGCTGGGCCGCAAGGACCTGAGCCGCGACGACTACCTGGCTTCCGTCGAGAAACAGTCGCGCATTCACATCAAGGCCCAATTCAGCGATGAGGCCTGGCAAAGCTTCTGCGCGCGCATAGACTACCTGCGCGTGGACGCCTCCCAGGCCGCCGACTACCCGGCCCTGGCCGACAAGATAGGCGCCGACAACGGCAAGGTGGTGGTGTGCTACCTGGCCACCGCGCCCAATCTGTTCGCCGGCATCTGCGAAAACCTGGCCGCCGTCGGCCTCAATCGCGACAACGTGCGCGTGGTGCTGGAAAAGCCGCTGGGCACCGACCTGGAGTCGTCCAACGAAATCAACGACGACGTAGCCCGCTTCTTCAAGGAAGAGCAGCTGTATCGGATTGACCACTACCTGGGCAAGGAATCCGTACAAAACCTGATGGCCATCCGCTTCGCCAACGCGCTGTTCGAACCGCTATGGCGCCGCGAGTGGATACACGACGTGCAGATCACCATCTCGGAAGAGCTGGGCGTGGGCAGCCGCGGCGACTTCTACGACGGCACCGGCGCGCTGCGCGACATGGTGCAGAACCACTTGCTGCAACTGCTCTGCATCGTGGCGATGGAACCGCCGGCCAATCTGGAAGCGGACGCCGTGCGCGACGAGAAGTTGAAGGTGCTGAAGGCGCTGCGCCCGTTCACCGAGCAGGAAGTGGCCAGCAAGACCGTGCGCGGCCAATACAAGGCCGGCGCCAGCGGCGGCCAGCCGGTGGTGGGCTATCTGGACGAGGCCGGCATCCCCGAAAACAGCCAGACTGAAACCTTCGTCGCCATCAAGGCCGAAATCGACAACTGGCGCTGGGCCGGCGTGCCCTTCTTCCTGCGCACCGGCAAGCGCATGCAGGAACGGCTGGCCGAAATCGTCATCAACTTCCGCGACGTGCCGCACCAAGTGTTTTCCGGCCCCTTGGGCGGCAACCACCACGCCAACCGCATGGTGATCCGTTTGCAGCCGGATGAAAGCATCCGCCTCTACTTCCTGGCCAAGGAGCCGGGCGACACCATGCGCCTGCAGCCGGCCTACCTGGACCTGGACTTCTACAAGGCCTTCAAGGTGCGCCGCGCCGACGCCTACGAGCGGCTGCTGCTGGACGTGATCCGCGGCAAGCTGGCGCTGTTCATGCGCCGCGACGAGCTGATCGAAGCCTGGCGCTGGGTGGAACCCATCATGGATACCTGGTCCGCCAGCACCAACAATCCGCCCAAACAGTACACCGCCGGCAGCTGGGGGCCGGCCGCCTCCAGCGCGCTGCTGTCGCGCGACGGCATCAGTTGGCACGAGGAGTGTTAAGGTAGGGCGGAAGCCCCCTCAGGGGCGTTCCGCCTTTTTTCACCTCAATAGCAGCAAATGGCGGAGCGACCCCGCAGGAAGCTTCCGCCCTCCCAAAAGCCAAGACAGTATCCAGGCGGAACGCCCGCGCAGCGGGCTTCCGCCCTACAGATGACAAGACCGGGGCGGAACGCCCCGCGCCAGACCAAGACCGAGGTAAGCGCATGAACTGGTTGGAATTTCCCGAGGCCAAGCAACTGACCGACGCGCTGGCCAACAGCATCGCCTCGCGGCTGTCCGCCGCCATCGCCAGCAAGGGCAGCGCCGTGCTGGCCGTCTCCGGCGGCAAGTCGCCCATCCCCTTGTTCCAGCTGCTGTCCGAAATGGCGATAGACTGGACGCGCGTCACCGTCACCCTGGTGGACGAGCGCTTCGTCGCGCCAGACCATCCGGACAGCAACGCCGGCCTGGTTCGCCAACACCTGCTGCAGAACCGCGCCGCGCCGGCCCGCTTCCTGCCGCTGGTGCGCGAAGCCAAGGACATTGACGCCGAAGTGGCCGCCGGCAACCGCGACTTCCTCGCGCCGGACGTCGCCATCCTGGGCATGGGCGAGGACGGCCACACCGCCTCGCTGTTCCCCGGCGCGCCGGAGCTGGCCGCCGGCTTGGACCCGGCCAACGCCCTTCCCATCCTGGCCGTCACGCCGCAGACCGCGCCGCACCGCCGCGTATCCATGAGCTACGCCGCGCTGCTGCGCTCGGGCAACCTGATTCTGTCCATCCAGGGCGCCAAGAAGCGCGAAGTGCTGGATGCCGCCCGCCGCGCCGTCAGCGACGCGCTGCCGATCAGCCATTTCCTGGCACAGGACAAGGCGCCGCTCGATGTCTACTGGACTGCCTGAGGCCTGGCCGCGCCTGCTCGGCGACGTCGGCGGCAGCAACGCGCGCTTCGCGCTGGAAACCGCGCCCGGCGTCATCGAGGACATCCTGACGCTGCCCACTGCCCGCTACCCGACGCTGGAAGACGCGCTGCGCGACTATCTGGCCCAGGCGGGCGCGCGCCGCGTCGCCCATGCCGCCATCGGCATCGCCAATCCGTTGAACGGCGACCAGGTGACGATGACCAACTGCCCCTGGTCGTTTTCGATAGCAGCCGTGCGCCAAGCGCTGGGCTTCACCACCCTGCTGTTCCTCAATGATTTCACCGCGCTGGCCCTGGCCCTGCCGCGTCTGCCCGGCCGCGAACTGGCCCGGATAGGCGGCGGCGAGCCGCGGCCGGACGCGCCGCTGGCGCTGATCGGCCCCGGCACCGGGCTCGGCGTATCGGCCCTGGTGCCGCACGCCGGCGGCTGGCGCGCGCTGGCCGGCGAGGGCGGCCATGTCTCCTTCGCCCCGCAGGACGAAGCCGAGCTGGCCATCTGGCGCTACGCCCAGGCGCGCTTCGGCCATGTATCCGCCGAGCGCCTGCTGTCCGGCGCCGGCATCAGTCTGATCCACCAGGCGCTATGCTCGCGCGACGGCGAAGACGACGCCCCGCGCGAGCCGGCCTGGATCACCGCGCAGGGGCTGTCCGGACAGGACCCGCGCTGCCGCGAAACGCTGGAAATCTTCTGTGGCGCGCTCGGTTCGGCCGCCGGAAATCTGGCCTTGACCCTCGGTGCCCGTGGCGGGGTATACATAGGTGGTGGTATTGTGCCGCGTCTAAGCGGTTTTTTTGAACAATCCCCATTTCGCCGCCGCTTCGAGGACAAGGGACGGATGTCGGGCCTTTTGGCCGGCATCCCGGTTTATCTGATCACCAGCGCCTATCCCGCCCTGCCGGGCGTGGCCGCCTACCTGGCGGACCATCTGGCGCCGCGCAGCAACCTCCCGGTGGACGCCTCCACCACTCCTCGCGGCGGCACAGCAGGAGACATGCATGCTTGATCGCATCCGTGGCCAACTGGAGATGCTGTCCTCGGCCGAGCGCAAGGTCGCCGAGCTGGTGCTGGAGCAGCCTTACACTGTGATCCAGGCGGCCGTTGCCGACATCGCCAAGAGCGCCGGCGTCAGCCAGCCCACCGTGATCCGTTTCTGCCGCACCGTCGGCTGCTCCGGCCTGCCCGACTTCAAGCTCAAGCTGGCCGGCAGCCTGGTGACCGGCGTGCCCTACGTCCACTCCAGCGTGCGTCCGGAAGACCCGACGTCCGAAATCGTGGCCAAGGTA
The DNA here is from genome assembly GCF_002924365.1 of Chromobacterium alticapitis. Lineage (GTDB taxonomy): Bacteria > Pseudomonadota > Gammaproteobacteria > Burkholderiales > Chromobacteriaceae > Chromobacterium > Chromobacterium alticapitis. The sequence continues at coordinate 101,256 of NZ_PQWB01000017.1, read as the reverse complement.
TTCGACAACACCGTTTCGGCCCTGCTCAAGTGTCGCAACGACGTCAACCCGCAGGCCATTGAGGCCGCGGTGCGGCTGCTGACCGACGCCCATCGCATCGAATTTTACGGCCTGGGCAACTCCGGCATCATCGCCGCCGACGCTCAGCACAAATTCTTCCGCTTCGGCATTCCCACCGTCGCCTATTCCGACACCCACATCCAGATGATGGCGGCGTCGGTGCTGGGCCCGGACGATGTGCTGGTGGCCATTTCCAGCTCCGGCCGCACCATGGAGCTGCTGGAAGCGGTGGACGTGGCCATCGCCGCCGGCGCCAAGGTGATCGCGCTGACCACCAGCGGTTCGCCCCTGGCGCGCCGCGCCACCGTGTCCCTGATCGCCGACACGCTGGAAGACAATGAAACCTACAGCCCGATGATCTCGCGCATCGTGCATCTGGTGCAGATCGACATCCTGGCGGTCAGCGTGGCGCTGCGCCGCGGGCCGGGATTGATCCGCCAGCTGGAAAAGACCAAGCACAGCCTGAAGAACCGCAGACTGGACAACAAGCAACCGGAATAGGACGAGATATCATGAGTGAACTGACCGAACTGCCGGCCTGGCAGGCCCTGTGGGACCACTTCGCCGAGGCCAAGCATCTGCACATGCGCGAGCTGTTCGCGGCGGATCCGGGCCGGGCCGAGCGCTATTCGCTGGAGGTGGGCGGGCTGTTCCTCGACTATTCCAAGAACCGCATCACCGACGCCACGCTGCTGGGCCTGATGGAGCTGGCGCGCGAAACCGGCCTGCCGGCGCGCATCAAGTCCATGTTCAAGGGCGAGAAGATCAACCGCACCGAAAACCGCTCGGTGCTGCACATCGCGCTGCGCAACCGCACCAACTCGCCCATCGTGGTGGACGGCGAGGATGTGATGCCCAAGGTCAACTCGGTGCTGGAGCGGATGGGCAAGTTCGCCCACGCCGTGCGCTCCGGCGACTGGCTGGGCTACACCAAGCAGCCCATCACCGACATCGTCAACATCGGCATCGGCGGCTCGGACCTCGGCCCGCTGATGGTCTGTAGCGCGCTGAAGCCCTTCGGCCACCCGCGGCTGAACATGCACTTCGTCTCCAATGTGGACGGCGCGCAGTTGAAGGAAACGCTGAAGAAGGTCCACCCGGAGACCACGCTGTTCGTAGTGGAGTCCAAGACTTTCACCACCCAGGAAACCCTGACCAACGCGCTGACCGCGCGCGAATGGTTCCTGGCCCGCGCGCGCGACGAGGGCGCGGTGGCCAAGCATTTCGTCGCCGTGTCCACCAACCAGAAGGCGGTGGCCGAGTTCGGCATAGACCCGGCAAACATGTTCGAATTCTGGAGCTGGGTGGGCGGCCGCTACAGCCTGTGGTCGGCCATCGGCCTGCCCATCATGCTGTATCTGGGCGAGGAGAACTTCACCGAGCTCTTGAACGGCGCCCACATCATGGACCAGCACTTCATGAACGCGCCGTTCGAGCAGAACATGCCGGTGCTGCTGGCCATGATAGGCGTGTGGTACATCAACTACTACGGCGGCGGCAGCCATGTGATCGCCCCGTACGACCAGTACCTGCACCGGCTGCCAGCCTTCATCCAGCAGCTGGACATGGAGTCGAACGGCAAGCAGGTGGCGCTGTCCGGCCAGCCGGTCAACTACGAAACCGCGCCCATCATATGGGGCGAGACCGGCATCAACGGCCAGCATGCCTTCTTCCAGCTCCTGCACCAGGGCACCCACATTTCGCCGATCGACCTGATCGCCTCGCTGGAGAACCGCTCCAACTTGCCGGGCCACCACGAGATACTGCTGGCCAATGTGTTCGCCCAGGCCGAAGCCTTCATGCGCGGCAAGACCGCCGATGAGGCGCGCGCCGAACTGGCCGAACAGGGGCTGAAAGGCGCAGCGCTGGACGAGTTGGTGCCGCACAAGGTGTTCGACGGCAACCGTCCGACCAACACCCTGCTGATGAGCCGGCTGGACCCGCGCAACCTCGGCTCGCTGATCGCGCTGTACGAGCACAAGATCTTCGTCCAGGGCGTGATCTGGCACATCAACAGCTTCGACCAATGGGGCGTGGAGCTGGGCAAGCAGCTGGCCAAGACCATCCACGCCGAGCTGACCGGCAAGCTGGACCAGGCCGAGCACGACAGTTCCACCCGCCGCCTGATCGCGCTCTACCGCAAGGCCAACGGCTGAGCCGGCCGACGCATGGCAAAACGCCCCCGCAGGATGCGGGGGCGTTGTTTTTTTTCAGCGCCGCCAAATTGGGGATAACCCCGATTGTCCGACAAACGCGATGCTGCTCAAATACGCGCTTAAAGTCTGCATAAAAACAATGGACTAAAGAAGATCGATCGGGATGAGTAAGTTCTGCAACGCCACGCTGGCCGGTTTTTTGCTGGCCGCCAGCCTGTCCGGCCAAGCCGCCGGACAGCTGGTCCGCGTCGGCGGCGATTCCGCCGCCCCCATTACCCTCCGCGGCACCGTCATCGGACCGGTCGCCTCCGGCAGCAAGGCCGAAGGCACGTTTTCCGAGACCTACCACCTGAAGCTGAGCCAGCCCATCCGGCTGGACGGCAGCGCCGCCTGCGGCCTGCGCAAGGTGTCCAGCCTGGCCTTGAGCCAGGACGGCATGGACAGGCTCAAGGGCCGAGCCGTCACCGTGCAGGCCCGCGTGTTCTGCCAGGAAGACCGCGGCGTCGCCTACCGGCTGGCCGACATCACCGTGCTGTAAACAGGCCGGACAGCGCCCGCGCGGCCTCGCCCGCGTCCTTCGCCTCGAACAAGCCGCCTATCACCGCCACCGCGTCCGCGCCAGCCTCGATGACTCGCGCCGCATTGTCCGGCGTGATGCCGCCTATCGCCACCGCATTCGCGCCCAGCGCCGCCGCCTCCGCCAACAAGCTCAGCGGCGCGGCCGCGGCATGCGGCTTGGTCTGCGACGAAAACACCGCGCCGAAGGCGACATAGCTCGCGCCGGCCGCCAGCGCCCGCCGCGCCAGCGCGATCTGGTCATAGCAGGACGCGCCGATCACCGCGTCCGGGCCCAGCCGGCTCCTCGCGGCGGCGATGTCGCCGTCGTCGCGGCCCAGATGGACGCCGTCGGCGCCGACCCGCTCCGCCAATCCGACGTCGTCGTTGACGATGAACAGCGCGCCGTGGACGCGGCACAGCCGGCGCAGCGCCGTCGCCTGGCGCAGCCGGCGCGCCGCGTCGCCGCTCTTGTCGCGGTACTGCAAAACGCGCGCGCCGCCGGCCAAGGCTGCCGCCGTCAGCTCGAACAAGCGCGCGTCATCCAGCCCATCCGGCGTGACCGCGTACAGACCCTCAACGCTTGGCGGCATCGCCTTCTTCCTCCTCATCGCCGCGCGCCCAGAACATGCGGTCCGGCAGGAACTGGCCCATGCCGGGACGGAAACCGTTGAGCAGCGTCTGATAGGTGTACTCCTGCGCCTCGCGCACCGCCTCCGGCAGCAAGAGGCCGGTAGCCAGCATGCCGGCGATGGCCGAAGCCAGCGTGCAGCCGGAACCGTGATAGCTGCCGGGCAGCCGCTCCCAGTGGTCGGCGCGTACGATGCCATCCTGGCCGTACAGGCTGTTGACCACTTCCTTGGTGTTCTCATGGGTGCCGGTGATCAGCAGATAAGGGCTGCCCAGGGCCAGGATGCGCTCGGCGCACTGGTCCAGCGTCAGCTCCTCGTCCTCGTCCGGATCGCTGCTGGCCAGCCGGCGCGCCTCCAGGCTGTTCGGGGTCAGGATGGACACCTGCGGGATCAGCATGTCGCGCATCGCGCCTATCAGGTCCTCGTCGGCCAGCTCATGGCCGCCGCCGCTGGCCAGCACCGGGTCCAGCACCACCGGGATGTCCGGATAGTCGGCGATCAGCTGCGCCACCACGGCGACGTTTTCCACGCTGCCCAGCATGCCGATCTTGAATGCCGCCACCTGCATGTCTTCCAGCAGGAAGCGGGCCTGATCGTTGACCCAATCCGAATCCAGCACCATCAAGTCATTGACGCCGACGGTATCCTGCACCGTGATCGCGGTGATCACCGACAGCGGGTGGCAGCCCAAGCTGGCCAGCGTCAGGATATCGGCCTGGATGCCGGCGCCGCCGGACGGATCGGAACCGGCCAGGGTCAGCACCAGCGGCGGGGTGGCGGGAGTGGTCAAGGGCAAACCTCTTCTGTCTTATTGCGTTGGCAAGATTTAGAATACCCATTTTATCCGAACACGAGGGCGATGCGATGCGTACTTGGATGTGTCTGATCTGCGGTTTCATCTACGACGAGGCCACCGGCCGACCGGAAGACGGCATTCCGCCGAACACCCGCTGGGAGGACCTGCCGCCCAACTGGACCTGTCCGGATTGCGACGCGCGCAAGGACGACTTCCAGATGGTGGAAATCTGACCGGGCAAACATGATGCGCAATCGTTGGAAACGCTGGCTGGGCGGCGCGCTGTTGGCCGCTGGCCTGGCTGCCTGCGCCCAGGTGGCCACCACCTCGGGCGGCGCCGTCGGCGTCAACCGCGGCCAGAGCATGCTGCTGTCCAGCCAGGAAGTAGAGCAGATGTCGGCCCAGGCCTATGCGCAGCAGCTGCAGCAGGCGCGCGCGGCGGGCAAGCTCAATGTCGATCCGCCGCTGACGGCGCGGGTGCGCCGCGTCTCGCAGCGGCTGATCGCCCAAACCCCGGCCTTCCGCCCGGACGCCCGCGCCTGGCGCTGGGAAGTGAACGTGCTCTCCACCGACGACATGAACGCCTACGCCATGGCCGGCGGCAAGATCATGGTCTACACAGGCCTGATCCAACAGCTCAAGCTCAGCGACGCCGAACTGGCGGCGGTGATCGGCCACGAGATTTCGCACGCGCTGCGCGAGCACACGCGCGAGAACATGAGCCAGGCCTATGTGCAGCAGGCCGGGCTGTCCCTGCTTGGCGCGCTAGCCGGCCTCAACGCGGACCAGATGAAGCTGGCCTCGCTGGTGACGGACGTGACGCTGAACAAGCCGCATAGCCGGACGATGGAATCCGAGGCCGACATCATGGGCCTGGAGCTGATGGCCCGCGCCGGCTACGACCCGAACGCCGCAGTCAACGTCTGGCAGAAGATGCAGGCGGCCGGCAACGGCAACGACCTGGAATTCCTGTCCACCCACCCGTCCGGCCCCACCCGCATCCGCGACCTGCAGGCCCGCATCCCGCAGGTCTGGCCGCTATACCAGGCCGCACCCAGGAAAGGCTGAGCCATGCCATTGCCCGCCGCCGTGCTCGACGACCTGCTGGCCTACGCCTGCGCCCTGCCCGGCGCCAGCTTCGACGTCAAATGGGGCAGCGAGCGCGTAGCCAGCATAGGCGGAAAAATGTTCCTGCTGTGCGGTGGCGGCGCGCTCAGTTATAAGGTGGCCGACGAGGATTTCCTGATGCTGTCCGGCCTGCCCGGCGCGCGGCCGGCGCCTTATCTGGCCCGCGCGCGCTGGATACAGGTGAGCGACACCGAAGCGCTGTCGCCCGATGAGCTGCGCCAGGGCATCGCGCGCTCGCGCGAACTGGTTTTGCGGAAACTACCCAAGGCTTTGCGCGGTCAATATGGGGAGCAGGCGTGAGCCTCTGTCCCATCGCCGCGGTGCGGATCCACGTCTCGGACTGGCGCGCCGGCTTGAACGGGTATCAACAAGCCTTCCCTCCGGCCCGCCGAGTGGCATTGTCCGCATTCGACTTCGCCTGCCTGGCGCTGGACGGCGTGCGGCGGGAAATCGTCCAGGCCGACGCCAAGGCAGCCAGCGGTGCGGCCGGCAGCGTGGTGTATTGGCGATGCGACGATCTAGACCATCGCGCCGCGCAATTGGCCGCGCTGGGCGCCGCCCGGTACTGAGGTCCGATGGACATCGAAATGGGACAGCGCATGTGCCAAATGCGCGCCCCTTGGGGCAATCTGATCGGCCTGCGCAGTTTTCCGCCACCTCATGGATAAAGCCATAGTGACTTACCTGTATCTCAAAGCGTTTCACATCTTCTTCGTCGTCTCCTGGTTCGCCGGCCTGTTCTACCTGCCGCGGCTGTTCGTCAACCTGGCCCAGGCCGGCCATCCGATGGAATACGACCGCCTGCTGCTGATGGCGAGGAAACTGCTGCGCTTCATGACGCCGCTGGCCGCGCTGGCCATCGCTTGCGGCCTGTGGCTGTGGCTGGGTTTCGGCATCGCCGGCGGCTGGCTGCACGCCAAGCTGGCGCTGGTGGCGCTGCTCATGGCCTACCACGGCTATTGCGCCAGGCTGTACGCCGACTTCGCCGCGCGCCGCAACCGCAAGAGCCACGTCTGGTTCCGCGTGTTCAACGAGCTGCCGGTGTTCGCGCTGCTGGCCATCGTGATCCTAGTGGTCGTCAAGCCATTCTGAGCCGGGAGACGCGCATGAAAATCCCATTAGCCGCCAGCTTGATGCTGGCAACCGCTTTCGCGACGGCCGCGACTCGCCCTGCCGCCCCGCCGCATCCGGCTGCGCTGCGGCTCAGCGTGGAACGCGACGGCGAGGCGCTGAAGCCGCTGACGCTGTGCCTGGCCGCCGACGGCCGCTTCGCCGGCGCCGTCTACGAGGCGGCCGCCACCTTGTCGGTGTCCGGCCGCCTGCAGGCTGATCGCGGCCTGAGCCGGCCGCTGCTGAGCGTCAAGCTGGACTGGCGCGACGGCGCCTCCAGCCGGAAACTGGACAGCCAGCTCGCGCTGGAAGACAGCAGAATGCTGCTGGGCGGCTTGCAGTTGCAGGTTCACCCTTATAGCGAGGCCTCCGGCGTGGAGCCGCAGCTAAGCAGCCTGACCTTTTACCTGGAGCCGTTGGCGGCTTGCCCGCCGCCGGCTCCGCAACCGTAATTCAGATAAAGGATAGTGCGATGGCACTGGAAATCGAACGCCGATTCCGGGTGAGCGGCGACGCCTGGCGCGGCCTGGCGCCGGGCGTGCAATACCGCCAGGGCTACCTGTCGGTGGAGAAGGAACGCACCGTGCGCGTGCGCGTGGTGGGCCAGCAGGCCTGGCTGACGCTGAAGGGCAATATCAGCGACGTCACGCGCCATGAATTCGAATATGAAATCCCGCTGGCCGACGCGCAAACCATCATGGGCGCGATGTGCCCCATGGTGGTGGACAAGCTGCGCCACCGCATCGAGCGCGGCGGCTTCGTCTGGGAAGTGGATGAATTCTTCGGCGACAACGCCGGCCTGGTGCTGGCCGAGATCGAACTGCCGAGCGAGGACACCCCGTTCGACAAGCCGGCCTGGCTGGGCGAGGAAGTCACCCATGACGGCCGTTTCACCAACGCCTACTTGTCCAAGCATCCGTTTACGCGCTGGTGAGCGCCGCCCCCCTCTCCCCTTGCGGGAGAGGGGCCAGGGGAGGGGGCAAACCCGCTTATCCACAACCACCCCATATTCCCGATTTTATCCACACCCCGCCCATCCCGCCCGCCACTCGGGTAAAATGGCCGCATCACGGCGGCCCCGCTCCGCGCCGCCGCGCCTTCATACTCCGCGGCTGACGCCGCCAGACAAGGAAAAACCATGTCCCGCAATCTGGAACTGTTTGAACGTGGCAAAAAAGTGATCCCCGGCGGCGTCAACTCGCCGGTGCGCGCCTTTGGCCAAGTCGGCGGCACGCCGCGCTTCGTCGCCCGCGCCGAAGGCGCTTACTTTTGGGACGCCGACGGCAAACAGTATCTGGACTACGTCGGCTCCTGGGGCCCGGCCATCGTCGGCCACGCTCATCCGGACGTGGTGAAGGCGGTGCAGGACGCCGCCGTGGGCGGCCTGTCCTTCGGCGCGCCGACCGAGGGCGAAGTGGTGATCGCCGAGGAAATCTGCAAACTGCTGCCCTCCGTCGAGCAGGTCCGCCTGGTGTCGTCCGGCACCGAGGCGACCATGACCGCCATCCGCCTGGCGCGGGGCTTCACCGGCCGCGACCTGATCGTCAAATTCGAAGGCTGCTACCACGGCCATTCCGACAGCCTGCTGGTCAAGGCCGGCTCCGGCCTGCTGACCTTCGGCAACCCCTCGTCCGGCGGCGTGCCAGCCGATTTCACCAAGCACACGCTGGTGCTGCAGTACAACGACGTGGAACAGCTGGCGCGCACCTTCGCCGAGATCGGCGACCAGATCGCCTGCGTCATCCTGGAGCCCATCGCCGGCAATATGAATCTGATCCAGCCGTCGCAAGAGTTCGTCCAGGCGCTGCGCGGCCTGACGGAAAAACACGGCGCGGTGCTGATCTACGACGAAGTGATGACCGGTTTCCGCGTGGCCAAGGGCTGCGCCCAGGGCCTGCACGGCATCACGCCGGACCTGACCACGCTGGGCAAGGTGGTGGGCGGCGGCATGCCGCTGGCGGCCTTCGGCGGCCGCGCCGACATCATGGGCAAGATCGCGCCGCTGGGCACGGTCTATCAGGCCGGCACCCTGTCCGGCAACCCGCTGTCCGTCGCCGCCGGTCTCGCCACGCTAAAGCTGATCCAGCAACCGGGCTTCTATGAAACGCTGGGCAACCGCACCGCCCGCCTGGCCCAGGGCCTGGCGGAAGAGGCGATGAAAGCCGGCGTCACGCTGTCCACCGACAGCGTGGGCGGCATGTTCGGCTTCTACTTCAGCGACAAGGCGCCCAAGTCCTATGCCGAGGCCACCGGCTGCGACATCGAACGCTTCAAGCGCTTCTTCCACGCCATGCTGGACGAGGGCATCTACTTCGCGCCTTCGGCTTACGAGGCCGGCTTCGTCTCCATCGCCCACACCGATGCAATGATCGAGCAGACCATCGCCGCCGCCGGCCGCGCGTTCGCCCGCGTCGCGGGCTGAGTCCGCCCGGTCCGCCGCGCGGACCTCTGGCATAATGGCCGTCCGACATTTGTCCGACGGCCTTTTTCATGCCCGATCATTCGCTTACCGCCCGCTTCGACGCCCTCGGCGAAATCCAGCAAGCGGTTCTGTTTGCCCTGCTGATGTCGCTGGCCGGCCGCAACAAAACCGCCCTGCTCGCCATTCTTAAAAGCCTGGGCCTGCGCGCCAGCGCCACCCGCCAGCTCGATAACGCCTCGCTGGCCGGCCCCCTGGACGAACTGCTGGCGCAGGATTGGCTGAGCCTGAGCCAGGCCGGTCTGTACCGCTTGCGGCGCCGGCATCACAACGAGGCCTTGCTTGGCCTGTGGCGGAGCGGCGCGCTTGGCCGTTGGAAAAGCGGATTCCAGGCCTACCTGGATAGCCAGCGACGCGGCTGGGGTTCGCCCGGGCCGGAGAGCTGCCCGCTGGAGCTGTGGCAGGCGCTGCTGGAGGGCGACGTCGAGACCCTGATGCGCTGGCTGCCGACATGGGAGTCCCACAATCAGATGAAGCAATATCCGCCGCTGGCGGAGTTGCTGCTGGCCGACGATGCCGGCCGCCAGCTGTTGGAAACGCTGCCGGCTATCACCCAGACCGCCTTGCTCCTCCCCCTGCTGCTGCGCCAGAGCTGGGACATGCAAGCCGTCGCGCCGGCCTACCAATACGCCGTCGGCAAATTCGAGACGACGTTTCAAGACATGCTGCCGCTGCAAGACGCCGCCGGCCTGCTGGCGATCTGGCGCGGCGAGCTGGATTTGCTTGGCGAAATCTGCCCGGAGGGCCTGGCACTGACGCCGGCCGTCATCTTGTCCCTGATGCAGGGCCAGGTTGACGAGGCCCTGCAAGCCATAGAATCCTGGATCAGCCAGGTTCGCGCGCAAACCCGCAAGCGCAAGCTGGAGCTGCCGCCGGACCTCAATCTGCTGTACGCGCTGGCGCTGGTGGCCAAGGACGACATCGCCGGCAACAAGACCCTTGCCCAGCTGATCAAGCACGGCATGCAGCATCAATACGGCGAGGCCTATCCGCTGTTGCAGCGCCTGCAATCGCAGAGCGAAGGCAACGGCAATGTGACGCTGGACCACCTGCCGCGCCTGCGCGGCCTGGACGGCCTGGCCTGCGCCGCGCTGCGCTACTGGCTGGACGATACGGGCGCGCGCTCGCCGCAATGGGAAGACGCGCTGCGAACCTTCGCCGCCCAGCTGCGCCGCGACGGCTACGAGCTGGCGGTCCAGGAAATCGACGCGCTGATGGAGGCGCAGTTCGGCCAGCCGCGCGCGCTGCCGGACTGGCACCAGCAGCGCAAGCTGACGCCCTGGTTCCAACTGCACCAGAAGCAGGAAGCCTGGCAGCATGCGCTGAACGCCCTAGCCTTGCTGGGCAAGCCGGCCGAGAAACCGGACAAGCCGGCGGCGGAATCTCGATTGGCCTGGCTGCTGGCCTTGGGCCGCGGCGGTCCGACGCTGGAACCGCGCGAACAGAAACTGTCCGCCAAAGGCCAATGGAGCAAGGGCCGCGCCGTGGCGCTCAAGCGTCTGCGCGAGGAAACCGACAGCTTCGACTACCTGCTGGAGCAGGATAAGCAGGTCATCAGCCACATCCGGCAAGACTACGACTACTACTACGGCGGCGCCCACTACGCGCTGGACAGCGAGCCCGCGCTGCCCGCGCTGGCGGGCCACCCGGCGGTGTATTGGGCCGATGCGCCGGACACGCGGCTGGACGTGGCCATAGCCGAGGTCGCGCTGCAGCTGAAAGAGGCCGCCGGCCAGATCCGGCTGCGCATGCTGCCGGCCCAGATCCGGCCCGACAGCGCCCTGGTCTGGGAAAAGGAAACGCCCACCCGGCTCTTGGTCTACCCCGTCAGCGACGAAGCGCGGCAAATCGCCGCCATCGTCGGCAAAGAACTGTGCATTCCCCAACAGGGCAAAAGCCAGTTGATCCACGCCATCAGCGGCATCGCCCCGCTGCTGCCCATACACTCCGACCTGCCGGAGCTGGCCGCCCACATCGACAGCGTGCCGGCCGACGGCAAGCTGTACGCCCACCTGCTGCCGCTGGACGAGGGCCTGCGCCTGCAACTGCTGGTGCGGCCCTTGCCCGGCGGCGGCTGGCAGCAACCGGGCCGCGGCATGGAAAACGTGCTGGGCGAACAAGACGGCAGGCCGGTGCAAGCGATGCGCAACCTCAAGGCGGAAAAGGCGGCGCTGAAGACGGTGGAAGCAGCCTGCCCAGCCCTGCTACTGGCAGACAGCGATGGCCGCGAATGGCAACTGGACGACCCGCAGGCCGCGCTGGAAATGCTCAGCCAGTTGCATGCCGTAGACCGCGACATGCTGGAATGCGTGTGGCCGGAAGGCGAGCGCATGCGCATCCAGGGCCGGCGCGAACTCGACGGCATGCGCTTCTCCCTGCAATCGCGCGGCGGCTGGTTCGAGCTGGCCGGCGAAGTGACGCTGGACGACGGCGCGGTGCTGCAGCTGCGCCAGTTGCTGCAACTGATCCGCCACAGCCGCGGCCGCTTCGTCAAACTGGGCGAGGGCGACTGGCTGGCGCTGGGCGAAAGCCTGCGCCGCCGCCTGGAGCAATTGGCCCTGCTGGCCGACGGCGACGGCGAGCGCGGCGTGCGCCTGCATGCGCTGACCGCGCCGCTGCTGGCCGAACTGCAAACCGAAGCCGGCGCCTTCGAGGCGGACCAGGACTGGCAGCAGCAACAGCAAAGGCTGGCATCGCTGCGCGACTGGCGCCCGGCCCTTCCCTCCACCCTGCAAGCCGAGCTGCGCGACTACCAGCTGGAAGGCTACCACTGGCTGTCGCGGCTGGCGCGCTGGGGCGTGGGCGCCTGCCTGGCCGACGACATGGGCCTGGGCAAAACGGTGCAAACCCTGGCGTTGCTGCTGGAGCGCGCGCCTAGCGGACCGCAGCTGGTAGTGGCGCCGACTTCGGTCGCCATGAACTGGCTGGCGGAAACCGCCCGCTTCGCGCCCACCCTGAAAGTACGGGCCTACCAGCAAACCCGCGACCTGTCCGGGCTGGGCCCCTTCGACCTGGTGGTGGTCAGCTACGGCCTGCTGCAGCAAGAGGCGGAGGCGTTCGCCGCCCAGCATTGGCGCAGCGCGGTGCTGGACGAGGCGCAGGCGATCAAGAACGCGCAGACCAAACGCTCGCAGGCCGCCATGGCGCTGAACGCCGACTTCCGGCTGGCGGTCAGCGGCACGCCGCTGGAAAACCATCTGGGCGAGCTGTGGAACCTGTTCCGCTTCCTCAACCCGGGCCTCTTGGGCAGCCAGGACGGCTTCAGCCAGCGCTTCGCCGCGCCGATAGAAAACGGCGACGCCGCCGCGCGCAAGGCGCTCAAGGCGCTGATCCAGCCCTTCATCCTGCGCCGCAACAAAAACCAGGTGCTGGACGAATTGCCGCCGCGCACCGAGATCACCCACAAAGTGGCCTTGAGCCGCGACGAAATGCATCTGTACGAAGCCCTGCGCCAGGAGGCCGTGGACAAGCTGGCCGCCCTGCCCGGCGAGGACAGCCAGCCGCTGCAGGTGCTGGCCGAAATCACCCGTCTGCGCCGTTTCTGCTGCCACCCCAAACTGGCGCTGAAAGACAGCGAGCTGCCGGGCAGCAAGCTGGCCGCCTGCGCCGAGATCATAGAAGAACTGCTGGAAAACAAGCACAAGGCGCTGATCTTCAGCCAGTTCGTCGACCACCTGGCCATCGTGCGCGAATACCTGGACCGCCGCGGCATCGCCTATCAATACCTGGACGGCGCCACCAGCGCCAAGCAGCGCAAGACCCGCATCGACGCCTTCCAGGCAGGCGAAGGCGACATCTTCCTGATCAGCCTGAAAGCCGGCGGCACCGGCCTCAACCTCACTGCCGCCGACTACGTCATTCACCTGGACCCCTGGTGGAACCCGGCAGTGGAAGACCAGGCGTCGGACCGCGCCCACCGCATGGGCCAGCAAAGACCGGTGACGGTGTACCGGCTGGTGGCGGAACACACCATAGAGGAACAGATCGTCGCCTTGCACGCCAAGAAGCGGGATCTGGCCGACAGCCTGCTGGAAGGCGGCGAAGTCAGCGCCAAGCTGGACGCCGACGCGCTGCTGGCGCTGCTGAAAGGAGACGCCGGCCTGTGAGCGACGCCCTCCGCCTGCTCTGGCGCATCAAGCTTGCCGACTCCGGCGTCCAGCTGCAGCCGCTGCTGCAAAACGCCGGTCCGGACGGCTGGAGCCGCGGCCGCGCCTGCTCGCTGGCCAGCCTGCTGCAAGACCAGGCTGGCGCGGTGCGGCCGCATGACCTGCCGCTGCTGAAGCCGCTGCTGGCGCTATGGCAGGCGCACGACGGCGACGCCGGCCTGATCGACGCCGCGCCGCTGCTGCCGGCGCTGATCGGCCACCCGCTGCTGTTCGACGCCGACGCGCCGGCGCGGCGCATCCGCGTCGAAGCCGGCCAAGCGGCGCTGCAACTGGAGCGCGTCGGCGCCGAGCTGCGATTGAAGCTGCTGCCGGAAGGCCTGGCCAGCTGCGGCGGCCTGCTATGGCAGCGGCCGCAGCCGGAGCGGCTGCTGGTCTACCAGCTGACCGATGAGCTGAAGGCGCTGGCAGATCTGGTAGGCCATGGCCTGGCCGTGCCGTGGCAGGCTCGGCAGCGCGTGCTGGAGGCGATACGCGAAGTCGCGCCCGACTTGCCGCTGGTGGACGCCAGCCCGCAATTCGATCCCGCCCAGCCCTGCGAGGCCGCCGATCCCGCCCTGTACGCCTTGCTGACCCGCCAGCCGGAAGGCCTGCGGCTGCAGCTCAAGGTCAAGCCGCACCCGGCCGCCGCCTGGAGCGCGCCGGGACGCGGCGCGGCCGGGCTGGTGCTGGACATAGACGATGCCTACCACCAATTCGCGCGCGATCTGGCCGAGGAAGCGCGCCGGCTGCGCGCGCTGCGCGAGGCCTGCCCGGCAATAGGCCGCGGCCAGCGCGATGGCGACGGCTGGCTGTTTGCCGATCAGCACTCGGCGCTATCGCTGTTGTCGCAATTGCAGGCGGCCGGCGAAGGCCGCGTGACCTGCCTGTGGCCCCAAGGCGACAAGATCCGCCTGGCCGCCGCCGAAGGCATGCCGCAGCTCAAGCTGAAAGTGAAGCGGCGCGGCGGCTGGCTGCAGGCCGAGGGCGAGCTGGAACTGGACGATGGCCGCATCCTGACCCTGCGTCACCTACTGGCGGCGCTGGCCAGCCAGAAAGGCAAGTATCTGCAATTGTCCGATGGCGACTGGCTGGCGCTGTCCGGCAGCCTGCAGCAGCATTTGGGCGAATTGGCCAGAATGATAGATCACGCCGGCCCGGACGGGCTGGCCATCAGCCCCCTGGCCGGCCCGCGCTTGCAAGCGCTGGGCGAGGAAGCCGGCCAGTTCGACGGTGACGCCGGCTGGCAACAGCAGGCGGCGCGCTGGCGCGAGGCGGCCGTGTTTAAACCGCAGGTGCCACCCACTCTCCACGCCACCTTGCGGCCTTACCAGTTGCAGGGTTTCGCCTGGATGGCGCGGCTGGCGCACTGGGGAGTCGGCGCTTGCCTGGCCGACGACATGGGCTTGGGCAAGACGGTGCAGACGCTGTCCTTGTTGCTGACCCGCGCCCATCTGGGCCCGCAGCTGGCGGTGGCGCCGACTTCGGTGGCGCTGAACTGGCTGGCCGAGGCCGCCCGCTTCGCGCCCAGCCTGCGGCTGCGCGCCTACCATCAGCAGCGCCGGCTGGACGACGTCGGCCCGGGCGATCTGGTGATCGTCAGCTACGGCCTGCTGCAGCGCGAGGCCGAGGCGTTTGGCGAAGTGCATTGGGCGTCAGTGGTGCTGGACGAGGCGCAGGCGATCAAGAACCCGCAGAGCCAGCGCGCCCAGGTGGCGCAAAGCCTGCGCGCCGATTTCCGCCTGGCGGCCAGCGGCACCCCGGTGGAAAACCATCTGGGCGAACTGTGGAGCCTGTTCCGCTTCATCGCGCCGGGCCTGCTCGGCAATCTGGCGCAGTTCGAGCAGCGCTACGCCCAGCCGATCGCCGACGGCGACGAGACCGCGCGCGCGCAGCTGAAAGCGTTGATCCAGCCCTATCTGCTCCGCCGCACCAAGCGCGAGGTGCTGACCGAGCTGCCGCCCAAGACCGAGACCACGCGCTTGATCGAGCTGTCGGAGCAGGAGCGCCACGTCTACGAAGCGATGCGGCAGGAGGCCCTGGCCCGGGTGGCGGAGGCCGATCCGGCCGCCGGCGGTCAGAGCATGCAGGCGCTGGCGGAGCTGACCCGTTTGCGCCGCTTCTGCTGCCATCCCAAGCTTACCCAGCCCGACAGCGCGCTGCCGGCCAGCAAGCTGGCGGCCTTCGCCGAGATCTGCGAGGAGCTGCTGGACAATGGGCACAAGGCGCTGGTGTTCAGCCAGTTTGTCGACCACCTGGCGCTGGCGGCCGAGCACCTGAAGCAGCAAGGCGTCCGCTTCCATTATCTGGACGGCAGCACGCCGACCAAGCAGCGCAAGGCCAGCATGGACGCGTTCCAGGCCGGCGACGGCGACATGTTCCTGATCAGCCTGAAGGCCGGCGGCACCGGCCTCAACCTCACCGCCGCCGACTATGTCATCCACCTGGATCCGTGGTGGAACCCGGCGGTGGAAGACCAGGCCTCCGACCGCGCCTACCGCATGGGCCAGCAGCGGCCGGTGACGGTGTACCGGCTGGTGGCTGCCGGCACCATAGAAGAAAAAATCGTCGAGCTGCACCGCGACAAGCGCGCGCTGGCCGACAGCCTGCTGTCCGGCGGCGACGCCAGCGCCCGGCTGGACGGCGCGGCGCTGCTCGCCTTGCTGCGAGGCGCTTCGGCTTGATCGCGCCCATCAACGCATCTGGCAAATGGCCGCCTTGGGAGTCACCGCTCTCGTCGCCCTCCCCGCGCCGCGCGCCGCCAGCCAAGCGCCCAGGCTGACGCAAACCAAGCCCACCGCCAGGTAGCCGGTCAGCGCTTCGCCCAGAATCGGCACCGCCAGCAAGCCCGCCAAAATGGGAATCAGCGCGAACAGGGCGCTGACGCGAACCGTGCCCAGGATGGCGCTGGCGCGCAGATACAGCAGCATGGCGCAGATGGCCGCGCCCGCGCCCTGGTACAAGGCCTGGAACACCAGCGCGCCCCACGGCGCCTCCGCCAGATGCTTGGGCAACAGCAGGACATAAATCGGCAAATACAACATCGCGGCCATGATGGTGATGGCGCGGGTCAGCGGCCAGGGCTGGAAGCCCCAGCGCCGCGCCAACACGCCAAAGCTGGCCCAGCTCAGCGACGCCAGCAACAGCAGCGCGTCGCCGGGCAAGGCATGGCCGCCGGCTTCGCCGAACATGGGTATGGCGCTGATGAGAAGCCCCAGCGCGATCAAGGCGAATCCCCGCAGCTTATGACGCTGCAGCGATTCGCCGGCGAACAGCCAGGCGAACACCGCCGCCAGGAAAGGCTGCAAGCCGGGCAACAGCAGCCCGCCATGCGCCGCCGGCGCGTATTTGAATCCGCAATAAGCGAAAATGCTGACGCCGAGGCCGCCCAGCGCGGTCAATAGCCAGATTCTGGCGTCGCGCAGCGAGCCGGCCGGCAGGCCGCCGGCAAACAGCAAGACCAGCGCGGCGGTGCCCACGCGCAGCGCCAGCACGTCAGTGCCGGCCAGCGCGCCTTTGCCGGCGATGCGCGACACGATGTTGAAGCCGGTCCAGATGGCGACGGCGCCGAAAGCCGCCAAATAGCCTTGACGCAGAGAGTCAGCAGACATATCGGTTCTCCGATGGTGGATAAACCGATGCTAGCCCGCGCCATCATTCTTTAAAAATGAATTATTATGATAAAAATCATCACAAAGAGAGAATGATGGAGCTAGACGAACTGCGCATCTTCCAGGCTGTGCTGCAGGAGGAAAGCGTCACCCGCGCCGCCCAGCGGCTGCATCGCGTGCAATCCAACGTCACCACGCGGCTGCGCCAGCTCGAGGACAAGCTGGGCGTGGCGCTGTTCCTGCGCGAGGGCAAGCGGCTGATCCCCACCGACGCCGCCTGGCGGCTGGGCGACTACGCCGAGCGCCTGCTGGCGCTGTCCGAGGAGGCCGGCCAGGCCGTGGCCGACGGCGAGCCGCGCGGGCGGCTGCGCCTGGGGTCGATGGAAAGCACGGCGGGCGCCCGATTGGCCCCGCCTCTCGCCGCCTATCACCGCCGCTATCCCGAAGTGCAGCTGGAACTGCAAACCGGCGTCTCCCGCGACCTGATTCTCGCCGTGCGCGAAGGCAAGCTGGACGCGGCGCTGGTCAGCGGCGCCTTCGGCGACGAACGGCTGGAGGAAGTCCCGGTATTCGAGGAAACCATGGTGCTGATCGCCGCTGCCGGCCGCGACGCTCTGACGCTGGAGCGGCTGGCCGACTCCACCTTGCTGGCCTTCGGCAACGGTTGCGCCTACCGCCAGCGGCTGGAATTCTGGCTACAAGAGCAAGGCCTGCAGCCGCGCCGCATCGTGGAAATGGGCTCCTACCACGCCATGCTCGGTTGCGTCGCCTGCGGCATGGGCCTGGCCATGTTGCCGCAGAGCCTGCTGGACAGCATGCCGCTGCTGGCGGCCCAGGTGTCGATCCATCCGCTGCCGGACGATTTGCGGCTATCCCGGACCATGCTGGTGCGGCGCCGCGGCGTGCGCCACCCCGCGCTGGACGCCTTGCTGGACACGCTGCGACCGGCCGGCGACGCCGCGCTTGCGCCGGCGCAAGCGCCGTCCATTCCAGCCCGCGGCGCGATGCACTAAGATGGTCAGCCTAAGGAGGAATTCATGACGCTGAACCTTGCCGACATCCGCTTGGAATACTCGAAAAAAGAACTGTCGCCCGAAGACTGCCTGCCTGACCCGGTCGCCCAGTTTGAAATCTGGCTCAACGAAGCCATCTCCGCCCAAGTGCACGAGCCCACCGCCATGAATCTGGCCGCGGTCGGCGCCGATGGCCGCCCCTCTTCGCGCATCGTGCTGCTCAAGGGCGTGGAGGAAGGACAGCTGCTGTTCTACACCAATTACCTGAGCCGCAAGGGACAGGCGCTGGACGCCAACCCCTATGTGGCGATCACCTTCTTCTGGCCGGAGCTGGAACGCCAGGTGCGCATCGAGGGCAAGGCCTGCCGCGTGGCCCCCGAGGTGTCCGACGCCTATTTCGCCAGCCGGCCCTACACCAGCCGCCTGGGCGCCTGGGCCAGCGAGCAGAGCAGCGAAATCTCCTCCAAGGCCGTGCTGGTGACGCGCGCCGCGATGTACGGCGCCCGCCATCCGATCAACGTGCCGCGCCCGCCGCACTGGGGCGGCTACGCCGTGGTGCCGGACCGGGTGGAATTCTGGCAGGGCCGCCCCAGCCGCCTGCATGACCGCGTGCAGTACGCGCTGCGCGAAAACGGCGGCTGGCTGCTGTCCCGGCTGGCGCCCTGACATCCGGATGTCCACCATGCAGGGCCGGCGACAGCCAGTCCTGCCCCGGCTCTCCGCCACCCGACCGGCCAGTGTCATATTTTTACAAAAAATTGCCCGTAATAGAAACGAAATGCGAATTATTCGTTAATTTCCATTTAGCCACCACCACTCGCCAACCATGGGATGCCTTGCCAGGCAATAGATCCCGCTCAATCAAGCCATACATAGGCATGCACAACTGCCCCAAAGATCAGATGCATCTCCAGCTGAAAAATCCAATACCTAACTTATGCATTTGGGATTGAACGGGTCAGGATACTAGCTTTACCTTTTGTCCCGATCGAGCCGACCGCCTGGCAGGGCGCCGGCCGATCCCCTCTCTCCCAAGGCTGCCGCGCAGACGCGGCCCGGACCTGCACAACCGGGTGGCGAAAGATGCCGCGGAGCCATGCGCACGGCCGCGACAGACGACCGGCGGCTCAATTTGGCTCAGCCTAATCCTTCTCCTTTTCTCCCGCGCCGGGAGAACGACAACCCGTCCGGCCCCGTCCCGCTGCCCGTAGCCGCCGGCCATCCGCCGACGGCGTATCGCGAGGCGCACCCCGCCTCGCCATGTCTACATTTGGAGTTACGTGATGAGAAAACAGCAACTGATGCTGCGTGGTCTGGTCCTGTCCGCCCTGGCTGTCTTCAGCGCCGCCGCCATGGCCGCCGAACGCATAGACCTGGAAAAAATGGGCAAACTGCAAGCCGACAGCGCCGCGGCGTTCACCGGCGTCAACCAGGCCGACCTGAAGCCCCTGCGCAGCACCCAGTTCCCCACCGGCAAGGTGGTGACCCGCTACCAGCAGTTCTATCAGGGCGTGCCGGTATGGGGCGAGGCCGTGGTCGAAGAAAAATCGGCCGCCGCGCTGAAAGCCGTTCCGGGCAAGTTGACCGGCCACTACATCGCCGGCATCCAGTCCGACCTGGCCTCGGCCAAGCCCGCGTTGAGCCGCGAACAGGCGCTGACCCAGGCCAAATCGCTGAAGGCCAATGGCCATTCCACCTACAACGAGAAGACCGAGCTGGTGGTGCGCCTGAATGAGCGCAACGTCGCCCAACTGGTCTACCTGGTGTCCTTCGTCGTCGACAACGGCAAGGAACCCAGCCGTCCGAGCTTCATCATCGACGCCAACAACGGCCAGGTGCTGAAACAATGGGAAGGCCTGAGCCATGCCGAGGCCAATGGCCCCGGCGGCAATACCAAGACTGGCAAGTACCTCTACGGCACGGACTACGGCCCGCTGATCGTCACCAGCGATTGCAAGATGGACAGCGGCAACGTGATCACCGTGAACCTGGCCGGCGGCACCGGCACCAGCACCACCCCGTACAAGTTCGCCTGCCCGACCAACACCTACAAGCTGACCAACGGCGCCTACTCGCCGCTGAACGACGCGCACTATTTCGGCAACGTGGTGTTCAACCTGTACAAGGACTGGTTCGGCCTGCGCCCGATCAACCAGAAGCTGTACATGAAGGTGCACTACGGCCGCAACTACGAAAACGCGTTCTGGGACGGCAGCGCCATGCACTTCGGCGACGGCGCCAGCACCTTCTTCCCGCTGGTCTCGCTGGACGTGTCGGCCCACGAAGTCAGCCACGGCTTCACCGAGCAGAACTCCGGCCTGGTGTATGACGGCCAGTCCGGCGGCATCAACGAGGCGTTCTCCGACATGGCCGGCGAGGCCGCCGAGTACTACATGAAGGGCAAGAACGACTTCCTGGTCGGCGCGGAAATCTTCAAGAAGACCGGCGCGCTGCGCTACTTCGCCGACCCGACCAAGGACGGCAGCTCCATCGGCAACGCCAAGGACTACTACGACGGCCTGGACGTGCACTACTCCAGCGGCGTGTACAACAAGGCGTTCTACCTGATCGCCACCAGCCCGAACTGGAACACCCGCAAGGCGTTTGAAGTCTTCGTCGACGCCAACCGCCTGTACTGGACCGCCAACGCCACCTACAACAGCGCCGCTTGCGGCGTGGCCAAGGCAGCGGACGCGCGCGGCTACAGCAGCGCCGACGTCACCAAGGCTTTCAGCGCCGTCGGCGTGACTTGCCAGTAAGTCCCGCCTGGAGCGGCCCCGCACGGGGCCGCGTCTGAATCCTCCAGGCCGGCGCCGCGGGCGCCGGCCTTCGCTCGGGAGTGCCTCACATGTTGAAACTGCGTCAAACCGCCGCGCTGGTCCTGTTGGGACTGGCCGGCGCGGCTCAGGCCCAGCCGGTCTGGATTTCGGTGGGCGATCAAGGCTACCAGTTGCTGCGCCAGCTGGACGGCGCCGTCCAAAGCCAGGAAAGCCGCAAGCTCGCGGCGGACGGCCGCCTCGCCAAGGGCGCCGCCGCTGGCGAAACCGTGCATCTGGTCAAAGTGGACGAAGCGCTGCTGCCCAAACTGTCCGACGCCATCCACGAGAATCTGCGCCATTGCGGCGGCTACATCGTGCATGGCAGCTTGAAAGAAGCCCGCGCCGCGCTGGCCGGCCCGGCCGCCCCGCTGGCGGCCCTGGCCGCGCCGAGCTACGCGATAGACAACCAGGCCGCAGTGAACAAGCTGCTGCCGCAGCTGCAGGACAGCAACATCCTCGGCACCATACAGTCGCTATCCAACTACCAGAACCGCTTCTACACCACCAGCCACGGCGTCAACGCGTCCAACTGGATCGCCAGCCAGTGGAAACAGCTGGCCGGCAACCGCGCCGACGTCACCGTCGAGCAATTCAGCCACGCCAATTGGCCGCAGAAATCGGTGATTCTGACCATCAAGGGCACGGACAACGCGGCGGAAACCATCGTGCTGGGCGGCCATCTGGACTCAACCATAGGCAGCGGCACCGGCGAGAGCAGCCGCGCGCCGGGCGCCGACGACGACGCCTCCGGCGTGGCCAGCCTGACCGAGGTGGCGCGCGTGCTGCTGGCCGGCAACTACCAACCGCGCCGCACCATCAAGTTCATGGCCTACGCGGCGGAGGAAGTGGGCCTGCGCGGCTCGGCCGACATCGCCAAACGCTTCAAGCAGCAACAAACCAAGGTGGTGGGCGCGCTGCAGCTGGACATGACCAACTACCAGGGCGACGCCGAGGACATCTTTCTGTTCACCGACTACACCAACGCCGCGCAGAACGGTTTCCTGGCCAATCTGGCCAAGGCCTATCTGCCCAGCCTGAAGCTCGGCTACAGCCAGTGCGGCTACGCCTGCTCGGACCACGCCTCGTGGAACGCGCAAGGCTATGCGGCGTCCTTCCCCTTCGAGTCCAGCTTTGACAACTCCAATCCCTATATCCACAGCCGCAACGACACCCTGGCCAGTTCCGGCAACCAGGCCAGGCACGCGCTGAAGTTCTCGCAGCTGGCGCTGGCTTACGCGGTGGAACTGGGCAGCGACGGCCCGGCGGCCAAGGCTCGCTGAGTCCCGTGTCCCGCCGCGGCGACGCTCCAGCCGCGACGGTTGTCTCCGCGCGGCGCCGGCCTCCCGGCCGGCCCGCGCTCTTTTTGCCGCTTAGCCCGTGTTGCGCAGACCGGCGGCGGTGCCGTTGATGGTCAAGTGAATGGCGTACAGCGTGTCCTCGTCGTCCGGCTCGGCGCGCAACCGCGCCAGCAGGTCCGCCTGCAACAAGCCCAGCGCGTCGAGGAAGGGCAGGCGAGACTCCAGGCTGCGGCGCAGCGTCGGGTTGCCCTCCAGCAGCTCATGCTGGCCGGTGATGGCGAAGAAGGCGTCGTGGGTCTTCTGCCATTCGCCCTCGATGAGGCCGAACAGGCGCGCCGCCAGCTCGCGGTCCGCCACCAGCTCGGAGAAGCGGCGGGCGATGCCCAGGTCGGCCTTGGCCAGCACCTGTTCCATATTGGACAGCATCACCTGGAAGAACGGCGAATGGCGGTACAGATGCTGCAGCCTGGCCAGGCCCGCGTCGCCATGCTTTTGCACATAGGCCGCCACCGCCGAACCCACCCCGAACCAGCCCGGCAACATCAGCCGCGACTGCGACCACGAGAACACCCACGGAATGGCGCGCAGATCGCCTATGGAAGCCAGGCTCTTGCGCGAAGCCGGCCGGCTACCGATATTGAGCCGGGCGATGGCCGTCACCGGCGTCGCCTCCAGGAAGTACTGCATGAAGCCCGGCGTCTCCACCAGCGCGCGGTAGGCGGCGAAGGCGCTGGTCGACAATTCGTCCAGCAGCGCGCCATCTATCTCGCCGCCCGCCGGGTGGCCCAGGCTGGCTTCCAGCGTGGCCGCCACTAGCGCCTCCAGGTTGCGGCCGGCGATGGCCGGATCGGTATACTTGGCGGTGATGACCTCGCCCTGCTCGGTAATGCGGATGCGGCCCGCCACGCTGCCGGCCGGCTGAGCCACGATGGCCTCGTAGGACGGGCCGCCGCCGCGGCCCACCGAGCCGCCGCGGCCATGAAACAGCTGCAGCCGCGCGCCGGCGTCGGCGAATACCTTCACCAGGCGGGTTTCCGCCTGGTACAACTGCCACTGGCTGGTCAGATAGCCGCCGTCCTTATTGCTGTCGGAATAGCCCAGCATCACCTCCTGTACCCGCTGGCGGCTGTCCAGCAGCTGCTTGTACCAGGGCAGGGCGAACAGGGCGCGCATCACCGCCTCGCTGTTTTCCAGATCGGCGATGGTTTCAAACAGCGGCACCAGGTTGACGCTGGCGCGCGGCTCGCCCTTGTCCAGCCGGATCAGGCCGGCTTCCTTGCACAGCAGGGCCAGGGCCAGGATGTCGCTGACGCTGGCGCAATTGGAAATGATGCACTGGCCTATGGCCTCGACGCCGAACTCGCGCTGGATCGCCGCCGCCTCGCGGAAGATGGCCAGCTCCTTCTCGGCCTGCTCGCCGTAACGCAGATACGGCGAGAACAGCAGGCGCGGCGTGGCCAGCTCGCGGCTCAGCACCCGCACGCGCGCCGCCTCGTCCAGCGCCTGGTATTCCTCCAGGCCGGCGGCGCTGAACAGTTCGGCCACCACGCCTTCATGCACCGCCGCGTGCTGGCGCAGGTCCAGCGGCATCAGGAAAAAGCCGAACACGTCCACGGCGCGGATCAGCCGCGACAGCCGGCCCTCGGTCAGCAGCGCGCTGCCATGGGCGCGCAGCGAGGCCGACAGCGCGGCCAGATCGCGCGCCAGGCCGTGGTGGTCGCGATAAGGTTCGCGCTCGTCCCAGCGACAGGCCAGCTCCACGCCGCGCGCCCGGGCGCTGGCGCGCAGCTTGCCTTGTATCGTCGCCAGCGCGCGGCGGTAGGGCTCCTCGGCGCGGCTCACCGCCGCGTCCGGCGAATTGTCCGCCAGCGCCATCACCTCGGGACCGGCCTCCACCAGCCGCGACGACAGCGACAGCTCGCGGTACAGGCTCTTCAGCTCCTGCAGATAGTATTCGAAAGCCTGTTGCGCCTGGCGCGTCACCGCGTGGCGCAGCAGGCCGGCGTCGACATTCGGATTGCCGTCGCGGTCGCCGCCTATCCAGCTGCCGACGCGGATGAAGGACGGCAGATTGGGCTTTTCTTCCCACAGCTGGCCGATCTCGCGCTCCAGGCGCTGGTACAGCGCCGGCAGCGCCTCGAAGAAGGCCAAGGGGTGGTAGGCCACGCCGTTGCTGATTTCATCGCGCACCGTCATCTTGAAATGGCGGATTTCCGAAGTCTGCCACAGCGCCAGGATCACGCGCTTCAGCTTGGCCTCCAGCTCCTCGCGCTCCTCCGGCGTCAGGTCCGGCGCGTTCAGCTGCGATAGGAAACGGCGCACCGCGCGCTGGCCGTCCAGCACGCTCTGCCGCTGCACCTCGGTCGGGTGAGCGGTCAGGATGGCGCCCACCTGGGCATGGCTCAGCATCTGATGCAGCGCGTGGAAGCTGACGCCGTCCTGGCGCAGCTTGGCCAGCGCGCGGCCCAGGCTGCCCTGCTGCGGCGCGGAGCCTGCCTGCTGGTGGGCGCGGCGGCGGCGGTTGTGGTGCAAATCCTCGGCGATGTTGAACAGCTGGGCGTACAAGCCGCAGGCGCGCAGCAGCGAGGCCGCCGCCTGCGGCGCCAGCTGCGGCAGCGGATGGCTGCGCTCGTCGCCGCGGCGCAGCGCCACGGCCTGCACCGCGCCGGACACCAGCGCGCCCTCCTGCTCGTTGACCACTTCGGCCAGCAGCCGGTCCAGGCAGGCCAGGTCGGCCCGCAGCGGCAAATCCTTGTCTTGATCGTGCATATTATTGTCGTCCCTGTTTTTGACTCGTCAGGCATGGCCACGGCGGCCATGGCCATGCCTCACTGGTCATGGGCAAACATTCATCATAAGCAGCTTGCGCGCCGTAGTGGTCACGCTACGCCATTTTTCCGCGCTTCGCCTTGATCTTGCCGCATTGCAGCAACACGTGGAACAAGTCCATGACGGCCGCGTGGTAGAATTCCGCCCATCAACTGCAAGGAAATCCGCTTTCATGGACAAGATCGTCATCGCCAGCCGCGAGAGCCGGCTGGCCATGTGGCAGGCCGAACACATCCAGGCCCGGCTGCAAGCGCTGTACCCGCACCTGACCGTGGACATCCTCGGCATGACCACCCAGGGCGACCAGATCCTGGACAAGACGCTGTCCAAGATAGGCGGCAAGGGCCTGTTCGTGAAGGAGCTCGAGCAAGCGCTGCTGGACGGCCGCGCCGACCTGGCCGTGCACTCGCTGAAGGACGTGCCGATGACGCTGCCGGACGGCTTCGCGCTGGCCGCGGTATGCGAGCGCGAAGACCCCCGCGACGCCTTCGTCTCCAACCGCTACCACAGCCTGTCCGAACTGCCGGCCGGCAGCGTGGTGGGCACCTCCAGCCTGCGCCGCGAGGCCCAACTGCGCGCGCGCTACCCGCAACTGACGGTGAAGCCGCTGCGCGGCAATGTGCAAACCCGCCTCAGAAAACTGGACGACGGCGAATTCGACGCCATCATCCTGGCCGCCGCCGGCCTGAAACGGCTAGGCCTGGCCGAGCGCATCCAGAGCGAGCTGGCGCCGTCGGAAAGCCTGCCGGCCGCCGGCCAAGGCGCGCTGGGCATAGAAATCCGCGCGGACCGGGCCGACCTCTCCGCGCTGCTGACGCCGCTGAACGACCCGGCCACCCGCGCCTGCACCGCCGCCGAGCGCGCGCTGGCCAAGGAGCTGGGCGGCAGCTGCCAGGTGCCGCTGGGCGCCTTCGCCACCCTGAGCGAGGGCACGCTGACCTTGGGCGGCCTGGTGGCGCATCCGGACGGCTCGGTGGTGCTGACCGCCAGCGCCAGCGCGCCGGCCGACTACGCCGAGGCGCTGGGCCGCGCCGTAGCCAAGAAGCTGATAGACGACGGCGCCCGCCCGCTGATAGAGGCGGTGCTGGCCGATCCTCGCTGAGCCGGCGATGAAGCGCGTCCTCGCCGCCCGTCCGCTGGCGCAGTGCGCCGGACTGCTGGACAAGCTGCGCGCCGAGGGCTGGCAGGCCGAACGCCTGCCGCTGATGGAAATCGAGCCGCTGCCAGACGCCTTGGCCGCGCTGCCGGCGCGAGCGGCGCGGGCCGACACGCTGTTCTGGGCCAGCCCCAGCGCCATAGACTTGGGCTGGCCGACGCTGGCGCAGGCAGACTTGGCCGACAAGCGCTTGGCCTGCGTCGGCGCGGCCAGCGCCAAACGGCTGGCCGACTTGGCCGGCCGCCCCGTGTTGCATCCCGCGGCCGGCAGCGACAGCGAATCGCTGCTGGCGCTGCCCGAGCTGGCCGCTGTCTCGGGCCAGCGCTGGCTGATCGTGCGCGGCCAGGGCGGCCGCGCGCTGCTCGCCGACGCGCTGGCCGAACGCGGCGCGCGGGTGGATATCGCCGAGGTTTACCGCCGACTCGACGGCGCGCCGGACTGGGCGGCTTTCGACGCCGCGCCGCCCGATGCCGTCATCATCACCTCAAGCGAAATGGTAGAGCAATTGTTCCGACTGGCTGGTCCGCGCCGGACCGGAGCGCTACAATGCCTGCTGTACTGCGTGCCGCATCCGCGCATTGCCCAACGCCTGGCCGCCCTCGGCGCGGCGCGCATCGTGACAACCCGGGCCGACGACGCCGCACTGGTCGCCGGCCTCAAAGAATGGTTCCGTCGTCACCCATGAGCGAATCCCAGATCCACGAAGCCATCCCGGCCCAGCCGCCCGTTTCCCGCAAGCGCCACAACCTCGCCATCCTGGTGGCGATCGTCGCGCTGGGCGTTTCCGGCTGGCAGTTCTTCTCCACTCAGCAGCAACTGGACGCCATGCGCCAGGAGCTGGCGCGCCGGCTGGCCGAAGGCAGCGGCGCCGGCAAGGAGCAGCGCGTCATCGCCGAGCAGGCCATGCTGGCCGCCCGCGCCGCCGACGGCAAGTTGGCCCTGCTGGAGGCCCGCGTCAATGAATCGGCCGGCCAGTACGCCACGCTGAACGGCATGTACCAGGAACTGACCAAGAACCGTACCGACTGGCTGCTGTCCGAGATCGAGCATTCGCTGGCCATCGCCAGCCAGCAGCTGCAGCTGGCCGGCAACGTCAGCGCCGCCGTCTCCGCGCTGGAAATGGTGGACGCGCGGCTGGCCAAGTTCGACCGCCCGCAACTGATCGCGGTGAAGAAGGCCGTAGCCTCGGACCTGGAAAAACTGAAGGCGCTGCCCTATCTGGACAACGTCGGCCTGACGGTCAAGATAGACCGGCTGATGCTGGGCGTGGACACACTGCCGCTGGCGGTGGACGCGCATCGCCTCGCCAGCGCGCAAAGCGGCAAGCCGGCGCAGCCGGCGACCAACGCCCCGTGGTGGGAGCGCCTGTCCGCCGAAATCAGCGGCAGCCTGGGCGAGTTGGTGCACATCCGCCGCATGGACAAGCCGGAAGCGCTGCTGTTGTCGCCGGAGCAGGCCTTCTTCCTGCGCGAGAACTTGAAGATGCGCTTGCTGGACGCTCGCCTGGCGCTGCTGCAGCGCGACGGCAAGACCTACGCCGCCGACATCGCCGCCGCGCGCAGCTACGTGCAGCGCTACTTCGACCGCGACGCCGCGGCCACCACCCAGTGGCTGGCCACGCTGGCGGAGCTCGAAGGCGCGCCGCTGGACATCAGCCTGCCTGACATGAGCGCCAGCCTGAAGGCCGTGCGCGACGCTCAAGGCAACAGCGGGGAGTAAACGGTGAGATTCGCATTGTGGATTACCGGCCTGTTCGCGCTGGCCGTGCTGGTGGGGCTGGCCTCCACCCTGAATACCGGCTACGCCATCCTGTTCCTGCCGCCGTACCGGATGGAAGTGTCGTTCAACCTGATGATCGTGCTGGTGGTGGCGCTGATCGTCGCCACCCACCTCGCGCTGCGGCTGCTCGCGCTGGCTGCGGACTTGCCGCGCCAGGTGCAGCGCTTCCAGCGCCAGAAAAAGCTGAAGGCCGCCCGCCACGCGCTGCGCGAAGCCGGCATCGCCTACTTCGAAGGCCGCTACCAGAAAGCCGAGCGCGAGGCCGCCAAATCGCTGGACGACGAGTATGCGCCGGAAAACCGCGCGCTGGCGCTGCTGATCGCCGCCCGCGCGGCCGGCTACGCCGGCGCCGCCGACAAGCGGGAAGGCTATCTCGCCCAGCTGGACAAGATGCCGGAGCGGCTGCAGCTGGCGCGCCACATGCTGGACGCCGAGCTGCGGCTGGAAGAGAAGGACGCGCTGGGCGCGCTGGCCGCCATTGAGCGCGCGCGCGCGCTGTCGCCCAACTTGACCAACGCGCTGCGGCTGGAGCTGAAAGTGCGCCTGCTGCAAAAGCAGCCGGAGGCCGTGCTCAGCCTGACCGAGAAGCTATTGAAGGCGGACGCGCTGGAGCCGGAACAGGCGCGCCGCTACCGTCTGGCCGCCTACCAGCAGCAACTGACCGGCCTGCTGTCCGAGCGCGAGGTGCGAGACTGGCTACGCCGCATCCCGGCGCCGGAAAGCGGCAATCCGCAGCTGCAGCAGCAGGTAGTCGCCCATCTGATCCGGCTGCAAGCCTACGACGCCGCCGCCACGCTGCTGGCCGAGGCCCTGGCCGGCGACGATATGGAGCTGCCGGAACTGGCGCGCGAACTGGGCCAGCTGGCCGCCCACCTCAGCGTGGACAAACGGCTGGAGCTGTTGAAGGATGCCGACGCCTGGCTGAAGCAGCGCCCGCGCGACCACTGGCTGTTGCTGGCGCTGGGCCGGCTGGCGCTGGCGCAGCAGCTGTGGGGCAAGGCGCAAGCCTACCTGGAGGCGAGCGCGTCCATCCAGCCCACGCTGTGCGCGCACGCCGAGCTGGCGCGATTGTTCGAATCCACCGGCAAGGAGGAGCTATCGCAGCAGCATTACCAGAAGAGCCTGGAACTGGCGCTGAGCCAGGGCTGCTGAGCTCTGCCGCCGCCACGACCGCGATGCCGCCCGCCACTTGGCCGGCGGCATTTTTCATGCCGAGCGGACAAAAAAAACCGGGCTCCGCAAGGAGCCCGTGCATGCCAACGTGGACTGGCAGACAAATCATACGAGAACGCAGGGCGCGCCATTGTCCGACAATGATGTCGCTTGTCGGACAAAGCTGTGCCAGAATCAACCGATATGCATGGTTGCGTGAGCAGCCATGCATTCCGGTTGCGATTGCCCACCGCCGTGACCGGCGGCGACACTGCAGCAGCATAAGCGGTGGCGTCGTTTCGCACAAAGCAGTTAATATCATGAAAACTATGAAGAAAAGGCATACAACAGCATGAAGCTGCCTCCGCTGAATGCCCTGCGCGTTTTTGTCGTCGCCGCCGAACATCTGTCCTTCACCCGCGCCGCCGCGGCGCTCAGCCTGACTCAGGGCGCCATCAGCCGCCACGTCCAGACTCTGGAGGAATACTACGGCGCCACACTGTTCACACGTCAGGCCCGCGGCCTGGCGCTGACCGCCGAAGGCGAGGCGCTGGTCAAGCCGGCGCGCGAAGCTTTCCAGTTGCTGAACGAGGCCAGCGAAGCGCTGCGCCTGCGCCAGAGCGACCTCAGGGTGCGCATGCCGCCAACGCCGGCGATGCGCTGGGTGCTGCCCAACCTGGCGGACTTCCAGGCGCGCCACCCGGAATACACCCTGCACCTGCTGACCCAGCTGATCCACAACAAGCCGTTCAACCGCGCAGAGTACGACCTGGCCGTAGTTGGCCTGTCCAGCCCGGAAGCCGCGCCGGACCTGCGGCTGGAATGCATTTGCCGCGAGAAGCTGATCCCGGTGTGCGCGCCCGGCCTATTGGCCGGCAAGCACCCGCTGCACACGCCGGACGATCTGAAGCACCACACGCTGCTGCATCCATGGCGCGACCAGAACACCTGGAAGCGCTGGCTGAAGCTGGCCGGCGTCAGCAGCGTCAACCCGGAAAGCGGCGTCACCTTCGACGCGCTGGAGTACGCGCTGCACGCCGCCGTGGCCGGCATGGGCGTGACGCTGGCCCAAGCCTCCATGGTGACGCAGGATCTGGACAGCGGCCGCTTGGTGATTCCGTTCGACACGGTGCTGGAAACCGAGTGGGCCTACTACCTGGTCTATCCGCATGAGTTGGCCGAACTGCCCAAGGTGCGCGCCTTCCGCGACTGGCTGGTGCATACCGTCGCTCATAGCGAGGAAGCCAGCTGGCTGGCGCGCCAGGGCTACTGAGGCCCCGCCGCAACATTTCTTAACCTCTGCGTTCGCACAGCCGCTTCGGCTGTCGGCAAAATAATTGATATAGCAATTATTGCCGAATCAATCATGAACGCTCCCGATTCCTCCACGCTGGCCGCCGGGCTGGATTTCCGCCAGCGCCTGCTGGCCATGCTGGGCCTGTGCTGCGTGCTGATCATGGTGGCGCTGGACCAGACCGTGGTCGGCACCGCCATGCCGACGGTGGTGGCCGACCTGCGCGGCTTCGCCCTATACGCCTGGGTGGGCACCTCCTATCTGCTGACCTCGGTCATCACCGTGCCCATCTTCGGCAAGCTGGGCGACGACCACGGCCGCAAACCCTTCGTGCTGGCCGCCATCGCGCTGTTCACCGCCGCCTCCATGCTGTGCGGCCTGGCCCAGACCATGCCGCAGCTGGTGCTGGCGCGCGCGCTGCAGGGGGTAGGCGGCGGCATGCTGGTGGCCACCACCTTCGCCTGCGTGCCGGATCTGTTTCCGCATACCGCCGAGCGCCTGCGCTGGCAAGTCATGCTGTCCGCCTCCTTCGGCCTGGCCAATGCCGTCGGTCCGTCTCTGGGCGGTTTCTTGACCGAATACTTCGGCTGGCGATCGGTGTTCTTCGTCAACCTGCCGGTCGGCCTGATCAGCCTGGCCTGCGTCTGGCGCTTCCTGCCGGTGATCCGCCAGGCGGCGCGGCCACCGTCGCGGCTGGATTGGCAGGGCGCCGCGCTGATCGCGCTGTTCCTCGGCTCGCTGCAACTGGCGGTGGAGTGGCTGCCGCAGCACAAGCCGCCGCTGTTGCTGGGCCTGCTGGCCGCGCTGAGCCTAGCCGCGCTGCTGGCGCTGATCTGGTGGGAAAAGCGCAGCCCCAACCCGTTGCTGCCGCCCAGCATGCTGGCCCATCCCGGCCTCGCGCCCTTGTTCGGGCTCTCGTTGCTGATGGGCTTCGGCATGTTCGCCGTGATGTACTACGCGCCCTTGATGTTCCAGGCCGGTTTCGGCCTGTCGCCTAACCAGGCTGGCCTGCTGGTGACCCCGCTGGTGGTATTCATCACTCTGGGCAGCATGGTCAACGGCCGCATCGTGCAGCGGCTGCGCCGCCCCACGCGGCTGCTGACGCTGGGCCTATTGATGTTCGCCCTGACCGCCGCCCTGCTGACGCGCGCCACGCCGGCCACCGCGCACTGGCTGATCATCGCCAATATGATGCTGGGCGGCCTGGGCCTGGGCCTGTTGATGCCCAATCTGACCATCTTCGTGCAGCAGCTGGCGCCGCGCCAGCAACTGGGCGTGTCCACCGCCATGCTGCAATCCACGCGCATGGTGGGCGGCATGCTGGGCACGGCCGTGATGGGCGTGGTGGTCAGCCGACAGTTCCAGCACGGCGTCGCCGCCATGCTGGAGGCCCGCCACGGCGGCGCCTGGCAGTCCTGGCTGGCCGATCCGCAAACCCTGCTCAACCCCGCCATTCTGGCGCAGTTCCGCCTGGCCGCCGCCGCCGCGCAGCCGGAAGCGCTGCTGGCAGCCACGCGGCTGCAGCTGGTGGACGCCATCCATCTGAGCCAATGGCTGGTGGCCATCCTGCTGCTGCCCGGCCTGTGGCTCGCGCGCAAGGTCCCGGCGATACAGCTCTCCTCCATGATTTCCGCCGAGGCGCCGCGCCATGACTGACACCCAACCGAATCTGCTGCAGCAGCTGGGCCGCAGCGGCCGCGCCATGTACGGCGCCTTCGAAAACCAGGTGGGCCAGGCGCTGCCGCGCTGGCGCGCGCTGAAGGCGCTGGAAGAATTGGGGCAGGTCAGCCAAAAGCGGCTGGCCGCGCAATTGCAGATGGACCCGGGCGCGCTGACCCGGCTGTTGAAGCCATTGCAGGCCGAAGGCTTGGTGCGGCGCGATACCGATCCCGTCGACAATCGCCACACCCTGGTTTCACTAGACGACGGCGGCCGCGCCCTACTGGCGGCGGCCGCGCCGCAACGCCAGGAATTCTTCCGCCAGGCGCTGGCGGATATCGAGCCGGCGCAGCTGGAAACCACGCTGCGGGTGCTGAAACAGCTGGAGGAGCGCTTTCGCCGGATGAGCGGACGTTAGGCGTCGTCGGCCTCCGGCAAATCCATCCCAGCCACGATGATGCGATTGCGCCCGCTTTGCTTGGCGCGGTACATCTCGCGATCGGCCGCCTCGATCAGCTGGCGGCTGTCCGCCACCTCGCGCGGCTGCACATTGGCCCCGCCTATGCTGATCGTGACATACGGCGCCGCCACGGAACCGACATGCGGCAGTTGCAGGTCGCGCACCGCGTCCAACACTGCCTCGCCGACATAGGCCACGCCCTCGGACGTGGTGTCCGGCAGCAGGCAGACGATCTCCTCGCCGCCGTAGCGCGCCACCAAGTCCTGCGGCCGGCGCACGCTGCTGCGTATGGCCTGCGCCACTTCGCGCAGGCAGTAGTCGCCGCTGACATGGCCGTAGTGGTCGTTGTACAGCTTGAAGAAGTCTATATCTATCATCAGCATGCCTAGCGAGGTGCCCAGCCGCCGCGCCCGCCGCCATTCGCCCTCCAGGCTTTCCTCGAAGCTGCGCCGGTTGGCGATGCCGGTGACCGGATCAACCCGCGACAGCGCCAGCACCTCGGCGTGCGACTGCTCCAGCGCCAGCGTGCGAATGCGCACTTGCTGCTCCAGCAGTTCCTGCTGCTGGTTCAGTTCCAGCTTGACCTTGCGCTGCTCCGCCACCAGCGCGCTGACGCCCAGCGACACCACGGTCAGAATGCCGATATAGGTTTGCAGGATGATCAGGGTGCTGTAGGCGGAATAGCCCAGATAGGGGCCGCCGCCGTGGCGCGTGCCCCACAGCGCCAGCCACAGTATCAGCAGCAGCGCCAACAAGACCTCTCGGGTGGTGAAGCGGAAGGCCGCCCAGGCCACCAGCGGCAACACCAGCATGTCCAGCGGATAGGTGGTGTCCACCGTGGGATGCCACCAGACGAAGATGCCGGCGGTCAACAGCGCCACCATGCCGAAATAGGCCAGCATCTCGTAGCGGACTTCGCGGTCCGGCAACCGCCAACCCTGGTGATACAGGTTCAGACACACGCTGCCGAACAGCAGAGTGCCGCAGCTGCTGCACAACCACCACAAACCCAGCCGCGACACCCATTCCTTCTGCGGCAGCGCATGGGTCAGACAGAGGCTGGTGGTGGCGATCAGGCTGCCAATCAGGGTCATCGCCACCACGATCACGCAGAAGGCCACGCACTGGCTAAAGTTGTCCAGCGGATTGCGCCGGCCGAAATGGCGCCGCACCAGCCAGACGCCGAACAGCGTCTGCGCCAGCACGCCCAGCGCCACGCCCAGGACAGGCGACAGACCGTGCATGCCGTCCAGCGCGCCGCGCCAGCGCCAGGCCTCGCTGAGCAGCGCGCCCAACAACAGGCCGGGCCACACCCGCCAGCCCAGCAGCAGCATGGCCACCAGCGCGAACCCGGGCTGCGGCCAGACCACGCTGTCCATGTCCAGTTCCAGCATCAGCGCCTGCTGTCCCAGCCAATTGACCAGACAGTAGGCCGCCGCGACCAGAACCATGGCCAGCCAGTCCGGCATGGCCGAGAAGGTCGGAACAACGCCGCGCATGAATCTCCCTTTGCCAACGGACCGACGGGCGGTCCCGGCGGCGGCCCATCGGTATGGTTCACTCCTTGCGCCGAGGCAAGGAAAAGCCGCGCCTAGTGTCATCGTAGTTGGCGAATTCTCCGCTCGCTGCAAGCGGCCTGCCGGCGGACGAAAAAAAACCGAAGCGCGGGCTTCGGTTTTTGACATTTCGGCGGACGCTTACATCTTCACGCCCAGCTCGCGCAGGCGCTCGTCCAGGTAGCTGCCGGCGGTGTGGCGGTCGGACAGCGTCACTTCCGGACGCGGGTGCAGGAACAGCGGCAGCGAGACGCGGCTCTTCTTCGCGCCCTCGCCGCTGGGGTTGACCACGCGGTGCTGGGTGGACGGGTAGTAGCCGGCGGAGGCTTCCTGCAGCATGTCGCCGATATTCACCACCAAGGTGCCGAAGTCGCAGGGCACGTCGATCCAGTCGCCGTTCTTGTCCTGCACTTGCAGGCCCGGTTCGTTGGCGGCCGGCAGGATGGTCAGCAGATTGATGTCGCCATGTGCGGCGGCGCGCAGCGAGCCGGCCGGCTCATTGCCGGTCAGCGGCGGATAGCGCAGCACCCGCAGCAGGGTCTGCTGGCTGCCTTCAATCATGTGCGACAGCGGTTCGCGGTAGTTGGCGGCGATGTCGGACGGGGTGTATTGCTGCACCCAGGACAAGAGTTCTTGCGCCAGCTTGTTGGCGATGCCGTAGTAGCGGTCGGCGTCGGCCTTGAGCTTGCCTGGCACGCGGCCCCAGGGATAGATGTGGAAATATTCCTTGATGTCCTTGAGCGTGGCGCCCTTGGCGGTTTCCGACACCTCCGGCGAGAACCAGCCGTCCTGCTTCTCCACCGAGTAGGCGTAGTCGAACTTCTCTTCGCTATTGAAGAAGGCCAGCCAGTCGGCGTAGATCTTTTCGACCAGGTCTTGCGGGATGGGATGGTTGGTCAGCACGCCGAAGCCGGTTTCGTGCAGGGAACGGGTGAACTGCTCCGCGGCATCCGGGGCGCGGTAATCGACAACTCTGACGTTCATGGGGTGGTTTTCCTGATGAACCCGGCGCCGCCATGCAATATCGGGGCGGGTCGCCGGCCGCGCGCATTGTAACGGCTAAACTACACGAGGCCAAGCCGCCGGCATGCCGACTGTTGGGAAAGCGCCAAGCGTGGAGACGCTTGCGGGACAAGGGCCGGCCGCGCGCGCGGCCGCCTGGCGCGGCGAAGCTGGGGAGCGCCTCGCCGCGCTGTGCTTTTACTAACCGCCGCCGCGCTACACGCGCTGGTCCATGTCCAGCGCCGGCGTGCCCGGACAGGCCTGGGCCACCACGCGCGCCGGCACGCCGGCAACCGTGGCATGCGGCGGCACGTCTTCCAGCACCACGCTGCCGGCGCCCACCTTGGCGCATTCGCCTACGCGGATATTGCCCAGCACCGCCGCGCCGGCGCCCAGCATCACGCCGTCGCCTATCTTGGGATGGCGGTCGCCGCGCTCCTTGCCGGAGCCGCCCAGCGTCACGCCGTGAAGGATGGACACATTGTTGCCGATGACGGCGGTCTCGCCCACCACCAGGCCGGTGCCGTGGTCCAGCATCACGCCTTCGCCTATGCGCGCGGCCGGGTGGATGTCCGCGCCGGTCACCTCGGAAATGCGGTTCTGCAGGAACAGCGCCAGCGTGGTCCGCCCCTGCTGCCACAGCCAGTGAGTGATGCGCTGGCTCTGGACGGCGTGGAAGCCCTTAAAATACAAAAGCGGTGTGGAATAGCGGTCGCAGGCCGGGTCGCGCTCATAACAGGCGCGGATGTCGGCGCGCATCGCCTCGCTGATGGCCGGATCGGCCTGGAAGGCTTCGCGGAACAGCTCGAGCAAGGCGCGCGGGTCCATCACCGGACTGGCGAGCTTGCTGGAAAGATGGAAGGCCAGCACGTCTTCCAACGTGGCGTGGCGCAATACGGTCATATGCAGAAAGCTGGCCAGCAGCGGCTCGTCGTTGACCGCCGCCAGCGTCTCGTCGCGGATGGCCGACCACAGCGGATCAACCGGGGAGGAACTCATCGGGGACTCCGAAAATGACATCTAGTCGAATAGTGTAGCCTGCCGCGGGCCGCCCCGTCAGCCGACAGAACGCGCCGCCGCCGCCGACTAAGCTGAAAGTGGGGGGAGAAGCGCAATGAGACATCTCGCGATCTGGCCGCTGCTGTTCAGCCTGGGCGCGCTGGCGGCCGCGCCCGAAGTGCCGGGCTGGCATGACTATCAAGACGGACGGCTGGCTGCCGCCCGCATCGCCTTCTGGCAGGCCGCAGAAAAAGGCGACCGGGTGGCGGCTTTCGATCTGGCGATGATGGACTGGAAAGGCGAGGCCGGACCGGTGGATAAGCGGCAGGCGCTGTACTGGCTGCGCTTCGCCGCCGATCGGCAGCTGGCCCAGGCGCAGCACGCGCTGGGCCTGCTGGCCGAGCGCGGCGACGGCTTGCCCAAATCGCTGGACGAGGCCACGCGCTGGTTCGCGCTGGCGGCGCGTCAGGGTTATCTGCCGGCGCAGATCGACCTGGGCACCCAATACTTCCTGGGCCGCGGCGCGCCGCAGGACGACCGCCTAGCCGCCTACTGGTACGAGGAAGCGGCCAAGCAAGGCGACGCCGGCGCGCAGTATCTGACCGCCAGCATGTATGAGCACGGCCGCGGCGTGAAGCGGGACATCCCGGCGGCGATACGCTGGTACGCGCGCGCGGGCGCCCAGGGCGACGCCGGCGCGCGGGCCAAGGCGCTGGATCTGGCCAAACAGGAAGACACGCGACGCGCTCACAGCGCGTCCAGCGGCAGCTTCAAGTAGCGCACGCCGTTGTCCTCGGCCGGCGGCAATTGGCCGGCTCGAATATTGACCTGGATGGACGGCAGAATCAGCCGCGGCATGTCCAGCGTGGCGTCGCGCGCCTGGCGCATCGCCACGAAGGCCGCCTCGTCCACGCCGTCCCGCGTGTGCAGATTGGCCCGACGCTGCTCGGCCACCGTCGCGCACCAGGCCGGCGCCCGGCCCGCGGGCGGATAATCGTGGCACAGCAGCAAGCGCGTGTCGTCCGGCAACGCCAGCAGCCTGCGGATGGAACGATACAATTCGGCGGCGTCGCCGCCGGGAAAATCGCAGCGCGCGGTGCCCACGTCCGGCATGAACAGGGTATCGCCGACGAAGACCGCGTCGCCCACCTGGTAGCCGACATCGGCCGGCGTATGGCCCGGCAGCGCCAGCACCCGCGCCTCCAGCTCGCCGATGCGGAAAACATCGCCGTCGTCGAACAGGCAGTCGAACTGCGAACCGTCGCAGCGGAAGCCGCCCTCCAGATTGAATAGCTTCTTGAAAACCGCCTGCACCTCGCCGATGCGGCGGCCTATGCCGATCCGGCCGCCGGCCCGCGCCTTCAAATACGCCGCCGCCGACAGGTGGTCGGCATGGGCGTGGGTTTCCAGTATCCACTGCAAGGTTAGCCCTTGCTCGGCCAGGAAGGCCAGCAGGCGATCCGCGCCGCCATGCGCGGTGCGCCCGGACTTGGGATCGAAATCCAGCACCGGATCGATGATGGCCGCGTGGCCGCCCGGCCGGTCGTAGACTACGTGGCTGATGGTTTCGGTGACGCTGTCGTGAAAGCTTGCTATCTGGGCAGGCATGATGTCCTCCGCATTGAGTCCTTTACATCATTATATTAATATATATAATATTGTAAAGTATACATTTAAGAGAATCGACCCCATGTCTCAGACTGTAGACCGTCCCCGCGCCGACGCGGCGGCCCGGAAAGCCGCCTCATGCTGCTGACGCTGCTGTTGGGCGCGCTGGTCGGCGCCGTGCTGGGGCTGACCGGCGCCGGCGGCGGCATCCTGGCCATTCCGGCGCTGATGGCCGCCCAGGGCTGGAGCCTGCCGCAAGCCGCCCCGGTGGCGCTGCTGGCCGTGGCGTCCGGCGCGGCGCTCGGCGCCTATCATGGCTGGCGCCGCCAGCTGGTGCGCTACCGCGCCGCCTTGCTGATGGCGCTCTGCGGCGCGCCATTCACCGCCCTGGGCGCCTTGCTGGCCCACAAGCTGCCCGCGCCGCTGCTGGCCGCGCTGTTCGCCTTGGTCATGCTGATCGTGGCGGCCCGCTCCTGGCGTTCGGCCCATCCCGCGGCGCAAACCGTCCAGCTGCGGCGCGACGCCGTGTGCCGGCAAGACCCGGCCACCGGCCGCCTGCGCTGGAACGCCGTCAGCCTGGCCGCGCTGGCCGGCGTCGGCGCCTTCACCGGCCTGCTGACCGGCCTATTGGGCGTGGGCGGTGGCTTCGTCATCGTGCCGGCGCTGCGCCGGCTCAGCGATCTGAGCATGCACGCCATCGTCGCCACCTCGTTGCTGGTGATCGCCCTGGTCGGCGGCGGCGGCGTGGCCGCTTCGCTGTGGCATGGCTCGCCACCGCCGCTGCTGCCCGCCGCCGGTTTCGTGCTGGCGGCCATGGCCGGCATGCTGCTGGGGCGGCGGCTGGCCGCGCGGCTATCGCCCGCCCAGCTGCTGCGCGGCTTCGCCTTGCTGGTGGCGGCTGTGGCCGCCTCCATGCTGTGGCGGGCCGCCTCGCCCTGGCTCTGAATAAAAAAGCCGCGGTCGCGCCGCGGCTTGGTTTGCGCAGGGAATCTTCCGCGCTCAGATATACGCTTCCTCGCCATGCAGGCTGACGTCCAGGCCGGCCTGCTCCACGGCCGCGCCCACCTTGACCGGGGTGACGCGGTCTATCAGCCACAGCATGCCGTAAGTGAAGCCGAAGGCCCAGGCGCCGGACACCACGGCGGCGACGACCTGCTTGAACAGGAAGTCGGCGTTGCCATACAACAGGCCGTCGGCGCCGGCCGCGTTCCAGCCCTTGGTGGCGAACACGCCCAGCAAAATAGTGCCCAACAGGCCGCCCACGCCGTGCACGCCCCACACGTCCAGCGCGTCGTCCCATTGCAGGCGGTTCTTCAATTGCACGGCGAAGTAGCACACCACGGCGGCGATCAGGCCGATGACGGCGGCGCTGCTCAGCGACACATAGCCGGCGGCCGGCGTGATGGTGGCGAGGCCGGCCACGGCGCCGGTCAGCAAGCCGACAAACTTGGGTTGCTTGGCGTGCGACCATTCCAGCAGAAACCAGGCGGTGCCGGCGAAAGAGGCGGCCACGTCGGTATTGAGGAAGGCGGAGGCGGTCACGGCGTCTACCTTCAATTCCGAACCGGCGTTGAAACCGTACCAGCCAAACCACAGCAGGCCGGTGCCCAGCGCGATCAGCGGCACATTATGCGGTTTGTTCTCCACCAGCGAGCGGCGGCCGACATACAGGATGGAAGCCAGCGCGGCGAAACCGGCGGTGTTGTGCACCACGATGCCGCCGGCGAAGTCCAGCACGCCCCACTTGGCCAGCAGCCCGTCCGGACTCCACACCATGTGGACGAAGGGGAAATAGACCAGCACCAGCCAGCCGGTCAGGAACAGGAAATAGGCCTTCACCGTCACCCGGTTGGCAAAGGCGCCGGTGATCAGCGCCGGGGTGATGATGGCGAACATCATCTGATAGGCCACGTGCACGATCAGCGGAATGCCGGCGTCGTTGCCGGCGTACATGCTGCTCAGCGTCACGCCTCGCATGAAGGCATAGTAGGTGGGATCGCCTATGATGCCGTGCCAGCTGGGCCCGAAGCACATCGAATAGCCGAAGGCGAACCACAGCACCGTGGTCCAGCCCAGGGACATGAAACTCTGGGCCATGATGGTCAGCACGTTCTTGCGGCCGACCAGGCCGCCGTAAAAGAAAGCCAGCCCGGGCGTCATCAGCATGACCAGGCTGGCGCACAGCAGCATGAAGCCGGTATTGCCGACATTGATGGTTGGGGAGAGCATGATCTAGTCCTCGCAAAGCAATATTAGAAAATCGTCTTGCTCGAATATTGCTGCGCATAACAGAATGCTTATCTGCGGCAGATCAAGTTCTTACCTGGACATTAACAAATGTAAACACTTTGTAAATGCATGAATTTGCAATTCAAAATACACAATTGGCATTTCATTCAAATATTAAAGTCGAACGCCTCGCCGCTGCCGGCGCGTATCGCCTCAGCCAGCGTGGAGAAGAACTCCGAGCCATCGCGCGCGGCGATCCAGTCTGCGCCCTGCCGCGCGAAATGGTAGCCGCCGCTCTTGGCCGCTATCCACATCTCCTGATTGGACGCGTGGCGGTTGACGACGATCTTCTCGCCGCTGTCAAACTCGATCTCCAGCACATTGCCCTGACGCAAAGTGTCGACATCGAGCTCATGGTCATCCAGCGCCTGTTCGATGCGATCGAAGATGGCGTCGCTGAGTTGCAGAAATTCGCTTTCGTTCATAATGGCTTCCTATGGCGCCGGCCAGCTCAACACGGCGCGGCGGGGTTTTGCTAGTATGTCGATTTTGCCACAACGGACTTCCAGTATGCGTACCCTGCTCGCTTGCGCCAGCCTGTTCCTGCTCCTGACGGCCTGCGGCTACAAGGGCCCGTTGGTGCTGCCGCAGCATCCCGCCGCCCAGCAGGCGCCGCACGCGCCCGCCGACGCGGCCTCCGCCGCCCGCTGATACCGTCAGCATAAGGATATTTCCAAACGATTGCTTGTCAGATAAGGCCCCTGGCCTAGAATGGCCACAATCCATTGGAATACCGGGAACCGTCATGCCACATTACGCGCGCCATCTGGAACACCACACCATCGTCAATCCGTTTCCTGGCATCGCCAAGCTGGAAGCGGCGCTGGGCCATAAGGTAGTCAACCGGCTGGGCGCCAACGAAAGCCTGGCGCGCGCCGATTCGCCGCTGCTGGCGCAATGGGGCGAGACGCTGGCCGAATTGGCGCGGCTGTATCCCGACCCGTACGCGCTGGCGCTGCGCGAACGCGCGGCGCGGCTGCACGGCGTGGAGGCCAGCCAAGTGCTGTTCGATGCCGGCGCGGACAGCCTGATCCTGCTGGCGCTGCGCCTGCGCTGCAATGCCGGCGACGCCGTGGTGTGCAGCGCAGGCACCTATCCATCCTTCCGCTATTTCGCCGAAGGCGTGGGCGCCCGCATTCTGGAGGTGCCCTATCGCCAGCAGGGCATAGGCCTGCGGCCGGACTTGGCGCGGCTGTGCGAGGTGGCGCAGGCCGAGCGCGCGGTGGCGCTGTACCTGGCCAATCCCGACAACCCCACCGGCCACTACTGGTCCGCCGCCGACATCCAGGCGCTGCGTCAGCAGCTGCCCTCGCACACCATGCTGATCCTGGACGAGGCTTATGTCGACTTCTGCGTCGAGCCGCAAGACGCGCCGCCGGCCGGCATCCTGCCCAATACGCTGCGGCTGCGCACCCTGTCCAAGGCCTACGGTCTGGCAGGCCTGCGCGTAGGCTTCGCGCTGGCCTCGGCCGACATCATCGCCAAGGCGGACCAAATCCGGCCGCAGTACGCGCTGTCCGGCCTGGCTCAGCACGGCGCGACGCTGGCGCTGGACGACCCCAGCTACTCGAGCCAATTGGTGCAGGCCACGCTGCAATTGCGCGACAAGCTGGAAAGCGCGCTGCGCGACCGCGACCTGACCGTGCTGCCATCGCACACTAATTTCGTCGCCGTGCTGTATCCCAACGCCGCCGCGGCCGAGGACATCCAGCGCAAGCTGCTGGCGGACGGCGTGGCCGTGCACCGGCCGCCGCATCCGGCGCTGCGCCATCTGCTGCGCGTCACCGCCCAGCCGCCGGCGCTATCCAGCAAGGTGCTGGACGCGCTGGCCGGCCATCATTGACCACGGCGGATGCGGAAGACATAATTCCGCGACGGTTTTCGCAAACGGGATCTCGGCAAACTGAAGATCCCGTTTTCGTTCGGCCGCGGCAATAGGCTAACCGGTCGCCTGGCAGGGCGCATCGATTGCCAAACCGCGCCGCGACCGCGGGCAGGCGAACCCAGATTCGCCGCCCTCGCGCCTCATCCGCCTCCCCCAGGGGCCGCGTCGCATGAGCCATATTCCGTTTTGAAGCACGCTAG
This sequence comes from Chromobacterium alticapitis, assembly GCF_002924365.1. GTDB lineage: Bacteria > Pseudomonadota > Gammaproteobacteria > Burkholderiales > Chromobacteriaceae > Chromobacterium > Chromobacterium alticapitis. Next base: position 59,589 of record NZ_PQWB01000017.1, on the reverse strand, counting down.
CCAAATGAAAACCCGCATCCTCCTCGGCACAGCCGCGTTTTGCCTGCTGGCAAACGCCGCCGGCCATGCCCGTCCCTTCGCGGTCCACGCGGACGGCGACACCCCGATCACGCTGCGCGGCACGATCATCGGCCCCCTCTCTTCGGGCGACAAGGCCGAAGGCACCTTCTTCCGCGCCTTCCATCTGAAACTGGCCAAGCCCATGGCCTTCGACGATGGCGCCGACTGCGGCGCGCAAAGCAAGTCCAGCCTGGCGCTGAACCAAGACGACATGGGCAAATACAAGGGGCAGGCTGTCACCGTGCGCGCCAAGGTGTTCTGCCAACTTGATCGCACCGGCACCTACCACCTGGGCGATATCGTCATCGCGCCGCGCTAGGCCATTCAGCCTGGAACACCTGTCCTTTCCACCGATGGACAAGTCGATGCGTCACAGCCTGATCTGCCACGCCGCAGCCCGCCGCGCCCTGAACGGCGCGGTTTGGCGCATGCCGCGCCAGCCCTTATCATCGAACGCCTGTCCACTGCGTTCCCGGAGCCCGCATGTTCCTGCCGTCCTCCCTGTCGCTGGCCGCCTTCGCGCTGCTGGCGATAGGCCTCATCTCCGCCAGCCTGCGCCTGGCCGCGCCGGGCTGGATCGCCCTGGCCTGCAGCGCCATGGTGGCGCTGGCCGCCGGCCTGTTGCAACCCTTAGGCCTGGTCTTCGCCGCCGCCGGCGTCGGCCTGACGCTGGCCTTGCTGCGCCGGCCTCGCCCCGAACTGGCCCTGGTGTGGATCGCCCTGTTGCTGGCGCTGGCGGTGCACGCGCTGCCCGGCTTCGACAATCCGCTGCTGTGGCAGGGCAAGGCCAGCCCGGACAGCGCGCCATATCGGCTGTTCTGGAGCTACGACAAGGGCTTGGCCGGACTGCTGCTCTTGCTGGGCCTCGCCCGCGCGCCGCTGCCGGAACGGCGGCTGGGCTGGCCGGCGGCCGCGGTCGGCGCGCTGGCGCTGCTGTTCGTGCTCGGCATCGCCGCCGCCACCGGCGTCATCGGCTTCGCGCCCAAGTGGCCGGCCTGGCTGCTGCCCTGGCTATTGGCCAACTGCTTTCTGGTATCGCTGGTCGAGGAGGCCTTCTTCCGCGCCGGCGTGCAGCGCTGGCTGGAATTGCGCACGGAACCGTTCGCGGCCTTGATGGCGGCTTCGCTCTTGTTCGGCCTGGTCCACCTGGCCGGCGGCTGGGCCTGGATGGCGCTGGCCACCCTGGCCGGCATAGGCTATGGCCTGATCTACGCCGCGCGCCGCCAGCTTTGGCTGGCGGCGCTGGCCCACCTCGGCTTCAACACGCTGCACCTGTTGCTGTTCACGTATCCGAAACTGGCGTGAACCGTCCGCTTTGAGGCGGCTTTATGCGCTAACTGTCTTGATATGAAAATAAAAAACCATAACGGATCGCGCCCGGCCTCGGTTAAAATCGCGGTCTTCGTTCACCATACGCGAGCAGCACCGCCATGATTGAAGTCGGCATCGTGATGGGTAGCAATAGCGACTGGGAAGTGATGCAGCACGCCGCGAGCATGCTGAAGCGCTTCGGCATCGCCTGCGAAACCCGCGTCGTCTCCGCCCACCGCACCCCGGACCTGTTGTTCCAGTATGCCGAAGAAGCCGCGCCGCGCGGCCTCGCGGCCATCATCGCCGGAGCCGGCGGCGCCGCCCACCTGCCAGGCATGCTGGCAGCCAAAACCCACGTGCCTGTGCTGGGCGTGCCGGTGCCGTCCAAATACCTGCGCGGCGAGGATTCGCTGCTGTCCATCGTGCAAATGCCCAAGGGCATTCCGGTCGCCACCTTCGCCATCGGCGAAGCCGGCGCCGCCAACGCCGCGCTGTTCGCCGTAGCCATGCTGGCCACCACGCGGCCGGAGCTGGCCGAAAAGCTAGTGGCCTTCCGCAAAGCGCAAGAGCAAACCGTGCTGGCGATGACGCTGCCGGAGGCCGAATAATGGCCGCCATCCTGCCGCCGGCCATGCTGGGCATACTCGGCGGCGGCCAGCTCGGCCGCATGTTCGCCGTGGCGGCCAAGACCATGGGCTACTGCGTCACCGTGCTGGATCCGGACGAAAACGCGCCGGCGGCTGCCTTCGCCGATCGCCACATCCGCGCGCCGTACAACGACCCGGCCGCGCTGCGCGAGCTGGCGCAAAGCTGCGCCGCCGTCACAACCGAGTTTGAAAACGTCAACGCCGACGCCATGCGCGAGCTGGCCAAGACCACGCGCGTGTCTCCGTCCGGCGACTGCGTGGCCATCGCCCAGGACCGCATCGCCGAGAAAAGCTGGATCAACAAGGCGGGCCTGCCCACCGCGCCGTATCTGGCCATCGAGAGCGTGGAAGATATCCAGGTAGACCTGGCGCCCTATCTGCCGGGCATCCTGAAGACCGCCCGCCTGGGCTACGACGGCAAGGGCCAGGCACGGGTGAAAACCGCCGCCGAGGCGCGCGCCGCCTACGCCAATCTGGGCGGCCAGGCCTGCGTGCTGGAAAAAATGCTGGACCTCAAGCTGGAGGTCTCGGCCATCGTCACCCGCGTCAGCGCGGCGCAAAGCGCGGTGTTCCCGCTGGCGGAAAACATCCACAAGGACGGCATTCTCGACGAATCCATCGTGCCGGCGCGCATCGCCCCGGCGCTGGCCGCGCAGGCGCAGGAGATGGCGCGCAAGCTGGCCGACGCGCTCGATTATGTGGGCGTGCTGGCGGTGGAGTTCTTCGTGCTGGCCGACGACAGCCTGGTGGTCAACGAAATCGCCCCGCGCCCGCACAATTCCGGCCACTACACCCTCACCGCCTGCCTGACGGATCAATTCCAACAGCAAGTGCGCGCCCTATGCGGCCTGCTGCCGGGCAAGACCGACCTGCTCAGCCCGGTGGTGATGGTGAACCTGCTGGGCGACGTCTGGAAAGAGAACGGCGGCGAACCGAACTGGGACGTGCTAATGGAAGCGCCCAACGCCCAGTTGCACCTGTACGGCAAAAAAGCCGCGCGCCCCGGCCGCAAGATGGGCCACTTCAACGTGATGGCCGCCACGGCGGACGATGCGCTGGAGCAGGCCAGGGCGTTGAAGGACACTTTGTGAGAAAACAAAATGGCGTCGCGAACAACGCCATTTTATGGCCGCTGGCAACAATGCATTCCGAGGACAACATGTTTTCGTTTGAAGCCGTCTCGAATCAGCACCTTGGCATGATCATGGATTGGCTAAGCAGTCCACATGTAATGGAATTTTGGGATAACAGCCCGGAACACAAAGAAGACATCAAAATATTCGCTGATGGGCGAAAGCATCCATCGCCATACTTTGATGGTGTTTTCCATTACTGGATTGGCAAACATGCTGACAATCCATTTTGCCTGGTGATGACATCGGAGATCGGCGAAAAAGATGATATTCCAGCACTCTGGAAAGATAATCTGTCTAAAACCGGGAAAAATTTCAGCATCGATTTTTGCATAGGCAATACCGATCTTCTGGGTAAGGGGCTGGCATCCGATGCCTTGGAAAATTTTCTTATTTTTTTCAAGTCCCATATCGAACCGTATGCTCGCAACTTCCTCATCGACCCAGACGAAAACAACCCTAAAGCAAAACACGTCTATGCCAAAGCTGGATTCATATCAGCCGGCAATTTCACCATGCCATCTGGTTTTTTCTCCGGGCATGAAACAAATCTTATGATCAAGGTTCTTGGAGATAGCATAATGACCGGACTGAACACCACCAACCTGACCAGCCTGAAGAAGATCTACTCCGGCAAGGTGCGCGATCTGTACGAGATCGACGAGGCGCGCATGCTGATGATCGCCACCGACCGGCTGTCGGCTTTCGACGTGATCCTGGACGACCCGATCCCGGCCAAGGGCCAGATTCTGACCGCCATCTCCAACTTCTGGTTTGAAAAACTCAAGGACGTGGTGCCGAATCACCTGACCGGCGACCAGCCGGAAGACGTGGTGGCGGCGGCCGACCTGCCGCAGGTTCAGGGCCGCGCCGTGGTGGCCAAGCGCCTGAAGGCGGTGCCGATCGAGGCGGTGGTGCGCGGCTACCTGGCCGGCTCCGGCTGGAAGGAATACCAGCAGTCCGGCTCCATCTGCGGCGTCGCCCTGCCCGCTGGCCTGAAGGAAGCGGACCAGCTGCCGGAACCCATCTTCACCCCGTCCACCAAGGCGGCGGTGGGCGACCACGACGAGAACATCAGCTTCGCCCAGTGCGAGGCCATCGTCGGCGCGGAACTGGCGGCCAAGGTGCGCGATACCGCCATCCTGCTGTACAAAACCGCGGCCGAATACGCAGCCACCCGCGGCATTATCATCTGCGACACCAAGTTCGAGTTCGGCCTGGACGAAAACGGCGTGCTGACGCTGATGGACGAGGCGCTGACCCCGGACTCCAGCCGCTTCTGGCCCGCCGACAGCTACCAGCCGGGCAGCAACCCGCCGTCCTTCGACAAGCAGTTCGTGCGCGACTGGCTGGAAGCCTCCGGCTGGAACAAGCAGGCCCCGGCCCCTGCCGTGCCGCTGGACGTGCGCGAAAAAACCGCCGCCAAGTACCGCGAGGCGCTGGAACGGCTGACGGGCTAAACCCGCCCTGTGCCGCCGGTCCGCGCCGGCGGCATGCCTTGAGCATCAGGCCTGCTTGCGACTACTATCTACTGCCTTGTCATACCAGCCGCAACGCCATGAGCCTGATTCAACCCACACTCGACACCGCGCGCCTGAAACTGCTGCCGGCCCACCCGGACCTGACGGCGGCTGCGCTGGACTACCACAACCGCAACCGCGCCCACCTGGAACCCTGGGGGCCGACGCCGGGGCCGCAATACTACAGCGAAGACTATTGGCGCACCCAGATGCGCCAGGGCGCGCGCTCCTGGGCGGAAGGCCACAGCGCGCGTTTCCTGCTGGCCACGCGCGAACAGCCCGAGCGCGTCATCGGCACCGTAGGCTTCAGCAATATCGTGCGCGGCGTGTTCCAGGCCTGCCACCTGGGCTACGGCCTGGACCAGGCCTGCGAAGGCCAGGGCCTGATGCGCGAGGCGCTTGAAGCGGCGATACGCTTCGCCTTCGATGACTTGAAGCTGCACCGCATTCAGGCCAATTACCAGCCGGCCAACGCGCGCAGCGCGGCCTTGCTCCAACGCTTGGGCTTCGCCATAGAGGGGCAGGCCAAGGATTACCTGTTCCTGAACGGCGCCTGGCGCGACCACGTGCTGACATCGCTGCTCAATCCGCATTTCGACAGCCGCGCCCTGCTCGGCTGAGAGGACACCGCATGCAACGCTCCACCCTGGCCGCCGCCGACGGCGTCGCCATTCCGCTGTGCCACTGGCGGCCGGAAGGGCCGATCCGCGCCGCGCTGCTGATCTCGCACGGCATGAGCGAGTACGGCGCGCGCTACGACCGCTTCGCCCGGGCGCTGGCCGCCGCCGGCTACGCGGTGTACGCGCACGACCACCGCGGCCACGGCGCCTCGCCCGCGCCGCGCGGCTTCTTCGCCGCCGAGGACGGCTGGCGCAAAGTGGTGGACGATGTGGAAGCCGTGCGCCGCCACGCCGCCGCCGAACACCCCGGCCTGCCCATCATCCTGCTGGGCCACAGCATGGGCAGCTTCATCGCCCGCGCCTATTTCCTGCGCCATGGCCAGCAGCTGTCCGGCCTGATGCTGTCGTCCACCGGCTACCGCCAGCGCCCCCTGGCATGGCTGCTAGGCGCGCTGGCGCGCTTCCTGGGCCGCCGCAATGGCTGGGACCGGCCCAGCCGGCTGATGGCGGCGCTGGTCTTCGGCAGCTTCAACCTGGGCTTCCCGCCCTGGCGCACCGGCATGGACTGGCTGAGCCGCGACGCGGCCGAGGTGGACGCCTATCTCGCCGACCCGGACTGCGGCTTCGATCCGGCGCCGGGCCTGTGGGCCGACCTGTTCGCCGGCATTATCGAAATGGAAGCCGGCGAGGCGGCCGGCGCGGGCATCAACCGCCGCTGCCCCATCCTGCTGTTCGCCGGCAGCCGCGACCCGGTCAGCCTGGGCAAGCTGGCGCTGGGCCAGCTGGAAATCCGCTACCGCGACGCCGGCGTGCTGGACCTGCAAAGCGTGGTGTATCCGGGAGGACGGCACGAGATGCTGAACGAGAGCAACCGCGCGCAGGTGGAAAACGATATCCTCGCCTGGCTGGCGCGCGTCGCGCCCGCCGCCTGAATCCCGGAGTCCGCCATGATAGAAGTCCACCATCTGAACCAATCGCGCTCGCGCCGCATCACCTGGCTGCTGGAAGAGCTAGGGCAAGACTATGCGGTCGTGCGCTACGAGCGCGACCCGCAAACCCGGCTGGCGCCTCCGGAGCTGCAGGCCATCCACCCGCTGGGCAAGGCCCCGGTGCTGCGCGACGGCGACGCGGTATTGATCGAATCCGGCGCCATCGTCGACTACCTGATCCGCACCTACGGCAAAGGCCGCTTCGCGCCGGATATCGCCTCGCCGGACTACAACCGCTACGTGCAGCTGATGCATTACGCCGAAGGCTCCGCCATGCTGCCCATCTTGTTGCAGCTGTATGTGGGCACCTTGGGCGAAGCCGGCGCGCCGCTGCATCCGCGCATCCACAGCGAGCTAGACAACCATCTGGGCTATCTGGAGCGCGAACTGGAGGGCCGCGATTATTTCGTCGGCGACGATCTGAGCGGCGCCGATGTGCAGCTATCCTTTGTCGCCCAGATCGCGGCGCAAGGCGACGGCCGCCAGCGCTATCCCAATCTGGCGCGCTTCGTCGACCGCATCGAGGCCCGCCCGGCCTACCGCCGCGCCGCCGAGCGCCACGGCGAATGACAAACCCCGCCGCAAGGCGGGGTTTGTCGCTTCAAACTCGCGACGCGGGCTCAGCCCGCGTCCGGATGGATCAGGCCGGAATCGCTTCCACCTTGCCGTCCACCGCCATCAGATAGGTGTCCACCGCCAATTGCGGATGCTTGGCCAGGATGTCTTTTTTCAGCGTCGTCAGCGCCTGGGCGTGAATCGCCGTTTCTTGGTCGGGATGCTGGGCGAAGTCCTCGCCGAACACCACCTTGTAAGCGCCGCAATCGCGGTGGTCCAGCAATACCACCTTCTTGATATGGTGTAGGTCTATCGCCACGCTCAGGTGTTGCCAGAAAGTGGTGTTCCAGGCCGGAAACTTGTCGGTGATGGCAATCAGCGAGGCCCCGGCCAAAACGATGTGGTCGTAGTTGTCGCGCAGACCCAGCCCATCCATGAAAGCGGCCGTTTCATCGACCAGCCGGTAATCCATGCAGGACAGCAGCAATACGTCGGTGCCGCCGGCGGCCCAGGCGGTGCGCGGCACGAAGCTGCCCAGCAGCGCGACGCCGCCGCCCAGCGCGGCCAGTTTCAGGAAGCCGCGGCGGCCCAGCGGGCGCTGCTGCAGCGGGGTCAGGCAATCGGCGTGAGCGTGGTGCGTTTCTTGGCACATCTTTTATTCTCCTTTATCGACGACGGCGTCTGCCGTTCGAGGCGATTATAAGTAATGCGGGGCAGGTCATGCCAGGCGGTTTTTAGGCGGCGTCGTTGACAACTTACTTACCAGTAAGTATCTTGGCCGACAGGGTTGACATCGCCAGACGAATCAAAGGCTTGGGCATGCCCCAGCCGATAACGACACGAGGAAGAAACATGAGCGCTTACCCGCACCTGCTGGCTCCGCTGGACCTGGGCTTCACCACGCTGAAAAACCGCGTGCTGATGGGTTCGATGCACACCGGCCTGGAAGAATCTCCGAACGGATTCGAAAAAATGGCCGCCTTCTACGCCGAACGCGCCAAGGGCGGCGTGGCGCTGATCGTCACCGGCGGCGTCGGCCCCAATCCGGAAGGCTGCGTGGCCGAGGGCGCGGCCCAGCTGGCGGACGAGCATGAAGTGCCCAAGCACAAGCTGATCACCGACGCCGTGCACGCGGCAGGCGGCAAGATCGCGTTGCAGATCCTGCACTCCGGCCGCTACAGCTTCCAGGAAAAGTGCGTGTCGGCCTCGCCCTTGATCGCGCCGATCAACTTCTACAAGCCGCGCGAGCTGTCCGATGCCGACGTATGGCAAACCATTGCCGACTTCGCGCGCTGCGCCAAGCTGGCCCAGCAGGCCGGCTATGACGGCGTGGAAGTGATGGGTTCGGAAGGCTATCTGATCAACCAGTTCATCGCCCGCGCCACCAATAAGCGCACAGACGACTGGGGCGGCAGCTTCGAAAACCGCATCCGCTTCGCCATCGAAACCGTCAAGGCGGTGCGCGA